>DATIZP010000018.1:0-2208 GCA_035517035.1 Streptosporangiaceae bacterium | reverse complement strand
AAGGAGCAGTCTGTGAAGTTCTCCGAGTACGAGCAGCTCCGCTTCGAACGCCGGGACCATGGCGTGCTGCTCATCACCATGGACCGGCCGGACAAGTACAACGCCGCCGACGAGCAGATGCACGGCGAACTCGCCCGGGTCTGGGCGGGGGTCTCCGCCGATCCGGAGACGAGGGTCGCCGTGATCACCGGCGCCGGCAAGGCGTTCTCCGCCGGCGGCGACCTGGACATGGTGCGGCGGATGGCCGGCGACTACGACCGCGTGGCGCACGTGCTCACCGAGATGAGCGAACTGGTCTACAACATCGTCAACTGCGACAAGCCGGTCGTCTCGGCGGTCAACGGCGTCGCCGTCGGCGCGGGCACGGTAGTGGCGCTGCTGGCCGACATATCGATCTGTGCCCTCGACGCCAGACTCGGCGACGGCCACGTCAGGCTCGGCGTCGCCGCCGGCGACCATGCCGCGATCTTGTGGCCGCTGCTGTGCGGCATCGCGAAAGCCCGCTACTACCTGCTCACCGGCGAGATGATCACCGGCGAGGAGGCCGAGCGGCTCGGCATGGTCAGCAAGGCCGTCCCGCGCGATCAGGTGCTCGACGAGGCCCTGCGGGTGGCGAACGCCCTCGCCACCGGCTCGCAGCCGGCCATCCGGTGGACCAAGCGGTCGCTGAACAACTGGCTCAAGATGGCCGGCCCGATCTTCGACCAGTCCGCTGCCTACGAGATGCTCTGCTTCATGGGCCCCGACGTCCTGGAAGGCGCGGCGGCGCTCGCCGAGAAGCGCGCGCCCCGGTTCCCCTCGGCTCCTTAGGGCGGCCGCCCGTATTCATCGATCGCCGCCTGTAAGAGGCACTCGTGCCAGCCGTACCAGATCCCGGGTGGCGCCCCGATCGACCTGCAGGCGCCGGCCGGACAGCATCGAGACATGAGTAAAGCCAGCGGCCGCGGCGCCGCCTTCATCAGCGATAATCACATTATGACGGGGTCGGCCAGCGCGCTGCTGTGGCGCATCCTGCGAGCGCCGTTCACCCGGCGCACCTGGGCCGAGCTTGCCTACGCGATCGTCAGCGTCCCGCTGGCCGTGGGCGCCTTGGTCTTCACCGTGCCCACGCTCATCAACGGCCCGCTGTGGGCCGCGTCCGCGCCGGGCGTCAGGAAACTCGGCGCGGCCAACCGCTCGCTCGCCCGCACGCTGCTCGGCGACGACGTCCCGGCACCGCCGCCGTTGCGACCGTACAAATACGTAAACGTAAGGACGCCGGACCCCGGCCGGCTGGCCGCCCTCGCCGAGGCGAAGGGCGCCAAGGTCAAGCGGCGCGGCAGCCGGGTCAGGATCATCGGCGTCCCGGCGTCCCGGATCGCCGAGCTGGCCACCGAGGAGCGCATCGCCATCGATGCACTGCGGCCAGAGGGCAAGACCGGCTGGTACATAGGGGCGATTCGCGACCGGCATGCCTGGCTGGGCCGCAGCTACTTCGCGCTGAAGCTGCCGGTCGCCGCCGTCGAGCTGCTCGTCGCCGCGGGCTTCCGGCTCGCCGGGCTGTTCTACCTGACCTACCCGATCTGGCAGGAGTTCGCCAAGGCCGGCCCGGGGCTGGGCAGCGGCCGCCCCGTGCCGCTGGCCGGCTCGTTCCTCTTCCTGCCGCTCGGCGCGTTCCTGCTGCTCGCGGCTCCGTGGCTGGCGCACCGAGTCAGCGAACCTGACCGTACGCTCATCCGCGGGTTGCTCGGCCCCGGCTCGCCCGACTCCGCCGCGCTCGCCGAGCGGGTCCGCGATCTGGAGAAGACCAGGGCGCACGCCGTGGACGACTCGGCGGCCAGGCTCCGCAGCATCGAGCGCGACCTGCACGACGGAGCGCAGGCCCAGCTCGTGGCCCTGGCCATGAAGCTCGGCCTGGCCAGGGAGAAGCTCAGCGACGTGGCTCCGCCCGACCTTACCCGGGTCGCCCAGCTCGTCGACGACGCTCACCGCAGCGCCATCGAGGCGATCGCCGAACTGCGCACCCTGGCCCGCGGCATCCACCCGTCCGTGCTGGACAACGGTCTCGCCGACGCGCTGACCACGCTGGCCGCGCGCAGCGCGGTCCCGGTCGAGCTGGTCACCGACATCCCGGAGCGCCCCTCGGCCGCGATCGAGACCATCGCCTACTTCTCCGCGGCCGAACTGCTGGCCAACGTGGCCAAGCACAGCGACGCGCGGCGCGCCGCC
>DATIZP010000017.1:0-5178 GCA_035517035.1 Streptosporangiaceae bacterium | reverse complement strand
TGATCATGACGCTAGCGGATGCAAAGTGGCCATAGCGGGTAAGAGTCAGCAGCGTGGGTGGCCGACCGACCCGCGTTGCCGGCGACCGACCACAGCATGAGGAGCCGACGGAGCGACGCCCAGGAGCCGCGCCAGGGGCGGGGGTCAGGGGCGGGGGTCAGGGGCGGGGGGCATGTCGGCGGGGAGCTCGCCGAGGCCGGCCAGGTAGGCGAGCTGGGCGCGCACCGACATCTGGGCGAACGGCCAGAGCGCGCGGTCCACATCGGCGTAGACCCTGGCCACTATGTCGGACTCGGACCTGTCCCCCGCGGCAAGGGCTGCCCTGATCTCGGCGAGCCGCTCGGCGCGATGCGTTATGTAGTAGTCAAGAGTCGCCACAGGATCGGCGAGCAGCGGTCCGTGGCCCGGCAGCAGCGCCCGCAGGCCCGCCGAGTCGGCCAGGGCGCGGAGCCGGTCGAGCGAGCCGAGGTAATCGCCGAGGTTCCCGTCGGCGGCGATCACCGCGGTGCCGCGTCCGAGCACGGTGTCGCCGGTCAGCACCGCCCGGTCGGCGCGCAGCAGCAGGCTGACCGAGTCGGCGGTGTGCCCGGGCGTGGCGATGACCTCGATCTCGCAGCCGCCGTCGGTCACCACAGCGCCGGGCGGCAGGCCCTCGCCGCCCAACCGGTGCCCGCGGTCCACGGCCCTGACCGGGGCGCCGGTCAAGGCGGCGAGCCCGCGCGCGCCGCCCGAGTGGTCGTGGTGGCCATGGGTCAGGACGATGAGCGCGATCCGCTGGTCGAGCCGCTCCGCCTCCGCGCAGACCCGGCGCAGGTGCGCCTCGTCGTCCGGGCCGGCATCGACCACCACGGCGGTCGGCGAACCTGGCTCGGCGACCAGCCAGGTGTTGGTCCCGTCCAGCGTCATCAGGCCGGGGTTGGGTGCCAGCACGCAGCGCGCCCGCTCCGTGCCCGAGCCGTCGACAGACTGCGCGCCGGGCTGGCCCGAGCCATCCGTGCCATCCGTTCCGTTCGCGCCGTCCGAGCCGTTCGAGCCACCCGAGCCGTTCCGGCCGTTCGGTCCGCCCGAGCCGTCCGGGCCGGTCACAGCGGGTACGCCCGGTCGCCGGGAACCTTCAGCCAGGTGGCATTCTCGGTGACCACGAGCTCGGGCAGCAGCGGAGTCACGTCGCGGCGGGCGGCGAGCACCGATGCCACATCGGCGTGCTCGGCGAGTTCGGCCAGGGTCATCGCGGTCGGCAGCCAGAGCTGGATCCGCCCGTCCCTGCCTGCCTGCAGCGCCGCGGGCGGGGAGATCCACTCCACCGCGGCAGCCTCGCCGCCGACGTCCCTGGTCCGCTGGCCCGGGGGCAGCGCGGCGGCGAAGAACCTGGTGTCGAACCTGCGCGGCTCGATCACCGGGGTGATCCACCTGGCCCACGGCCTGAGCAGGTCAGAGCGCAGGATCAGCTGGCGCCTGGCCAGCAGCTCGGCCAGCGAGAGCGACCGGTCGAGCAGCGCGTGCCGGTCGGCCTCCCAGTCCTCACCCCTGGTGTCGGCGACCACGGCGTCCGCCGACGGGCCGGCCAGCAGGACGCCGGATTCCTCGAACGTCTCCCTGACGGCGGCGCAGACCAGCGCGCGAGCCAGCTCGGGCGGCGCGTCGAAGACCTCGCCCCAGTGGTCCACCCCGGGACCCGCCCAGGCGACCTCCTCGTCAGCGTCCCGCAGGTCGACCGATCCGCCGGGGAACACGTAGGCGCCAGGGGCGAACGCCATCGACGGCTTGCGCCTGAGCATGTAGACCTCGAAGCCGGTGCCCGGAGCCGCGCCTTCGGCGGCACCAGCGCCCGGCGCCCGAGCGGCTGGTCCGGCACGGACGGCGACCGCCGGGCGCAGCAGCATCACGGTGGCGGCGTCCCTGGGCGTGGCCGGGGGTACCCGCCCCTCGATGACGTCGCGCGCCGCCGCGGCCATCTGATCGGGAAGCCTTACCTGACCTGCTGGCCGCACTAGTCGGCGACCTCGGCGATCAGCTCGACCTCGACGGGAGCGTCGAGCGGCAGCACCGCCATGCCCACCGCGCTCCTCGCGTGCCTGCCCGACTCGCCGAAGATTTCGAGCAGCAGCTCGCTGGCCCCGTTCACTACCTGAGCCTGGGCGGTGAAATCGGGGGCGCTGGCCACGAACCCAGTGACCTTCACGATCCGCCGGATCGCCGACAGGCTGCCGGTGACCGAGACGGCGGCGGCGAGCGCGTTCAGGGCGCAGGTCCTCGCCAGTGCGGCGGCCTCGCCGGGCGTCACGGCGGCGCCGACCTTGCCGGTAGCCGACAGCTTGCCGTCGACGAACGGGAGCTGCCCGGCGGTGTAGACGAAGCCGCCGGACCTGACCGCGGGAACGTAGGCCGCCAGCGGCGCCACGACGGCGGGCAGGCTGAGGCCGAGCGCGGCCAGGCGCTGCTCGGGGGAGCCGGGGTCCGTGGTCACTGCCTGGGCCGCTTCAGGTAGGCGACGAGCTGCTCGGGATTGGGGCCCGGGATGACAGCGACGAGCTCCCACCCGTCGTCACCCCAGTTGTCGAGTATCTGCTTGGTCGCGTGGACGAGCAGTGGCACGGTCGCGTACTCCCACTTCTGCATGGCCGTTACCTTAGCCGCCCCGCGACCGCCACCTGCGGCGGTGCCGGCCGTTCGCGGTCGTCCGGCAGCCGCCTGCCCGGCTCAGGCCGAGGCTCAGGCTCCGGGCGGGATGCGCAGCTCCGGGACCTCGGCGGGCGGGATCTCCGGCTCGGGAATGCGCGGGACCGGCGGGATCGCGAGAGTCTCGTCGGCGCCGAGTGCGGGAGCCGCGCTGGCGGACTCGTGCTCGATCGCGGCCTCGGCCGCTGCCACCTCGGCGTCTCCCGTGTCGTCCGACTCCGACTCGTCGGGGACCCGTACGTGCCCGCCGGCCGCCCGGTCGAAGAACCGCAGCAGCTCGACCGGAACCGGCATGACCAGGGTGCTGTTCTTCTCCGACGCCACCTCGACCACGGTCTGCAGCAGGCGGAGCTGGAGCGCCGCGGGGTCGCGTGCCATCACGTGGGCCGCGGCGGCGAGCCGCTTCGACGCCTGGTACTCGGCGTCGGCCACGATGATCCTGGCCCGCCGCTCGCGCTCGGCCTCGGCCTGGCGGGCGATCGACCGCTTCATGCCCTCGGGCAGCGAGACGTCCTTGATCTCCACGCTTTCCACCTTGACGCCCCACGGCTCCTCGGTGACCTCGTCGATGATCCGGCACAGCTGCTTGTTGACCCGGTCACGCTCGGAGAGCAGCTCGTCCATCTCGGACTGGCCGATGATGGAGCGCAGCGAGGTCTGGGCGCGCTGGGACACGGCGAACATGTAATTCTGGACGTTGATCGTCGCCTTGATCGGGTCGACCACCTTGAAGTAGACGACGGCGTCCACGCGCACGCTGATGTTGTCCCTGCTGATGCCCTCCTGGGCGGGCACCGCCATCGCGATGATCTGCTTGTTGACCTTCTGGATCTTGTCGCCGATCGGGCGGAGGAAGGTCAGGCCCGGCTGCCGGGTCCTTGGCAGCACCCGTCCGAACCTGAAGACGATGCCTTCCTCGTACTGCTGCACCTGCTTGACGCTGCGCGCGGCCAGGATGAAGCCAACAACGATAATAAATGCGACAAAACCTAGCAAAGCATCCATAGCCGGCACCCTTCTTACCCAGAATGAACGGGGACCTAGGGACCTGTCCTCGGCCGTCAGCAATAAGCCTAACCACGACCCGTAGCAGCCGGGTAACACCGCAATGACTGAGAGGCCACGATGCAGGCAGGACCGGCCCGCGGATAGCCTCGTGATCGTGAGCGTGCGGGACACCGACTGGGACGGCGTGCGGCTGCATGTCGTCACCGGCAAGGGCGGGACGGGAAAAACCACGATCGCCGCCGCGCTCGCCCTGGCGCTCGCCTCGAACGGCAGGCCCGTGCTCCTCATGGAGGTCGAGGGCAGGCAGGGCATCGCCCAGCTGTTCGACGTGCCGCCGCTGCCGTACGAGGAGCGCCGGGTGGCGGTCGCGCCTGCGGACGACGGCAGGCCGGGCGGCGACGTGTTCGCCTTGGCGGTCGACCCGCAGTCGGCGCTGATCGAGTACCTGGAGATGTTCTACAACCTGCGCCAGGCAGGCCGGGCGCTGACCAGGCTCGGCGTGCTTGACTTCGCGACCACGATCGCGCCGGGGCTGTCCGACGTGCTGCTCACCGGCAAGGTCGCCGAGGCCACGCGGCGCAAGTCGCGCGGCGGCAGCCCGGTCTACGGCGCGGTGGTGATGGACGCGCCGCCGACCGGCCGGATCAGCCGGTTCCTCAACGTGTCGTCGGAGGTCTCAGGGCTCGCCAGGGTCGGCCCGATCCGCGGTCACGCCGATACCGTGCAGTCGGTGATCCGCTCGCCGCAGACGGCCGTGCACTTCGTCACGCTGCTCGAGGAGATGCCGGTCCAGGAGACGCTGGACGGGATCGCCGAGTTGCGCGAGATCGGCAAGGGCGGCATCCAGCCCGGCGGGATCATGGTCAACATGATGCGCCAGGCGGAGCTGGCCGGCCGGCCGGGTCACGGCGGCACGGGCTCGCACGCGCACGCCGCGGCGGGCAGGGCAACGCTCGGCAGCCGGGCACGGGACACCGAGGCGCTTGAGCAGGCGCTCAAGGCGGCCGGGCTGGGCGACGACGCCGACCTGGCCGGCGACCTGGCCGCCGAGCTTGCCGACGAGGCCCGCACGGCCCGCGCTCAGCGGGCGCAGCGGCGGCTGCTCGACGAGGTCGGCCAGCCGTGCTACGAGCTGCCGCTGGTCACCGAAGGCATCGACCTGGCCGCGCTGTACCGGCTGGCCAAGGCGCTGCGCGACCAGGGCGCAGCATGAGCGAGCCGGTCGGTGCCCGGAGGCGAGCGGGGGACACAACATGAGCGAGCCGGTCGCTTCGCGGAGGCGAGCGGGGGACACAGCATGAGCGCTAGACCCGCGCGGCTGCGCCTCGACCAGGTCATCGACGACCGGCGGACCAGGATCATCATGTGCTGCGGCTCGGGCGGCGTCGGCAAGACCACGCTCGCGGCCGCGATCGGGCTGCGGGCGGCCGAGCGTGGCCGCCATGTCGTGGTGCTGACCGTAGACCCAGCGAAACGGCTCGCCCAGTCGAT
>DATIZP010000016.1:0-44607 GCA_035517035.1 Streptosporangiaceae bacterium | reverse complement strand
GTCAAGCAGGCCGAGGTCTTCGCGGCCGTGCGGGAACGGTTCGCGATCCCCCGGAAGGACGACCTGAAGCTGCGCGACTTCCCGACCCTGGCCCACGTGATCGAGTTCGTCCACGACCACGCCGCCACCCCGGCGGCCACGGCGGCCCCGACGGCTGCGGCGAGCGCCGCGCAGGTCGGCACGCCGGCGGGCACCGAATCTCCCGCCACCTCGCAAGAGCCGCGGACGCCGCTTGCTCCGGCCCCGGCGTTCACCGCCGACATGGGGCAGACCGATCAGCTTCCGCGTCGCGTTCCCGTCCCCGTGCTGCGGCCGCCGATCGAGTGGTGCAGGCCGACCGGCGTCGACCTCGGTCCCGCTAGCCGGGTCGTGGTGATGGCCGACGAAGGCGGCGTGGCCCGGTCGCTGGCGAAGCGGCTTGGCGCCGTCGGCGCCACGGCCCTGGTTCTGGAAGCCGGGGCGGAGACCTCCGACATTGAGGCCAGGCTGGCCGCATGGCTCGAAGCGGGCCAACTGGGCGGCGTCTACTGGCTTCCTGCCCTCGACTGCGAGCCGGCGATCGGCGATCTCGACCTGGCCGCTTGGCGCGAGGCCCTGCGCAGGCGGGTGAAGAACCTGCATGCGGTCGTCAGAAGGCTCGATACTGCCGGGCAGCTCGGGCCGGCCGGAACGTTCCTGGTGGCGGCAACCCGGCTCGGCGGTTACCACGGGTATGACGACGCCGGCGCTGTCGCACCGCTCGGCGGCGCGGTCACCGGTTTCGTCAAGGCCTACCGGCGCGAACGCCCCGACGTGCTCGTCAAGGCCGTCGACTTCCCGGCCGGCCGAAAGACGGCCGCGCTCGCCGACGCGCTGATCGATGAGACGCTGCGGGACCCGGGTGCGGTCGAGATCGGCCGGGCGGACGGTCGGCGCTGGGCTGTCGGGCTGCGGGAGGTGCCGTTCGGCGACGGATCGGCCGGCCTGGCGCTGGGCAAGGAGATCGTCTTCGTCGTTACCGGTGCCGCCGGCGCCATTGTGTCGGCGATCGTCGCCGACCTGGCCGGCGCCAGCGGCGGCATCTTCCACCTGCTCGATCTGGCGCCCGAGCCCGATCCCGCCGACGAGGACCTGATCAGCTACGCCACGGACCGCGAGCGCTTCACGAAAGCCATCACCGAGCGGCTCGCGGCGGCCGGGACGCGGCCCACCCCGGTGCTGATCGAGCGGGAACTCGCCAGGTACGAACGGCTGTACTCGGCCCTGATCGCGATCCGCGCTGTCCGGGAGGCCGGCGGCGAGGCCTGCTATCACGCGGTCGACCTGACCGACGCCGGAGCGCTCGCCGACGTCATGAGCGGGATTCGCGAGCGGCACGGACGGATCGATGTCCTTGTCCACGCGGCCGGGATCGACATTAGCCATGCGATCGCCGACAAGCCCGCGCGTGAGTACGACCTCGTGTTCGATGTGAAGGCCGACGGGCTCTTCAACCTGCTGCACGCCGCCGGAAGGATGCCGATCGGCGCACTGGTGGCGTTCAGTTCGGTGGCAGGCAGGTTCGGCAACACCGGACAGACGGATTACGCGGCGGCCAATGACCTGCTGTGCAAGATCGTGTCGAGCCTCCGCACGGCCAGCCCGGGTACCCGGGCGATCGCCATCGACTGGACCGCGTGGGCGGGCCTGGGCATGGCGACCAGGGGTTCGATACCGAAGGTCATGGCCATGGCCGGCATCGAGATGCTGGTACCGCAGGCCGGAATCGGATGGATCAGGCGCGAGCTGACGGCGGGCCCGTTCAGCGGCGAAGTCGTCGTCGGCGGGCGCCTGGGCGTGCTGACCGCTGAGCTAGACCCCGCTGGAGGCCTCGATCCGTCCGCCGTGGACACCGGTCCCGGCGGCCCGATGATCGGCACCATCACCGGCATGGGGGTCTACTCCGGGCTGACCGCGGAAACGACGCTCAACCCGGTCGTGCAGCCCTTCCTGAACGATCACCGCATCGACTCCGTGGCTGTGCTGCCCGGTGTGATGGGGATCGAGGCCTTCGCCGCGCTCGCTCGCCTGGCGGTCCCGGACATGCAGGTCGCGGGCGTCGAGCAGGTGACCTTCGCCGCCCCGGTCAAGTTCTACCGTGATGAGCCGAGGACTCTGACGATCACGGCCGTGTTCAGGCCCGACGGCCCGGACCTGGTCGCGGACTGCGCCCTGACCGCCAGCCGGACACTGGCAGGCGATCAGGCGCCGCGAGTGACGACCCACTTCACCGGGCAGGTCAGGCTCGCGACCCGGGCCGGGCGACCCGAACACGGCCAGCCGCCCGGTGGCCGCGCCGACTGCGCCGCCGGCCACGGCGACATTTACCGTGTCTTCTTCCACGGCCCCGCCTACCAGGTCATCGACGAGGGCTGGCACAGCGGGCCCGCGGCGGTGGCTGCGCTCGCGCGCCCGCTGCCGGCCGATCACGTGCCGGCCAGCACTCCGACGGTGACCGAACCGCGGCTGGCCGAGGCGTGCTTCCAGACCGCCGGCCTGTGGGAGATCGGCCAGGCAGGGCGGATGGCGCTGCCCGCGCGAGCGGACGGGGTCACGATGCTGCACCGGCCGCAGCCTGATCAGCAGCTCTTCGCGATGGTACAGCCGACGGCTGACGGTGCTTTCGACTGCCGGGTCGTGGACGGTGAGGGCGACGTGGTTCTTCGCGTGGACGGTTACCGGACCGTCGGCATCGACAGCCCGATGCCCGCCGGGCCGCAGGCAGCGATCCACCGCGCCATGTGCGATTAACGCGCGGCCAGCCGCGCAGGGAGGCGATATGCCGGGCATTCGGCGGCTAGCCATCGTCAACAGAGGCGAGGCAGCGATGCGCTGCCTGGCAGCCGCCGCCGAGCTTGCCGACGACTCGGGCCAGCCGATCAGCACGATCGCGCTGTATGCCGAGCCGGACGCCGACTCGTGGTTTGTACGCGAGGCCGACGAGGCCAGGTCCCTCGGACCCGCACTCGCCACCGAGGCCGACGGGGAGCGGCGCAGCGCCCCTGCGGATCTCGACCGGCTCATGACGGTTCTCGAATCGGTCCGCGCCGACGCGGCGTGGGTCGGCTGGGACTTCGTGGCGGAGCCTGCCGAGTTCGCCGCGCGCTGCGAGAAGGCCGGAATCACCTTCGTCGGTCCGCCCAGCCAAGCGATCGGGCTGCTCGCAGACGAGGCTCGGGCCAGGCAGCTGGCTGAGCAGACCGGGATCCCGGTGCTGCCATTGGACGGTGAGCCCGTGCGCGGCGCGCATCATGTCGAGGTCCAGGTCATGGCCGACGCTCACCGCACGTGCTGGGCCGCCGGCATCCGCGACCGCAGCATCCAGCGACGCAGCCAGCAGGTCATCGAGGAGTCAGGCAGCGCTGCCGTGGACCAGGAGACGGAGTCGCGCCTGCGCGAGGCGGCCGTCCGGCTGTGCGACGCCGCAGGGTATCGCGGCGCGGGCTCGGTCGGGTTCCTTGTCGACCCGCGGACGCGGCAGTTCTGGTTCACGGAAGTGAGCGCGCAGCCGCAGGCCGAGCATCCGGTTACCGAGATGACGACCGGGACTGACCTGGTCAAGCTGCAGCTGCAGGTGGCGTGCGGCGGCGCGTTGCCGCCTGCCCCTCCTCAGGTCCGCGGGTACGCGATCGAGGCCAGGATTAGCGCCGAGGATCACGATCGCGCGTTCGCGTCGGCACCTCGGCGGGTGTCCGTGCTGAGGCTGCCGTCAGGCCCCGGCATCCGGGTCGACGCCGATGTCGCGGTCGGCGACGATATCGCGGCGGAGTCCGCCGCGACGATCGCCAGGATCGTGGCGTGGGGGCGGGACAGGACCGAGGCGGTCAGCCGGCTGCGGCGCGGCCTCGCGCACTCCCAGGTGGTGATCGATGGCGGGATGACCAACCAGGCCTTCCTGATATCCCTGCTAGACAGACCCGAGGTACGTGCCGGGACCTTCGACACGACGTGGCTGGACCGGCTCACGGCGAGCGGCACCCAGCTTCCGGCGCCGGATCCCGTCGCGCTGCTGGCGGCGGCCGTCGAGGTCGCCGACCACGATCGGGCGGCCGTGCTGGCCAATTTCCTGGCCTCCGCCGCGCGGGGGCGCCCCGCCTTGCCCGACACCGTCGGCCACCTGGTGCAACTGCTGGCCGGAGGCGCTGCCTACCGGATGCGGGTCTACTGCCTGAGCCGTGATGACTACCGCGTTATCACGCCCGGCGGCCCCGTCGAGGTGACGGTCCGGCGGCTCGGACGCTATGAGCGTGCGATGACATGCCTGGGCAAGCGCTACCGCGTCGCGGCCGTCAGCAGCGGGCCGCGGCTGGTCATCGACGTCGACGGCACTCCGCACGTGATCACCCGGGATGACGGCGGCCAGGTGCGCAGCCCTGCCCCCGCGTTCGTCGTGGCCGTGCTTGTCGCCCCGGGCGACACCGTGCGGGCCGGGGACCCGCTCGTCGTGCTGGAGAGCATGAAGATGGAATCGACCGTCATGGCGCCGCACGCGGGCGTTGTCCGGTCGGTCTCTGCCCAGGTGAACACGCAGGTCGAGGCCGGGGCTCCGCTCGTGCGACTGCGGCCGCCCGACCTTGAGCTCCAGCTGGCCGGGCAGGGCGGCCCGGTTGCGGACTTCGCCGGGCTTGCGTGCGCAAGCGATGCGGCGGACCCGGGCCGACGCGACAGGCACCGGCTGCTGCGGGCGTACCTGCTCGGATATGACCTCGAGGACAGCGAGGCCGCGGAACTCGGGCGTGCCGAAGTGGCAAGCCTGGCCAGCCTGCCGGCCGATGACCCAGGGATCAGGGATGAGCAGGAACTGGTCGAGATCTTCGCCGACATCGCCGCCCTGTCCGCGCACGTGCCCGACGACCTGCAGGACGAGCACGTGCGCAGCTCGCACGAATACCTGCTCAGCTACCTTGCAGTCCTGGACACCGAGCGCAGCGGGACGCCCGACCGCTTTGCCCGCCAGCTGCGGAGAGCGCTGGCTCGCTATGGCGTCGTGTCACTGGCACGGTCACCCGAGCTCGAGCAGGCGCTACTGCGCATTTACCGCTCGGTTGGCCGGATGCCCGCCGCGGCACCGATTGTGATCGCCATACTCGGCCGGTGGCTGCAGGCCCGCTCCGAGCTGGCAGGCGCGCTGCCTGGCGAGCGGCTGGCCATACTCGACCGTCTGATCAGCTGCACCATGGGACGGTATCCGGGGGTGTGCGACCTCGCCAGGGAGGTACGCTTCTCCTCCGTCGATGAGCCGCTGCTCAAGCGGACCCGCGCGGCGGCCTATGCCGAGATCGGCCGCACACTCGACGAGCTGTGCGGCTGCCAGGATCCCGAGCGGACTCGCGAGCTCACGAACCGAGTCGTCTGGTTCCCGCTGCCGATGCGCTCCACGCTGCGGGACCGATTCCGCGGCGCGGACCGAACGGCGAGCGCGCGGCTGCTCCAGGTTCGCACGCTGCGCTTCTACCGCATCCGGACGCTGACCGAGCTGCGCTGCGAGACCTTCGCCGGGCACCTGAGCTGCCTGGCCGAATACCGTGACACGGCTGCCCCCGCGGCCGTGCACCTGGTCACTTCCTACGTGCCGATGGAGGAACTGCCCGCGTTCGCCAGCGCGCTCTCCGCGCACCTGAGCACGATCGACAGCGACCGCCCGGTCGTGGTCGACGTCGAATCCTGGCGGAACGCGCCGTTCGAGGCTGCCGACGAGATGGCGCGCCGGCTCGACGGCCTGCTCGCTCACACCCGCTTCGGCCGTGACCTGCACCGGCTTACCATCACGGTGACCAGCGCGACGGACGGCGCGGAACACGCGGAAGAGCATCAGCGTACCCAGAGCTTCACCTACCTGCAGAGCGCAGGGACGTTCGCCGAGGACACGCTGTTCCGGAACATGCACCCGATGATCGCCGAACGGATGGAGCTGTGGCGGCTGTCGAACTTCGAGCTGAGCCGGCTGGCCAGCGCTGAGGACGTCTACCTCTTCCGCGCCGTGGCCCGCTCGAACCCCCAGGATGAGCGGCTGATCGCCCTAGCCGAGGTGCGCGATCTGACGCCCGCGCGGGACGCGGCGGGCGCGATCACCGGGTATCCGCACATGGAGGGCATGCTGGCGGAGGCGCTCGCGGGCATCAGGCGGGCGCTTCGCGGCAGGCCGCCGCGACAGCGGCCGATGAACAACCGGGTCGTGCTGTATGTCCGGCCGGCCTGGGACATTCCTACATCGACGTGGCGCGTGCTCGCGCATCGGCTCGCACCGCTCGCCGCCGACCTCGGGCTGGAGAAGGTCGTTGCCCGGATCCAGCGGGTCGACGCGGCGACCGGCGTCCTGGCCGACGAGGTGCTTGACGTGGAGAACATCGAGGACAAGGCGGTAGCCGTGCGGCTGCGAGCCCCAGCCGACCGGCCAATCCGGCCGCTGACCGAATACAAGCAGAAATCCCTGCAGGCCAAGCGACGCGGACTGCCTTACCCGTACGAGCTGGTCAGGATGCTCACGCCGCCGGTCGATGCCCCGGCGGACTTCCCGGCTGGCGACTTTGTCGAGTACGACCTGGACGACGCGGACCATGACCATGAGCTGGCGCCGGTGAGCCGGCCCTACGGAGGCAACCTGGCCGGGATCGTCGTGGGCGTGATCACCAGCTACACGGCGCTCGTGCCGGAAGGCATGCGACGCGTCGCGATCCTCGGTGACCCGACCGCCGGCCTGGGCAACCTGGCCGAGCCAGAGTGCCGACGAATTCTCGGCGCACTCGACCTCGCGAGCCAGATGCACGTGCCGGTCGAGTGGTACGCGCTGTCCTCCGGCGCCAAGATCGCCTGGGACAGCGGCACGGAGAACATGGACTGGATCGCGGCCGTACTGCGCCGCCTGGTCGAGTTCACCCAGTCCGGCGGCGAGGTCAACGTGGTCGTCACCGGGATCAATGTCGGCGCCCAGCCGTACTGGAACGCGGAAGCCACCATGCTCATGCATACCAGGGGCATCCTGATCATGACGCCGGCCAGCGCCATGGTCCTGACGGGCAAGAGCTCGCTCGACTATTCCGGCGGCGTGTCCGCGGAGGACAACTTCGGCATCGGCGGCTTCGAGGGGATCATGGGCCCCAACGGCGAGGCACAGTACTGGGCACCCACCCTGGCATCGGCCTGCGACCTGCTGCTCCGGCACTACGAGCACACCTACATCGTCCCCGGCGAGCGGCATCCGCGGCGGGCGCCGACCAGTGACCCGGCCGACCGAGACATATGTGCGTCCCCCCATAGGCCCGTGGATGGGTCGGAGTTCACCGCGATCGGTGACATCTTCTCCGTCGAGCTGAACGGCGACCGCAAGAAGCCCTTCGACATGCGCTCAGTGCTGCGCGCCGTAACAGACAGCGACCACGAGCCGTTCGAACGGTGGGCGCACTGGCGAGACGCGGAGAGCAGCATCGTCTGGGAGGCGCACATCGGCGGCTTCCCCGTCTGCCTGATCGGCCTTGAGTCGCGCACGGTCACGCGCGCCGGCTTCGTTCCTGCCGATGGGCCGCCGTCGTGGACGTCGGGCACCTTGTTCCCGCAGTCCTCGCGCAAGCTGGCGCGCGCGATCAACGCAGCGAGCGGCAACCGCCCGGTGGTCGTGTTGGCCAACCTGACCGGATTCGACGGATCGCCGGAGAGCATGCGGAAATGGCAGCTGGAGTACGGGGCGGAGATCGGCCGAGCGGTCACCAACTTTGTCGGCCCCATCCTGTTCGTGGTTGTCTCCCGGTACCACGGCGGCGCCTTCGTGGTCTTTTCCAAGCGACTTCACGACGACATGGAGACCGCTGCGGTGAGTGGTTCGTTCGCGTCGGTGATTGGCGGGGCGCCAGCGGCGGCGGTAGTGCTCTCCCGTGAGGTGGTTGCCAGGACGGACAAGGACTCGCGGGTGGCGGACCGGCGCATGCGGCTTGCCTCGGCTACTGGCAGGGAACTGGCCGACCTGCGGCACGAGCTAGCCGACATCGCCGCCGTGGTCCGAGCGGAGAAGCTCAAGGAAGTCGCCGACGAATTCGACAGCATCCACGACATCGAGCGCGCGATGCGCGTGGGATCGGTCGATCGCATCATCTCGCCGTCCGAGCTGCGGCAGTTCGTGGTCGGCGCGCTGGAGCGGCGACTCGCTAGCTGACCGGCCGGTCGATCCAGCTGTGCGACGGCGGCGTCGTGTCCAACGGCGAGGCCCGCTCGAGCGCGGCGGGCGGCGGACCGCCCCCGGGCCAGCACACGGTCAGCAAGAACGCGCCGCTCTTGCGCCACCATCCTGGGAACACAGCGCCTTCCGCCGTCCTCACCTGCAGAGCGGACCAGGTGCGTTCGGGAGAGTGCAGGCCTTGGACCGTCACCTCGACGGAACGAGTGTCGCGACGCAGCCCCGTTCCCAGCACCTTCAGCGCGCTTTCCTTCGCCGACCAGATGAGGTTGGCGGTCATGTCCCTGGCTGAGCCCGCGGTCTGGACTTGCCGACGTTCAGCCGACGTCAGGTAGTCGCGGACGAAGGTGTCGCTGCGCGGCTCGGTGATCTCCAGGTCGCAGCCGACAGCCGCGTCCCGCCCGGCGACCAGGCAGACCGCGCAGCCTGCCCGGTCGGAGAGCGATATCCCCCAGGGCGCCAGCTCGCCGTCGATGAAGAGCCGCGGCGCACCGCCGGGCGCGGGACGCGACTCGATCCGCGCCAGGACCGCCGCAGTCTCCGGCCAGCCAAGGCGGCGCGCCACGGCCGCCTTCATGGTCCAGCGACTCAGCATGAAGTCGGTGCGCCGCTTGGTGTACCTCAGCTGACCGGCCCAGCCGCGTTCGGCTGCGGATAGCCAGTCGCTCCCGGCGGGCAGGCGCTCTTCGCTGCCGGCGAGCCACCAGGTGGCCAGCTCGGGTCCGGGATCGCTCATGCGCGCCTTCCTCGCCATCGCCTCGCCTTGAGACCAGGCTGACCGGTGTCACGGACGCCGGCAACACGCTCCTTGCCCTGCCAGCCACGGCTGATACCCAGCCAACCATCACGGACGGCGGCGCATGCCCGCCGCATCGGAGCGGCGTGGCAGATGGTGTGGTGGTGGCCGGGCCTCCTTGCTACTCGACGACTTCCGCGCCGCCGTCGCATACTTCGACAAGCACCCCGTCTCGCAGGTGTGCCGATCCGGACGAGTGCGTCAAGTGCCGGCGCGCCGAGCCGCCGGTGCGCCCGCAGGAGGGCTTCGACGGCCTGCGGGTCGCAGTTCCCCCAGCGCACTCGCCGACGCGACCGGGATGGCAGCGTCCTTCGGGTACTGAAGGGCCTTGATCAGCCCCTTGACGTCCTTCTTCGCCGCGAGCCTGGGCACGCTCGGCGGTCCCAACAGTGACATGCCCCGGCCTCCTCAAGGAGCCACCGCTCACTCCACCGCCAATGCTCGTAACACCACAGCGCCGCTCAAGAGCCGAACGGGCCGCAGCCCACGGCCACAAGACCCGCGTTCTCGTTCCATAAGTGGCCCGGCCGGGACCGGTCAGTCCTTTCTGGCGACCCCGCCGATGACGGTCATGACGTCGCCGGAGACCACGACCGTGTCGGCGTCCGGCTGCCAGTCCCAGACATCGGTCAGGCCGGGCTCCACCACGGTCAAGTCGCCGAAGAAGGCAGCGACCTCCTCCTTGGTCCGGGCGCAGGCCGGAGGCATTCCCCGGCGAGCTTCCCCAAGCTCGCGTGCGGTCTCGGTCTGAGGCTGCGCGCTGGAAACTTGGCCCGGCGTCATCACGACGTGGGAGATCACCAGATAGCTGCCGGGGGCCATGGCATCCCGCAGCTTCGCCACCGCTCCGACCGGATCGACGTCGTCGGGAATGAAGTGCAGGACCGCGACGAGCAGGATGGCCACGGGCTCGCTGAAGTCGATCACGGCGCGGACATCCGGATCGCCGAGGAACTCGTCAGGTCGCGTCAGGTCCCCGCGCACAGCCAGGGTCCCTGGCGTGGTGAGCAGCGCCCGCGCATGGCTGACCACCACCGGATCGTTGTCCACGTACACCACCCGCGGACTCGCCGCGACCTGTCGGGCGACCTGATGCACGCTGTTCATGGTGGGCAGCCCGGTGCCGATGTCGAGGAATTGCGTGACCCCGGCGCTCGCGCAGAAGCTCACGGCCCGACCCAGGAACGCGCGGTTCTCGCGAGCGAGCCACGGCAGCTGCGGCACCGCGGCCGCCGACCGCTCGGCCGCCACCCGGTCGGCCGCGAAATTATCCTTGCCGCCCAGCCAGTAGTCGTACATGCGCGCGGCGTTCGGAACCGACGTGTCGAACGACGACACCGGCTCGCTCGCTTCCACCATGCCTGCCGAGCCTAGCGCGCCTGGACCTGAGCATCCGCACCAGCCTGTCCAGATCTGCGGCCGTCACCGCGTCCCGGGCCGCGGCGTTACCGAAGGTCCCGCTTGCGGGGGACCTTCGGCCATGGCGCGCGCTCGCGTGGCGCGATCGACTAGGGGCGACGAGAGGGCCCGACCAGACGCGGGGTAGCGGAAGGACTCGCGTACCGCGCAATCGAGATCCGCGAAAAGCGGAGGCGGGCCCTCTCGCCGTGTGTGAACGCTGTGCAGGTGGTGAGCCCTCCGGGCGTCCCGTGCACGCCGCATGCCGCCCCAGTGGTCATGCATGCCGGGCCCTCTGCCGGTCACTTCCAGGCTGTGCCGTTCCAGTGCACAATCCATCCCGCGCCGCCGCCGGCCGCGTAGCCGACCGCCCAGGCCGCGAGATCGCCGACGGCGGCCACTCCGCCGAGGCCGTCGCCGTGCCCAGGAACGGATTGCGGGGCTGGGCACCCGCTGCCACGCTGCGCCGTTCCAGTGCACGATCAGCGTCGCGTAGTGATCGCCGCCGGTGCCGTAACTGCCGACGGCCCACGCGTTCCGCGCGGACGTGACGGCCACGCCATCCAGGGACCCGGGACCCGGGCTGGGCACCCGAATCCAGGCCTGCCCGTTCCAGTGCATGATCAGCGTGCTCGGGTTCGGGGTGTTAACGCCGGCGGCGCCGACCGCCCAGGCGTTCCGTGCCGAGAGGGCGGCCACCCCGTCAAGGACGCTGGTGCCTGGCGGCCGGGGGCCGGGCACCCGCCTCCAGCTCGTTCCATTCCAATGCAGGATCAAGGGCCCGCCGTCAGTACCGACCGCCCAGGCATCGCTGGCGGAAACAGCGGCCACCCCGGACAGGAAACCCGACGTAGTGAAGGCCGGCGGCGCGCCAGCAGGCAGGACCCCGCCATGGCAGCCGCAGGAGCGGACCACGCGGCCGTACCCGCGACCAGCAGGGGGACAGCGAGAATCAGACCGCGCGGACTGCCATCTGCCTGAAGCACATCACCGCGTTCCCTTCCCCACCGCTGCCGAGCCAGCATCGCACGGCAGCAGACCCAGCGCCGCATCGAGCTGCCGATCTCGCATTGTCGCGGTCGAGCAGAGCGGGGAAGATCGCTGCATGACCGGCCACCAGCTCGATCCGACACCGGCGACGACGGCCCAGGTGTTCAGCCGGGAATTGCCGCCCGTGCTCACGGTCGAGCCAGGCGACACCATCCTGCTCCGGTCGCTGGATGCGGCCGGCCATCTCGAACGCCAGCAGACGCCGGGCCAGGAGGTCCCCATGATGTTCGCCGAGTGGCGAGGTCACTGCCTGACCGGGCCGATCGAGGTTCGCGGGGCACGGCCGGGCGACGTGCTGGCGGTGCGCTTCGTGTCGATGCGGCCCGACGACTGGGGCTGGACGCGCGCGGCCGGGCGTGATACTCCGCTGACCCGCCATCTCGGCCTGCACGAAGCCCCGCCGGCCCGGCTGCTCTGGCAGATTGACGTGGACGCAGGAGTCGCTACCAGCGACCGAGGGCACACGGTGCGGATAGCCCCGTTCCACGGCGTGGCGGGCGTCGCCTGGGACGAGCCAGGCGAGCATTCCACGATCCCGCCCAGGGCCGTCGGCGGCGGCAACATCGACTGCAAGGAACTGGTCGCCGGATCGATCCTGTATCTGCCGGTTGCCGTGCCTGGGGCGCTGCTGAGCATCGGCGACGGTCACGCTGCGCAGGGTGACGGAGAGGTCGGGGGCACCGCCATCGAGTGCGGTATGACGACCGAGCTTCAGCTCGACCTGGTTACGGCCCGGCCGGTTCCGGGAGTGCACGCCGAGACTCCGGCGGGCCAGATCACCTTCGGCTTCAGCCCGGATCTCAACACGGCAATGGGCGACGCGCTCGATGCGATGCTGACCTGGCTGCAGGCCAGCTACGGAGTCGACAAGGCAACGGCGTTGGCGCTGGCCAGCCCGGTGCTCGACCTGAGGGTCACGCAGGTGGTGAACCAGTCCAGGGGCGTCCATGCGCTGCTCCCGGCGAACGCGATCACCTGACCGCGGGGATTCCTTAGCCGAACTGGTTGCCTGGTGCGGATGGGGCCAGGGGTCCGCTCAGGTCAGGCTCTCGCGAGATCCGCCGACGGCAGACCTGGACCGTCGCCAGGTCCGGTAGCCGACTGCCGCCAGCAAGACAGTGACCAGCACCTGGCCGATGGAGCCATTTACCGTGTCGGCGCCCCAAGCCCCGCCCTGGTCAATGAATCCGTCCGCCAGCAACGTCCCGTAGGCCAGCACGCCGAACAACAGCGCCAGGCGCTTGCCGTGTGCCGAGCTCAGCCACATGACCAGCAGCAGCACGGCCACGGCCAGCCCGGCCAGCAGCGAAGCGTTCCGGTGCAGGCTCTCGCCGCCAAGTTTGAGCAGGACGAAGCCGACACCGCGGGTCAGCGCCGCGGCCACCGCCGATCCGGCTGCCAGCAGCGCCCAGTCCCGGCGCGACATGAGCTGCCTGCCCCGGCGCGGACCCGGCGATGCCAGCAGCGCGACTGTCTCGCTGATCGGCGCGACCAGCGCGAACGAGACGTACAGGAGGCTGATCGGGATGCCGACCGACAGCGGTACGTACAACTGCAGGACGGCGGTAATGCCCAGGTACAGCGCGGAGACCGCCGCTGCCGCTGCCGCCCACCGGCGCAGGTCAAGCAGAGCCAGAACCGCAACCACGCCCTGGCCGCCGATTGCCACCCCGGCCGCCGCATCGGTCAGCAGGCGTCCGGAGCCGACGCCCGCGAGCATCACGGTCAGCCCGGCCGGGCCGATGCGGGCCGACTCAAACCCTGCGGCCAGCCAGCCGATGAGCGCGGAAATCAGTACCAGCAGCGGCGCAGCAACGCTGTACACCGCCAGCGCGTCGCGCCACCCCCGCCCGTCCGAGAGCGCCCGGCCAGGCCGCAGCCGGATACGCGCCGCGCCGGCCAGCAGGTCGGCCGACTCCGCCCCGCCCGGCCGACTCCGGCCGGGTGCGGCGCCCGCCATCAGCACGCCGAGCATCTCCTCCAGGTGCATGACCCGGTACTCGGCCGGATACCAGCGCAGCAGACGCCGGTAGCGGACCTCCAGCCCAGCGGGCGCCATCACTCACCCGCCAGGCGCAGCCGACTGGCCGCCGCCGCCGCGTTGGCGCGCAGCCGCGCGGTCTCGGCCGCGAGCCTGGAGCGGCCGGCCGGACTCAGACGGTAGTACCGCCGCAGCCGGCCGTCCACGATCTCCTCGCGGTCGACCTCTACCAGCCGGTCCTCGCTGAGCCGGTCCAGTGCCGCGTACAGGGTGCCGGCCCGCAGCCGCACCCTGCCACCGGAGATCTGCGCTACGTCGGTCATGATGCCGTAGCCATGCTGCGGCCCGCCGGCCAGCGCGGTCAGGATCAGGAACGAGGGCTCCTGCATCTGCCTCATGCTCATGCCAAGAGAATATACCGATGAAAAGTACATGTGAACAAGGCTGCGCCGCGCGCCCGAGTACGGTCACACGCTGGCTCACACCGCCGGCGCGCGACGTTTAGGTGGTCAGCGCCATCATGGGAAAGGAGGCGGCCATGCCGCGGACCGGCCGCTGACCAGGGCCGCCCCGCCGTGTTAAGCCCCGTGTGAACGCGGAGCATCACCCCGCGGTCTTTCTCGGCGTCCGTGCAGAAGGCGGTCGGTCAGAGCCAGCCGTTCTGGTCCGCGACCCTGACGGCTTCTGCCCGGTTGCGTGTTCCGGTCCTGGCGATCGCGGACGAGAGGTAGTTGCGGACGGTGCCCTCGGACAGGCATAGCCTGCGGGCGATGTCGGCGACGGTCGCGCCGGGCCGGGCGGCGACGAGCACGTCTCGCTCCCGCCCGGTCAGCGGGGAGACTCCGGCGGCGAGCGTCGCTGCAGCCAGCGCCGGATCCACCACCCGCTCGCCGGCGGCGACGCGGCGGATGGCATCGGCGAGTTGCTCGGGCGGCGCGTCCTTGACGACGAATCCGCAGGCACCGGACTCCATCGCCCGGCGCAGGTAACCGGGCCGACCGAAGGTGGTCAGGATCAGGGACCGGCAGCGCGGAACCTCGCGGGCCAGGACGGCGGCGGCGGCCAGGCCGTCGATGCCCGGCATCTCGATGTCCAGCAGCGCCACATCCGGCTGGTGCATCCTCGCCGCGGCGAGTACCTGGTCGCCGCGGGCGACTGACGCGACGACCTCGAAATCATCCTCCAGCCCGAGCATGATCGCCAGGGCACCGCGGATCAGCTCCTGGTCGTCGGCGAGCAGCAGCCGGATCGTCACGCGTCACCGTCTGGTACCAGCGACACGCACAGCCGCCATCCGGCGGGCTGCAACGGCCCGGCGTCGATGGTTCCTCCGACCGCCGTCACGCGCTCCCGCAGGCCGCGCAACCCGTTGCCCGGCGGCGCAGCCGTTCCGGCGCCGTCATCGGTGATCTCCACGGCGGACGGCGACAGCCGTACCGCACACGTGCTGGCACGAGAGTGACGTATCACGTTGGTCAGCCCCTCCCGTACCGCCCAGCCGAGCAGTTCCTGGTGCGCAGGATCGACCATGCCGGCGTTCGCGGGCAGGTCGGCGGCGACACCCGCGGCCTGCAGCAGTTCACGGCCGCGGGCCAGCTCGCCTGCCAGCGTGACATCCCGGTAGCCGGACACCGCGGCGCGGACCTCGGCAAGCGCCCGCCGGGACAAGTCCTCCACTTCGGCAATCTGCCCCAGCGCTCGCGCCGGGTCGGCGTCTGAAAGCCGACGGGCCAGCCCGGCCTTGACGGTGATCGTGGTCAGCGAGTGGCCGAGCAGGTCGTGCAGGTCACGGGCGATCCGGATGCGCTCGTTCTCGGCTGCCAGCCGGGCAACCTCCGCGCGCGCCGCGGCGAGTGCCTGATTGCCGCGAAATATGGCCAGGGTGACGAACGTCACCAGGGCGGCGACCGGGATCGCGACCGGCGTGATGTCGTCGAACGAAGCCTGGAGGCTGACGTGCCAGGACGGGATCGCGACCGGAGTCAGCAGGGCGGCGAGAGCGAATCCGGCGACCACCGGAACAGACCAGACGCCCAGCCGACCGACAATGAGAATCGTCAGGAACAAGCACAGGACGAAGCCGGCAGCGCGTGCGAACGGCAGTTCCGCGGCGAACAGCGCCGCCAGAACGGCGTAGTACAGCCAGAACCCGCGCCGCAGCCGGTCCGACGAGAACAGCAAGGGAAGAGCCAGCCAGCACACAGCAAACGCCGCCAGGACGGCGTAACCGGTGATCCGCCCAGCGCCGCGAGAGTTCTGCGCCACCGCCTCGACGAGGAAGACCAGGTAGGCCAGCGGGATCGCCGACATGATCAAGCGCCGCCAGTTGCCGGACCACCGGCGCTGAGCGGCGACCCACTCCGCCTCGGCCGCCGTGGCCGGCTGCGGGTGCGCGTCCACGTTCATCGAGCTTACTGATTCCGCACCGATCAGGCTCGGATCGCCGAGCGCCGGTAGGCCAGCGCAGCGACCGGGATCAGCACGATAGTCCACACGGCGACCACGATCCACGCCTCGGCCGGCCAGCCGCCGCCGCCCAGTGCCGTTTTGCCCGCTTGCACCAGCCAGTACGATGGCAGGCCTTTCATCACGTCGAACATCGGCCCTGACGTGGCGAGCTGGAACCCGAACACCCCGCCGAGCAGCGCGAACAGGACCACGACGCCGGCAAACGCCGGCGCCACGGCATCACCGGGCAGCAGGTAGCCCAGGACCAGGCCGATCACCACGAACGGAGCCAGGCCGACCAGCAGAAGCCCGGCCATTTCCAGCCACTGCGTCGCGCCGAGCCGCACACCCAGCGACGCGCCCGCCAGGAACAGCAGCACCAGAGCGGGCAGCGCGAGCAGGTAGGCGCCGACCACCTTCGCGGTGAACTCCGTCCTGGTCCGCAGCGGCGTGATCCGTATCTGCCGGAGCCAGCCGCTCGACCTGTCCCGCGCGATGCGCGCGCCCGGTGCCACCGTGGCGTACATCGCGCCGTAGACCGCCATGGCGGTCATGAAGTACAGCGGGAAGCTGGTGCCGTCATGCATCGCGTGGCGCTGTCCAGAGGCGACCGAGTAGAACAGGACCAGCGGCAGCGCCACCGTGAGGCCGACGAAGGCGGGGTTGCGCAGCGTGCGCAGGATGTCGTAGTGCAGGTGAGTCACCTGGTCACCCCCATGGCACCCGGAGTGTCGTCGAGCCCGGTAGTCTCTTCGGCCCCGGTCAGTTCCAGGAATGCTTCCTCCAGGCTCCCGCCGCGCACCTCGACATCCCGCGTGGCCGGGAACGCAGTGAGCAACGCCGGCAGCGCGGCGTCGGCATCCGTGCAGGTCAGGACCACCGCGTCACCGTGCCGCTCGGCGCTGCGCACGCCCGGCAGAGCGGTCAGTGCCGCTGCGCCGACTCCGGGCAAGGTGGCACGGATCGTCCGGGAGCCCACCTGAGCCTTGATCTCGGTGGCTGGGCCGTCCGCCACGACCTGGCCGTGCGCGAGCAGCACGATCCGGTCGGCATAGGCGTCGGCTTCCTCCAGGTAGTGCGTGGCGAACAGGACCGTCTTGCCGTGCTCGGTCATGGCGCGCATCGCCTGCCAGAAGTCCCGCCTGCCCTCGACATCGATGCCCGCGGTGGGCTCGTCCAGCAGGAGGAGGTCGGGGTCGCCGACGATCGCGGCGGCGAACCGTACCCGCTGCACCTGGCCGCCCGACAGCTTGGTCGTCATCTGGCTGGCGAACTCGTCCGCGCCGGTCAGCCGCAGCACGTCAGGGACCGGCAGCGGATGCGGATAGTAGGACGCCATCAGCGTGACGATCTCCCGCACCCGCAGATGATCGAGAGGCGACCCGGTCTGCAGCATCGCGCCGAACCAGCCGGCCTGCCGTGCCCCCGCGGGCGGCGCGCCGAAGATCGACACCGTCCCCTTATCCGGCTTGGTCAGGCCGAGCATCATCTCAATGGTCGTGGTCTTGCCCGCGCCGTTAGGGCCGAGCAGCGCGACCGTCTCGCCCGGCGCGATCGAAAGGTCGATGCCGCGAACGGCGTGCACCGCGCCATAGGACTTCGACAGGCGCGAGAGGACGACTCCATGGTCGGTATCTGAAACAGCGGTCACGAAAATAGCATCGCGCGCCGCGGCCCGGGCCGGGTAGTGCCGCGAGTCACAAATTGCCGATGACAAACATCATGTCCTGCAGGCAAAATAGTTGATTGTATCAATCACTTATCTTAGCCTGGCGTCATGACGAGCCCGAGCAGGCAGTCCGTGCGCTGGATGGTGGGCGCGCTGTTCACGCTGACGGCGCGCCTTGAGCGGGCCAAGCGGCAGCGGCGGGCCGCCGGAGCGCTCGACCTGCTGCAGGTCGTCGCCGGCGTAGGAGCCGGCGGCGCGCGGCCGTCGCGGATCGCTGCCCTACAGTCCGTGCACCGATCGCAGGTCACCCGCCAGGTGCGCGAGCTTGAGGAGGCGGACCTGGTGCGCGTTGTCGGGGACCCTGAGGACGGCCGGTCCTGGCTGGTCACGCTGACGCCAGCCGGCTGGCAGGAGATGATGCGGCTGCAGGAGGTCGGCCTGGACCGGTTCGCGCTGTTCGTGGCCGACTGGGACGACGGCGAGGTGCGCGCCCTGGCGGCGCTGCTCGACAAGCTCATGGGATCGATGGCCGCCGTCGGCGAGCGCGAGCAGCACGACCGAGTTCGGGCGGAGGTCTCGCGCAGGGAGCGCGTCAGGATCCGGGCGGGCAGTCACAAGCCTGGCTGCGCCGACCAGGGAGGCCGATCATGATCGGCGGTCAGGCTCACCAGGCGGCCGGCGCAGGGGCGCTCCCGGCACGGCGCGGTCCCAGCCTCGCCTTCTGGGGCGCGATCGGCCTGATCGCACAGGCCGCATTCACGGCCGGCTGGCTCGTCGCGGAGACCTGGCAGGGCCCTGCTTACAGCATGGTCACCGACACGATCAGCGACATGCAGGCAGCCACGGCACCATACGTGTGGTTCCCGGTCACCTGCTTCGCGCTCGGTGGCGTCGGCACCTGCTGCTTCGCGGTCTTCGGCCTGCGCCCCGCCCTGGCGCAGGCCGGGCAGGTCGCTGGGGCCGGGCCCTGGGTACTCGCGGCGGCGGGCCTGGCGATCGGCAACTCGTTCCCGTTGGCTCCCTGCGAGGTTCCGCAGTGCGCACCCGGCCGCCAGCTCTACAGTCCGGGCGGCCTGACCGATGCGATCGTCGCGACCATGGCGTTCCTCGTGATCGCGTATACGCCGATCCTGCTGCGCAGGCGGCTCAAGGTCCTGCCAGCCTGGCGCCCGATGGTCCCGGTCATCACGGCGGCGCGGATAGTCTGCCCGGCCTGCTACCTGCTCCTGTGCATCGCGTCACTGACCAGCACCGCGGAAGGACTGGCGGAGCGGGCACTCGCGACGAGCTGCGTGCTGTGGATCGCCGCGCTGGCGGCCTGGCTCATTCATGTCGCAGGGCACGAGCGGCGATCTGACCGCCCCGCGTGAGACCTTCGCGGAGCCGGCTCGTGACAAAAGTCCCTCCGATTTAAGACTCTCTCTCATTTAGGATGGAATCCGAAGAGAACGGAGCGCCGCCTGGAACGGCCGGCGCGAACCGGAGGAGGCGGCCATGGAGGCAACGACGCGCAGGTGGTGGGCGCTCGGCGCGGTGATGCTCGCGGTGCTGGCTGTCGGCTTGGACATCACCGTGCTCAGCGTCGCGCTCCCGACCCTGTCCGGTGCGCTGAAGGCGCCCGAGTCCGACCTGCAGTGGTTCTCATCGGCCTACACGATCGTGCTCGCGGCGATGATGCTGCCTGCCGGGCTGCTCGGCGACCGGTACGGCCGCAAGAAGGTCATCCTGGGCTCGCTGGCGCTGTTCGCGGTGGGCTCACTGGCGTGCGCGTACTCCCGCTCGCCAGCCGAGTTCATCGCGGCCCGGATCCTGCTCGGCTTCGCCGGTGCGGGCGTCGTCGTGATGGCGATCTCGGCGCTGACGGTGCTGTTCTCCCCGGAGGAACGGCCGCGGGCGGTGGGCATCTGGGCGGCCATCAACATGATCTCCTTCCCGATCGGCCCCATCCTTGGCGGCTGGCTGCTCTCCCACTACTGGTGGGGCTGGGTGTTCCTGATGAACGTGCCGGTGGCAATCCTGGGCTTCGCCGCGGTCGTGCTCCTGGTGCCCGAGTCGGCGGCACCCGAGCGCCCGGGCTTCGACATCGTCGGCATCCTCAGCTCGAGCGCCGGCCTGGTCGGTATCACGTTCGGGTTCATCCAGGCCGGCCAGCACGGCTGGAGTTCGCCGGACGCTATCGTCCCGCTGCTCGCCGGGCTGGTCATCGCGGTGGCCTTCTTCGGCTGGGAGCGGTTCCTGCAGCGCAGGCCGGGCAGCCAGCCGCTGGTCGATCTCGCCCTGTTCCGCTCCGCCTCGTTCACCTGGGGTGTCATCCTGTTCACCGTGCTCACCCTCGCGCTGGTCGGGATGCTCTTCACGATGCCGCAGTTCTTCCAGGGCGTGATGGGGACCAACCCGGAGGGGTCGGGCCTGCGGCTGCTGCCTGCCGTCGGCGGGCTCATGCTCGGCCTGCTTCCGGCCTCCTGGCTGGCGAAGGCGATCGGCGCCAAGCTCACGATCGCGGCCGGCTTCGCGATCCTGGCCGTCGGCCTGGCTGTCGGGGCGCTGACCTCGCTGACCTCCGGCGAGGGCTTCGTGGCGCTGTGGATGGCGATCGCCGGGGTAGGCACCGGCCTGACCATGGCCACCGCGGCCTCGGCGGCCCTGGCCCAGCTGTCGCAGGAGCGTGCGGGCGTCGGCTCCGGCGTACTCCAGGCGCTGAAGAACGCGGGAGCGCCGCTCGGCGCGGCGATCCTCGGCAGCGCGCTGAGCTCGGCATACGTGAGCCGGCTGCACCTGGCCGGGCTGCCGGCGGCGGCCGCCAGGGTGGTGCGGCAGAGCGTGTTCGGCGGTACGGCCGTGGCGAGGCTGCTGCACTCGCCTGCCCTGCTGACCGCGGTCCGCGTGGCGTTCACGCACGGGGTCGACGTCGCCCTGGCCGTCTCGGTGGGCTTCGCGCTGCTCGGCCTGCTGCTGGCGCTGGTGTTCATGCCGGGTCAGACCGGCAGTTCGCGCGCTCCGGCCGAGCAGCCGACTGGCACGGCCGACGAGGTGGCGGGAGGCGCGCGCGTTGCCGCGTGACCTAGAGCCATCGCTCAGCCTGCGCGAGCGCAAGAAGGCGAGGACCAAGGCGGCCATCCAGCGCGAGGCCCTGGCGCTCTTCCACGCCCAGGGCTACGAGGCCACCACGGTCGAGCAGATCGCCGAGGTGGCCGAGGTGGCCGTCTCCACGGTCTTCAGGTACTTCCCGGCCAAGGAGGACCTGGTCCTGAGCGACGACTACGACGCCCTCCTGGTCCAGGCCTTCCACGCGCAGCCGGACGGCCTCGGGCCGACTGAGGCCGTCCGGCGTGCGCTCGGATCGGTCCTGGCCGACCTTGGGGCGGACGAGCGGGCGGCGATGCGCGAGCGGGCCACGCTTGCCCTGGCCGTGCCGGAGTTGCGGGCCGCGCTGATCGGCCAGTTCGCCGAGGCCATCGGCCTGATCGCCGATCTCGTCGCCCGCCAGACCGACCAGAGCCGCGCCGACTTCGGCACCTACGCGAGCGCCGGGGCGATACTCGGGGTGATGATCTCGGCAGAGTTCTACTGGGTCGAGCACCCCGACTCCGACCTGTTCGCGCTGCTCGACGACGCTCTGGCCAGGCTCGGGGCCGGGCTAGCGCTGTGAGCGCGCCGGTCGGGACGCCCGGAGACGAGCGGGAGACGAGCGGGAGACACCGTGAGCTGGGGCGGGCGGCCTGTTGCGGCCCGGGCCGTGCATCGCGCAGGATGGCGACTGGGCCCGCGCACGCCCGGCGGGCGGCGACGGTGCCAGGGCTGGCACCGGCTCAGTGGGGAGGGGGCAGGGGGCGCCTGGCCGCGACTGGCCGAGCCGCCCCTGACGTCGATGGCGCGGATCGTGGTGATCGGGGCAGGCGTGGTGGCACTGGGCGCCGCGATGCTGCTGGCGGCCGACGGCCATGAGGTGATCGCCGTCGAGCGGGACGAGGCCGGACCGCCCGAGGATCCGGCTGGGGCGTGGGAGGGCTGGCACCGGCCCGGGGTGAACCAATTCCGGCTGCCGCACGCCTTCCTGGCCAGGTTCCGCGCGGTCCTCGACGCCGAGTTTCCCGCGGTCGCCAGGGCCCTGTCAGACGCTGGCGCGTTGCGGCTGAACTTCGTCGGCGACGTGATGCCGGCCGAGCGGACCGGCGGCTGGCGGGATGGTGACGAGCGGTTCGGATGGCTCACCGGCCGGCGGCCGGTGATGGAGGCCGTGGTGGCGCATGCCGCGCAGGCGACGCCCGGGGTTCAGGTCCGCCGCGGCACGGCGGTCGACGGCCTGGTCACCGGGACCGCGGCAGTCACCGGCGTGCCGCACGTGACCGGAGTCCGCACGAGGGCGGGAGAGGTGATCGGCGCCGACCTGGTGGTGGACATGAGCGGCCGACGGTCCGCGCTCCCGGACTGGCTCAAGGCGGCCGGTGCCCGCCGGCCGGCCGAGGAACTCGAGGAGAGCGGCTTCATCTACTACGGCCGTCACCTGCGGTCCGCCGACGGATCGCGGCCGGCCATGATCGCACCTGCGCAGATCAACTGGGGCACGATCAGCTCGCTCACGCTGCCCGCTGACAACGGGACGTGGGCCGTCGCGCTCGTGACCGGCTCGACCGACACCGCGCTCCGCGGCCTGCGCGAGCCCGCCGCCTGGGAGGCTGTGGTGCGCAGCCTTCCGCTGATCGCACACTGGCTGGACGGCACTCCGATCGACGATGGCGTCGGGGTGATGGCCAGGCTCGAGGATCGCCATCGCGCCTTCGTGATCGAGGGCGCGCCGGTGGCCACCGGGGTCGTGGCCGTGGCGGACTCCTGGGCCTGCTCGAACCCGACCAACGGGCGGGGCGCCTCGATTGGCATCCTGCACGCCCTCACGCTGCGCGACACGCTGAGGACCGCGGGGCTGGACCACCCTGCGGCGTTCGCCGCGGCCTTCCATGCCGCGACCGCCCGCGATGTCGAGCCGTGGTACCGGGCCACACTCGCCACCGACCGGCACCGCGTGGCCGAGATCGAAGCGGGCATGCGCGGCGAGCGCTACGATCCGCCCGACCCAGAGTTCCAGCTTGACCGGGCGCTTGATGCAGCGGCCGGCGCCGACCCGGACTGCCTGCGCGCCTACCTGGACATCAGGTTCGTGCTGCGCACGCCCGACCAGGCCCTCGCCAGCCAGGACCTGCGCGGCCGTGCCCTGGAGCTTGGAGCGGACTGGCGTGACCGCCCGCGGCTCGGCCCTGGTCGGGACGAGCTTGTGGCGCTCGCCTCGGGCGTCTCAACCTGAGCGGCTGGCCGCCGTTACGAGCGGCGGGCCACCGCACAGTAGAACGCGCGCGACCCGTCGCTGTCGGCAGCGTCTGGGTCCTCGGAGCCCCACAGCCCCACGTTGGTGATGACCGGCCCGGCGCCGTCGTAGGGCGCCACGATCTCCAGGCCGTCGAAGAACTTCTCGATCTCGGCCTTGGTGCGCGGATGCGCGCTCTCGGTCGCCCGCTGGTAGACCTGCACGCCGGTCGCCACCGCCTGCGGGGGCAGCTTGTCCCTGGTGATATGGGACAGGGCCAGGTAACTGCCCGGGCAGAGAGCAGCCACGTAGCGCCGGACCAGGCTCCACGGGTCGGACTCGTCGGCGACGAACTGGAGCACGGCAGTCATCAGGAGCCCGACCGGGTGGCCGAAGTCGATCAGCGCGTGCAGGTCGGGATGGCTCAGCACGGCGTCGGGATCGCGCAGGTCGGCCTGGATGACGGCCGTACTGCCGTCGTCGGCCAGCAGTTCCCTGGCCAGCACCAGCACCATGGGATCGCTGTCGATGTAGACGACGCGAGCGGCGGGAGCGATCGCGTGCACCACTTCATGCGTGTTGCTCTGGGTGGGCAGGCCAGAACCGATGTCCACGAACTGTCTGATGCCGTGCTCGGTCGCCATCCACCTGGCGGCCCGGCCGTGGAATCCGCGGTTGGCCCAGGCGGCGTCCTCCAGATCGGGCATCTGAGCCCGGAACTGCTCGGTCGCGTCCCTGTCGACCTGGAAGTTGTGCGTGCCGCCCAGCATGTAGTCATACATCCTGGCCGGGCTCGGCCTGGTCGGGTCGATGCCAGCAGGGACGTGCTCGGTGTCGGCCACAGATCCTCCATTGACTGCGAGCCCATTGTGGCACAGCGGGATGGCCGCTCAGCAATTGTGCAGATGCACAGTCGCCTGCACATCGGCGGCCAGAGGCCAGGTACCGACGACACACCGGCCTGTCGCAACGGTCATCTCCACACCGACTCCACATGCCATGCACAGCCCCGTCAATCACGTTCTGTTACATCTTATGAGCCGCAAGTAAGCGGGACGACGGGGGACGGGACGAGCGGTCGGGTCATGGGGTCGGCCGCCGTCCCGACGGGTCACCGCCGAAGCGGACATGAGGGGGGAACGGGACGACGGGCCAGCTACTTGGGGGACTGGCCCGCGACCCGCCCGGTGACCGCACCTGACCGCGCCGGGCAGGTCCGGATGTCGCGGGGGGACACCTGGACAGCCCGGGCGGCGGGGTGCGGACGAGTCCATGAAGTCGGCGGCGCAGGCGCCCAGCGGCCGCACTAGCCTGTCCCGTAGATCGTGGGACTGGGTCGCGGCGCCAGATCCCGATGGCTCGCCTTATGGTCTGGCGCCGGCCCATGGCCGCCGCCGACCGCACCGCCCCGCCCCGCCCCGCACCGCACCGCGCCGCCCGGAGATGATCTTGATGGATGTGGCGGATGTCCCAGAATACGCAGTGGATGTGGCATCCATTCCACCGACACCCCGATGATCACATGCCGTTTCTACTGGTATGCCCGGTTCCGGGCGGCCGTGCTCGGCCAGGCGGCCGCGGCGGCGCGGCGCGGAGGCCAGCCGCGCTGTTCCGGGTTGTCCGTGGCCGGTGATGCCGCGCGGTAGAGCCGTCGGTGCCCGCGGAGATCTACGGGGACAGGCGCTAGTCGGGCTCGGCGCGCGGCATCGTGACGGTTACCGTCGTTCCCTTGCCCGGCTGGCTGGCGACGTTAAGCTCGCCGTGGTGTGCCCTGACCAGCTCGCTGACGATGGCCATGCCGATGCCGCTGCCCGGTGCCATGTCGCCGGTGCGCTCGCCGCGGAAGAACCGCTCGGTGACCAGCGGCAGGTCTTCGGCGGAGATCCCGATCCCTGTGTCGCTCACCCTGAGCATGACGAGGTGACGGCCGTCCGGACCGGACTCGACGACGACCCGGCCGCCGCGAGGGGTGAATTTCAGCGCGTTGGTCAGCAGGTTGGTCACGACCTCCCGCATCCTGCCCTGATCGCATTCCGCCGGGGCCTGCGTCAGTCGCATCTCCAGGCTGATCCCTGCGGCTTCGAAGGATTCGGCCAGCCTGGCGACCGCCTCCGCGGCGATCTCGGCCAGGTCCTGCGGCAGGAGCTTGAGCTGCAGGGCCGCGGACTCCGCCGAGGCCAGATCCTGGAGGTCGTCGAGCATGCGCGAGAGCCTGGCCACCTCGTCGTGCAGCGAGGTGATGGACTCCTGGGACGGCGCGGCCAGGCCGTCCTGAATCGCCTCAAGGCCGGCTTGCAGGACCGCGACCGGAGTCCGCACCTCATGCGCCATGTTGGCGACCAGGTTGCGCTGCACCCGGTCCCGCGCGTCCAGCGCGTTCGTGGACGCGTTGAAGCCCTCGAGTACCTCTCGCAGCACGCCGACCGAGCGGACGTTCCTGATCCTGGCATCCCTGTTACCCGCCTGCCTGGCCCGCATCGCCTCGAGCAGCCGCTCCAGCGGGGCGGCGATCCGCCTCGCGACGAAGAACGACGCCAGGCCGGCCAGCAGCACCGCGAGCGCGGCGGCGAGCAGCCGCACCCGCCACCGCTGGGCAAGGAACCTGTCGATGTCGGTGGAGTAACCTGCGCTGCCGAACCGCAGGGTCACCCGCCCGACCGGCCTGCCCGACGCGATGACCGTCCGGACGAGCTGAGGCCGACGCAGGAATGCGGCGAACCCCGAGGTGGCGGCGACCGGCCGACCCGCAGCGTCGGTGAGCCGCAGGGCCGCGCCGGACCGCGCGACGAAGGCGAGGACCGGGGCGAGATTCGCGCTGGTCCAGCCCCCATGGTCGTAGGCGGCTGCCGCCGACGCTGACGCAGCGCCGGCGAGCCTGGCCTGCTGCCCGGTCACCAGGTGACGAGCGTCCCTGGCCAGCGAGGCGGCGCCGACGGCGATGACGACCACGACGGCGAGCACGGCGACACTGACGAACGCGAGCATGATCAGCCGCCCCAGCTCGCCGATACCGAGAATGCGGTGGTTGGGCCGACTATCCGCCATGGCGATGCACCTTGCCGCCCGGCGCAGCGTCGGGGAACCTGACGGTGACCTTCGTGCCGGTTTCCGCGTCGCTGGCGATCTCCAGCTGGCCGTGGTGCGCGCGGACCAGCTCGCTGACGATCGTCAGCCCGATGCCGCTGCCTGTCGATGTCTCCCGCGAGTGCTGGCCGCGGAAGAACCGCTCGGTCACCAGCGGCAGCTCCTCAGCGGGAATGCCGACGCCGGTGTCGCTGACACGCAGCATGACGGCCCCGGCGCGATCGTGGCCGGTGCCGAGCACCACGCGGCCGCCCGACGGGGTGAACTTCAGGGCGTTGGTCAGCAAGTTGGTGATCACCTCGTAAATGCGCCGCTTGTCGCAGGCAAGCGTGGCGCTCGTCAGCTGCCTGACCAGGCTGACCCCCTTCATCTCGTAGGATTCCCCGAGGCTGGTGGCCGCATCGGCCGCGATCTCGGCCAGGTCCTGCGGGACGAGCACCATCTGCAACGCGGCCGCCTCGGCCGAGGCCAGCGCCTGCAGGTCGTCCACCATGCGGGCCAACCGCAGCACCTCGTCGCGCAGCGAGCCCAGGTTCTCGGCGGTCGGCTCGCTGATGCCGTCGAGCATGGCCTCGTGGCCTGCCTGCAGGATCGCCACCGGCGTGCGGAGCTCATGCGCGATGTCGGCGAACAGGTTGCGCCGCAGCCGGTCCTGCTGATCGACGATGTCGGTGGACTCGTTGAAGACCACAAGCAGCTCGCGCAGCACGCCGACGCCGGACAGCGGGCTGACCCTGGCCGACCGGTCTCCGGCGGCGCGGGCGCGGGCCGTCTCGAGCATCCGGTCAAGCGGCCGGCTGATCTGGCGGGCGACCGCGAACGACACGAAGAGCGCAAGCACCGCGGCGATCGCCCCGGCTTCGAGCCTGACCCGCCACAGTTCTGAATTGAGGTTGTTCGCCAGCGCGCCGAGCCCGGCCGGCCCGAACCGCACGATGACGCTTCCCACCCGGTGCCCCCTGGCCGTGACCTGCTGGCGCAGCTCGCTCGAGGCCGGGTACGCGCGGTATCCGGGCGAGATGCCAATCAGCCGACCCGACGCGTCGCGCACCAGGACGGCCGCGCCGGCTCGCCGCGCGATGTCGAACACGGGAACGAGGTTGGCGCGCGGCCAGCCGATCCCCTGGTAGGCGGCGCCCGAGGTCAGCGCGACGGCCCTGGCCAGGCTCTGTTCCTGCTGGCGAGCGACCGTAGTGGTGTCCGTGTGGACGCTGAGCTCGGAGACGACGGCGCTGATCAGGATCGCCGCGATCGCCACGGCGACGAACGCCAGCGCGAGCCGCCACCCGAGCTGCCCGATCCCGAAGGCCCGGCGGCTAGCCATCCTTGGTCAGGCCGAGCCGATACCCGCCGCCGAGCACGGTCTGGACGATCGCCGGGTTCGCCGGGTCGAGCTCGATCTTGCGCCGCAGGTTCTTAACGTGCGAGTCGACGGTCCGCTCGTATCCCTCGAAGTCGTAACCGCGCACCCGGTTGATCAGCTCGAACCGCGAGTAGACCCGGCCGGGAACGGTCGCGAGTGCGACCAGGATGCCCCATTCCGTGGGGGTCAGCTCGACCTCGGTGCCGCGCACCAGCGCCACCCGCCGCGGCTCGTCGATGACGAGCTTCCCGTCGCCGTACTGGCTGACGCCGTGCTCGCTCGCCGCCGATGCGTTCCGGCGCAAGATCGCCTGCACCCTCAGCACGAGCTCGCGCGGGCTGAACGGCTTCGTCACGTAATCGTCGGCGCCGAGCTCGAGCCCTGCGATCCGGTCGTCCTCGCTGGTCTTGGCCGTCAGCATCAGGATCGGCGTGTGGCTGACGGCCCTGACCTCGCGCGCCACGGCCTCGCCGGGCACGTCGGGCAGCCCGAGGTCGAGCACGATGAGGTCGGGCGACGCCGACCGCGCCACGGTGATCGCCTCGGCTCCCGAGCCGGTGGACAGCACGGCGATCCCGGCCCGCTCCAGGTAGGAGCGGACGAGTTCCCTGAGCTTGCGCTCGTCCTCGACGAGCAGCACCGTCGCCGTCATCGCAACTCCGATGCCCCCATTCGGCGCGAACGCTGCCCGGCGCCCCGTCGCAGGCCAGCACCGCTGATCATGCCCAGGTTGACCTGCCGTGACTCCCCGGGGGTCCGCCGGCCTTGCACTCAGCCGCTCCCCGCGCCCGCTCCGCCGTCCCGGCCACCCGGGTCGTCAGGGTCGCCCGCCGCGCCCGCGGGCAGCGTGACCGTCACCTTGGTGCCCGCCCCGGGCTCGCTGGCGATGTCCAGCCTGCCGCGCTGAGCGCTGACCAGCTCGGCCACGATCGCCAGCCCGAGGCCGCTGCCCGGCACCGCGGACACGGCGCGGCCGCGGAAGAACCGCTCGGACACGTGCGGCAGGTCCGCGGCCGGGATGCCGACGCCGGTATCGGTGACCCTTAGTACGGCGAGCTTCCCAGGCTGCCCGGCGGGTGAGGTCGCGATGGATGAGGTCGCGATGGGTGAGGTCTCGATGGGTGAGGTCTCGATGGGTGAGGTCTCGATCGTGACAGTGCCGCCCGCCGGGGTGTACTTCACGGCATTGCTGAGCAAGTTCACCGCGACCTCGTGCATCCGGTGCCCGTCACAGCGGACCTGGATCCGGCCGAGCCGCCTGACCAGGCGCACGTCGGCCTCGGCGAACGACCTGGCAAGCCCGTCGGCCGCCTGAGCCGCGATGACGCCCAGATCGTGCGGCGCCAGTTCCACCTGCAGGGCCGCCGCCTCGGCCAGCGCCTGGAGGTCGTCCACCGTCCGGGCCAGCCGCCCCGCCTGCTCCCTCAGCGAACCGAGGCTGGCGTCCGATGGATCGATCACGCCGTCGGCCATCGCCTCGGACTCCGCCTGCAGGACCGCGATCGGGGTGCGCAGCTCGTGCGCGATGTCGGCGAGCGTGTCGCGCCGCAGCTGAGCCTGCCCGGCGAGCGACTCGGCCATCTGGTCGAACGCGACGGCCAGCTCGCGGACCTCGGCCACCCCGCGGGTCTTGCCCACCCGCGCCGAGCCGTCGCCGGCCTCCATCGCGCGCGCCGCGCGGGTCAGCCGGTCGACGGGCACGGTGATGCACTTGGACACGACCACAGAGACGACCAGGGCGACCAGCAGCGCCGCGGCGGCGCCCGCGAGGCGAATGTGCCATCGCAGGTCGGCGAATTGCGCGACGGCCGCCTCCAGGCCGGTGTTGTCGAACTTGACCGTGACCGACCCGACCGGCCTGCCCCGCACCGTCACGGCCTCGCGGCGCTCGGAGGTCCACGACGACCTGGCGAATCCGGGCGTTGCCGAGATGACCCTGCCCCCGTGCCCGCGTACCTGAACGGCAGCACCCGCCCGGTCCACCAGGTCAAGCACCGGGCTCAGGTCGCCACGGTTCCACCCGGCACGACCGTAGGCGTCGTGCGAGGCGAGTGCCAGCGCGTGAGTGATGTCCGTCCGCTGCTCGGTGACCAGCCGGTTCAGGTCGCCGGCCACCGTGGCGGCCGCGATGGCCAGCACCGTGCCGATGGACAAGACCGCGACGCCGGCGAACACCAGAGCCAGCCGCAGCCCCGTCTGGCCGATCCACGGGCCGCGCGCTCTAGCCATCCCGGCCAGTCCCCCGATGCCGGCCGCACCGGCATCGCCACACCGCCGTCACCCCAAGACGCCCCCTCATCGGCGCGGCGCCGGCTGACGCCCCCCACCCAGGCGATGACGTGATCATGCCCGCCGCGAGCCGCGGTGACCCCTGCTCACCGGCCGCAGTCTCGCCAGCCCCCCGGCGACGCGCTACTCCGCGAGCAGCACGTCCGCGTCGAAGCAGGTGCGGTCGCCGGTATGGCAGGCAGCGCCGACCTGATCGACCTTGACCAGCACGGCGTCGCCGTCGCAGTCGAGCGCGACCGACCTGACGTGCTGCGCGTGGCCGGAGGTCTCGCCCTTGACCCAGTACTCCTGCCTGCTGCGCGACCAGTAGGTGCACCGGCCCGTGGTCAGCGTGCGGTGCAGGGCCTCGTCGTCCATCCAGCCGAGCATCAGCACCTCGCCGGTGTCGTACTGCTGCGCGATGGCCGGGAACAGCCCGGCCTGGTCCCGCTTCAGCCTGGCCGCGATCCGCGGGTCGAGCCCGCTGGGCTGGTGAGCGCTCATACGCCTCCCTACTCGCTCCGATGGTTCGGGTGGGCCGGCTGGACCGCGCGGACCGGGTACCCGGCGGCCCGCAGCGACTCCTTCACCTCGGCGATCCGCAGCTCGCCGAAGTGGAACAGGCTCGCGGCCAGCACCGCGTCGGCGCCGGCCCGCACGGCGGGCGCGAAGTCGGCGACCTGCCCGGCGCCGCCGCTGGCGATGACCGGCACGTCGACCGCCGCCCGGACCGCGCTGATCAGCGGCAGGTCGAACCCGGCCTTGGTGCCGTCGGCGTCCATCGAGTTCAGCAGCACCTCGCCGGCGCCAAGCTCGGCGGCTCGGCTGGCCCACCGCACCGCGTCGAGCCCGGTGCCGCGCCGCCCGCCATGCGTGGTCACCTCGAACCCGCTCGGGCATCCGGCCGCCCGCCTGGCGTCCACCGAGATCACCACGCACTGCGAGCCGAACCGCCCGGCCACCTCGGTCAGCAGGCCGGGCCTGCCGATCGCCGCCGTGTTCAGGGACACCTTGTCGGCGCCGGCCCGCAGCAGCGCGTCCACGTCGTCGGCGCTGCGCACCCCGCCGCCCACGGTGAGCGGGATGAACACCTGGTCGGCGGTCCTGGCGACGACGTCCCGCATCGTCGCCCGGTCCTGGCTGGACGCGGTGATGTCGAGGAACACCAGCTCGTCGGCGCCGTCGGCGTCGTAGGCGGCGGCCAGCTCGACCGGGTCGCCGGCGTCGCGCAGCCCGAGGAAGTTGACGCCCTTGACGACTCTGCCGCCGTCCACGTCCAGGCACGGGATGACCCGCACGGCGACGCTCACGCCGTGCCCCCCGCCGCCGCGAGCGCCTCCTGCAGCGTGAACAGCCCTGCGTACAGCGCCTTGCCGACGATGGCGCCCTCCACGCCGAGCGGCACGAGCACGCGGATCGCCCGCAGGTCGTCGAGCCCGGAGACGCCGCCGCTGGCGATCACCGGGCTCGCCGTCCGGTCGCAGACCAGCGCAAGCAGGTCGAGGTTCGGCCCGGCCAGCATGCCGTCCCTGGCCACGTCGGTGACGACGTAGCGCGAGCAGCCGTCGGACTCCAGCCTGCCGAGCACGTCGAGCAGCTCGCCGCCGAGCGTGGTCCAGCCGCGGGCAGCGAGCCGCGTGCCGCGCACATCGAGCCCGACCGCGATCCGTTCTCCGTGCTTGTCGATCACGCCGCTGACCCAGTCAGGCTGCTCCAGGGCGGCAGTCCCGAGTATCACCCGTTCGCACCCGGTGGCCAGGGCCCGCGCCAGCGACGCGTCGTCGCGGATGCCGCCGGACAGCTCGACGGCCACGTCCAGCCTGCCCACGACCTCGGCCAGCAGGCCGGCGTTGGAGCCTCGGCCGAACGCCGCGTCCAGGTCGACCAGGTGGATCCACTGCGCGCCGGCCCGCTGCCAGGCGAGCGCCGCATCGAGTGGGTCGCCGTAGGACGTCTCGGTGCCTGCCGCGCCCTGGACCAGCCGGACGGCCTGGCCGCCCGAGACGTCGACGGCGGGCAGCAGCGTCAGGGCGGGCGTCACCGGATTAGCTCCAGCCAGTTCGACAGCAGCGCCGCGCCCACGTCGCCGGACTTCTCCGGGTGGAACTGGGTCGCGCTCGCCGGTCCGTCCTCGACCGCGGCGACGAAGCGCTGGCCGTGCTCGGCCCAGGTCAGCAGCGGCCGGGCCGCGTCGCTCCGCTCCGGTTCCGCCCAGGTCCTGACCGCGTAGGAATGCACGAAGTAGAACCGCTCGCTCGCGTCGATCCCGGCAAACAGGCGGGTGCCGGCCGGCGGCTGGACGGTGTTCCAGCCCATGTGCGGCAGCACGGGCGCCTCGAGCCGGTCCACGACGCCCGGCCACACCCCGCATCCGTCGGTCTGCTCGCCATGCTCGACCCCGCGGGCGAAGAGCACCTGCATGCCCACGCAGATCCCGAGCACCGGACGGCCGACCGCGAGGCGCTTGGCGATGATCTCGTCGCCGCGCACCGCACGCAGGCCCCGCATGCAGGCGGCGAACGCGCCCACGCCAGGCACCACCAGCCCGGCCGCGTTCAGCGCCGCGTCGGGATCGGCGGTGACCGAGGTGACCGCCCCGGCCCGCTGCAGGGCCCGGGCTGCCGAGCGGAGGTTGCCGGAGCCGTAGTCAAGCACGATGACCCGTCGCGGCACGTCGGTCACAGCACGCCCTTGGTGCTCGGCACGCCGTGGCCGCGCGGGTCGGGTGCCGCGGCGGCGCGCAGCGCCCGAGCGAACGCCTTGAACTGCGCCTCGACGATGTGGTGCGGGTTGCGCCCGTACAGCACGGTCAGGTGCACGCAGATCGCGGCGCTGGCTGCCAGGGTCTCGAAGAAGTGCCTGGTCAGGCTGGTGTCGTAGGTGCCGATCAGCGGCGCCATGCCGGCCGGCTCGGCGTGTACAGCGTACGGCCGCCCGGCCAGGTCCACCGCGGCCCGCGCCAGCGTCTCATCGAGCGGTATCAGCGCGTCGCCGAACCGGCACAGGCCAGCCTTGTCGCCGAGCGCCTGGCGCAGCGCCTCGCCGAGCGTGATCGCGGTGTCCTCCACGGTGTGGTGCGCGTCGACCTCGATGTCGCCCTTGGCGTGCACGCGCAGGTCGATGCAGCCGTGCTTGGCGAGCTGGGCGAGCATGTGGTCGAAGAACGGGACGCCGGTCTGCACGTCGGCGGACCCCGTTCCGTCCAGGTCAAGCTCGACCGCGACCTGGGTCTCCCTGGTCGCGCGCTCCACCCTGGCCGTCCGGCCCGGCCGGCCGGCCTCGCCGGTCACGCCAGCACCGCCTTGAGCGCGCGGCGGAACGCGTCCATCTCGGCCGGCGTGCCGATGCTGACCCGCAGCCAGCCCGGCGGGCCCACCTCCCTGATCAGCACGCCCCGGTCGAGCAACCCCTGCCAGACCGCCCGGCGGTCGGCGAAGGTGCCGAACAGCACGAAGTTGGCGTCCGAGTCCGCGACCGCCAGCCCGCGGCCGCGCAGCCAGCCGACCAGCTCGTCGCGCGCCTGGCTGATGGCCCGCACGGTCTGCAGCAGCTCGCCGGAGCGCGCGAGCGCGGCCCGCGCCGCCGCCTGGGTCAGCGCGGACAGGTGGTAGGGCAGCCGGACGATCTGCAGCGCGTCGACCACCGGTTGGCCGGCCGCCAGGTACCCGACCCGCGCCCCGGCCAGGGCGAACGCCTTCGACATGGTGCGGACCACCACAAGCCGCGGGAAGCCGGGCAGCAGCGGAAGCGCGGTGGCTTCTGGGTCGCGCGCGAACTCGGCGTAGGCCTCGTCCACGATCACCATGCCCGGCGCGGCTTCGCAGATCCGCTCGATCACGGCGGGCGCCAGCGCGGTCCCGGTCGGGTTGTTCGGCGAGGTGAGGAAGACCAGGTCAGGGCGTGCCTGGGCGATCGCGGCCAGCGCCCGAGCCTCGTCGAGGCCGAAGTCCTCGGCCCTGGCCGCGCTGAACCACCCGGTGCCGGTGGTCTGCGCGATCAGCGGGTGCATCGAGTACGACGGCTCGAACCCGACCGCGGTGCGACCCGGCCCGCCGAACGCCTGGAACAGCTGCTGGATGATCTCGTTCGACCCGTTGGCGGCCCACATCTGGCGGTAACTCAGGCCGTGGCCGAGGTAGGCGGCCAGGTCGCGGCGCAGCGCGACGGCATCGCGGTCCGGGTACCTGTTGAGCGCCGCGGCCTCGGCCGCGGCGGCGTCCGCGATCTGCCGCACCAGGTCGGGCGAGGGCGGGTAGGGGTTCTCGTTCGTGTTCAGCCGGATGACGGCCTCGATCTGGGGTGCGCCGTACGGCTCGCGGCCGATCAGGTCGGGGCGCAGCGGCAGCGGCGCGCCAGGCCCGTGCGGCCAGGGTCCGGGCCGCACGGGCTCCCCGGCAGCCGGGACTGCCGTGTCCGCCGGGACTGCCGCGTCCGCCGGGTCCGGCCCGGCGGGCACCCTGACCCTGACCGCGGCGACGTGGGCGGCCAGGTCCTCGGCGCCGCCCAGCGCGTCGATGTGCGGCGCGACCCGCGCGAGCGCGGCCCGGTCGCAGCTCACCACGTGAATCCCGCGCAGGAACGTGAGCACGGACAGCCCGCCCGAGTGCCGAGCCGTCCCGCCCGTGGGCAGCACATGATTGGACCCGGCCAGGTAATCGCCGAGCGAGACCGGCGCGTACGGCCCGACGAACACCGCGCCCGCGTTGCGCACCCGTGCGGCGACGCCGGCGGCATCGGCGGTCTGGATCTCCAGGTGCTCGGGCGCCCAAGCGTCGCTGACCGCGAGCGCGGCGCCGACGTCGTCGACTAGGACGCAGGCCGACTGGCCGGTCAGCGCCTCCTTGACCCGGTCGGCGTGCCTGGCGGTCGCGATCTGCCTGGTCAGCTCGATCTCGACGCGGTCAGCCAGCCCGGGATCGGTGGTGATCAGCAGGCAGGCGGCGAGCGGGTCGTGCTCGGCCTGCGCGATCAGGTCGGCCGCCACGAACACCGGATCGGCGCCGCCGTCCGCGATGATCGCGATCTCGGTCGGCCCAGCCTCAGCGTCGGTGCTCACACTGCCGAGCAGCAGGCGCTTGGCCGCGGCGACGTAGACGTTGCCCGGCCCGGTGACGGTATCGGCGGGCGCGCAGTCCTCGGTGCCGTAGCCGAGCATCGCGATCGCCTGGGCGCCGCCGGCCGCGTGCACCTCGGAGACGCCGAGCAGCGCGCAGGCGGCCAGGATGGCGGGATGCGGCAACCCGCCGTGCTCGGGCCGGGGCGGCGAGGCGACCGCGATCTGGCTCACCCCCGCCACCTGGGCCGGGATCACGTTCATCACCACCGACGACGGGTAGGCGACCAGCCCGCCCGGCACGTAGACGCCGGCCCTGGCGACCGGCACGTAGCGCTCGGTCACCGTCGAGCCGTCGGCGACCGGGGTGCTGCGCTGCACGGGAAGCTGCGCCTCATGCACGGCCCTGGCCCGCCTGGCCGCCTCGGTCAGCGCCGCGCCGACGGCATGGTCGAGGCGGGCGAGCGCGCCGGACAGCGCCTCGGGCGGCACCCTGGTGGTGGCCAGGTCCACCTTGTCGAACCTGGCCGTGTGCTCGCGCACCGCCTGACCGCCCCGCTCGCGCACGTCCTCGCAGACCGGCCGGACCACGGCAAGCGCCGCCTCGACGTCAAGCTCGGCGCGCGGCAGCACCCGCGCCAGCCGCCTGCCGCCGACCTCGGCAACCGGCTCGCCCCGTAGATCGATCCTGTTGAGCACGTCGCAAGCCTAATCGGCGCGCGGCGCGCACCCGGCCACCGATCGCGGCACGGGCGCGGCGCGGTCAGGACGACGTGACGTCGGCGAGGGTGACGATCGTCCCTGACGGGCCCATGTCGGATCCGACCGCGGTGCACCGCGCCGTGACGCAGGACACCCCGCTCATGAGACTCTGGCTGGCGCCCACCGGGAGGGCGATGAACTCAAGCCTCCAGCTGGTGCCGTCCCAGGCCTCGGCGAAGGACTCGACCGCGTTGTTCGGCGTGAAGTCCCCGACCGCGGTGCAGGACCTGGCCGACGGGCAGGAGACGCCGGGCATGTCCACCTCGGCCGTGCTGGTCTGGTAGCCGTCCGGCGCCACCGGCGCCTGCGGCCGCCAGGCGTGGCCGTTCCAGCGCTCGGCCAGCGGGGCACCGTTGCTCGAGAAGCTGGCCCCGGCAGCCGTGCACGCGCCGGGCGAGCTGCAGGAAACCCACGCCAGCGCGCCGCCGGGGGATCCGGCAGGCCGCGGCAGGTCCCATGCCCGCCAGTGCTCGCCGTTCCACGTCTCGGCCAGCGGCTGGGCGTCACCGGTGCCCTTATTCCGATAGCCGACCGCGGTGCAGAAGCTGGCCGACGGGCACGACACCCCGAGCAGCCAGGTCCGCTTGGCCGCGGCGAACGCGGCTTGGATGCTCCACCGGCTGCCGTCCCACCGCTCGGCCAGGCCGATGCGGCGCCCGTGCTTGCTGTAGTAGCCGACGGCGGTGCAGGCTCGCGCCGAACTGCAGGACACCGAGTACAGGGCGAGTCCCGAGTGCCGGGAAGGCTCGGGCACCCTGACGATCCTCCACGCCGAACCGTTCCAGGCCTCGGCAAGCGGCCGCTGCGCCCCCCGGCTGTTAGCCGAGGCGCCTACGGCCACGCATGCGCGGGGTGAAGCGCACGCCACCGCATTGAGGAAGCTAACTGCCGCGCCGCGCGAGTCCGGGCTCGCCACGATGCGCCAGTGCGAGCCGTTGCGGATCTCGGCCAGAGTATCGACGGTAGCGGCATTCCTGGCGTAGTAACCGACGGCGATGCAGACGCGCGCCGAGGGACACGCGACGGCGTTGAGCTGGCTGGAGTTGGCGCCGACCGGGCTCGGGGAGGGCTGCAGGGTCCAGCCCGTACCGTTCCACCCCTCGGCCAGCGTGATGCCGGCCAGGCTGATCTCGGGGGTGTAGCTGCCAACCGCGACGCAGGCCGCGGCCGCCGTGCAGGAGACCGCATCGAGGGCGCCGCCGCCGCTTCCTGCCGGGTTCACCGCCGACGTGACGTGCCAGGCGACGCCGTTCCATGCCGTCGCCATCGGGGCCAGGATCTCGATTCCGGAGCGGGGCCCGGCGGGCGCGGCGGCTTCATGGGCCAGGTAGGCGCCGACGGCGGTGCAGGCGGCCACCGCGGTGCACGACACGCCGAACAGCTCGCTGCCTCCCGAGCGGGCCGGCATGGGGGCGACCTGAATCGTCCACGTCGTGCCGTTCCACGCCTCGGCGAGGCTGAGCCCTTCGCCCGAGCTCTTGTTGTAGCCGCCCGCGGCGATGCACGCGCCCGGTGCGGCGCACGAGACCGCGGAGAATCCGCTGCCGGTGGCGCGGGCCGGCACTGGCACCGTCTGATCGGCCCAGGTCGTGCCGTCCCAGGCCATGGCCAGCGGCTGGCTGGCACCCGAGCTGTTCTCGAAGGAGCCGACGGCGGTGCAGGCCGACGGCCCGGCGCAGGAGACCGCGAGCAACTCACTCGGCACCGCGACCACGCTGATCGGGTCGGCCTGGATGGTCCAGCTCGACCCGTCCCAGCGCTCCGCGAGGGTCAGGGACGTCCCGTTGCTCGTGTCGTAGATGCCGACCGCGGTGCAGGCCTGCGCCGACGTGCAGGACACGCCGTACAGGCCGCTGGCCGCGCCGACCGGCCCGGCGCTCGGCTGGATCTGCCAGCGGGTGCCGTTCCACCCCTCGGCGACGGTGAGCACGCCCCCGGCTGCCGTGAAGTAGAAGCCGACCGCGACGCAGGCGGCCGCCGACGCGCACGAGACGCCGTTCAGCACGGTAGCGGTGGCACCCGGCGGGTTGGGAATGCGCTGGACACTCCAGGCCGCGCCGTTCCACTGCTCGGCCAGGGCGACCGTGGTGCCCGTGCCGTTCTCGTAGTCGCCGACCGCGATGCAGGCCGACGGGCCGGCGCAGGAGTCGGCAGCGAGCGTGCCGTTGTGCTGCTTGACCGGGTTCGGCGTCGGCTCGACGCGCCACCCGCCGGCATGGCTGAGGGCCGACCGCACGGGCGGCCTGGCCGGTCGGGGCAGCGCGCCGCCGCGGGTCAGCAGGCCGGATCGCCACTGCGACCCTGGGGCCGCGGCCGGCGCCCGGAGCCGCCCGAACGACGAGAACGCCCCCATGCCAGGCCTAGTGGCGAGCGGCGTCGCGGCAGGCGCGGCCGGCGTCCCGCTGGTCGGGCTAGCCTGGGCACCGGGTGCCGCGGCCAGTCCGGCCGTGGTCATCAGCGCGACGGCGGCGGCCGCGGCCGCCCGACCGATCAAACCGGCCATCTTGGCCACCCTTCGCTGCGGCGGGCCGCCGCGTTGCTGCTTACGAGGACGTACTGCCGGGGCGGCAGGTTGCCCTATCGTTCCACTTACGGCCCATTAGACGAGGAGCGCGCGTGTACGTCGAGCACTCGGCGCAGATCTGGCGCGACTTCCCCGACCTCGCCGCTGGCGCGCTTGCCGTGAGGGGGATATCAGCCCAGGTCAACGCCGACTCCGGGGTGGCTGAGTACACCCGCGCCGCGAAGGAGCGGCTCGCCTACGGGCCGGAGAGCGAACTGCCCGAGATCCAGGCGTGGCGGCGTGCCTTCGCCAGGATGGGGCTCAAGCCCACCCAGTACCGGTGCGCGTCGGAGTCGCTGCTGCGTCGGTTGCGTAAGGAAGGGTCGCTGCCGCGGCTGCACCCTCTCATAGACCTGTGCAACGCGGTCTCGGCCGCCTACGCGATCCCGGTCGCCGTCTTCGACGTTGACCAGATCACCGGGCACCTGGAGATCCGCTACGCGGCAGGCGACGAGGTGTACCTGGCGTTCTCCGGCGAGACCGAGCAGCCCGCGGCCGGCGAGGTGATCTTCCGCGACGCGGCCGACCAGGCGCACGCCAGGCGCTGGACGAACCGGCAGAGCGCGCGCTCAGCCGTCCAGCCCGCGACCTCTGCCGTGCTGATCATGGCCGAGGCCCTGCACGCCTCGGCCGCCGGCGACGTGCCCGCCCTGCTCGCGGCGCTCGGCAAGGAGATCGAGGCCGTGTGGCCCGCGACCACGGCCGGCGCCGTCCTGACTCAGTCCGCGCCGCGGTTCGCGTTCGAGGCGTAACCGCCCGTCAGCCTGCGCGGGCGGGCCCGCCTGATCGAGCGCCAGTATTATCCGCTCCTCGTAGCGGCCAGGACGATCCGCGAGCGGCGGGATCAGCCCCCGTGCTGACGAAGCCCAGCCGCACGTACAAGCCCACGGCCGGGTCGTTGCCGTCGAGCACCCACAGGTAGACGGTGCGGATGCCGGACGCCCGCAAATCAGAGAGCACGCTGCGGACCATCGTCAGCGCCACGGATGTTCGACGTTAACTCGGTGAGACCCACAAGTACTCGAGAACTCGCTCGTCGACCTGCCCACCCGGCTCAGTGGTCATGCCGACAAGAGCTATTGGCGTTGCATCCCGCATACAGATATGCCATGCGCCGCAGTCGAACTCGACCAGCCATTCAACCGACCCGCAATGGGATTCCTTCTTATACGTAGCCAGAAATGAGTCGGGTGAATCCAGCAGCGCGGCTAGCCGTCCTGCACCGCGCGGCGGCCGACGCCGAGCACTCCGTCAGCGTCCTGCCACTGATTCTGCTCGCCCTGGTGGTCGTCTTCTTCGGGATGGTTACCAAGATCAACACCGAACTGGTGAACATCTTCTCCCAGCTGATCAGGACGGCGGCGGCGGTCGGCCGCATGCTGCTGCTCCTGGTGGTGATCGGAGTGCTGGCGCTGATCGTGCTGCTTCACCTGTGACCCGCTGGCCGACTGGCGGGCCACCCGATCGACCCGCGAGCCGCGCTACTCGATGATCTTGGAGATCGGGATTTCCAGGATGTCCCGCGCGCCGGCCGCGCGCAGCGCCGGGATCAGCGTGTTGACGCCGCGCTTGGGTACCACGGCCTCGACCGCGTGCATGTCGCCGCGCGCCAGCGAGGTGATGGTCGGCGAGGACATCGCGGGCAGGATGTCGGTCACCGCGCTCAGCTGCGCGTCCGCGACGTTGAGCTTGACCAGCACGTTGCCGCGGGCCCTGATCGCTCCGCGCAGCAGCAGGGCGACATCTTCCATCGCGGCGCGCTTGTCCGGGTCGGCGTGCGCCTCGTGGTTGGCGATCAGCTCGGTGTAGCTGCTCAGCAGCGTGTGCAGGATCTTCAGCCCGTTCCTGCGCAGCGACGAGCCGGTCTCGGTCAGGTCCACGATCGCGTCGACGATGTCGGGCACCTTCGCCTCCGTGGCGCCGTAGGACGGGGTGACCACCGCCTTGATCCCGTGCTCCTCAAGGAACCGCCTGGTCAGCGACGGCAACTCGGTGGAGATCCTGATCCCGTCCGGCAGGTCCTCGATCGACTTCCAGCCCGAGCTAATCGGCACCGCGAGTACGACCCTGACCGGGTCGCTGGTCGCCTTGGAGTACGGCAGCTCACCCAGCGAGGCCACGTCTGCTCCGGTCTCGGTGATCCAGTCCCGGCCGGTGATGCCGAAGTCGAACAGCCCCTCGGCCACGTAGGTCGGGATCTCCTGCGGCCGAAGGAACCTGACCCGCTCGATCCTCGGGTCGTCGATCGACGCGTGGTAGTCGCGCTCCGAGGCACGCCGCACGGTCAGGTCGGCCGAGTCGAACAGTTCGAGCGTGGCGCGCTCAAGCGACCCCTTGGGCAGCACGAGGGAGAGCATTCCTGCACCCTATCCGCCCGGCCCCGCACGCCGGACGGGCCGGACGGGCCGGACGGGCCGGACGGCCTAGCCTTCAGCCGGCCGGGCACAACCGCCTGCGGGACATCGTGGCCCGTTGATGTCGTAACTAGCGACATCAACGGGCCACAAAGTACGAAGCCTGAGGCGAAGGGAGCTAGTTTTCGTGCGAGGCCCGATCCAGCTGCCCCACCGGGCCGGGTTGTAGCGGATGATCTCGCTGACGCACGCAGCACGGACCGGACGGGCCGGCAACCAGGTCAGGGCACCTTGGGGAACGCGGGGAGGCCGCCGGGGATCGTGCGCGTGCAGGCGGCCCAGGCCGAGCCGCTGGCCGGGACGCCGGCCTCGATGAACGCGCTCCTCGACGTGGCTTGCGGATCCGGGCTCGCGATCGAGCGAGCCCGCCTGCGCGCGGTCGCGTCGGCGATCAGGCAGCCGTCCTTTGGTCCCTAGACTCCCGTTTGACGCGTCAGGCGACCACCCGCGCGGTGGACGAGCCGTCGGGGAGACGGCGGATCTCGAGCCGCTCGGTCACCCGGTCCTTCAGGTCGGCGACGTGGCTGACGATGCCCACCGCCCGGCCGCGGTCGCGCAGGTCGTCGATGACGCCGAGCACCTGATCGAGCGTCTGCTCGTCCAGCGACCCGAACCCCTCATCGATGAAGAGCGTCTCCAGGTCCACTCCCCCGGCCTCGGCCTTGACCACGTCGGCCAGCCCGAGCGCCAGTGCCAGCGAGGTGTAGAACGTCTCGCCGCCCGACAGCGACCGCGGGCTGCGCTCCTCCCCGGTATGCCGGTCGACCACCATCAGCGTCAGCCCGGTGCGCTGCCGCCGCGACGCGCCCTCGTCGCTGCGCCGAAGCTCGTACCGGCCGGAGGACATCACCGCGAGCCGCACGTTCGCCGCGGCCACTACCTGCTCGAACCAGTGCCGCAGTACGTAGGTGGTCAGCGCCACCCGCCGGTGCCCCTCGGTGCCCTTGGCCAGCCCGGCCAGGTAGATCACCGGCGCGGTCGCTTCGGTCAGCGCCTGCGCCCGGTCCTGCGCGTCCCGCACCTCGTCAAGCCGCCTGGCAAGGCGCTCGCCGCGGTCCTGGCTGCCCGCAAGCTCGACCTTTGCCTTGTCCGCTGCGGCGCGGGCGATGGCCAGGTCGCTTGCCGCGCGCTGGACCGCCGCGTGCGCCTCACCCGATCGCCCGGCGTCGAGACTGGCCAGCTCGGGTGCTTCGGCCGCGGCCCGCAGCGCGCTGAGCCGCTCGTCCCAGGCCCGCACGCCCGCCTCGGCGGCCTCCTGCTCGGCCGGAGCGAGCACGGCAGCCCTGGCCAGCTCCAGCGTCGCGAAGCCGCCGGCCGTCGCCTCGGCCTCGGCGCGGGCCGCTGCCCGCCCGGCGGCCTCCAGCGTCCCGGCAAGCCGGGCGATCCCGGCGGCCAGTCTCCGGTGGGTCTCGGCCGCAGCGCGCAGCGCCGCCTGCCTGACCGCCACCGACGGGTAGGTTCCGGCCGCCAGCTTGAGGTCCGCGCGCAGCGCCGCGAGGTCGGAGCCGGCTTGCCGAGCCAGGCCGGTCACGGTCACCGCCTCCTCCCTGGCTCGCTCGAGGTCGTCACCCAGCCTGTCCTGCTCGGCGCGGAGCCCGGTGAGCTCGGGCTCCAGCCTGGCGAGCGCCTCGGCGGCCTGCTCGGCTCTGGCCAGCCGCGCGTCGACGGCCTCGGTCTCCCGCGCCACGCTGCCCGGGGTCGCCCCGGCTGCTACGGCGGCGTACGTGGCCGCCTCCCGGTCCATCGCGGCGTGCCGCTGCTCGGCCCGCTCGCGTGCGCGGGCGGCGGCATCGCGGGCCTCGCGCGCCGCCGCCACGGCGGCCGCGGTCACCGGTGCCGCGACCGGGGCGGCGGGCGCCGGGTGCTCGGCCGATCCGCAGACCGGGCAGGCGCCGCCGCGGGCGAGCCCGGCCGCCAGCTCGGCGGCCATCCCGGCGAGCCTGCGGTCCATCGCCGCCTGATGCTCGTCCACGAGGCGCTGGTGCTCGTCGGTCGCCGCCCGCAGCGCCCCGGCGAGGGCCGCGAGCTCAGGCTCAAGCTCGGCCAGCCGGCCGGCCGCGGCACCGACCCGCGCCTGGTCGGCCCGGCGCTGCGCGGCGGCATCGAGGTCGGCGGCACCGGCGCGCGCCTGGTCGAGCTCGATCTGCGCCGCCGCGATCCTGCCGGGCAGCGCCTGCCTGGCCGCGACCAGCGACTCGACCTCGGCGGTGGCCCTAGCCGCGGCGGCATCGAGCTCGCGGGCCGCGCTCTCCCGCGCCGCCACTGCCTCTTCAGAGTGAACAAGCTCGCTCAGCCCACTCGCCTCGCTCGCGGCGGCCTCGGCCCGGGCGGCTGCCTGATCGCCGGCGGCCCTGGCCAGCGCTGGGTCGCCGAGCTCGGGCCCGGCCCGGGCGTGACCTACCGCCTCGCGGGCATCGGCGACCTCGGCCCGCGCGTCCGCGAGCGCTGCGAGCAGCGGCCGCACAGGCTCGGCCCGGCGCGCCGCGTCAAGCCGGCGTGCGGCCAGCTCGCGCGGCTCCCTGGTGGCCTCGTGCTCGGTCAGGGCGGCGCGCGCCGCGATCAGCCTCGTCATCAGGGCAGCCAGGTCGGCCGCGGCCCGCTCGGCCGACTCGGCGGCTTCGAGCTCGGCGGCCGCCACGGCGGCGGACTCGGCGGCCAGCGCCTCGGCCTCCGCCTGCTCATCGCCGAGCTGCTTGAACCTGACCGCCAGCTCATCGGCGCCCAGGCCGAGCAGCGCGGCGCGGGCGTCGAGGTCAAGCCCGGCGGCCTCGGCCGCGGCCGACGCGGCCAGGTCGATCTCGGCGGCGGCCGCCCGGCGGTCGCGCAGCGCCTCGGACTGGCGGTGGTCAAGCTCGGCGGTGATGTCGTCGTAAAGCTCGGTGCCGAATAGCTGGGTAAGCACGTCCCTGCGGGCGTCGTCGTCGGCGCGGAGGAACCTGGCGAACTCGCCCTGCGGCAGCAGCATGACCTGGGTGAACTGTGCCCGGCTGAGCCCGACGAGGTCGTCGATCGCGTCGCCCACCTCGGCCTTGTTGGACGACAGGCTGGTCCACCTCGCGCCGTCGCGGCGGCGCAGGTGCACGCGCATCGGCTGGGTGGTGAAGCCCTCTCCGCGCCGCTTGCGGCGCCGGTACTCGGGCACCCTGGTGATCAGGTAGCGGACGCCGCGCAGCGAGAACTCCAGCGACACCGACGGCTCGGCGTCCGGGCCGGCGAAGCCGGAGTGGGTGCGGTCGTGGCCGGAGTCCGCCCCGGCCAGGCCGCCGTAGAGCGCGAACGTGATCGCGTCGAGGATGGTGGACTTGCCCGCCCCGGTCGGCCCTTCGAGCAGGAACAGGCCGCCGCCCGCCAGCCGGTCGAAGTCGATCACCTGCGGTGCGGCGAACGGCCCGAATGCCTCGAGCTCCAGCCTGTGCAGGCGCATCAGGCCGCGGCTCGCACCCCGGCGGATGCGGCGGCAGCGGCAGCGACGGCTCCCGGCTCGCTGCGCTGTACGGCCTCGATCACGTCGGCGAGCACGGCGCGCTGCTCGTCGTCGGGTGTGCCGCCGCTGGTGAACTCGACGTGCATGGCGCAGATCTCGCCCGGATCGGTGGTGCCGGCCAGCCGCCGCAGGTCCGCTGCCGTCGCGGCGGGCTCGCCGTCGGGCTCGAACCCGAGCACGAGCGTGTGCGGCCACTTCTCGCGCAGCCGCTCCATCGGCGCGGCGGGCCTGATCTGATCGGTCAGCACCGCCTTCACCCAGGCGCCGGCCAGTTCGCCGTCGTCGCGGGCCAGCAGGTCGGCGAGCGTTCCGCGCACCTCGCGCAGCGGCCGCGGCACCGGGACGGCGATCTTGGTCGTGCTCACCCGGCCGGCGCCGTCGATGTCGACCAGCGTGACCGACTTGGCGTGGTGCCGCTCGGAGAAGGAGAACGCCAGCGGCGACCCGCAGTACCTGACCGCCGTCCCGGTGCCGGGCGCGACCACGTCCTGCTGGCCGTGCAGGTGGCCGAGCGCGACGTAGCTGAGGCCGGCGAACACCGAGGCCGGGGCGTCGCCGATGCCGCCGACGCTGATGTCGCGCTCGGAGTCGCAGCCCACCGCGCCCGTCACGAACGCGTGCGCCACCGCGACGGTCCGCCCGATCCCGCGCCCGGCCGCGTCGGCGCGGATCAGCGCGGCCGCGGCGGCGAGGACCGAGGCGTGCGAGCGCTCGGCGGACAGATCGGCCATCACCGCGTCGGGCAGCAGGTAAGGGATGCCGTAGACGGCCACCTCGCCGTCGGCATCGG
>DATIZP010000015.1:0-11611 GCA_035517035.1 Streptosporangiaceae bacterium | reverse complement strand
GGGTGTCAGCGTCCCGCCCCAGTCGAAGATCACCGCGTCGATCGTCACCTAGCGATCATAACTGCGGTGACTGTCACCTATCGGGGCTGATCGGCGGCATGTGGCAGTCCTACTGCCAAAACTGGCCAGGGAATGGATGACCGGGTGAAGTCATCATACGGGCGACAGGGCGTACAAAGTTTGGCCTGTCCGTCAACTCCCTGTTGGATAGAGTTTGTTTCCGGCTTTTAGCGTGACCGCCGGACGCCCGGCGCGGACCGGTATGCGGCACACGAGGAGAATCGGATGCACAGACTGCAACACCTTGGGCGCATGCGCCTGCGCGCCAGAACGGTCGCTGTCGCCAGCGCCGTCGCGGTCGGCTCGCTGGGGCTTGTCGGAGCGGTGGCGCCGGGCGCGGCATACGCGGCGCGCGGCGGACACCTCCGCGCCGCGGCAGCCATGCATAACGACGGCGGGACGTCGGGCTGCCGTCTCAGTAACGGCATCAAGCATGTCGTCGACATCATCTTCGATAACGTCCACTTCTTCCGCGACAACCCGAACGTCCCGTCTGACCTGGAGATGCTCCCGAACCTGCTCCACTTCATCGAGGACAACGGCACGTTCCTGAGCAACAGCCACACCCCGCTGATCGCGCACACCGCTGACGACCTGCTGACCACGGCGACTGGCCTGTACGGCGATCGCGCGGGCATGCCGATCAGCAACGACTTCCAGGCCTACAACGCGGACGGCACGACCGATCCCGCCAGCTGATCAGGGACCGGCTGGCCGGCGTCATCAAGGGTGAGCTCGAGGCCGCGGCCTTCGACGACACCCCGATCCCGGGCGCGCTCGGCCAGACCCTGGCCTGCGGTGCGGTGATCGGCGGGGCGCAACTGGTCGCCGAACACGGTTCATTCAGCCCGGCGCACCTGCGCCTGGTGGTCAGGGCTGACTCGGCTCGCCGCCGCTGATCGCGGCAGGCGCGGCTGATCTAGCGGGCGCGGCGGTCTCCGGCACCTGGCCGGGGACCGCCGCGCTGCGTCACGCGGAGGCGTAATCTAGGCGATCTGCGGTCGACCAGGACGGACTGCGGAGACGCCAGCGCGGGACGGGCGGGGTACGCGTGCGTGAGACGCGTGAGCCTGGGAAAATGGATGCAGGCGAGTGAGACCGTGCTCCGCCCGGAAGGGGATGCGTGAGATGGCGGATAAGGACAGCCCGGCGCAGCCGTCAGGCACGGTCGCCGTGAACGGCCGGGCCGCTGCCGGCGAGGTTGGTGTTACGGGCGGTCACGCGGCGGGCCACCGCAGCGCGAAGGACCACCCGGGCGGCGCAGCAGCCGAGGGCAAGGCCGTCAACGGGAAGGTCGCCAAGCGCGACTCCGACGAGATCGTTGCGGAGATCGAACGGACCAGGCAGAACCTGGCCCGCACCATCGACACGCTGGCCGACCGGGTCAGCCCTTCCAGCAACATGCGGCGGCTGCGCGAGCAGGTCGCCGAGCAGATGGCCAAGCCCGAGGTCCAGCTCGCCGCGCTGGCGGTCGGGCTCGCGGTGACCGGCATCGTCATCCTGCGGATCTGGGGTCGGCGGCGGGCCTGAGCCCGAGCGGGCTGACCGGGCGGGCTGACCGAGAAGCCCGAGCGGGCTGACCGAGCGGGCTGACCGAGAGTTGACCTGGGTAAACCGGCAATCTTCTCGCCGCGCAAATGAGTTCAAGACAAACTGGGGTAAGACGGCCATTTTCTCCGCCCGGCGGCCGCCGTTATCATCCGACGAGCTCGCCTGACCCGGCAACAGACCGCATGAAACCGGGCGAAGCCCTCGCCGGGCGACGGCCGTCACCCGGACGAGATTCGACTTATTACCCGCTGACGCCTCGCAAACCCTAACAAATGCCTCGTGATCATGACGCTAGCGGATGCAAAGTGGCACTGGCGGATGAAAAGTGGCGCTGACGGATGAACAGTGGCGGTGGGCACCGCGCAATTGGTGGTGGGGTGGCGGGGTCGGTGAGTTGGGTTTGGGGGGCGGCGCGAGCGGGCGTGGGCCGTGGTGGACAGATGCACTTATTCTCATCAATGGGTGCATAGGAGGGTCCGGCCATGTTCGAGCGCTTTACCGATCGTGCCAGGCGTGTCGTCGTCTTGGCGCATGAGGAGGCCAGGCTGCTGCGGCACCATTACATCGGCACCGAGCACATCCTGCTTGGCCTGATCAACGAGGGGCAGGGCCTGGCTGCTCAGGCGCTCGAATCCCTCGGGGTCAGCCTGCACGCCGCGCGCGCCGAGGTCAGGGAGACCGTTGGCGAGGGGAAGAAGGCGCCGGCTGGCCACATCCCGTTCACCCCTCAGGCTAAGAAGGTGCTTGAGCTATCGCTGCGTGAGGCCCTGCATCTCGGCCACAACTACATCGGGACTGAGCACATCCTGCTCGGGCTGCTGCGCGAGGGCGATGGGGTGGCGGTCCAGGTTCTCGTGCGACTCGGCGTCGACCTGAACGACGTCCGCCGCAGCGTCATTCGGCTGCTGCGCGGCGGGCAGAGCGCGGAATACTCGGAGCGCGCCGCCTCGGAGGTGCCGTCGGTGCCGCTCACGGCGGTTGCAGCCCGCAGGGAGCGGTCACTGCTCTCTGGTATCAGCGCGCAGCTCATGGCGATCCAGGCGCGCCTGTCAGCGCTCGAACAGCGGGTCGGCGCCGGGCCCGATGAGCGAGCCAGCGAGGGGGAGATCCGGCAGGTCCGCATCGCCAGGCAGGCCGCCGAGTCTGCGGCGGACCAGGAGCGGGCGGCGGCGCTGCGTGAAAGGGAGCGTGCGCTGATCGAGCAGCGGGAGTCTGCGCGCGCGGATTGGTCGGCGCAGCATCCCAGCCTGACCGCGCTGGCGGAGAGCGTGCGCCAGCTCGCCGCGCAGGTCGAGCGCTTGACTAGTTCGGTTAGCGCAGCCGCTGGCGAACCTGCCGGCACCGACGCGGCGGGCACCGCGGCGGGCCTTGCGGCAGGCGTTGAGGCGGCGAGCATTGATCCATCCGGGCCCGGGCGCGCCGAGCCGGGGGAGCCTGCGGAGCTACAGGAGCCTGCGGAGCTACGGGAGCCTGCGGAGCTACGGGAGCCTGCGGCGCCGGGGGAGCCTGCAGAGCTGCGGGAGCCTGCGGCGCCGGGGGAGCCTGGGGAGCCGGGGGAGCTGCGGGAGCCTGCGGAGCCGGGGGAGCCTACGGAGCCGGCCGAGTCCGGGGGCTCGTGAGCGGGCGCTAGCTGACCTGGGTGGTGTGCCCGGCCCAGTAAGGCGCTCTGAGCTGGCGCTTCAGCAACTTGCCCGAGCCCGTCCTCGGCAGTTCGTCCGCGAACGACACCGACCGGGGTGACTTGTAGCCCGCCAGGTGCTCGCGGGCGAACGAGATCACCTCGGCCTCGGTCAGCGTGGCGCTGGGAGCAGGCACGATCGTCGCGTGCACCTGCTCGCCCCACTCCTGTGACGGGATGCCGAAGACCGCGACGTCGAAGACATCGGGGTGCTGCTCGAGCGCCGCCTCGATCTCGGCCGGGTAGATGTTCATTCCTCCGGAGATGATCATGTCGTTCTTGCGGTCGCAGATGTAGTAATAGCCCTCGTCGTCCCGGTACGCGATGTCGCCGACGGTGTGGAAGTCTCCGTGCCGCGCGGCCTCGTAGCTATCCGGCTGCTTGTAGTACTCGCTGAACACTCCGGTCGAGCGGACGAAGAGCTCGCCGGAGTGATCGGGGCCGGTTCCGGTCACCTCGTTGCCGTCCGGGTCCAGCAGCCTGATCTCGACGCCCGGCGCCGACTTGCCGCACGAGCCCGGCTTGCGCATCTGGTCCTTGGGCTCCAGGATGCAGTTCACGCCGAGCTCGGTCGACCCGTAGATCTCCCAGAGCGACTCGGGCGGGAAGTTCGCCACGTAGCTCTGCTTGAGCGCGTAGCTCCACGGTGCCGCATTGGCCAGCATGATCCGCATCGTCGACCGGTCGTAGCGTTCCTTGACCTCCTCGGGCAGCGCGCACACCAAGCGGATCAGCGGCGGCGCGGAGAACGTCGAGCTCACCTTGTAGGTGTCCACCAGGCGCAGCCAGTCCTCGGGGTCGAACTTGCGCTGCAGCACGACCGTCTGGCCCAGGGCCAGCCCGGCGCCCATGAACGCGCTCGGACCGCTGTGGTACAGCGGCCCCGAGGTGAGGTAGACGTCGTCGGGGGTGTAGCCGATGAAGCCGATCAGCGCGATCGCCGTGGACTGGTCGGTCATGTTCCGGTAGGCGCCCTTGGGCTTGCCCGTGGTCCCCGACGTGTAGATCATCGTGGCACCCGGGCTGTCGCTGTCGGCCGACGCCGGGGGCTCGGCCGGCGCGCCGGCGACCAGGTCATCGCCCGCCATGCCGACCGGCGCCGGGCCGCCGTAGGCGAGCACGTGCCGCAGGCTGCCGGCCGGCTCGTCGGCGAGGCCAGAGAACAGGTGCGCGTACTCCACGTCCACGTAGGCGATGCATGCGTCGGAGTGCACGATGATGTACCTGGCCTCCTCGGGCGTCAGCCGGTAGTTCAGCGGCACGGCCACCGCGCCGATCTTCCTGGTCGCGTTCATCATCGCGACCACCTGCGGCGAGTTCGGCCCGCACCAGATGACCTTCTGGCCCCGGCTGGCCCCAAGCCCGGCGAGCGCGTTGGCGAGCCGGTTCGCTTGCGCCTCGAGTTCGGCGTAGGTCCAGGTGACCACGCCAGCGCTGCCCTGGTCGTCGATGACGGCGAGCTTGTCCGGCTGGGTGGATGCGTAGAGGGTCAGCAGATCAGGCATACAGCTCGTTCCTTACCAGTCAGGGCAGCGTGATGAGACATAGCCTGTCGTGCCCGCGGTCAGTTGTCACCATCGGAGCGGGAGTATGGGCGGGGTGCCCGTGGCTGCGGGCCCGGAGAGAAATCTCCCTCGGGCCCGTGTCGATCCAGCCAGTCGGCGTTCGTAGCCATGGTGAGAGACCGGCTCAAGTCCGGTCGCAACACGAAGGGAACGGTCACCATGAAGCAGTACCTGCTCTCAGTCCACATGGTCGACGGCCAGTCGCAGCGCCCGCCCGAGCAGACTCAGCAGGCATACCAGGACGTGGACGCACTCAACGCCGAGCTCAAGGCGGCGGGCTCCTGGGTGTTCGCCGGCGGCCTGTATCCGCCGGACACGGCCACGGTGGTGCGGGTCAGCGACGGCGACGTGATCACCACGGACGGCCCGTTCGCCGAGACGAAGGAGCAGCTCGGCGGATTCTGGGTGATCGAGGCCGATGACCTGGACGGCGCCCTGGCCTGGGCCGCGAAGGCGACCAGGGCCTGCGGCGAGGCGGTCGAGGTCCGGCCGTTCCAGGAGATGCCGCAGGACTAGCCGGGACTAGCCGGGACCGGCAGCTGGCGCCCGCCCGTGCCGCTCAGAGAAACGCCTTGCCCTCGCCGCGGTAGGTCGGCGCGGTCGCGGTGACCGCGCAGCCCTCGATCAGGTGCAGCTCGTTGAACCGCTCGCACAGCTCGCCGGCCTTAGCGTGCCTGAACCAGACCCGGTCGCCCAGCCGCAGGCCGTCGGCGGCAGCACCGAGCAGGGGCGTCTGCACCTCGCCTGCGCCCTCGATGCCGTCCAGGCGGAGGCCGGCCGGCAGGTACGGGCGCGGCAGCCGGCCGGCGTCGCCAGGCCCCGAGGCCAGGTAGCCGCCGCCGAGCACGGTGGCCACCGCGGGGCCCGGCCTGCGCACCACGGGCAGCGCGAACAGGGCGGCCGGGCGCCCGGAGAAAGACCGGTAGGCATCGAACAAGACCGGCTGGTACAGCCCGGAACCAGCGCCGATCTCGGTGACGGCGGGCTCGGCGGCGGTCGCCTGGATGGACCCGGTGCCGCCGCCGTTGACGAACTCGAGCGGCGCCACCGCGCTCACCGCCGCGACGATCGCGGCCCGCCGGTCCGCCAGCTCGGCTGCCGACCTGCGCTGCATCGCCCGGACCGCCCTGGCGTAGGCCGGTCGGCCAGGCGGGTTGTCACCCACCCCCGCGATCTGGGCCTCGTAGGCCATCAGCCCGGCCAGCTTCAGCCCGGGCCTGCCCGCGATAGCCCTGGCCAGCGCCGCCGCCTGCGCGGGCGTGCGGATGGGGGAGCGGCGGGCGCCTGCCCGGACCGCGCCGGCCAGCGCACGGTAGCCGGCGTCGATATCGATCGCCACCCTGATCGGCTGCGGCTCGGTCACCGAGGCCGCAGTCCGCGCGATCAGGTCCAGGTGGTCGATGCTGTCCACCATCACCGTGACCGCCAGGGCCGCGGTCGGATGGCCGGCCAGCCTGGCCAGCGCGGCCTGGTTGGCGGTCGGGTAGCCGACCACGATGTCGTCGCTGGCACCGCACTCGGCCAGCCACAGCGCCTCGGGGAGTGTGAACGCCAGGATGCCGCGGAACCCGTCAAGCGCGAGCACATCGCCGATCAGCCGTCGGCACCGGACCGACTTGCTGGCGAGCCTGATCGGCGTGCCGTCGGCCCGCCCGGTCATGTCAGCGGCGTTGGAACGCAAGGCCGCCAGGTCGACGACCGCGAATGGCGGCTCCAGATGAGCGGTAGCCGCGTTGAGCCTGCGCAGATCGTCGGCCTCGGCGGCCTGCGTCACTGCTCCTCTTCCTGCGTGAGCGCCGTGTACTCAGCGGCCGACAGCAGGCCGGGCGGCACCTGGTCGGGGGAGTCGAGCTGCAGCTTGAACAGCCAGCCCGCGCCATACGGGTCGGAGTTGACCAGGCCTGGGTCCTCGTCGATCTCCGGGTTGACCTCGGTCACCTCCCCGTCGGCCGGGCAGTAGATGTCGCTGACCGACTTGGTCGACTCCACCTCGCCGCACGGGTCACCGGCGGACACCCGCGTTCCTGGCGTCGGCGCGCTGACGTACACCACGTCGCCGAGGGCGCGCTGGGCGTAGTCGGTGATCCCGACCCTGGCCGTCGCTTCGCTGATCGAGATCCATTCGTGCTCGGCGGTGTAGTACAACTCTTCGGGAACGCTCACCAGTGTCACCCTTCTCGGGCCGGCAGTTACGCGCGGCTTTTCGTTAATCCCAATGCTGTTGTCGTTGTCTCGCTGCCGGGATGGCCGGGCGGGCACCCTGACCGTGCCGCTGTCAGCTCCGGTGATAGAACGGCAGCGGGACAAGCTCGGCGGGCTCGGCGCTGCCCCTGATGTCCACCGCCAGCCGGTCAGCGCCGCCCGCGTCAGCCACCTCCGGCCTGACGTAGGCCATCGCGATCGGCCTGCCCAGCGTGGGGGACGGGGCGCCGCTGGTCACCGTGCCGCACGGCGCGCCGTCCCACAGCACCTGGTACCCGTGCCGCGGTACTCGCCTGGTCTTGCCGGCCAGGCCAACGAGCGTCCTGGCCGCAGGCGCGGCCGCGCGCCGCTCAAGCGCAGCGCGGCCGACAAAGTCGCCGGGCTTGTCCAGCTTCACCACCCGGCCGAGCCCGGCGTCGTACGGCGTGACGTCGCGGCTCAGCTCGTTGCCGTACAGCGGCATACCTGCCTCGAGCCTGAGCGAGTCCCTGGCCGCGAGCCCGGCCGGGACCAGCCCGTCGGCCTGCCCGGCCTCGGTCAGCGCATTCCAGAGCGGGACCGCGTCCTGCGGCGCGACGAAGAGCTCGAATCCGTCCTCGCCGGTGTAGCCGGTACGCGCCAGCAGCGCCTGGCGACCGGCCACGGTCGACGGGTAGCTAGCGTAGTAGCGGACCTGGCCGAGGTCGGTATCGGTCAGCGGCGCGAGTATCCCGGCCGCCCGCGGCCCCTGCACCGCGATCAGCGCGTACTCCAGGGTTCGGTCGGCCAGGACGGCGTCCCGGCCGGCCAGCCGCTCGGTCAGCTCGGCCGCCACGGTGCTCGCGTTCGACGCGTTGGCCACGATCAGGTACTCCGCGCCGGCCAGCCGGTAGACGATCAGGTCGTCGATGACCCCGCCGTCGGGCGCACAGATCATCGTGTACCTGGCCCGGCCAGGCGCGATCGCCGATGGCGCTCCGACCAGCGCATAGTCCAGCGCCTCCGCCGCCCCGTCACCGGTCACGAACAGCTCGCCCATGTGCGAGAGGTCGAACAGCCCGGCCGCGTGCCTGACGGCGTTGTGCTCGGCCGTTTCGCTGCGGTAGCGCAGCGGCATCAGCCAGCCGGCGAAGTCGGTCATCGCCGCGCCGAGGCCCTCGTGCACGGCGGCCAGCGGAGTGCGTCGGGGCGCCGAGGGCTGCGGGTCTGGCATCTGCGACTCCTGAAGGTGGCAGGGACGTCAGCGACAGCGGAGCGGCGGCAGCGGTGCGGCTGCGGGCGGCGTGGTGCCGCGGTGGCCCAGCCTATCGCTGCCTAGGGCGGCCGTCAGGCCCGCGGTGCGCCGGTGCGCGAGCGGCCTGCGCGGTGATCCTGCGCTTTCCGGCGCAGTGCTGCCACGATGGGTCTCATGAGGCTGCTCAACGAGGACGAGATTGCGGCCGAGCTCGGCCGCGCCGTCGGCTGGGAGCTGGCCGGGAACCAGATCACCAGGACCTCGGTGCTCGGCGGCTTCGCCGACGCGATGCTGTATGCCGGAGCCGTGGCGCACCTGGCCCAGGCCGCCAACCACCATCCCGACATCGCCATCTCGTGGAACAAGGTGACGCTCGTCCTGTCCACCCATTCGGCGGGCGGGCTGACGGAGGCCGACTTCGCCCTGGCGCGCCAGATCAGCGCGCTGCCATGACCCGGCCGGGCGCTTCGGGGGTTTCGGGCGCTCCGGCCGCTTCGGGCGCTCCGGCGCCCACGGGTGCGGTGGGAGGCTGATGCGGCATGGTCGAGATCAAGACCGCCGGGGAGATCGACGCGATCAGGGCGGCAGGGAAGGTGGTCGCCGAGGCGCTCGCCGCCGTGCGGACGAGCGCGGCGGCCGGAGTCCGGCTGTCCTCGCTCGACGAGGTGGCCAGGGAGGTGCTCGCGTCGGCGGGCGCCACCTCGCCGTTCCTTGGCTACCAGCCGGGATTCGCACCGGTGCCGTTTCCCGCCGTGCTGTGCGTGTCGGTCAATGACGCCGCGCTGCACGGAATCCCCGGCCGGGCCAGACTCGCCAGCGGCGACCTGGTCAGCATTGACTTCGGCGCGGTGCTCGACGGCTGGGTGGCCGACGCGGCGACCTCGTTCACCATCGGCGAGGCCCGGCCTGCCGATGCGCGCCTGATCGGTGCCGTCGGCGAGGCACTGCGGGCCGGGATCGCGGCCGCGAGACCAGGCGCGCGGATCGGCGACATCTCGACGGCGATAGGCGCGGTCGGCCGGGGCGCAGGCTACGGGATCAACACCGACTTCGGCGGCCACGGCGTCGGCCGCTCGATGCACGAGTCGCCGTCCGTGCCGAACGAGGGTCCCGCGGGGCGCGGGCTGCCCGTGCGGCCGGGGCTGGTGATCGCGATCGAGCCGTGGTTCCTGGCGGGCGGCCGCGACGCCTACCGGATCGATCGCGACGGCTGGACGATCCGCTCGGCCGACGGGAGCCGGGCCGCGCACGCGGAGCATACGATCGCGGTCACCGAGGACGGCCCGGTGGTGCTGACGGAGGCCTGAGGCTCGCGGCGGGGATCTTGTCCTGCGAACGGCGCCGCGCCCCCGTGCGGCACCGTCCGCAGGACAATGACCAGGCCACCCGCCGCGACCCTCGTCAACAACGCGTGCCAGGCTCCGGCTGACGAGCCGGAACGGCACCGCGCCCCCGGACGACGGTCCCCCTCCGCGACGTGCGGCTTCCCCCTAACCGGGCGACGCGCTCCCGGGGTCCGGCAGGAGCCGGGTTGTGCGTCGCCTGGGGTTCTAGTTATACACGCTGCCAGGCATGACTACAGCTAGTTACGAAAAAGAATGGCGAGGTAACGCAATGCGTCCACCGGCACGTTAGCTCCCGCCGGGTCCGCCGGCCGCGATTGGCTCGCGAGCGTCAGCCGAAGTCGACGGACAGGTGCTTGATGCCGTTGATGAAGTTGGACAGCAGCCGGTCGGGCTCGCCGGCGGCGCGGACATTGGGCACCCGGTGCAGCAGTTCGCGCAGCATCACGGTGATCTCGCGGCGGGCCAGGTGCGCGCCGAGGCAGAAGTGCGGCCCGGCGCCGCCGAAGCCCACGTGCGGGTTGGGCGAGCGGGTGATATCGAACCGCTGCGGGTCGTCGAACACCGCCTCGTCCCTGTTGGCCGACCAGTAGATCAGCGCCATCTTGTCGCCCTCGGCGAACTGGTGTCCGTTGATCGCCGCGTCGCGGGTCACCGTGCGGCGCATCCAGATCACGGGAGAGACGTACCTGACGATCTCCTCGACGGCGTGGGGTATCCGGTGCTCGAAGTCGGCGAGCAGCAGTTCCCTCTGGTCAGGATGCTCGGTCAGCAGCACAAGCGAGTGCGAGATCGCGGTCCTGGTGGTCTCGTTGCCCGCCACCACGAGCAGGATGAAGAACGAGGCGAGCTCGGCCGGTGTGAGCTGCTCGCCGTCGACGTTGGCGGTGGCCAGGGCCGAGATCAGGTCGTCGCCCGGTCGGCCCGCGCGCTCGGCCGCCATGCCGGTGACCAGGCCGGCCAGGTCGGCGCCAGCCGTCAGGATCTGGCCGATGGCCTCGTCCATGTTGTCGCTGAGGAACTCGGGGTCGCCGCCGGCCAGGATCACGTTGGTGTTCCGCAGCACCATCTCGTAGTGGTCGTCGCCGATTCCCATCATGTCGCAGATGATCTTCAGCGGGAGCCTGGCGGAGACCTGGCTGACGAAGTCGCCGGGCCCTGCTTCCAGGAGATCGTCCACGATGACCTCGGCCGCCCGCTGGGCGTCGTCCTCGAACTTCTTGATCATCTTCGGGGTGAACGCCCGGGACACGATCCGGCGCAGCCTGGCGTGCCGCGGGTCGTCCATGTTGATCATCGAGCCGAAGTACTCGTTGAACTCGGGCGGCAGGTCGACCAGGCTCGTCGCGCCCCTGGCCGAGGAGAAGATGTCGGCGTGACGGCTGGCCTCAACCACGTCCGCGTGCTTGACAAACGCGTAATACCCGTCACCTTGCGTAGTGAACGGCGTCTCCGGGTCGGCGAAGTACGGCGGCGCGTCGCGCTTGCGCAACTCGGCGAACGCCGCGTGCCGGTCGGCCAGGGAGGCCGCCCAGAACTCGTTCGTTGAAAGGTCAATGTCGCCGGCGGCCGGCGCGGACGGGGAGGATGCGGGCGAGGTCACAACAGGCGGCCTTCCGGTCAGATCAGATCAAACTCCATAGTGGCAGAGCGGTCAGGCCGATCGCTAGGCAGAGCCCGTCCGGCGGCCTGGCCGGGCCGCGCGGCGGGCTGGCCGGGTCGAGTGGCGAGCAAGCAGAGCGCCTCAGGACGGTCCGGGGCGTGCGGCGGTTAGTTCGCGTTCTGCGCCTACGTGAGCCGGGGTGACTTGCTCGCCATGTCGGCATCGGCCGTCTGGGGCACGGCGGCGGCGACCTCAGTCATGAGCGCGAACGCCACCTGCCCGATGCCCGCGGCGTCCAGCACGGTGCAGGCAACGACAGCGCCCGCGGTCCGCAGCACGAGCCACTCGACATCCACGACATACCGCACGCTGACCGCGAGGTCGGGCGGCGGGTCA
>DATIZP010000014.1:0-48457 GCA_035517035.1 Streptosporangiaceae bacterium | reverse complement strand
CCCCCGTAGAGGACCGCGAGTGCGGGGATGCTCATCAGGCCGACGAGCGTGGCCGCGGTGAGCTGCCACGCGTTGTCACCCGGATGGAGCCAGGTGGAGTAGGGAACCACTCTTCGCCTCCAGGGGCTGAAGCGAAGGGTGTGCGGAGGGCCAGGCAACGCTGACCAGCGCCGTCTCGCCACCACTTCATGGTTGGTCAGTACGGGTTCCTTTCTCCCAGCAGCACGTTTCGCGGACGTTTCCCGGCAGTAACTTCCCTGGAACAGGTCAGCCGCAGGTCACCGCGCTTAGCGGCCGGATGCACGGCCAAGACGCGCGCCGGTTACCACCATGTTTCGCCCTTGTTACGACCGCGCGCCTCTTGCGACCGAGGCGCCCCTGCCACCGGGCCTCTGACCTCCGCGCGGCGTCGACCGCGGCGGGTGCCGGCCGCGGCAGGCGTCGGCCGCAGCGCCCGAACTGCCCAGGCCGTTGAACTTGCTCGCCCAGGACCGCGCCAGGAGCGTCAGGCTTCCAGCGCCTCGATGGCACGTCGGGCGCGGTCCTGCACGCCCTGGCCGAGAACCTCGGCGTCGTCGTGACCGCCGCCCATCGCGCGGGCCGCGTACCTGACGAACACGCCCTCCAGGATGCAGGCCAGCTTCCAGTAGGCGAACGCCAGGTAGAAGCCGATGTCCGAGAGGTCGCGGCCGGACCTGGCGGCGTACCTGGCCGCGAGCTCGGCCCTGGTCGGGAACCCGGGCAGCGCGGTCACCTCGGGAGACGTGGTGGCGAGCGCCGGCATCCTGGCCGGCGCCGGCATCCTGGCCGGCGCCCGCATCCCGGCCGGCGCCTGCGAGCCCTGCCCGGCAAGCGCCGCCGAGTCCTGCCCGGTTGGCGCCGGCTCCGCCCGCCGCTCGGCCCAGTAGGCGAGCAGGATCCCGACGTCGGCCAGCGGGTCGCCGAGCGTGCACAGTTCCCAGTCGAGCACGGCGCGTACCCGGCCCTGGCCGGACATGATCACGTTGTCGATCCGGTAGTCGCCGTGCACGATGGCCACGCCGCGCTGCTCGGGCACCCGGTCGGCGAGCAGCCGGTGCGCCTGCGTCACCAGCGGGACCGGCCGGTAGACGCCGACCTCCCTGGCCTGCTGCTGCGACTGCTCGAACTGGCCGTGCCAGCGGCGAAGCTGCCGCTCGATGTAGCCGTCGCGGCGGGCCAGGTTGCCGAGCCCGACGGCGTCCACGTCCACGGCGTGGATCTCGACCAGGACGTCGATCAGGTCGTCTCCGGCGACCATTCTCGTGGTCTCGTCGAGCACCGCCGCGGTCTGCCCGACCGACCGGAACACGTACCCGTCGACGAAGTCCATCACGTAGAACGGGCGGTCGTTCACGGTCTCGTCGGCGCAGAACCCGAGCGTGTCGGGCACCGGGACGCCGGTGCCGCGCAGCGCGGAGATGACCCGGTGCTCGCGTCCCATGTCGTGCGCGGTGGACAGCACGTGGCTGATCGGAGGCCGCCGCAGCACGACCCGGCGGCCGGTGGCGTCGGTGACGATGTAGGTCAGGTTCGATCGGCCGCCGGGGATCGGCTCGAAGCTGACCGGCGGGGTGATGCCGTCGATGTGCTCGCCGAGCCACGCCGTCACGGCCGGGACGTTGATGCCCTGGGTCATGGGTCAGCCGTTCCCGGTGATCCTGGCCTGCATGCGGCGCATGCCGCTGAGCCACCGTTCCCGATCGTCGGCGCGGCGGCGCTCGTAGATGGCCACCTCGGGGTGCGGGAGGATGAGGAACCGCCCGGCGGCCAGCGCGTCGAGCACGCAGTCCGCCACCTGCTCGGCGGTGAGAACGCCGTCCACCGCGGCCTGCCGCGACACGGTGGCACCGCTCTCCCCGGCCGGCCCCGGGCCGAGACCGGCGGCCGGCGCCCCGTCGGCGACGGGCGTCGGCGCTGGCACCGGCGCGCCGGACATGGCCCGCTGGCTGGTGACGCCCAGGTTGGTGGTCACCGCCTGCGGGCACAGGCAGGACACGCCGATTCCGGCGGCTCCGTAGGTGATCGACAGCCACTCGGCCAGCGCGACCGCCGCGTGCTTGGTGACCGCGTACGGCGCCGAACCGAGCTGGGTAAGCAGTCCGGCGGCTGAGGCCGTGATGATCAGGTGGCCGTCCCCTCTGGCCAGCATTCCGGGCAGAACGGCTCGCGCGACGTACACATGGCTCTGCACGTTGATCGCCCAGATCCTGGCCCAGGCGTCGTCAGGCACCTCGATGCCGCCGCCGACGATGATCCCGGCGTTGGAGCAGAACAGGTCGATCCGCCCGAACTCGGCCTCCGCCCGGCTGACCAGGGCCTGGACGTCGGCCTCGCTGGCCATGTCCGCTGCCACCGCCGTGGCGCGGGTACCGAGCGCCGCAGCGGCTTTCGCCACCTCGCGCGCGCCCTGCTCGTCAAGATCTGCGACGACGACACCCGCCGCGCCGCGGGTGGCCAAGGCCAGGCAGAGGGCGCGGCCGATCCCGCTCGCGCCCCCCGTGACGACCGCCATCCGGCCGGCGATGTCCATGTCAGCGCCTGCCCAGCCGACCGCGGGCGGCCGCGTCGGCCCATGCGGCCAGGTCGGGATCGGCGGCGATCAGGTCCGCGTACTTCTTCCTTGCCTCCTCGCGCTTGGCAGGCAGGTACTCGGTCGGCCACAGGCCAGGGTGCGGCTGGTATCCCTTGAGCACATTCCGGGCCACGGTGACCTTGTGCACCTCGTCAACCCCGTCGGCGATGGCCATGGTGGGCGCGGCCGCCCACATGGCCTGCAATGGGGTCAGGTCGGTGGTGCCGAGCGAGCCCATGATGTGCAGCGCGCGGTAGCTCACCTCGCGCAGCACCTTGGCGCAGGTGTACTTGCAGGCCGCGATCTGGGTGCGGGACTCGCGGGTACTCGAGTTGTCGATCGTCCACGCGGTCCACAGCACGAGCAGCCGCAGCATGTTGATCTCGGCGTAGGAGTCGGCAATCGCCTCCTGCACCATCTGGTGCTCGGCGATCACCTTGCCGTGCGACTCCCGGCTGAGCACCCGCTCGCACATGATGTCGAAGGCCAGCTTGACCTGCGCCACCGTCCGCATCGCGTGATGGATCCGGCCGCCGCCGAGGCGGCGCTGCGCGAGCACCTTGGCTCCGTCCTCCGGGCCGAGCAGGTGGTCTGCGGGCACCCGCACGTTGGTGTAGCGGATGTGGTTGTGCAGCGCGGGGAACTCGGCGATCTCCACCCCCGCGGTCTGCCTCGGCACCACGAACATGCCGTTCACGCACATCACGAAGATGATGTCGGCGTGGGCGCCCGCGCTGGTGAACCACTTCTCGCCGTTGATCACCCACTCGTCCCCGTCCCTGGTGGCCCGGGTACTGAACAGGCTCGGGTCAGAGCCGCCCTGTGGCTCGGTCATCGAGTAGGCGGAAAAGATCTCCTGGTTCATCAGCGGATACAGCCAGCGGCGCTTCTGCTGGTCGGTGCCGTAGGCCGCGAGCATCTCCATGTTCCCCGTGTCGGGGGCGGCCGTGCCGAAGACCACGGGCGCCGACCGGTAGCGCCCCAGAATCTCGTTCAGCAGGGCCAGCTTGAGCTGGCCGAACCCTGGGCCTCCCAGGTCGCGGTCGAGGAACAGCGCCCACAGGCCGCGGTCCTTCACCTGCTGCTTGAGTGGGTCGGCCAGCGCCTTGGCCTTCGGGTTGCGCGAGTACGCCGCGCCGGGGAACACCAGGTCGAGCGGCTCGACCTCGGTGCGGCAGAACTCATCCACCCAGTCAAGCTGCGCCTGGAACTCGGGCTCGGTCGAGAAATCCCACGCCACAAGGTCCTCCCGGGGCCCGTTCTGGTACGGCGCCGACCCGTGAGCCGCCCCACCAGCGACTAGAACGCGATTCTAGAAGCCAGCCTGAGCGGCGAACAAGCACGGCCTGCAGCCCAGCTGAACCCTGGCCAGCCCTAGTCAGCTACGGCGACAGCCGCGGTGGCCGAGGCCGCCGGCCGTCGGCCAACTTCACCTGGTCCATTGCCACCAGGTGGCCCTGTCCGCGGGCCGCGGCCGGCGGGCAGGGTGGAGCCATGGAGCCAACGCCCACGCTCGCCCGCCGCCTGTGGGAGGCGGTCGAGCCGATCCACGCCGTGGTCTACTTCGCCGCAGAGCCCGCCGAGGCGGCTCGCCAGGCCGGCCTCAAGGGCTTCTGGATGGGCTACTTCGCTGGCCGGGTCGCTCCGCTCGGCCCGGTGCCGCCCGAGGCGGTCGCCGCCATGGCCTACGGCTTCGCGCCCGCGATGGTTGCCCGCGCGATCCCTGACGCATGGCGGCTCGCTGACCCCCGTGCCGTCCTGGGCGCGAGGACCCACGGCGCAGCCAAGGCGCTGCGCGCGCACCTGGACGACACGGCGATCGGCGCCCTGCCCGGGCTTGCTGACCTGCTGTGGCAGGCGATGACCGACTGCGGCTACGACGGCAGGCCGCTGGCCGCCGCGTGGTCGCAGGTGCCAAGGCCCGCCGACCCGGTCGCGGCGGCCTGGCTCGGCACCACGATCCTGCGCGAGCACCGAGGCGACGGCCACGTACTCGCCGGGGTCGGCGCCGGGCTGCGCGGGCTCGACGCGACGCTCACGTTCGTTGCCACCGGGACGATCAGTCGCGAGATCATCCAGCCCAGCCGCGGCTGGAGCGATGACGACTGGGAGCAGGCGGCGCGGCGGCTGACGGTACGCGGGCTGCTCGACCGCGACGGCCGGCTGACCAAGACCGGCGGCGCGCTCCGGCGGGACATCGAGCACCTCACCGACCGGCTGGCCGCCGCGCCGGTCGAGCGGCTCGGCGAGACCGGCGTCCGCCGGGCCATCGCCCTGGCCGCACCGGTCAGCAGGCAGCTCATCGACGGCGGCCTGATCCCGGTGCCGAACCCGATTGGCGCGCCACGGCCATGAGCACCCGCGTCCCCAGCATCGCCGTCCCGCCCGCCGCAAGTGCGGCCGACGGCGCCGCGGCGATCAGGCCGGCCAGGCCAGCCGACCGGCAGCCGCTGCTCGACATGCTGGCCAGGTGCAGCACGCAATCCAGGCTGCAGCGGTTCCACGGCTTCCTGCGCAGCTACCCTGAGCCCTACTTCACCGGCGCGCTGGCCGGGACGGCCGAGCACGTCGCGCTGGTGGCGGAGGTCGCCGGCACCGTCGTGGCGCTGGCCAGCTGCATAACCGTGGCACCCAGCGCCGCGGACATCGCCGTGCTCGTCGAGGACGCCAGTCAGCGGCAGGGCATCGGGACCGGCCTGCTCGCCGCGCTGGTCGGCCATGCCCGCTCGGCTGGGCTGGCGACCCTGAATGCGACGCTGCTTGCCGAGCAGGGCTGGATCCTGCGCGTGTTGCGCCGCTATGGCCGGGTCACCGCGCGGGTGAGCCTCGGAGTCTACGAAGCGAGCGTGTTCCTCGGGCCGCCGACGGCCAGGGCCCCAGTGGTCGGGGCCCCAATGGTCGGGGACTGAATGGCTGGGGACTGAGCCAGCCGGAGCGCGGTGGCGACCAGGTGCTCGGCCCTGCTCCGGGACGCGGCCTCCTCGGCCGCCGTCCTGGCCAGGAAGTGGTCAGGGTCGGTGCCCGCCCGCGCCGCCGCGTCCCGGCCGCCGGCCGCCAGCCAGCCGCTGAGCTGCTCGGCGTCCACCTCGGGATGGAACTGCACGCCCAGGTGCCGTCCGGCGGCGAAGGCCTGCACTCCGATCTCGTTGCTTGCCAGCACCGTCGCGTGCCCGGGCGGCTCGCACCGGTCGCCGTGGAAGACCAGCCAGGGTCCCTCGGGGATCACGCCGGGATCGGCCGACTCGACCACGGTCCAGCCGACCTCCTTGCGGTCGGCCGCGACCACCTGGCCGCCCAGCATCGTGCACAGCGCCTGCGCGCCGAAGCAGATGCCGAGCACCGGCACCCCAGCCTCGTCGGCCTGGCGCAGCCAGGCGAGCTCCTGTGCGATCCACCAGCTGTGCGGGCCATCGTCGTAGACCGAGGGGTTCGCGCCGAGCACGACCACGTGGTCGGCGCCGTCGAAGGCCGGCAGCGGCCCTTCATCGGGGAACAGGTGGACGGTCACCTCGGCGCCCCGCGCGACGAAGGCGTCGGCGATGAAGCCGGGCGAGTCCTGCTCGTGATGGCGGATGACGATGACCCGCACGGTCGCCTCCTCGGGGTGCGCACTCGCGTGTGCGCACAAGGTATCTCTGGGGGGCCATTCCGGCCAGAGCGCCGGTTTTCCGGCAGCTACCCGGCCTGGTTCGGGCTGGCGGACACGGGCCCGGATGCCTCGCCCACCGCGGCATCGGCGCCGAGGCCGACCGCCGCGCGGATCCACCGCCCGATCCGATTCAGCAGCTGCGGGCCCGCACCGGACTCGGCGTGCGTGAAGCCGGGGATGAGCCAGAGCTCCTTCGGCTCGTTGGCCGCGTCGTACAGCCGCTGCGCGTGGTCGACGGGGAAGAACTCGTCCTTGTCGCCGTGCACGATCAGCAGCGGGGTCGGCGAGATCAGCGCGGCCGCGTCGGCGGGCGGCAGCGGCACCGGGTCCCACTTGCCGTTGGTGATCCTGGTCTTCAAGAACGCCTTGGTGATCAGCCGGCCGGTGCGGTTCTCGATCGCCAGGTGCACCAGCCGCATCGGCCTGGTGCCGCGGTAGTACCACTGGCCGGGGCTGCTGACCGAGACGACCGCGTCCACCCCGCCGATCAGCCCGCCGTGCCGCAGCACGATCGAGCCGCCCATGGAGAACCCGATCGTGGCGATCCGGCGGTAGCCAAGCTCCCTGGCATAGCCCACCGCGACATCGACGTCCCTGATCTCCTTGTCCCCCACCGTGGACACGCCGCCCGACCTGCCGTGACCGCGGAAGTCGAACGTGACCACCCCGCCGAATTTGTTCAGCTTGGTGGCGACCTTCCAGACCCCGGGGCGCTGCCAGTTCTGGGTGAACCCGTGCGCCAGCACGATGCCAAGGTCCTTGTCGCCGGGAAGGTGGGCGGCGTCGATCGGGACGCCGTCCTCGGTGACGATGGTCCTGGCATAGGGCACGGGCTTGGTCATAGATACATTCTGCGTGAGCAAGCACTATGGTCCGTCGGCGCGGATGCCGGGAAGGATGATCGGGTGGCACCGTCAGTAATGCAGGTCTGCCAGCAGGCGCGAGCGGCCGCCGCGGTGACCCGCGAGCTCACCACGAGCGTCAAGGACGAGGCGCTGGCGCGGCTTGCCGACGCGATCACCCGCGGCGGGGACCGGCTGCAGGCAGCCAACGCGGACGACGTCGCGCAGGCGCGGGACTCCGGGGTGTCGGCCACCCTGGTCGACCGGCTGACGCTGACCGACGCGCGGATCGCCGCGATGGTGCACGCGGTCCGGGCCGTGATCGGGCTGCCCGACCCGGTCGGCCAGGTGGTGCGCGGCGCGGTCCGCCCCAACGGGCTGCTGATCGAGCAGGTGCGCGAGCCGCTCGGCGTGGTCGCCGTGGTCTACGAGGCGCGGCCGAACGTGACCGTGGACGTGGCCGCGCTCTGCCTGAAGTCGGGCAACGCCGCGGTGCTGCGCGGCTCGTCGGTGGCTGCCCGCACCAACGGGGCCATCGCGGACCTGATCGGCGACGTGCTGCGCGGCCAGGACGGCGTGCCCGAGCACGCGGTCCAGCTGATCAGGGACAACTCTCGGGAGGCCGTCGTCGAGCTGCTGACCGCCGACGAGTACGTGGACCTGCTCGTGCCGCGCGGCGGGCAGGGCCTGCTCGCCACGGTGCGGGAGCACGCGACCGTGCCCGTGGTGATCGACGGCGACGGCAACTGCCATGTCTACGTGGACGCCTCCGCTGACCCGCGGATGGCCACGAGCATCATCGTGAACGCGAAGACCTCCCGGCCCAGCGTCTGCAACGCGGCGGAGACGCTGCTGGTGCATGCCGACATCGCGCCGACCTGGCTGCCCGACGCGCTCGGCGAGCTGCATAAGCTCGGCGTCGTGGTGCGCGGCGACGAGCGGGTGCGCGAGATCTGGCCGGACGCCGAGCAGGCCAGCGACAGCGACTGGGGCACCGAGTACCTGGACCTGGTACTCGCGGTGCGGGTGGTGGCCGACCTGGACGAGGCGCTCGCGCACATCGCCCGCTGGGGCACCAGGAACTCCGAGGCCGTGGTCGCGCGCGACATCGAGGTGGCGCGCCGGTTCGCCAGGGCCGTGGACTCGGGCAGCGTGTTCGTGAACTGCTCGACCAGGTTCTCCGACGGCGGCGAGTTCGGCTACGGGCTGGAGATCGGGATCTCCACCCAGAAGCTGCACGCCAGGGGCCCGATGGGGCTCGAGGCGCTGACCTGCGTGAAGAACGTGACCTGGGGCTGTGGCCAGATCCGCGGCTAGGCCGCCCGGTAGACCACCAGCGAGTCGCGGTGCACCGCGTGCATGTCCCGCACGGCCCGGCGGGCCGGGGAGTCGGGGCCGATCTTGCCGGCCAGGAACGACCCGTCGGCCAGCATCGCCGAGCAGGCCCTGGGCTGGGCCGCGAGCAGCGCGTCGGTGAGCACCCTGACCCGCTCGGGTGTCGCCGCCAGCAGCTCGGCCCGTGCTTGCCTGGCCGCCTGTGACCGGCCGCGCTCGAGGTCGGCGATGTCGTCGAACCGGGCGGCGTCGAGCAGCTCGGCGCGTAGGCCCGCCTGCAGCTCGGGGTCGGCGGACCGCAGCGCGGGCGCGTGCCTGAGCCTGAACAGGACCGAGAGCACGTCGGTCACCTCGTCGGGCGAGAGCGCGCGCAGCAGCTTCAGCGCCGCCGACGGCATCGCGACCGAGCCCCGGCCGATCAGCCGCGCGGGGTGCCGCACGTCCACGAGCTCGACCACGGCGCCCGGCTCGAAGTCGCCGTCGATCCGCTTGACCCCGGACAGGAACAGCGTGCTCCCCGCGCGCAGGCTGACCTCGGCCTCCCGGTTGATCCCGATCGTGCCCATCGGGTAGGCGATGCCGCCCACCCACCGCTCGGCCGGAGGCAGCGGCTCGCCGACGGCGCGCACCACCGTGCCGAGCCTGGCCTGCGGGCGCAAGCTCCTGGCCACCACGTCGGCGTCCCTGGCCGAGCCGATCACGCACTCAACGCCGCAGTAGGCGGCCCGCGCCGCGGCGTTGAGCTTGGAGCGCATCCCGCCCCGGCCCTCGCCGGGCAGCGAGATCCGCAGCGCCCTGGCCTCCTCGGGGGTCAGCCTGGCGATCCGGCGCGCCATCTCCGCGTCGGCGAACACGCCGCGCACGTTGGTCAGCAGCGTCAGCCTGGACGCCTCGGCCGCGACCGCGACGGCGACCGCGATCTGGTCGTTGTCCAGCTCGGACCTCGGGTCGGTGGTGTCGTTGCCGTTCACGACCGGCAGCAGGCCCTGGCCGAGCGCGGCGGTCAGCACGCTGCCGACGTCGCGCATCGCCTCGGCCGAGTCCAGGTCGCTGCGGGACAGCAGCACCTGGCAGACCTCCATCCCGACGGCCGCGGCGAGCTGGCGGTACAGCGCCATCAGCCCTGGCTGCCCCACCGAGGCGGCTAGGGCCAGGCTGAGCGGGCCGGGCAGGTCGGGGATGCCGGGCCTCGGCAGGGCCGCCTCAAGCGAGCCGACCAGCCCGGCGTGGTCCGGGGCAGACGGCCCGCCGGATGCCTGCGCCAGCGCCAGCCGTACCGCATCGGCCAGCCGCTGCAGCTCAGCGCCGGCCCGCGCCGTCGGCCCTTCGAACGCGAGCAGCCCCCGGCCGAGCCTGGCCGCGCCCGAGGTGACCAGGATCACCTCGTGCCCGCCGCGCTGCGCCGCCGCGATCTGGGTGAGCAGGCCAGCGATGACGTCGAGCGCCAGCCCCTCGCCGCTGGCGATCGAGCTCGAGCCGAGCTTGACGACCAGCCTGGTCATGGGACCGGGCTGGTCGCTCGGACGCGTCGCGTCGCTGGCATGTCGGGTGGGCCGTTCTCGTAGGCGGACCGGCGCGGCCTGCGCTCGTCGGGTGGGCCGATCCGGGCGGCCAGGACCAGCCAGCCTACCCGGTGCGACCCCGGGGTGGGGCAGGCGATCCAGGCGGCGGCGTCAGTGCGGGGGCGTCAGTGCGGCGGCGGTGCGAGCGTCGCCACGAACTCGCGCACCAGGGCGAGCCCGCGGTCAGGCACCTGCCTGACCACGCCGTGGCCGACGCCGTCCAGGATTTCCAGCCGCACCGGCGCCTGCGTGAGCAGCGCGGCGAGCCGCCGGGACGCGGCGACGGGAACCACCGGGTCATCGTTTCCGGCGAGGATCAGAACCGGGCAGGTAATGGCGGCGGCGCGCTCGCCGATCTCGGCTGGGCCGCAGCCGCCCCGCCTGAAGTGCTGCTGAACGTCGTCGCTGACCATGGCCCGCGCGCGGCGCTCGGCCAGGTCGCTGCGCGTGCCGCTCGCATACAGCGGGAGCACGAGCCGCTCCCATGCCTGCGCCGCGGCCGGACCCTGGTCGCCGCCGAAATACGTGCTGGCGGCCTCCCGCGCCGCAGGCCCGCCGCGTCGGCCGATGACGTCCAGGCTTTCCTGTTCCGTCATCGGCGCGCCGAAGCTGCTGTCCAGCACCAGCCCGGCCACCAGGGCGGGATGCCGCGCCGCGCACTGCATTGCGACCAGCCCGCCGCTTGAGGTACCGACCAGGACCGGGCGACCGATGCCGAGCGCGGCGCAGAAGGCAGCCACGTCGTCGGCCCAGCGGTCCCAGGTCCACTCGGCCGCACTGGCGCGGTCTGACCGGCCAGATCCGCGCTGGTCCAGGTACACCACTTGGCCGACGTCGGCGAGCGCGCCGAACTCCGGCTTGAAGAAAGTATGGTCGGCTCCCGGGCCGCCGTGCAGCAGCACGAGGGACGGCCTAGCGCGCATGCTGGCCCCACTGGCCATCAGGCCGCAGCCGTCCACGTCGAAGTAGAGCAGCACGTCGCCGATCGACACCCGCATCGGCGCCATTATCCCGCTAGCCCCTGACCGCGGCGCACATCGACCCGCTCGCCCCGCTTACTGGTGACCTTCGGCCCGTGCGCCGCCCGGCGTCCGCCGCGACCATGAGCGAAGGACGCAAGTCAGGAGGAGGGTGCGATGGGTGCGATGGCCGACAAGCGCGCCGATCTGGCCGGGCCGGGGATCGGGGATTACGCCGAGCTCGAGCAGGTGCTGCCGGCCGGCTACCAGTCGCTGCTCTCGCCGCGGGAGACCCAGCGGGCGATCTTCGCGGTGAAGAGCTACATCGAGCAGGGCCTGTGCGCCGCGCTCAACCTTCAGATGGTGACGGTGCCGCTGATCGTGGCCTCCGACAGCGGCGTGAACGACATGCTCGACCGGGACGGGTCGCGCACGCCGATCGAGTTCCACATCAGCAACGACCGCGACCTGCACCCGGTCGACGCCCAAGTGGTGCAGGCGGCGACCAAGTGGAAGCGGATGGCGCTGCGCCAGTTCGACTGCGCGCCCGGCGAGGGCATCTGCACCGACATGCGGGCGGTGCGCAAGGACTACTTCCTCGACCACGACCACAGCTGCTACGTGGACCAGTGGGACTGGGAGCAGGTGATGACGGCCGAGCAGCGCACGCTGGAGTTCCTGACCGGCACGGTCAGGTCGATCTGGCAGGTGCTCACGGGTGCCGAGCGGTTCGTGCGCGAGATGTTTCCCGCGCTAGATGACCCGCGCTTCCCGCCGCTGCCCGAGGAGCTGACGTTCCTGCACGCCGAAGACCTCCTGGCGATGTACCCCGACCTGCCGCGCAAGCAGCGCGAGACCATGGTGCTGCAGCGGTATCCGGCGGTCTTCATCATCGGGATCGGCTGGCCGCTCGCCGACGGGTACCCGCATGAGATGCGGGCGGCCGACTACGACGACTGGATCACCGATACCAGCGCGGCCACCGGCAAGCCCACGCACGGGCTGAACGGCGACATCCTGGTCTGGAACCACGTCACCAAGCGCCGGCACGAGCTGACCTCGATGGGCATCAGGGTCACCGCCCAGACGCTGCGCGAGCAGCTCGAGCAGGCCGGCCAGCTGGACTCGCTCGCGCTCCCCTACCACCAGGGCATCGTGACCGGGCAGCTGCCGCTGTCGGTCGGCGGCGGCATCGGCCAGTCCCGCACCCTGATGCTGCTGCTGCGCAAGGCGCACCTGGGCGAGGTCAGCGTGTCGGTCTGGCCGAAGATACTCACCGACATGTGCGCCGCGAAGAACATCACGGTGCTGACCTGACTGCGCGCTCAGCGCAAGTGGGCGGTGGTCATCAGCTCCCCCGCGTCCACGGGCGCGGGGACCGTGTTGCCCGGCGGCGCGAGCGGGCAGGCCCAGGCGGGGTCGTACGCGCAGGACGGGTTGTAGGCGAAGTTGAGGTCCACGACCAGGTGGCCGTCGCCGCCGCCGAGGTCGGCGCCCTTGACGGTGTCGATCAGGTACCGGCCGCCCGGGTAGGTGGCGCCGTCGGTCCTGGTGTCCCTGACCGGCACGAAGATGCCGCCGCCGTAGCTGGCCAGCCACCAGACGTCCAGGTCGCCTACGCCGGGCAGGTGCACCACCCCGACCCGGTCGAACACCGCCACGCCGTCGGTGCCGGTCGCCATCTCCACCCTTGCGGGCGCTGCCGCGGCATCGACCTCGGCGACGAACCGTAGCGACGGGTCGTAGGCGGCCACCGGCACGCCGCGGAAGCCGGCCCGGTGCTCGGCCGGCACCGGCGAGGCCGGGTGGCCGCCGAGCAGGCGGTCCCGCCCGGCCCGCCAGATCTGGTGCGCCTGGCGCGGGTCGTCGGCCGTCCGTACCTGCTCATATAGCGAAGCGACCTGGCGCCGCCAGTCGAGCACCGACATCGCAGCCGCCGATGTCGCGGGAACGGTATCCATGAAGGCCTCCTATCGGCCGCAAGCAGGTCCAACGGCCCTGGCCGGCGCCTTCCGCCCGGCCTACCGTAAGAGCATGTCCGGAGCAGCTATCTCGGTGATTGTCGCAGTCGCCATCGTCGTCGTGGTGCTCGTGTATGTGACGATCTGGATGCGGCGGGGCGGGTATTCGGGAATGGGCGGCGACACCATCGTCCGGTGCCGCAGCGGCCACATCTTCACCACGATCTGGGTCCCAGGCGTCTCGTTCAAGGCCGTGCGCCTCGGGACGAGCAGATTCCAGTACTGCCCGGTCGGCAGGCACTGGAGCGTCGTGGTGCCCGTCAAGGACGCTGACCTGACCGACGAGGAACGGCTGGAGGCCGCGACTCACCACGACGCGCGCATCCCGTGACGCGGCCAGGCCGACCGCCGCGGCCAGGCTGACTACGCTGGGCGAGTGCCACGCCAGCGGTCAGCTACGCGCCCGATCGGAGTGCACGCCCCGGCCGGGGGCGGACTGGCCACCGCGAGCCTGAGGTACGCGGCGCAGGTCGGAGCCGAGGTGATCCAGGTCTTCGTGACCAACCCGCGCGCCTGGGCGGCGTCACCGGGAACGGCGGCGGAAACCGCCGCGCTGCGCGATCACGTCGAGGCCAGCGGGCTCCCGGTGTTCATCCACGCCCCGTACCTGATCAACCTCGGCTCGCCCGATGAGGTCCTGCGAGCGCGTTCTGCCTCGTTGCTCTGGCACTGCCTGCAGCGCGGCGCTGACGTGGCGGCGCGCGGAGTCGTCGTGCACGCGGGCTCGGCGATCACGGCGGACCGCGACGCCGGCCTCGCCCGGATGCGCGAGGCGCTGCTGCCGCTTCTCGACAAGCTCGGCGCGGACTGGCCCGGCCTGCTGATCGAGCCGATGGCCGGTCAGGGCAGCATGCTGTGCGCCAGGATCGAGGAGATCGAGCCCTACCTGGCCGCGCTCGACGGGCATCCGGGCGCGCTGCTGTGCCTGGACACGTGCCACCTGTTCGCCGCAGGGCACGACCTGACCGCCGACGACGGCGTCGCCGCCGCGCTCGGCGAGCTCGACCGGGTGGCGCCTGGCCGGCTGCGCCTGATCCACGCCAACGACGCGCAGGACGGCTGCGGATCGAGGGCGGACCGGCACCGCAACATCGGCCGCGGCACGATGGGAACCAGGCCGTTCTGGGACCTGCTGCATCACCCGGCGACCGACGGCGTACCGTTCGTCGTGGAGACCCCGGGCGCGGCGCAGGGCCAGGCCGCGGACATCGCGACGCTCAAGCGGCTGCGCGCAGGCTCCCGGCGGCCGGCGGGCCGGAACAGGCGGCCCGCCCGGCCGTCACGTGACGGGAGGAGCCGATGCCCAGAGCACCCGAGCCCGGCGACGCGGGCGAGCGCGACCTGCTGACCGGCTGGCTGGCCTTCCACCGCGACGCGCTGGCCGCCAAGTGCGACGGGCTGACCGCCGAGCAGCTCACCGAGGCCTCGGCGCCGCCCTCTGACCTGTCCCTGCTCGGCCTGGTAAGGCACCTCACCGAGATGGAGCGGGTCTACCTCGTCTACGCCCTGGGCGGCGGCACGTTCAGCCTGGTGTACTGCACCGACGAGGCCCCGGAGGCCGACATCGCCGGGCTGACCCCGGACATGGGCGCCTCGTCGCTGCACGCATGGCTGGCCGAGCGGCAGGCCGCGGACCGCCTTCTTTCCGCAACAAGCTCGCTCGACGAGCTCGGGGCGGGCAACCGGCGCTCGGTCCGGTGGAACCTGCTGAAGCTGATCGGCGAGTATGCCAGGCACAACGGCCACGCGGACCTGATCAGGGAGCGCATCGACGGCGCGACCGGCGAGTGATCGCGGCGCCGCGGCCTACCGGATGATTCGCCCGCTGCGTAGCATCGGGATGAGCTGCGTGATCACCGGAGGGCTGGCCCCATGTCCGACACCACGGCGCTGCCCGAGACCGTGACGCCGACCGGGACCGACGGCATCGACGCCGAGGTGGAGCAGGCGCGCAAGCGGTACGCGGCCCGCCGCCCCCGCACGGCGGCGCTGCATGAGCGGGCCAGGCAGTACCTTCCGGGCGGGAACACCCGGAGCGTGCTGTACCACCCGCCGTTCCCGCTGCGGATCGCCCGGGCGTGGGATGCGATGCTCCAGGACGCCGACGGCCACGAGTACGTGGACCTGCTCGGCGAGTACTCGGCGGGCCTGTACGGGCACTCCCACCCGGTCGTGGTCAAGGCGATGACCGACGCGCTGCGCGAGGGCGTCAGCCGCGGCGCGCACACCAGGTACGAGGTCGACCTGGCGGAGGCCATCTGCGGCAGGTTCGCCTCGATCGAGCGGGTCAGGTTCACGAACTCGGGCACCGAGGCGAACCTGATGGCCCTGTCGGTGGCCCGCGCGTTCACCGGCCGCGACCGGGTCATGGTCTGCCGCGGCGGCTACCACGGCGGGCTGCTGACGTTCAAGGACGGCCCGTCGCCGGTGAACGCTCCCTACGACGTGGTCATGGCCGACTACAACGACGCGCCTGGCGCACGGGCCTTGCTGCGTGAGCACGCGGACTCGATCGCGTGCGTGCTGGTCGAGCCGATGCTCGGCTCAAGCGGCTGCATCCCGGGCGAGGCCGATTTCCTCGCGGCGCTGAGCGACGCCGCCTCGCAGGCCGGCGCCCTGCTGATCTTCGACGAGGTGATGACGTCGCGCACCGGCGCCGGCGGCCTGCAGGGGCGCGTGGGCATCACGCCGGACCTCACCACGCTGGGCAAGTACATCGGGGGCGGCTCGTCGTTCGGCGCGTTCGGCGGGCGGGCCGACGTGATGGACCTGTTCGACCCGGCGCGTCCCGATGCGCTCCCGCACGCCGGGACGTTCAACAACAACGTCGCCTCCATGGCGGCGGGGTACGCGGGCCTGACCCGCGTGTACCCGCCCCAGGTGTCCGAACGCCACACCGCCAGAGGCGACGCCCTGCGCGAGAAACTCACGGCCGCCTGCCGGTCGGCGGGCGCGCCGTTCTGCGTCAGCGGTGTCGGCAGCCTGCTCGCGATCCACCCGGTGGCCGGGCCGGTGCGCAGCCCGCGTGACCTGGCGGGCGCCGATCCGCGGCTGCGCGAACTGCTCTTCCTCGACCTGCTCGAACTCGGCTACTACATCGCGCCGCGCGGCTATATGGCGCTGAGCCTGGAACTCTCGCCCGCCCAGCTGGCCGGGTTCGTGGACGCGGTCGACGAGGCCCTGCGTCACCGGTCGTGCCTGTGGCCGCAGGCGACGCCGACGCCACGGCAGGCGCGGGCGGCCGCCGGCACCGCCCGCCGCCGCGCCGCAGCGAAAGGCTGAGCCACTACCAGCGCGCCATCCGCTCGACCAGGGATCGCAGCAGGTTCCAGGACTTGCGGTCGTCGGCGCTGCCCGCATGCCTGGCGCGGAGGCGGCTGACGCCGACCGCGAGGTCGGCCAGGTCCCAGCGCAGCCGGTACAGGTCGAGCGCGGCCGTCGACGGCGCGATGCCGATGGCGTCGGCATAGGCGGCGAGCACGGAGCCGTCGCCGGGATCGAGATCCCATAGGTCCCGTTCGGGCCGCGCGATCAGTGCGGTGTCCCAGTCGATCAGCCGCCAGCCGTCGGCGGTCAGCATCGTGTTGCCCGGATGCGGCTCGCCGTGGGTGAGGACGACCGGGCCGCCGGCCGACCTGGTGCGCACGGCAAGCTCGTCGTACCGGCCGAGCTGACGGCGGATCGGCTCGGCGTTCGCCGCGAGCAGGGCCGCGAGCGGCCGTGCAAATGGGCCGAGGTCCTGCGGGGCGCCGCCAAACGGGTCGAGCGCCGCCTCAAGCTCGTCCCGGTGCGGGATCGTGAAGTCGTCGGCAAGCGCACGCCGGACGGCCGCCGGCGGCGCGGTGTGCACGCCGACCAGTAGCTTGACGATGGCCAGCCGGTGACCGGGTGCGCCGAAGTCGCCCCACTCGAAGCTCGTGCCATCCACGAAGGGGTAGAGCGCGATGCTGAACCGCTCCCCCTGCCTGGCCAGCGGCCCGCCGCTGACGGTCGGAACCGGCGCCACCACAAAGTCACGGCCGTGTGCCCGCAGGTCCATGGCGGCCCCGAGCGCGGCGCTGAGCCTGGCGAACACCGCATCGAGCGGCTCGCTCAGGGACAGGCGCTTGACCTCGAGCTCGTCGGCCGTGGCGAACCAGCGGGTGCCGGACTCGTCGGTGACCGCCCAATGATGGCTGCCGAACCCGACCGGCCGGTGCGTGATCGACGCCGCCGCCAGCTGCCACTCGCGTGCGAGCGCCGACGCCAGCACGTCGGCCCCGAGGCCGTCAGGCTCGGTGAGCATCCCCTCACCATAGTTGCGGCATCCGGCCAGTCCCACCGATTAACCGGCCGCGAGGCCGCCGCCGTGAAGTGGCTCCCGCCTGGACGACGCCGGCCAGGATGGGCTCATGCGTGTTCGGTTCGTCGGTACCGGTGATGCGTTCGGCAGCGGAGGTCGCTGGCAGACCTGCATTCACCTCATCGATAACGGGCCCGGGGTGCTGGTCGACTGCGGGACCACCAGTCTGGTCGCCATGAAGGCGCAGGGACTCGACCCCCGCGAGATCGATGCGGTCGTGGTCAGCCACCTGCACGGCGATCACTTCGGCGGCCTGCCGTTCCTCGTCCTTGACGGGCAGTTCTCCGGCCGGACGGCTCCGCTGCGAGTCGCCGGGCCGCCCGGTACCGGCGACCGGCTGCGGCAGGCGATGGAGGTGCTCTTCCCCGGCTCGGCTGCGGCCAGGCGCCGGTTCGACGTCGTGGTCACCGAGCTCGTCCCCGACGGCAGCCCGGCACGGATCGGCCAGGCGACGGTGCGGGGCTGGCAGGTGGAGCATGCCTGCGGCGCCCCGCCGCTGGCGGTCAGGGTCGATATGGGGACCGCGAGCTTCGGGTACTCGGGCGATACCCAGTGGACGCCGACCCTGGCCGAGGCGGCACGCGGCGCGAGCATGTTCGCTGTCGAGGCATACACGTTCGAGCGGCCGATCCGCTACCACCTGGACTACCTGACGTTGCGGCGGCACCTGGCGGACCTAGCCGCCGACAGGCTGGTGCTCACCCACATGTCCGCCGACATGCTTGGCCGCCTGGCCGACGCCGACCTGCCCGCCGCCAGCGACGGGCTGGTCATCGATGTGTGAGCTCAGCCCGCCCCTGCGCCGTCACAGGCCCGGCGCTGATGCCGGAAGTCTTGCCACTCGGCGCAACTTGCCGGCATACTTCGGTTCTTTGCGGGCAGTTGGCGGCGCATGAGCATTCTGAGTAGCGTGCCAGCCCTCTTCTGGTGGCTCTTCTGGTTCCTCGTGGCGCTCCTGCTAATCCTGCTCGTGGCGCTCGTCATCCACCACTTCGGCGGATTCGGCCTGGACTTCCACGTCGGCTACTTCCGGTTCGCCCTCGGCGTGACCGGTTAGGGCGCGTCCCGCGGGTCTCCGCTGACGCCGATCGGCGCCCGGGCGACGGCCAGTGGCGTTGTCGTTGCCGACAGCGCCGCATCGACTCCCCTCCGCCTTGCCTGGCGACGCCTGGATTACCGCCCGCGTCCGCCGGGAACTGCGGGACGCGCCGGGGTCCGGGTGCGGGTGCGGGCCGATCCGGTCGGCAGGCTATGCCAGTCCGGTCGGCAGGGATCGGGTGCCGATCCGCGGCCTCGCCCCTGCCTCGCGGCCGACAGGGTCGCGGCCGGCTGGGTGGCGGCCGGCTGGGTGGCGGCCGACTGGGTGGCGGCCCGCTGGGTCGCGGTCAGTGGTGTCGGGGGGCCCGCCGGTGCGGCCGACTGGTAGCCCTCTCGCGGTGTAACCAGCCGCAGGCAGTCCAGGGCAGCGCGGGCTCGCTTTCCTGGCCCGGGCAGCCGCGGCCGCCCGGGCGGGCACGGCGATCCGGCGGACCGGATGAGTGCATATCGGTCAGACCGGGCGTGGTCTGCCTGACTGGCCTGGAATGGATGCCACATCCACTACGTATTCTGGGACTTTCTTCACATCCATCAAGATCATCTCTGCAGGGCAGAGCTCGCGCACGCCTGACTACTGTGCCGACTATACACTTTTATACTGATATAGCCTTGTCCTGATGGTGGCTGGGTCTCGGCTCGGCGCGGCGGAGTGCCGGGATTCGTCGTGACCGCGCTCCGCCTATCGCGGAGTACGGACCGGGCGTGTTGCGCCGGCGCCGGCACGGCCGGCCAGCGGGCACGCGGGGTGCCGGCACGGCCGGCCGGCGGGCACGCGGGGTGCCGGCACGGCCGGACGGCGGGCACGCGGGTGCCGGCACGGCCAGCAGCGGCCACGCGGATGCAAAGCCGATCAGCCCGCCAGCCCGGCCGGCTCGCCGGCTAGCCGGCTAGCCGGCTAGCCGGCCTGATCAGGCCGAGTCGTCCTCCAGGTACTGCTGAAGCTTGTTCATGCCGCTGAGCCACCGGTCGGGCTCGGCTGCCCGGCCGGCGTACAGGCCCGCCACATCGGGGTGCGGCAGGATCAGGAACCTGCCGTCGGCGATCCCTTCCATCACCGCGTCGGCCACCGCGCCCGGCATGATCGCCGCTTCCCCGAGCAGCTTCTCCATCTGCGGGTCGCTGCCGTCGAACATGCCGGTGCGCACTCCCATCGGGCAGATGGCCTGCACGACCAGGCCGCGGTGCCGGTAGGTCAGCGCCAGCCACTCGGCGAACGCCAGCGCGGCGTGCTTGGTCACCGAGTAAGGCGCCGATCCCGGCGTGGCCAGCAGCCCGGCCGCGGAGACCGTGCAGATCAGGTGCCCGCTCCCCCGGTCCAGCCAGGCCGGGAGCAGCAGCCTGGCGGCCCGCACGTGCGCCATCACGTTGACGTTCCACGAGTCCGCCCAGTCCTCCTCGCCGGCCTCGGGCCCGCCGCGGCGCGCGACCCCAGCGTTGGCGCAGTAGATGTCGATCTCGCCGAGTTCCGCCCGCCCGGCGCCGATCAGCGCCGCCACCCCGTCCGGCGTCGCGGCATCGCCAGGGACGGCCACCGCGGTACCGCCGTCCGCCGTCTCGCATGAGCTGGCCACCCCGGCAACGGCGACCGCGTTGATGTCGTTGAGCACCACCCGCGCGCCCTGCGCCGCGAACCGCCGCGCCATCGCTGCCCCGATTCCGCTCCCCGCGCCGGTCACGACCACGCCAGCTCCGGCTACCGTCTGCATCGCGCCTCCCGAGGCTGGCCTCCCGAGGCCGGCCTGCCGAGCCCTGGCCTCGCACTCCTGCCCTCCGATCATGACGGACGAGGCGCGCCGCCGGCGCGCCGGGCCCGCGACCGACTTCGGCAGCGGCGCTCCTTCCCAGGCGGGGCCGACTAAGGCAGGCTTGTGCATGGTGAGCCGTGTGATCCGTGCTACAGGAGGTCTGTCATGCCCGTCCTTGACGCGCTCGTCGCCGCCCTTCGCCTCGGTGCGGTGGAGATCATCGACCTGACCGCGCCGCTCAGCGCGGACACGCCGGTGATCAGGCTGCCCGAGCCGTTCGGCAACACGCTCTCCTTCGGCCTGACCGAGATCAGCCACTACGACGAGCGCGGGCCCGCCTGGTACTGGAACGACATCACCACCGGCGAGCACACCGGGACGCACTTCGACGCGCCGGTGCACTGGGTCACCGGGCGGGACGGGCTCGACGTGGCGCGGGTGCCTGCCGACCGGCTGATCGCTCCCGCCGTGGTGCTCGACTTCAGTGCCGAGGCCGCGGCCGATCCGGACTTCCTGCTTGAGGTCGACCACATCAGGAAGTGGGAGGGCGAGCACGCGCCGCTCCCCGAAGGCGGCTGGCTGCTGTACCGGACCGGGTGGGACGCGCGTTCGGCCAGCCAGGAGCAGTTCCTGAACGCCAACGAGACCGGCCCGCACACGCCGGGGGTCTCGGTGGAGTGCGCCCGGTGGCTGGCCGAGCACGCGCCGATCCTGGGCTTCGGCGTGGAAACCGTCGGCACCGATGCCGGCACCGCACACTCCTTCGACCCGCCGTTCCCCTGCCATGCCTCGCTGCTCGGCGCCGGCAAGTACGGCCTCACCCAGCTGCAGAACCTGGCCAGGCTGCCGGCCACCGGCGCCGTGGTCATCGCCGGCCCGCTGCCCATCGTCGGCGGCTCGGGCAGCCCGTGCCGGGCGCTTGCCCTGGTCGAGCATTCCTGATGCTGATCAGCGACGCGGTCGCGGCTGCGCTCAGCGAGCTCGGCGTCGACACCGTCTTCGGCCTGGTCGGCAGCGGCAACTTCCGGGTAACCAACGCACTGATCGCGAACGGCGCCAGGTTCGTGGCGGCCAGGCACGAGTGCGGCGCGGCCAGCATGGCCGACGGATGGGCCAGGCTCACCGGCCGTCCCGGCATCGTGTCGGTGCACCAGGGCCCCGGCCTGACCAATGCGCTGACCGGCATCACCGAGGCGGCCAAGAGCCGGACCCCGATGGTGGTTCTCGCCGCCGACGTGGCGGCCAGCGCGACCAGGTCCAACTTCCGCATCGACGTGGCCGCGCTGGCCACAGGCATCGGCGCGGTACCGGCCAGGCTGCACTCGCCCGGCCTGGCGCTCGACGACACGGTGCGCGCCTACCGCACCGCAGCCGACGAGCGCCGGACCGTGATCCTGGCGCTCCCGCTCGACGTGCAGGCCGGCGAGGCGCAGATGCCTTCGGCAGGGACCGACGGCGCGCTCGGGTCGCTCCGCTCGCGGCTGACCGGGCGGCGCCCGCGCGGGGCTCCCGGCACCGGGGCCGGCGGGCCAGGAGGCGGCCGGGCACGAGGCGACGGGGGCGAGCCGCCCCCGTCCGCGGCCGTGGCTCACCTGGCGCAGGCCGTCGGCCAGGCGCGGCGCCCGGTGTTCATCGCGGGCCGCGGCGCCCGGCTGGCGGGAGCCCGAGCCGACCTCGAGCAGCTGGCCGACGCCTGCGGCGCGCTGCTGGCGACGTCGGCGGCAGCGAAGGGCCTGTTCCGCGGAAACCCCTGGGACCTGGACGTCAGCGGGGGGTTCGCCTCGCCGCTGGCGGCCGAGCTGATCCGCGGCGCCGACCTGCTGGTCGGCTGGGGCTGCTCGCTGAACATGTGGACGATGCGGCACGGCGCGCTGGTCGGGCCCGACGCGACCGTGGCGCAGGTCGACATCGAGCGGGACGCGCTCGGAGCGCACCGGCCGGTCGACGTCAAGGTGGTCGGGGACGTCGCGGTGACGGCGCGGCAGGTCGCCGCGCTGCTGGCCGGTCAGCCGGCCGCGCCGCGAGGAGGCCAGGCCGAGGCCAGCTTCGGTCGCGGCAGCGGCGGCTACCGGTCCGAGCCGCTGCGCGAGCGGATCGCCGCCGAGGTCCGCTGGCGCGACGTGCCGTACGACGACCAGAGCGACGGGGTCAGGATCGACCCGCGCACGCTCTCGATCGCGCTCGACGACCTGCTCCCCGCCGAGCGGCTGGTCGCGATCGACTCGGGCAACTTCATGGGCTACCCGAGCATGTACCTGTCGGTGCCCGACGCCGACGGGTTCTGCTTCACCCAGGCCTACCAGTCGGTCGGCCTCGGGCTGTCGTCGGCGATCGGCGCCGCCATCGCCAGGCCCGACCGGCTGGTGGTGGCCGCGCTCGGCGATGGCGGAGCGCTGATGGGCGTGAGCGAGCTCGAGACGGCCGTGCGGCTGGGGCTCGGCATGGTGATCGTGGTCTACGACGACGAGGCCTACGGCGCCGAGGTGCACCACTTCGGGCCTGACGGATTCCCGCTTGACACCGTGCGGTTCCCGCCGGTGGACATCGCCGCGATCGGCCGCGGCTTCGGCTGCGGTGCGGCCCGGGTGCGCCAGCGCGCCGACCTGGCGCCGCTGCGGGACTGGCTGGACGGGCCGCGTGAGCGGCCGTTCCTGGTCGACGCCAAGGTCGTCTCCGACCGCGGCTCGTGGTGGCTGGAGGAGGCGTTCCGCGGCCACTGAGTCGCGGAACAGCCGCGGCGCGCACGCGAGGATCGGCCGACAGCGTAGCAGAGCGGGCCAGAGCGTAATGTCGGCTGCTTTCGTCCCGATGGCGGCCAAAACCAGCCTTTATTGGGCCGACGATAATCGCCAATGTCGGCCATTTTATGCTGCCACCTTGATAAGTTTTACTTGAATCTTTCAGTTAATGCCGCGACACGAACCGAACCCTGTTACCTTCTGAATTCCGGTGGGAGCGGATTTCCTTCAATGCCGTGAGGTAATGCGACGATGATTCTCAGACGCCGGTCCGTGCTGCTCCGGGTAGCGCTGCTGGTATTAGTCCCGCTGGTCTTCCTGGTCGGCATGTCCAGCTTCGAGTTCGCGTCCTCGGTGGGCGGCGCGCTGACCCTGCTCCGGTCGAAGGTCATGCTTGACGACCTCGGCAGGCCGGTGGCCCGGCTGCAGGTGGCACTGACCAGCGAGCGCGAGCAGACCATGGTCTACTTCGCCAGGCCAGACCGGGGTGCGCTGGCCGGCCTGCGCGGCTCGCAGGCCGCCACCAGCCGGGCGGTCCATGCCGTGCAGACTGCAACCGGCTCGGCGGCGGTCCGGCAGAGCGCCTCGGCGGGGGGTATGAAGGCCATCGCCGCCCTGCGCAAGGAGCTGGCCAGTCTGCCTGGCCTGCGGGTCCAGGTCGCCGGGCACCTGATCGCGGCGCAGCGGGCGTTCATCGCCTACAGCGGCATGATCGCGGCCAGCTATCAGGTGCTCGAGCAGGCGATCATCCAGAATGGCGACTCCACCCAGGTACTGCCGGGGATCGCGGTCATCGAACTTGCGATCTCCAACGAGTACCTGCTCCAGGAGAGCGCGCTGCTTGACGGCAGCTTCGCGGCGGGCAGCTTCCCGGCCAGCGCACGCGAGGAATTCGTCCGGCTGGTCGGCGCGCACCGGCTGCTGTACGCGCAGAGCTACTCCTACCTCAACACCGCCGACCGGGCCGACCTGAACCGCGATGTCAGCACCAGGGCCGCCAACAAGGTCACCGCCATGGAGAACAGGATCGTGGCGAGCGACTCACCGCGCAGGCCGCCTCCGGTCAGCGCGGTGACCTGGAACCAGACGGTGGCCACGCTCAGCGGCCAGATCCAGCGGGCCGTAGGGCAGGCCGAGACACGGCTGGCCATGGCGGCCAGGTCCCAGGCAGCGGCGAAGCTGGGCAGCCTGTACCTGGCGGGCGGCCTCGGGCTGGCTGCCATCGTCGCCTCGCTGGTGCTGTCGCTGTGGATCGCGGTCAACCTGACCAGGCAGCTGCGCGGGCTGCGTAACTCGGCGCTTGAGATGGCCAACGTCCGGCTGCCAGAGCTGATCAGGCGGCTGCGGGCCGGCGAGGACGTGGACGCCGCGGCGCAGGTGCCGCGCCTGGAGGTGAGCGACGACGAGATCGGCCAGGTCAGGGCGGCGTTCAACACCGCACAGCGGACCGCGGTGGAGGCCGCCGTCGACCAGGCGCGGATGCGGCGCGGCATCAACGACGTGTTCAGGAATCTGGCCAGGCGCAGCCAGTCGCTGCTCGAGCGGCAGATGAGCCTGCTCGACGTGCTCGAGCGACGCGCGGTCGAGCCCGACGACCTGGAGGGCCTGTTCCGTATCGACCACCTCACCACCCGCATGCGACGGCACGCGGAGAGCCTGATCGTGCTGGCGGGCGACTCGCCGCAGCGCGCGTTCCGCGACCCGGTGCCGTTCGTCGACGTGCTGCGGGCCGCCGCCGCCGAGGTGGAGGACTACCGGCGGATCAGGGTGATGTGCCGCACCAGGGCCGCGCTGGCCGGGCCCGCGGTCGCCGACGTGATCCACCTGCTTGCCGAGTTCATCGAGAACGCCGCCACGTTCTCGCCCGACAACACGCAGGTGCGGATCATCGGCGAGCTTGTGGCCCGCGGTTTCGCCGTGGAGATCGAGGACCGCGGCCTCGGGATGACCGACGACGAGCTCAGCGGGGTGAACGCCAGCCTGGCCGTGCCGCCGTTGTTCGACCTGTCTGGATCGGACCAGCTCGGGCTGTTCGTGGCAGGCCAGCTTGCCCGGCGGCACGGGATCACCGTGACGCTCAGGCACTCGGCCTACGGCGGCGTGACGGCGATCGTGCTGATCCCGCAGGCGCTCGTGGTCGTCGCCGACCGCGCCCTGGCGGACAAGGAGCCGATCCGGCCCCGGCCCGTGCGGCGCGAGCCCGTACCCGTCGAGGCCGTACCCGTCGAGGCCGTACTCCACGAGGCCGTACCCGTCGAGGCCATGCGCCCCGACCCGATGTCGGCCGGCCAGGAGCCAGGCCGGACCGAGAACGGGCTGCCGCTGCGAATCAAGCAGACGAACCTGGCGCCCCAGCTCGCGGCGGCTCAGCCAGACCCGCCGCGCGCTGCCCCTGGCCAGGACGCGCAGGAGATCGCCGCCGAGCCGAGATCACCCGAACGAGCGCGCAGCGTGATGTCGGCGTTCCAGCAGGGCTGGCAACGCGGTCTTGCCACGGCCGACCACGGGCCGGGGATAGCGATGGACGGGCACACCGATGGGGAGAACCGATGAACACGCATGTCTCGGCCGTGCCGATACCGCGGACCACGGCCACCGACGGGCAGCTCGACTGGCTGCTCGATGATCTGGTCAGCAGGGCCGCGCACATCAGCAAGGCCGCCATCTTGTCCAGGGACGGCTTCGTGCTCGCCTCGTCCGCCGGGCTGACCCGCGAGGATGCCGAGCACCTTTCCGCCCTCGCCGCCGGAATTCAGAGCCTCGCCAAAGGCGGCGCGTTGCATTTCGGCGGGGGGCACGTGCACCAGACCGTTATAGAAATGGACTGCGGTTTCCTGTTCGTGACGGCGGCCGGCGAAAGCACCTGCCTTGCCGTGCTCGCCGCGCCGAATGCCGACGTCGGCCTGGTCGCGTACGAGATGGCCCTGCTTGTGAAGCAGGTCGGCGGACACCTGGCCGTGGAGCGACGAACCGTGCCCGAACCCAGCCAGGCGATGTAGACCCGGCGAGGGCGGGCGACCGTGACAGCAGGTGAGCGCTCGAAGGCCGGCCGGGCGCCGGGGCCGGTGGTGCGGCCGTACGCGCTCGTACGCGGTCGTACCAGGCCGACCGGCGAGACGCTCGACGTGATCACCATGGTCCGCGCCGCGGTCGGCGCCGACGGCGGCGAGCACCCCGACCTGGAACCTGAGCACCTCGCCGTGCTCGCGCAGTGCGCCGTCCCGACCTCGGTGGCGGAGCTTGCGTCCCTGCTCGACCTGCCGCTCGGCGTGATCCGCGTGCTGCTCGCCGACCTGCGCGACCGGCATCTGGTTACGACGCGCCAGCCGAGCCCGGCGCGGACAAGCAACATCAGGCTTCTGCGAGAGGTGGCCGATGGCCTACGACGACTGTGAGGTAGCCGGCTGGGAGGACCACGCGCCGGCCGCGGTGAAGATCCTGATCGCCGGCGGGTTCGGCGCGGGAAAGACCACGCTGGTGGGTGCGCTCACCGAGATCCGGCCGCTGCGCACCGAGGAGGATCTCAGCCGTCCCGGCGAGATCGTCGACCTGGTGGCCGGCGTCGAGGCCAAGCAGACCACGACGGTGGCGATGGACTTCGGCCGGATCGCTGTGCATTCCGAGCTCGTCGTCTACCTCTTCGGTATGCCCGGCCAGCAGCGCTTCTGGTTCATGTGGGACGACCTGTCCTATGGTGCCATCGGCGCGGTGATCCTGGCCGACACCAGGCGGCTGGACGACTGCTTCCCCTCCATCGACTACTTCGAGCGCAGCGGCACGCCGTTCGTCATCGCGGTGAACCACTTCGACCGCACGCGCCGGCACGACCTTGACGAGGTCAGGCGCGCCCTCGACGTCAGCGAACACGTGCCGGTCGTCTTCTGCGACGCCCGCGAGCGCGCCTCCTGCCGGGACACCCTGGTCGCGCTGGTCGAGCACGCGATCGCGCTGCCCGCGGCGGTGGGCATCTGACCGTCCCGGGGTGCGCGGCCGGGCGACTCAGCCCGGGGCGGGTGGCCTCAGCCGGAGGCGGGCGGAAGGTCGACCAGGCCGGCCAGCGCGGCCCGGTGCCGGTCAGCGGTGCCGAGCCCGATCGACGCGCTCTTCGCCCGCTTCAGGAATAGGTGCGCCGGATGCTCCCAGGTGAAGCCGATCCCGCCGTGCAGCTGGATCATCTCCTGGGCGGCCAGCAGCGCGGTGTCAGAGCAGACGGCCTTGGCCAGGGCCACCGCGACCGGCGTGTCGGGATCGCCGTCGGCCAGGCACGCGGCCGCATACCTGGACGCGGCCCTGGCCTGGTTCACCGCCACCCACAGATCGGCCAGCCGGTGCTTGATGGCCTGGAACGACCCGACCGGCCTGGCGAACTGGTAGCGCTGCTTGACGTAGTCCAGGGTGAGCTCAAGCGCACGCTCGGCCATGCCGAGCTGCTCGGCGGCCAGCATCGCCGCCCCGGCGCGCAGCGCTGCGAGCACGGCCTGCTCGGCGTGCGGGCCAGCGGCGATCCTGGTGGCCGGGGCGTCGTGCAGCTCCAGGTCGCACAGCTGCCTGGTCATGTCCAGCGAGACCGCAGGCGTCCTGGTCACTCCCGCCGCATCGGCATGCACCAGGTAGATCCCGTAGGGAACGCCGTCGGCCGGCACCAGCAGCTGGTCGGCGGGCAGCGCATCGGCCACGGCGGCGATCGATCCGGTCAGCTGGTAGGTCACCTCGCCCTCGGACTGCACCGAGGCGGCGACCCGGATCGTCGGCTCCGGCCTGCGGCCCGGCATCGAGGCGAACGGGATCGCGAGCGCGGCCGTCATCGTCCCGGCGGCCAGGTCGGCGGCCAGCGCGCCCGCCGGGCTCGCCCATGCCTCCTCGTCGGCCTCGGCCCTGGCGGCGGCCAGCAGCGTGACGGTGGCCAGCACGGCGCTGCCGAGGAACGGCACCGGCGCGACCGACCGGCCGATCTCCTCGGCGACCACCGCTGCCTCGCGGAACGAGGCGCCGGCTCCGCCGAGCTCCTCGGGGACGAGCAGCCCGGCGCAGCCGACCTCGGCCGCCAGCGTGTGCCACAGCGCGGTGTCGTAGGTCTGCGCGGTCTCGATCCTGGCCAGCACGTCGGAGAACGCCGCCTTGTCCTCGAGCACGGACCGAACCGTGGCGCGCAGCTCGTTCTCGTGCTGACTGTAAGTCATGTCCGGCGTGCGCGGCGCTCCGTCGGCCTCCCCGTTCGCTGTGCGGGCCCGCTCGCCTCCGGGAGACCCGACCGGCTCGCTCATCGGGGCAGGTCCTTCCATGGCTTGTCCTTGTCGAGCCGGATCTCGGGCGGCAGGCCGAGCACCCGCTCGGCCACGATGTTGCGCAGGATCTCCGATGTCCCGCCCTCGATGGAGTTGCCCTTCGAGCGCAGGAACCGGTAGCCGGCGTCGCGGCCGTAGAAGTCGGCGTTCTCCGGCCTGCGCATCGTCCAGTCCTCGTACCGGAGCCCGTCCTCGCCGAGCAGTTCGACCTCGAAGTCGGCGATCTCCTGGTTCAGCCTGGCCGAGACCAGCTTGGCGCCGGCGCCCTCCGGGCCTGGCTGCCCGGCGGCGAGCTGCTGGCGCAGCCGTTCGCCGGCCAGCCGGGAAACCTCCGCCGCGGCCCACAGCCTGACCAGCCGGTCGTGCAGCCCGGGGGTGCGCCGCTCTGGGTGCTCCCGCCAGGTCCGCGCGGAGAAGCTGATCATGCCGCCCTCGCGCGGGAACGAGAACGCGCCGAGCGCCACCCGCTCGTTGTTGAGCGTGGCGGTGGAGACCTGCCATCCCTCGCCGACGGCGCCGAGCCGGTCGGCGTCGGGGATCACGACATCGGTCAGGAACACCTCGTTGAACTCGGCCTCGCCGGTGGCCTGGCGCAGCGGCCTGACCTCCACCCCCGGTGCCTTCATGTCAACGGCGAAGTAGGTCAGGCCCTTGTGCTTGGGCACGTCGGGGTCGGTCCTGGTGACCAGGATCGCTCGCCTCGCGGCATGCGCCGACGAGGTCCACACCTTCTGCCCGTTGACGATCCAACGGTCGCCGTCGCGTACCGCCCTGGTCGCCAGGTTGGCCAGGTCAGAGCCGGCGCCGGGCTCGCTGAACAGCTGGCACCAGATCTCCTCCCCGGTCCACAGCGGCCGCAGCCAGCGCTGCTTCTGCTCATCGGTACCGTAGGCGAGGATCGTCGGGGCGGCCATGCCGAGGCCGATGCCGTTGCGCTCCGGCCGGTTGGTCGGCGCGTCGACGGCAGCGAACTCGGCGTCCACGACCTTCTGCAGCGTCCGCGGCAGGCCCTGACCGCCAAGCCCGACCGGGTAGTGCACCCAGGCCAGCCCGGCGTCGAACCTGGCCCTGACGAACTCCATCGGGTCCGTCGAGGCCGGGTCGTGCGCGGCGAGGAACTTCCTCACCTGCGCACGCAGGTCATCGGCGGCGACCGGCCGGCCGGCCGCCCCGCCTGATGCCTGCGCTGCCCCCTCTAGCACAGAGGCCCGCCGGCCACGTAGATCACCTGGCCGGACACGAACCCGGCCCCGTCGCTGGCGAGGAAGGAGGCCACGTGCGCCACGTCCTCGGGGTGGCCGACCCGGCGCACCGGGATCTGGGCGGCGGCCCCCTTCTGGAAGTCATCGAACGGGATGCCGATCCTGGCCGCGGTCGCCGCGGTCATGTCGGTGGCGATGAACCCGGGCGCGATCGCGTTGGCGGTCACCCCGAACGGCCCAAGCTCGATCGCGAGCGTCTTGGTGAAGCCCTGCAGCCCGGCCTTGGCGGCCGAGTAGTTGACCTGGCCGCGGTTGCCGAGTGCCGAGCTAGACGACAGGTTGATGATCCGGCCGAACTTGGCCTCGACCATGTGCTTCTGGCAGGCGCGGCTCATCAAGAACGCACCGCGCAGGTGCACCCCGATCACCGTGTCCCAGTCGTCGTCGGCCATCTTGAACAGCAGGTTGTCGCGGATCACGCCCGCGTTGTTGACCAGCACGACCGGCGGGCCTAGTTCGGCCGCGATGGCCTCCACCGCGGCGGCGACCTGCGCGGAGTCACTCACGTCGGCACCCGCGGCGAACGCGCGCCCGCCGGTCCCGGTGATCGCGTCGACGGTCGCGCCGCAGTCGCCCTCCTTCAGGTCGATGACCGCCACCGCCATGCCATCGGCGGCGAACCGCCTGGCGATCCCGGCGCCGATCCCCCGTGCGCCGCCGGTGATCACGGCCACCCGCTGTGCGTGCTCCGACATCTGCATCGTCCCCTTCTGAACGTCCGTCGTCGGTCAGTCCGTCGTAGGTCAGTCCGTCGTAGGTCAGCTTGTGTACTTGTGCAGTTCCCTGCGGGCCATGGAGCGCTTGTGCACCTCGTCGGGCCCGTCGGCGAAGCGCAGGCTCCTTGCGGCCGCCCACTGCGCGGCAAGCGGGAACTCCTGGCTGATCCCGCCGCCCCCGTGCGCCTGGATCGCCTTGTCGATGACCCACTCGGTCATCCGCGGCACCGCGATCTTGATGGCCTGGATCTCGGTGTGCGCGCCCTTGTTGCCGACCGTGTCCATCAGCCATGCGGTCTTCAGCACCAGCAGCCTGGCCTGCTCGATCCGCACCCGTGACTCGGCGATCCAGTCCTGGATCACGCCCTGGTCGGCGAGCGGCCTGCCCCAGGCGATCCGGCTGGTCACCCGGCGGCACATCGCCTCGAGCGCGCGCTCCGCCGAGCCGATCTGGCGCATGCAGTGGTGGATCCGGCCGGGGCCGAGCCTGGCCTGCGCGATAGCGAAGCCGTCGCCCTCGCCGGCGATCAGGTTGGCGGCCGGGACCCGCACGTTGTCGAACACCACCTCGGCGTGCCCGCCGTGCGTGGAGTCGGTGAACCCGAAGACCTGCATGCTGCGCCGCAGCGTGATCCCCTGGGAGTCGGGCGGCACGCAGATCATCGACTGCTGCCGGTGCCGGTCGGCCTCCGGGCTGGTCTTGCCCATCACGATGAACAGCTTGCAGCGCGGGTCCATCGCGCCCGACGACCACCACTTGCGGCCGCTGATCACGTACTCGTCGCCGTCCCGCTCGATCCTGGTCGCGATGTTGGTGGCGTCCGACGACGCGACGTCGGGCTCGGTCATGCAGAACGCCGACCTGATCGTCCCGTCGAGCAGCGGCCTCAGCCACCGATCGACCTGCTCGGGGCTGCCGAACTCGGCGAGCACCTCCATGTTCCCTGTGTCCGGCGCCGCGCAGTTCAGCGCCTCGGGCGCGATCGCGCCGCTGCGGCCGGTGATCTCGGCCAGCGGCGCGTACTGGAGGTTGGTCAGGCCGGCCCCGTGCTTGGCCGCGATCTCGCCGATCTGGTCCCCATGGCCGCCCGCACTTGGCGTGCGCACGGTCAGGAACAAGTTCCACAGCCCCTGCGCCCGCGCCTTCTCCTTCAGCTCGTCGATCACCGCCGGACGCTGCCAGATGCTGCCCGACGCAGCCGCGGCGGCGACCTGCTCGGCGAACACGGGCTCGGCCGGGTAGACGTGCTCGTCCATGAACGTGAGCACCTGGGCCCGCAGTTCTTCGGTTCGCGCGTCGAATGCGAAGTCCATCAGCAGCCTCCCGGTGAGTCCGGACAAGCGTACCTACCGACGAGTACGGTGCCACGTTACGGTCTGGCTATGGCACAGGTCGATACTGTCAGGGGCCCCGTCGACGTCGCAGATCTGGGGACGACGCTGATGCACGAGCACTTGTTCGTGCTGAACGAGGAGATCAGGCGGAACTACCCGGCCTACTTCGACGAGGACGCCCGGGTCAGCCACGCGGCGGCTCAGCTCGGCAAGGCCGTCGAGCGTGGCATCGGCACGATCGCCGACGCGACCGTCATCGGCCTCGGCCGCGACATCGAGCGGGTCATGCGGGTCGCCGCCCGCACCGCGATGAACATCATCGTGGCCACCGGTATCTACACGTTCAGCGAGGTGCCGTTCTACTTCCGTCATCGCAGCAGGCGGACGACGGCCAGCGGCGAGGACCCGATGACGGAGATGTTCGTCACCGACATCACCGAGGGGATCGGCCAGACCGGGGTGAGGGCCGCGTTCCTCAAGTGCGCGATCGACGAGCAGGGACTCACCCGGGGAGTGGAACGCATCCTGCGCGCCGTCGCCCGCGCGCACCTGCTGACCGGCGCGCCGGTGACCGTGCATACCCACGCCGCGAGTCGGTCCGGGCTGGTGGCGCTTCGGGTGCTGCGCGAGGAGGGCGCTGATCTTCGCCGGGTCGTGATCGGCCACAGCGGCGACAGCAGGGACACCGGCTATCTGGTCGAGCTCGCCGATGAGGGCTGCCTGCTCGGGATGGACAGGTTCGGCATCGGCATGCCGCCGTCCCTGAACTGGCGTGCCGACACGATCGCCGCGCTCTGCGAGCGCGGCTACGCAGGCAGCATGGTGCTCTCCCACGACGCCTCCTGCTACATCGACTGGTACGCCCACGACGAGGCCACGGCCGGCAACTACACCTACATCCACGACGAGGTGCTCCCGGCGCTCGCCGAGCGCGGCGTCAGCCAGGCCCAGATCGACACGATGCTGGTCGCGAACCCGCGCCGCTACTTCAGCCCGTCCTGATCGGCGCGGCCCGGCGGACGGGGACGGTCCGGCCCGCCCGGCAGGCGGCTGGCCGGCCCACCGGGATTCAGCCCGCCGGATATGTTTGGCCTGTGGCTACTGTCGATGAGATCGCCGAAGATTACGTCGAGCGAAGCGCGGGGCTCGACCCGGTGTCCGCAACGCACTGGGGCATCAATGGATTTGACCACCTGATGACGGACCTCAGCCCGGCCGGCTTCGCCGCCCGGGCCGAGCTCGACGAGGCGACGCTCACCGCCGTCGCCGCGGCGAAGGCCGACGGCAACCGCGAGCGGATCGCCAGGGACGCGATGGTCGAGCGGCTGGCGGTCGAGCGTGACCTGTACCGGTCCGGCGCGGTGACCAGCGAACTGAACGTGATCGCCAGCTGGCTGCAGGGCGTGCGGCAGGTGTTCGATCTGATGCCGACCGACGGCGAGGAGGCGCAGCGCAACCTCGCGGCCAGGATGGCCCTGGTGCCGGCGGCCTACGCCGGGCTGCGCGAGACCTACCTGGCCGCCGCCCGCGAAGGCCAGGTCGCCGCGCGCCGACAGGTCATCGCGTGCGCGAAGCAGTGCGCCGACTGGTCGGCTCAGGGCGCCGGCTTCTACTCCGGCCTCGTCGGCCGGACCGGGGCGGACGGCCCGATGCGCGCGGACCTGGACCGGGCGGCCGCCGAGGCCACCGCGGCGACCGCGGAGTTCGGCAAGTTCCTCGAGGGCGAACTGCTGCCGCTCGCGCCCGAGCGGGACGCCGCGGGCCGCGAGCGCTACGCGCTCGCCTCGCGCAACTTCCTCGGCGCCACGATCGACCTGGACGAGGCCTACGCCTGGGGCTGGGCCGAGGTGCTGCGGATCGAGGCGGAGATGCGCCGGGTCGCCGGGCAGATCGTGCCCGGCGGGACGCTCGCCGAGGCGATCACCGCGCTGGAGGCCGACCCGGCCAGGCGGATCACCGGCCGGGACGCGCTGCGCGACTGGATGCAGGGCATCGCCGATGCCACCGTCGCCGAACTGGACGGCACCCACTTCGACATCCCGGAGCCGGCCAGGCGGATCGAGTGCATGATCGCGCCGACCAGCTCGGGCGGCATCTACTACACCGGGCCGAGCGAGGACTGGACCAGGCCAGGTCGGATGTGGTGGTCGCTGCCTGACGGCGTGGACGAGTTCTCCACCTGGAAGGAACTCACGACCATCTACCACGAGGGCGTTCCCGGGCACCACCTGCAGGTCGCGCAGGCCGTGTTCCTTGCCGGGCAGCTGAACCGCTGGCAGCGCCTGATGTGCTGGGTGTCTGGTCATGGCGAGGGCTGGGCGCTGTACGCCGAGCGGCTGATGGACGAGCTCGGCTACCTGGCCGACCCCGGCGACCGGCTCGGCATGCTGGACGCCCAGCTGCTGCGTGCCGCCCGGGTGGTAGTCGACATGGGCGTGCACCTGGAGCTCCCGGTTCCGGCCGACTCGCCGTGGCATCCCGGCGAGACCTGGAACTACGACCTGGCGTGGGAGTTCCTCTCGTCCCGGGTCCAGGTCGAGGAGCAGATGCTGCGGTTCGAGCTGGACCGGTACCTCGGCTGGCCTGGGCAGGCATCCGCCTACAAGCTCGGCGAGCGGATCTGGCTGCAGGCGCGCGAGGAGGTCCGCCAGCGTCACGGGGCCGCCTTCGACCTGAAGGACTTCCACACCAAGGCCCTGGCGCTCGGCTCGATCGGCCTCGACCCGCTCCGCGACGCCCTCTCCCGCCTCTGACCCGCTCACGCCCTGCCGCTCGGCGTCCCCGCCCGGTCGCGCCCCCCGGTGCACCGGGACCCGCAACGTGGTTCCGCCCCTCCCGGGGAGCACCCCTCCCTGTGGCGCCCGGCGCCGCCCTTTACGCGCCGATCCTTCACAAACGCGCTGTCCAACGCTGAACGGAACAGGCTCTCGCGGCGCCGCGGAGCCGCGGCGCCGCACCGCGCGGTGGCGGGTGAACCCGGCGCGGGCATGTGGCCGTGTCTGGGTTATGCAAGCGCACAGCAACGAGGGTGTTACCCAGATCACGCGTCCGTGTGGCCCTCCCACGCGTCTTAAGAGTGACCTACCGCAAGGGAGGGAACCGCAATGACCGCCGCGAGCACCGCCATCACCGGCACCGCAGCCACCGGCACCGCCGTCGAGCCAGGCGCCACCACCGGTCCGGCCACCACCGGTCCGGCCACCACCGGGCCGACCGCAGCTGTGCTTGACGACCAGGACCCGCGCGCCGCGTTCACCGACCAGGTGCGCCCGCACCTGCCGCACCTTTACCCGGCCGCGCTCCGGCTCACCCGCAACCCGGCGGACGCCGACGACCTGGTGCAGGACACTCTCACCAAGGCTTTCACCAGCTTCCACCAGTACACCCCGGGCACCAACCTCCGCGCCTGGCTGCACCGGATTCTCGCCACCACCTTCATCAACACCTACCGCAAGCACCAGCGCCAGCCGCGGACCACTCCCGCCGACCCCTACGCCGACTGGCAGCGGGCAGCTGATCCCCTGCACCGGCCGGCCCCGTCCGCCGAGGCCGAGGCCCTTGACAAGATCGCTACCTCCGGCGTCATGGCCGCTCTCCGCGAACTGCCGCCAGACTTCCGTACCACCATTTACCTGGCCGACATCGAGGGCTACCCCTACCGGGAGATCGCCACCATGATGGGCACGCCGCTTGGCACGGTCATGTCCCGGCTGCACCGTGGCCGCGGCAAGCTCCGCCACACCCTCGCGCACCAGGCAGCCGCCCGCTGACCGGCATGCGCGCTACTTGAGCAGCAGGCGGCTGATGCGGCGGCCGGCCACGTAGAGGCCGATGGCACCCATCACGGCGAGGTAGAGCACGCTCCCGAGCATCGCCGGGCTGACGTAGCCGAGCGTGAGGCCGCGCAGCAGCACCACGCCCTGGTAGAGCGGCGTGCACTCGACCACGATCTGGATGGCGCGGGGGTACACGCTCAGCGGGTAGAACGTCGTCGAGAACAAGAACATCGGCAGCGTCGCCAGCATGACGAACTCGAAATGCTGCCAGCTGCGCATGAAGGTGGTCGCGGCCATGCCGGCGCCGGCGAACGCGAAACCGACAAGCAGCGCGGCCGGCACGTCGGCGACGGCCCAGACCGAGTGGACCAGGCGCATGGCCAGCATCACGACCATGAACGCGACCGAGTAGATGCCGGCCCTGATCAGGGCCCAGCCGATCTCGCCGAGCGCGATCTCGTCGGAGCGCATCGGCGTGGCCAGCGCGGCGTCGTACAACTTGGCGTACTTCAGCCGGAAGAAGACGTTGAACGTCGAGTCCATCACGGCGCCGTTCATGGCGGACGTGGCGAGCAAGGCGGGCGCGACGAAGCTGGTGAACGCGATCGGTCCGGCCGGCCCGGCCACCGTGCCGACCAGCTTGCCCAGGCCGATCCCGATGGACAGTAGGTAGAACAGCGGCTCGAAGAATCCGGAGATCAGCACGCCCCAGGTGCGCCGGTAGACCCTCGCGTGCCGCTCGATCAGGCGCGCACTGCCCCGCCCGCCGAACCCACTCGACCGGGTGCGCAGGAGGGCGACCGGCAGGATGCGCAGCGGCAGTTCGCCGATCCGCCGCGTCAGGTCAGCGACGCCGTCCGCTGGCCTGGTCGCGTCCGAGCGCTCGCCCACATCCGCGGGGACGGCGGCTCGCCCGGACGAGGGCTCCGCCGAGGGGCCAGCCGCGGTTGCCGGTGTCCGCTCAGGCATAGAGCCTCCGCCGGTAGGTCCGCTGGCCTGCGTAAATGCCCGCCGCGACCACGGCAACCAGGTACGCCACGTGCACCGCCGAGGAACCGAGCTGCGCGTCGCCCAGGCTCAGCGAGCGGCAGAGGGCGACACCGTGCCAGAGCGGGGTGATGTAGGCGAGCGGCCGCACCACCGCGGGAAGCTGGGTGACGGGAAAGAACGTCCCCGAGAACAGGAACAGCGGTATCACGCCGAACCTGAACAGCAGCGCGAACGAGGTCTCCTTGCTGCATGTCATCGCATAGGCCTCGATCGGCGCGGCGAACGCGAGCCCGGTCAGGACCGCGGCGGGCAGGCACGCCAGGGCCCAGGGCGAGCGGACCGCACCGAACGCGGTCATCACGACGAGGAAGACGGCCGAGCCCATCGCCAGCCGCAGCGTCGTCCAGAGCAGGTGACCGTGGAACAGGTCGGCCGGGCGCAGCGGCGTGGAGATCGCCGCCTGGTAGGTCTTCAGCCACTTCACCGACCCGTAGACCGGGTAGGTGGACTCCCCCATCGCCGTCTGCATGGCCGTCGCCGCGAGCAGGCCGGGCGCGAGGAATGCCAGGTAGCTCACGTGGCCCAGGCTCGCCGTGCCGTGCTTGTCGATCATCGCTCCGAGGCCGAGGCCCATCGCGCCCAGGTAAAGCACCGGGCTGAGCACCTCGGAGTAGATCGAGCCCTTCCAGGTCCGCCGGTAGTTGGTCAGCCAGAACCGCAGCTGCCTGACCGCATACGCCCGCGCCATCAGTCCTCCAGCTGCCGCCCGGTCAGCCGCAGGAACACGTCCTCCAGCGTGCTCCTGCGTACCAGCGAAGTGACCGGCGCCAGCCCGCGGCCGCGCACGGCCGCCAGCGCCTCGTCGCCGTCCTGCGCGTAGACGAGCACCCGGTCCGCCAGCACCTCGAGCCGCTCGGCGGGCAGGTCGGCCAGCTTCTCCGCCGCCTGCTCCTGCTCGTGCAGCGCGAACCGCAGCTCGAGCACCTCGGGAGTGGAGTAGGTCTCGATCAGGCGCCGCGGCGAGCCCTCGGCGGCAATCTTGCCGCGGTCCATCACGACGAGGCGATCGCACAACTGCTCGGCCTCGTCCATGTAGTGCGTGGTCAGCACCAGCGTGACGCCCTGCTGCTTGAGCCGGTAGAGCCGGTCCCAGACCACGTGCCTGGCCTGCGGGTCAAGGCCGGTGGTCGGCTCGTCGAGCAGCAGGATCTCAGGCTCGCTGATCAGCGACCTCGCGATCGTCAGGCGGCGCTTCATGCCGCCGGACAGGGGATCCACCTGGTCGCCCGCGCGCTCGGTGAGCTGCACGAAGTCGAGCAGCTTGGCCGTGCGGTCCCGGATCTCCTCGCGGCGCAGGCCGAAGTAGCGGCCGTAGACCAGCAGGTTCTCCCGCACGGTCAGCTCCACGTCGAGCGTGTCCTCCTGCGGGACGACGCCGAGCTTGGCCCTGATCTGCGGGCCGTGCCTGACCGGGTCAAGGCCGAGTATGGTCAGCTCGCCGCCGGACGGCGGAGACACGCAGCCGATCATCCGCATCGTGGATGACTTGCCCGCGCCGTTCGGCCCCAGGAACCCGAACACCTCGCCGCGGCTCAGCTCGAAGTCGATCCCGTCGACGGCGACGAAGTCGCCGAATCTCTTCGTGAGGCCCCGGGCACGGATGAGGATGTCGGGATGGGCCACGCCGTGACCTTACCCTGAGGTACTGACATAACCGAACGAATATTCGGTCAACTAGCCCAGCGTGACCCAACGCGTGCACCATCGGCGATTTGACTGGCGACTCACCAACGTGGCGATTTGCTCTCTCGGCCCCGCGCTGCGCCTAGCACGGTACCCTTGCTCGGGGGCTTTTAGGGGCTGGTGGTGCGGGTAGCACCCCGGGATGATGCGGTCGAGTGGAGGCTTCTTCGGTGAGTAGCGTCAGAAGGCTCTACGAGCGATTCCGGCTGCTCATCCACGAAGGCGCCAAGTTCGGCATTATCGGCGTCATCGGAGTGGTCGTCTACAACCTGGTCAACGGCTGGCTGCACTTCGGCCTCGGCGCCGGGCCGATCACCTCGGCCACCGTCGCTGTCATCGTCACGACCATCACCAGCTACGTGGCCAACAGGTACTGGAGCTTCAGGCACCGGGAGCGCACCACCGTCCCGCGCGAGACCGTGATGTTCTTCGCGCTGAACGGGGTCGGGCTGCTGATCCAGTGGGCGGTGGTGGGCTTCACCGTGTACGGCCTCGGCGACACGAGCAAGCCGGCCAACTTCATCGCCAACAACCTCGGCATCGTGCTCGGCACGCTGTTCAGGTTCTGGTCCTACCGCAAGTGGGTCTGGACCGCACCGAGCCCGGCTCCCGCAGGCCACGAGGCGCTCGACCCGGTCCTGTCCTCCGGTACGGCCAGCACCGCTTCGCCAGGAGATGAGGCCGGAACGCCGCATTGATCAGTTCTCCGGGACCCGCCCAGCGGTTCAGCGGCCTCGCTGGCTACTACCAGCGCTTCAGGCACCTCATTCACGAGGGATTCAAGTTCGGGATCGTCGGGCTGATCGGAGTTGGCGTCACCAACCTGGTCTTCATACCGCTGCATGTCGTCCTGCACCTCGGGCCGCTGGTCTCGATCACGATCGCGACCGGCGTCGCGACGGTGGTCACCTACCTCGGCAACAAGTACTGGAGCTTTCGGCGCCGGGAGGGCGGCGGCACCCGGCGCGACAGCGTGATGTTCTTCATCCTGAACGGCATCGGCCTGCTGATCCAGTACGCCGTGCTCGGGTTCAGCAACGACGTGCTCGGCCTGACCTCCAAGGTGGACAACGTGATCGCCGTCAACCTCGGCGTCGGCATCGGCACGCTGTTCAGGTTCTGGTCGTACCGCAAGTGGATCTGGGTGCCGCCTGAGGTTCACATCGCCAGGCTGCGGCGCGGCCGCCACCGGCTTGGCCGCGACCTGAGCACCGTCCCGCCGCCCGCGGCTGATCTCCCCGGGGCGCCGGCCTTCGCCGCAAGCAGAGCCCGCCCGGACGTCAGGCCGGGCAGCCGCCAGCCCTAGCCACCAGCCGGCGCATCGGGACCGCGAACGCCGCGGCGGCCTCACGTCTGGTGAGCGTGCCGGTGGCGACCAGCCTGCTGAGCACGTGCCCCTCGCGCGAGCGGGCGAGCGCCGGGTGCCGCAGCGGGTCGTAGTCCGTGGGCGCCTGGACCAGGCCGGCCAGGACCGCGGCCTGCGGCCACGACAGCCGGTCAGGCGCCCGCCCGAAGTATCCGCAGCTCGCTACGTCGATGCCGTAGTAGTCGTTGCCGAAGTACGCCACGTCGGCGTACATCCGCAGGATCTGCTCGGTCGAGTAGCTGAACTTCAGCTTGATCCCGAGCGCGATCTCGTACGCGTACAGTTCCAGGCCGGACTGGTGCGGCGCGTACAGCAGCTTGGCGAGTTGCTGGTACAGCGTCGCGCCACCCTGGTCGCCGCCGTTAGTGAGGCCGGACAGCACCACGCGGCCGATGGCGAACGGGTCGAAGCCGGGCTCCAGCCAGGTTCCGAACCTGTGGTCCTCGGTGGCCGTCAGCGCGTCGGCGAACCTCGGCGGGACCGCAGGGCCTGGGTACGGCGAGTGATGCGCGACCGAGTCGGCGCGGGCGATGGCCGGGGCGTTGCCGACCGACGGCGTCGCGAGCATCAGCACCGCCAGGGCGACCAGGCAGAACGTCAGCCCCAGGCAGACCAGCCAGACAGCCCGGCGCAGCCAGCGCCTGCCGCGCCCGCGCCCGCGTCCGCGCCCGCGACCGGAGCCGTGGCCGGAACCGGGGCCGTAGCCGAATCCCGATGTATCCAAGGAGTTCTTCACCGCTGAGGCAACGAGCTATGCGCACGCAGAACAAGATCTGCGCGTGCAGAACGAGCTGCGCGCATCCAAAGTGCCCCCGAGGATCGTGCCTGAACCCAAGCGAACCGGTCGGGACGCCGGGATTTGAACCCGGGCTCTCTGGTCCCCCAGACCAGCGCCTTAACCAAGCTGGGCCACGTCCCGTCGCCCTGTCGGACGATCAGATCATAGCGCAGCAAGCGGACCTCGGGCCGCCGCCGCGACCGCGCCGCGACCACGCCGCGACCACGCCGCAGCCTCGCCGCGGCCTCGCTGCCCCGGGATAACGGAGAGGTCCCGCGCGCGCAGGATCGGTAGACTGTGCGCAACGCGCTGACGGAGACGAGTAGCGCCGGGGACGCGAGCGAAGAGAGCCGCCGGAAGCTGGGAAGGCGGCGTCGCGCCCGGCGGCGAAGACCCTCCCGAGTGCGGGGAGGAACGGCGCCCGCCGCCAGCGGCCTGCCCCATGCCCCGTCGGCTAGCCCCCGTGACCGGGCCCAACGAGGCCGCGACGGCGCATCGCCAGCCGCAGCGGCGAAGGTGTGGTGGCACAGCGAGTTCCCTTCTCGCCCGCACTCCCAAGGGGCACGACGAGCCCAGGAGTGCCTCGTGACTTCCCCTCACCGTCCTGCCAGCCGGGTCCTGGCCGCGAACCTCGCCGCGCACGTCGGCGAGCGGGTGCGGATCGCGGGCTGGCTGCACCGCAAGCGCGAGCTCAAGTCGCTGACCTTCCTGATTGTCAGGGACCGCACCGGCCTGGCCCAGGTGGTGATCCCCGCCGGCGCCGACCTCAGCCGGCTCACCGAGGAGACCGTCGTCGCGGCGACCGGGCTGGTCACCGCGAGCAGCCAGGCACCGGGCGGCGCCGAGCTGACCGAGCCTGAGCTTTGCCCGCTCAGCGAGCCCGCCGAGCCGCCGCCGTTCGACCTGTACCGGCCGACCGTCACCGCCGCGCTGCCGACGGTGCTCGACCACGCGCCCGCCACGCTGCGGCACCCGCTGCTCCGCGCCGGGCTTGAGATCGCCGCCGCCAGCGTGGCCGGCTTCAGGGCCACGCTCGACGCCAGGGGCTTTACCGAGATCCACACGCCCAAGATCGTAGGCTCGGCAACCGAGTCCGGCGCGAACGTGTTCGGCCTGGACTACTTCGGCCAGCCCGCCTACCTCGCCCAGTCGCCGCAGTTCTACAAGCAGGCCATGGTCGGGGTGTTCGAGCGCGTCTACGAGTCCGGCCCGGTGTTCCGCGCCGAGCCGCACGACACGGCCAGGCACCTGGCGCAGTACACCAGCCTGGACGCCGAGTTCGGCTTCATCGAGGACCACCACGACGTGATGGCGGTGCTCACCGACGTCCTCGCCGGGATGGTCGACGCGGTCAGGGACCGGGTCGGCCCGGCCGCCGACCTGCTGAACGTCAAGCTGCCTGAGATGGCCGGCCCGATCCCGGAGGTCGATTTCACCCAGGCGCAGGAGCTGATCGCGCAGCGGGCCGGCTGGGACCCGCGCGGCGAGCCCGACTTGTCCCCCGCCGACGAGCGCTGGCTGTGCGAGTGGGCGCTGACGGCCCACGGCACCGAGTTCCTGTTCGTCACCGGGTACCCGATGGTGAAGCGGCCGTTCTACACCCATCCCGACCCCGAGCGGCCCGCCCGCTCGCGCAGCTTCGACCTGCTATTCCGCGGGCTGGAACTGGTCACCGGGGGCCAGCGGCTGCACAACCACGCCGACTACCTGGCCGCGCTCGCCGCACGCGGCGAAGACCCGCGGCCCTACGAGAGCTACTTGCAGGTCTTCAGCCACGGGATGCCGCCGCACGGCGGCTTCGCGATCGGCCTGGAGCGCTGGACGGCCCGGCTGACCGGAGCCGCCAACATCCGCGAGGTGACCATGTTCCCGCGCGACCTGCACAGGCTCGCGCCGTAGCTGGCTCGCCGCCCGGCCCGGCCGGCGGCGCGGCTAGCTCGGCGCGGACGGGATGGCGATCACCTGGGTGCGCCGCCAGGTCCCGGCCGCGGACTGCTGCCACACCGCGACCGTGTCCAGGCCGGGAATCAGCGCGGTGAGCAGCACCCGGCCGGCCGCGGCGCCCGGCCCGAACACCAGCGTGGCGTCCTTGCCGGGCAGCGACGTCAGCCGACTGCTCAGCGCGGCCACCGCCTTGCGCGTGCCAGGCAGGGCAGCGGCGGCGCCATCGAACTGCGCCTGCCGGCCGCCGACCACCGCACCCCATCCGCCGGCGGAGGAGAAGAACGTCGAGGTCACCGGATCGCCTTTGATGCTCAACGGGGCGCTCGCAGTGACTGTCGTCGCACCGTCGGCCAGCCACGAAGGGATCACCGCCTCCCCGGCGCCACGGCCCGCCGCGAGCAGGACGCTGGTGCCGCCGCTGGCCGGGGTCAGCTGGAGCACGGTGACCGGCCGCCTCGCCAGCGAGCCGCTCAGCCTGGCCGAGGCGGCGCGCCAGCCGCCCGCGGTCTGCTCGAAGACCTCCGCCACGCCGGGACGGCCGCACTCCCCGGCCACGAGCGGGTCACCGGACGGGCCGGCCGCGGCGGCGGTCAGCGCGACCAGCCCGCAGGCCCGTCCGCCCGCAGTCGCCGCGAGCGTGCGCAGCGTAACCAGCGTGGTCCACTGGCCGCCGCCGGAGGCGGACTCCTGAACCCCGCGCGAGGTGATCGCCAGGAGCCGGCCGCCGCTCAGCGCGGCCAGCGCGCTCGGCGCCGCGGCCAGGCCGGCCGGCAGCAGGCCCTGGGTCCAGTGCGCGCCGTCGTCGGCGCTGCTCGCCAGCGGGGTGAACCGCAGCAGCTGGTTCGGCACGAAGCCGACGGTCATCGCGCTGCTTCCGGCCTCTGCCACCACCAGGCCGCCGTTGTCGGCCACGCCTGGAGGGGTCGCGAGACGCCAGCTCCCGTCGGCCGTGACGCGCACCAGCAGCTGCCAGACCGTGCCGCCTACGCTGGGGCCGCCGGTCGGCACCACGGCCCAGGACAGTCCCGCGGTCGCCACCGACGTCGAGACCGGAACAGCCACGAGGGGCCTCGCCGCGTCGGCGGTGACCGGACCGTGGCCGCCGCCGGACCGACCGGAGCATCCAGCGAGCAGCGCAGCGGCCGTCGCCGCGATCGCGGTCACTGCTGTCAGCCGACGCGTGCGCATCGCAGGTCCTCCCGCTCTAGGCCAGCCCGAGTGTAATGGCGTCGACCTCGCCGAGCTCGCCGGCCGACGGAACCCAGTCGGCGGCGTCGGCGTTGGCCTTGACCTGCTCTGCAGACATCGCGCCAGCGATCACGCTCGCGCAGCCCGGCTGCTCGGCCAGGCAGCCCACCGCTACCTTGAGCAGCGAGACGCCGTGACCGTCCGCCCAGGTCGCCAGTCCCTCGACGATGTCGAGCTTAGCCTGCGTGACGTAACCGTCCCGGCCAGCGAGCCTGGTGCCTTCCCTGGCCGGCTGGCCGCGCCGGATCTTGCCAGTCAGCAGCCCGTTGGCGAGCGGGAAGTAGGGCAGCACGCCGAGGCCGAAGTGCCGCGCGGCGGGCACGACCTCGGCCTCTGCGGCGCGCTCGAGCAGCGACCAGTGATTCTGCGCGGAGACGAACGGGACAAGCCCGCGCGAGTCGACCAGGCAGGCGGCCTCGGCGATCTGCCAGCCGGCGAAGTTTGAGTGGCCGAGGTAGCGCACCTTTCCCTCGGCAACCAGCTCGTTCAGCGCGGCGAGCGTCTCGGCGATGGGCGTTACTGGGTCGGGGGTGTGGATCTGGTACAGGTCGATGTAGTCGGTCCGCAGCCGGCGCAGCGAGTGCTCGACGGCCCGCCTGATGTAGCCGCGGCCGCCCTTGCCGCCCGCGGCGCGCCCGTAGCCCATGTCCGCGTGCTGGTGGCCGAACTTGGTTGCCAGCACCACCTGGTCACGCCGGCCGGCCAGGACCTCGCCGAGCAGTTCCTCTGACTTACCGCCGCCGCCGTAGGTGTCGGAGGTGTCGAGCAGCGTGATCCCCATGTCGATAGCCGCGTCCACCACATCCCGGGTGCCGGCCAGGTCCAGCCTGCTGCCGAAGTTGTTGCAGCCGAGGCCTACCACGGAGACGACGAGCCCGGAAGTACCGAGTGACCTGTATCGCATTGCCCCGCCTTCGCATCACCGTTACCTATGCCGATCAGATCGTACCGACAGCGCCCAGGTGGCCCGTGCCGCCGGCGCACCGCAGGACGCGCGCACGCGGTCGCGGTCGCGGAGGGATCGGCGATAGGGTGAGCCGCACCATGTCAGAGCCCCAGATTCCCGGGCCAGCCGCGCTGCGCATCAAGCTCGGCGCCACGCTGCGCCGCCTCCGCGAAGCGCGCGGGATCACTGCCCAGCAGGCAGCCAAGGCCATCCGCGGCTCGGACTCCAAGATCAGCAGGATCGAGCTCGGCCGCCATGCCGCCAGGGAAATCGACGTCGTCGACCTGCTTGCCCTCTACGGTGTCACGGACCCCGGCGAGCGTGATGAACTGCTCGCGCTGGCCAGCGCCGCGCTTGCCGCGCCGTGGTGGCAGCGCCACAACGACGTGCTCCCTGCCTGGATGCAGACCTATCTCGGGCTCGAGGAGGCAGCCGAGTCGGTCGAGTGCTACGACACCCACTTCGTGCCCGGCCTGCTCCAGACCAGCGACTACGCCGCCTCCCTGATCGCCATGACCGACCTGACCGAGCATCAGGCGGCGGGGCTGCTCGCGGTGCGGGCCGAGCGGATCGAGCGGTTCGCCGCCGCCGGGCGAAGGCTCGACGCCGTCATCGACGAGGCCGTGCTGCGCAGGCCGGTGCCTGACGCCAGCGTGCTGCCCGCCCAGCTGCGGTACCTGCGGGACGCGGCCGCACGGCCGGGCGTCAGCGTGAGGATCCGGCGGCTGTCTGCCGGGGCCCCGCCCGCCCCCGCCGGGTTCACCATCCTGCGGTTCGCCGATGCCGACCTGCCCGACATGGTCTACTCCGAGCAGCTGACCAATGCCAGCTACCTGGACAAGCCCGCCGAGGTGTCCCGGTACGCCGCCGCGATGAGCCAGCTGGCCGCCACCAGCGAGCCCGCCGCCCGGACCGCGGCCATCCTGGACGCCGAGCTGACCGCGCTGGGGTGAGGGGCCGACCGGTCAGAGCAGGTGGGCCAGCTCCCTGATCGCCGTCGCCGACTCGGCGGCCGGCAGCGCGGACCGGCTCAGCCCCTCGAAGACCTGGCGCATCGCCCGCACCTCGGCGCCGCGCTCCTCGAACAGGATCTGGCCCCGCAGGCCGTCGGAGCAGACCACGTCGGCGTCCTGCTGGTCGGCGAAGCCGAGGATGCCGAAAGAGCCTGCCAGGACCCGGTGCTCGGCCGAGAGCCTGAGCACCTGCACGGTCACCATCGGCCTGCTGGCCGCCTCGGCGACCCGGTCGAGCTGAGCCCGCATCAGCGGCCGCGGTCCCATCGAGCGGAGGAGCGCCGACTCGTCGAGTATGAGGTGCAGCCTGATCGGCTCGGCACCTGTCAGCACCTCCTGCCGCCGCAGCCGGACCGCGACCAGCTGCCCGACCTGAGCGGGCGACAGGCCGGGTCGCTCGGCGGCCAGCACCGCGCCGGCGTACTGCCTGGTCTGAAGCAGGTCGTGCACCACGTCCGCCTCGAACGCAAGCAGCGACCGCGCCTCGGCCTCGAGGCCGAGGTAGGTGTCAAGCCCGGCGGGGAGCGGCTCGTCGCACTCGGTCCACCAGCCCTTGCGCTGCCCCTCCCTCGCCAGGTCGGCGAGCTGCCTGCGCTGGACCTGGTCGGTGACGCCGTACAGGTCCAGCATGATCGCCAGGTAGCTGGTCCTGGTCGGGGCCTTGCCCGTCTCGATCCGCGACAGCGTCGACTGCGCCACGCCGAGGTGCGCGGCGACGTCCTCGAGCTTGAGCGAGCGCGCCTCGCGCAGGCGCCTTAAATCGGTGCCGAGCCTGCGCCTGCGGATGGTCGGGCCAGCGAGCATGAGATCGGGTCTCCTCACCAAACCTGCGGTTGCTGACGCTCACCATATCGTAATCTGGTCTTGTGACATCCCATATGCATTCCCATCTTGCTGATATGCTTCGATCTCCTGATGGTTGAGCACTCCCGGCAAGGAGCTACCGAGATGCCAGTCGAGGCCACACGCGACAGCCATCTAGCGGCCGACCCTGCTTTACTGTCCACCTGGCTGGTCCTGGGCAGCGTCACGCTGCCCGGCCTGCCTGAGCACGTCAGCGACGCCAGGCGATTCGTGGCTGGCGCTATCGGCGATGACCATCCGTGCGCCGACGCTGCCCTGCTGCTCACCTCCGAGCTCACCACCAACGCGGTGCTGCACAGCAGGTCGCGGCTGGCCGGCGGCACGGTCGTGGTGGTGGCGGCGATCAATGCGGGCGGCTTGCTCATCACCGTGACCGACGACGGCTCCGACGGCGTCCCTGCGCTGACGAGCAGTCCCGAGGGCGAGCACGGCAACGGCCTGCTGCTGGTCGAGACACTCGCCGACGCGTGGGGCTACCTGCACCATCGCGGGCGCACCACGGTCTGGTTTAGGCTCGGTCAGGCCGAGCCTGGACCGCTCGGCGCCGGGCAGGCCTTACTGCGCGAGCACGGCCCTGCGCCCCCGGACCGGGACCTGGGCGCGGCACGGCGCGGTCCGTGGACGGGGCCGCCGGTACTGCGGTTCCCCGGACTTCGCGACCCGTCACTGGCTGTCGTACCTGGCGAGCAGCGGGACAAGCACGCTGACGACCGGACTGCCCCAACCGGTGACCGGGTCCCAGCCGGGCCCCGCCCGATAGCCCGTGATCATGGTGCCGGGGAATGTCGGCGCGTTGGATCCCGCGGTGACGTCGTGGAACGCCCGGTGATAGGCCGCGCTGGCCGCGATCCGGTAGATGGCGGGATTCACGAAGCCCAGGTGGCGGCCTGCGTACTGGTCGGCGAGCGCGATCACGCCCGCCCAGAACGGGGCCGTGGCGCTGGTACCGCCGCTGTTGCGCACCGGGAACTGGCCGTGGCCGGTCCCGATCACGATGGCCATGCCGGTGTGCGGTGCGGCGTCGGATGAGACGTCAGGCACACCGCGGAAGGCGCCGATTCCCCGCACGCCGTCCTGGTAGCTCGGCCGGGCGAACAGCCTGCTGAATCCGCCGCCCGAGCCCTGGAACTGGGTATCCGCCGTGCCGTACGGCAGGCCCCAGGCCCGCTCGCCTAGGTACGCCCCGGTCCGGTGGCTGGCGCTCAGCGTGGTGCCGCCGACCCCGAGCACGAGGGGGTCGGACGCGGGCAGGTTCACCTCCCTGACCGGCCGGAAGCTGCCGCCGGTCAGCGCCTTCATCAGCGCGCACGGCTCCCCCGCCGCGCCGACGTCGCCGGACGCGGCGACCACGGTTACCCGCCGGGCCTGCGCCTGCATGAGCGCCGCGTTCAGGCTGGCCACCTGCGCGCGGGTATCGCAGTGCTCGCCGCCGGTCTGCCCGGCGGCGCTGATCGAGATCACCGCGCCTTGGGCGACCCCGAGCCGCAGCGACGCAACCGAGGCAGCCACCGCGCTGGCGATATCCGCCAGCGACGTCGACTTCACCAGGACGATCACGATCGCGGCCGCCGGGGCGACCACGTGGACCATCTCGGCGTCGAGTACCTCCTCGCCGTAGGCCAGCCAGGGTGCGGACCGTCCGGCGAGCGTGGTGACCACGCGCATCCTGGCCGGCGGCAGCCCGAACAGCCGGTCGAACGCCGCCATGTCCTGACGCAGGTCGGTGACCAGCGGCGGCTGCGGCCGGGACTCGGCGAGCTCGGGCAGCACCACCGTCTCGCCGCGGCCGTCGATGCCGCGCCGCAGGAGCGGCTCGATGCCGTAGGCGACCTGGATCTGGCGCGGCGTGAAGCACGTCGTCACCGAATCGCAGTCGCCGGTCCCGCCGACCGGCGCAGGATGGCCGACGTTCGGGCGGGACGCGCCGGGCCCGCTGATCGGACTAGCCGGCCTGCTCGGGCCGGACGAGCAGGCCGCCGCGAGCACGGCCGCCGCTGCGATCGCCGCCAGCAGCAAAGCTGGCCCGCGCCGCGATGCCGCGCGCAGCGCGCCCTCCGATCGGGTCATTGTCACGTCGCCTCCTGGATGGGACGCTCCGGGCTGCCGGAACGCTGACCACGCTAGGAGGCAGCCGCCCGCCGGTGCCACCCGGCTGAGCGGCGTCTTGCCGGTGTCACCAGGTACACCCGAGCCCCTGTGCTACCGGCCGCGGCGCTACCGGCCACGGCGCTACCGGCCGCGCTGCCACTTCGGCGCCCGCTTGGCCAGGAAGGCCGACATGCCCTCGCGTGCGTCGGGCAGCTGGCT
>DATIZP010000013.1:0-3247 GCA_035517035.1 Streptosporangiaceae bacterium | reverse complement strand
CCGCGGGATGTGCGGCGTCCCGGCGGCCCGCATGACGCCCGCGCCTCCTAGAATCGTGGCACAGGTGGTGCGCGGTATAGAGCGGGCTGGCCGGCGGCCGGTGTTCCTGGCGAGCGGCCGGTCACGGCTCGCTCCCTACGGCGGCCAGATAAGGCAGGTCATGAGGTTGCGGAGCACGCAGGACGAGAACGCTCTCACGGCCCCTCCGCTACACACCCTGCCCTTCGATGTGGACGTCTGGATGTCGGAGCCGACATTGTGACCATGCCGGATACAGATCGGGCGGCCGACACCCCGGAATCCGGGGTAGCCTCGGCTGCTGTGAGCGTTCCGTCCCTGCAAGATCCTTATGTCTCGATCATCCTGCCTTGCTACAACGAGCAGGACCATGTCACGGCCGAGGTCGAGCGGATCTGCCTGGCCATGGATTCGAGCGGCTACGACTACGAACTGCTAGCGTTCGACGACGCCTCCACCGATGAGACTCTCGCCCGGCTGCACGAGGTCGCGCCGAGGTTCCCGCACCTGCAGATCGCGCACTTCCATCGCAACGGTGGCTCCGGCACCGTGCGTCGGATCGGCACCCAGCGCGCCCGCGGCGAGATTGTCGTGTGGACCGACGCCGACATGACGTACCCCAACGAGCGCATTCCCGAGCTGGTCCAGATGCTCGAGAAGGACCCCGCGATCGATCAGGTGGTCGGGGCCCGAACCAGTGAGCAGGGCACGCACAAACTGCTGCGGGTGCCGGCCAAGTGGTTCATCCGCAAGCTCGCCGAGCAGTTGACCAACTCCCAGATCCCGGACCTGAACTCCGGGCTCAGGGCATTCCGGCGCCAGGTCGCGCTGCCGTACCTGAGGCTCCTGCCGCCCGGGTTCTCCTGCGTGACCACGATCACGCTGGCCTTCCTGTCCAACCAGCATGACGTGCGCTACGTGCCGATCGAGTACGCCAAGCGGGCGGGCACGTCGAAGTTCCGCTTCGTCACTGACGCTTACCGCTACATCCTGCAGGTGCTGCGGATGGTCATGTACTTCAACCCGCTCAAGGTGCTCATGCCCGTGGCGCTGTTCCTGCTCGCCCTGGGTATCGCCAAGGGCATTTTCGACATGGTCGTGCATCCGCTGATCTTCGCGGTCAACACCGTGCTGATCTTCGTGACCGGGCTGCTCATCGCGTCGCTCGCCCTGCTCGCCGACCTGATCGTCCGGTCCCGCGGGGACACATGACCCCGGCGCCATCGGCGAGTCGGCTGACCCTGGGCCTCGCCGTGGCGCCGGCCCGGTGAGCGCCGGACCGCGGGGCCTCACCGCGACACCAGGGATGCCTGCTCGCCCGCCGGAGCGCGCGGGCCTGGGCCGGGCCATGCGGATCGTCGACGCCGGCCCGCGGTATCTCTACCGCTCGGCGCTCGTCTCCCTCGCCGTCACCTGCCTGCTGACGATCCCCATCGCCCTGCACGTGCGGCCGCGCGGCGCGCTGCCCCGGTCCCAGCAGGTGATGATCGCGATGGCACTGGCTGGCCTTGGCCTCGCCGTCCTGCTCGCGCTGGCGGCCCTGTGCTGGCCGCCCGGCCGACGCGGCCAGTGGCTTGATCGCATCGCCGCGCCCGAGCAGCGCGCGGCCATCTGGCTCGCGCTGACCGCATGGTTTCCGCTGCTGCTCGTAGTGGTGTACTTCAAGGCCAAGGCGACGCTGCCGCCGGCCGTGGTGTGGATCGCCTTCGGCTACCTGGACAAGCGCTGGGTGACCGGCGCTTACCTGCTCGGCGTCCTCGTGCCGATGCTGCTGCTGGTCGCGGCCGCGCGCGTGCTCGCAGCGGGCCGAGAGCATCCGCCGGACTGGCGGTCATGGCTCGTTGGCCTGGCACCGGGGCGCGCCGGGGCTGCGCCGCCCGCGGACGTGCCTGCCTCGTCGGAGGCACCGCGGGCCAGCCCGGTGTACGCGGCTTGGCGCGGTCTCGCCGCCGGCACCGCCGTCAAGGTCGTCGCTGGGATCGTCACCTCGCTCGCGCTCGGCTGGTACTTCTACGGGCCGCCGTGGTACCTCAACCGGCCCGGCGCCGGCGCGATCGGCTTTCAGGAGGACGTCTTCCTGAGCGGCTTCCAGGCGATCTCCCGGGGAGCGATCCCCTATATCGGCCCGGCCTCGGTGCAGTACGGGCCCGGAGCGCAGTTGCTGTCGTACCTCTACATGCGGCACATCGGCACGTTCTCGGTGGTCGGCTTCCGTGAGTCGTGGGCGATATTCCAGTGGGCCGGCGCAACCATCCTGTTCGTCGTGTTCTTCCTGGCATTCGGATACCTGCGCGGGCTCGTCGCGGCCCTGGTCTCGGCGCTCATCTACCCCTCCCTGCAGGCGGTGGGATTCCAGCCCGGCGGGTCGTACGGGGGTTTCTTCGGCTGGTCCGACCCGTTGCGCTACGTGGGCGCGATCGCGCTGATCCTCCTGCTGCCGGCGGTCATCAGGCGCTGCCCGGCCCGCCGCGGCCTGGGCGGAGCGGCCGCGCTCGGCCTGCTTTTCGGCGCGACGTCGTATCTGGCGCAGGAGAACCTGGTCGCCGGGATCGTGGGCGCGATCGCGGTCGGCGCCCTGCTGCTCCTCACCGCCACCTCGTCCTTCCGCTCGGTGGCCACGGCCATGCTGGGCGTGACAGCCGGGTTCGCCGTCGTCTGGGTGCCGGTGCTCGCCTACTACACGGCCCACGGCCTGCTCGCCCGGTTCCTGCACCTGTATTTCCTGATCCCGCAGGCGGTCGCGGGCGGGTACAGCAACACGTCCTACGGCGGCTACCAGGTGACGCCGACCGCGCGGGCGGACCAGGCGCACTGGGAGATGTTCTTTTACGCCCTGCCGTTCATCCTCGCTGCTGCGGCGCTGCTGGTGGTGGTTCAGGTCCGCCCGCTGCGGGTCGCCTGGGAATGGTCGCGCGAGCGGGTGGCGCTGGCCGCGATTGTCATCACCACGATCCTGCTCTACCAGGGAGCGCTGCTCCGCTCGGACGCCTCGCACCTGTCCGGCACGATGCTGGCCGTCCCCGGCCTGGCGATCATGGCGGCCACCGTCCTGCCCCGGTTGCTGGGCGCCTGGCGCCCGGTGACGCTGGCCGTCGCCGGAGTGGCCATATTCGCCGCATCGTTCCTGCTGCTCCCGCGGGCCGTCATCGCGCCAGCGAGCGTGCGCTCCCAGGCGGCCGCGCCCTACCGGGACCGCTCGCGCCTGGCCGCGAAACCCGCGCCCGCCGCG
>DATIZP010000012.1:0-13349 GCA_035517035.1 Streptosporangiaceae bacterium | reverse complement strand
GGACGTGGTGACCAGCCTGGTGTCCGGTGAGACTTCCCGAGGCTCGCTTGAGGACGAGGTTGCCAGGGCGCTCACCACGCAGGCGGCCAACGGCGGCGACGGCCGGCAGGGTCAGGTCGGCCCGCACGAGCCCGGTCCGGCGGGCGCGCACCGGGCCAGGCCAGAGGCCGCACCCGCCCAGCACCCCGGTCAGCAGGCAGCTCAGGCAGGTCCGCGCCGCGAGCACCACGAGGTCGACCCGCTGACGGCCGAGCGGCACGAGGGCCAGCGGCGTCAGGGCGAGCCGGTGGACACCCGCAAGCGCTCGGACCGGGTGCTCGACGAGGCGAGTTCCGCGAGCCACGGCCGCGGCTTGGAGAACTAGCCAGACTCAGTAGCTGACGGCGTCGGCGGAACCACCATCCGCCCGGCACCGTCGGCATTCTCAGGCCGGATCGCCTCAGCCCCTGCCTCAGCCCGCCTAGCTCTGGCCGGCGACCCCCCGGTCCGCGGCCAGGCCAGCGTTAAGGAGCTCAGGCCGTCCATCCGGCGCAGGATCACGCCCTCGCGCAGCGCCCAGGGGCAGATCTCGAGCTCGGGTACCTGCAGCAGGTCCATGGCAGCGTCCGCGACGATCGCGCCCGCGGCAAGCTGCGGCGCGCGGATCATCGACACGCCCGGCAGGTCGGCCCGGTCGGCGATGCTCATCTTCCCGAGCCGCTCGGCCAGGCTCATCACGGAGGCGTGTCGCAGCACGCGCCTGGCGTACGGGCCCTCGCTGGACGGCGCCGCCCCGGAGATCCTGGCGAGCTGGCGGAAGGTCTTCGAGGTCGCCACGCAGTGGTCAGGCACCCCCGCCGACCTGACCGTGCTCGCGGCGGAGGCGATCTCGGCCCTGACATGCTTGCGCAGCCGCCTGACCTCCTCCCGGTCCGGCGGGTCGCCGGTCAGCCAGTCCCTGGTCAGCCGGTTGGCGCCAAGCGGAAGGGAGACCGCGACCAAGGGGTCCTCGTCCTGGCCTGAGGCGATCTCCAGCGATCCGCCGCCGATATCGAGCAGCAGCAGCCGGCCTGACGACCAGCCGAACCAGCGCCGGGCGGCGAGGAATGTGAGCCTGGACTCCTCGTGGCCGGGCAGCACCTGAATGCCGACGTCGCTCTCGGTCTGGATCCAGGCGAGCACCTCGTCCCCGTTCGCCGCGTCGCGCACCGCCGAGGTCGCGAAGGCGATCAGCTCCTGCACGCCCTTGTCCTCGGCGATCACCAGCGCCTGCTGCACGCAGGCGAGCAGCCGGTCGGCGCCCTCATGACTCAGCCTGTTCTGCCCGTCGAGGTGGTCGGCCAGGTGCAGCTCTTCCTTGTGCGAGAACGCGGGCAGCGGCCGCGCGCCCTGGTGCGCATCGACGACGAGCAGGTGCACCGTATTGGAACCCACGTCCAGCACGCCGAGCCGCATACCATGACGCTACCGCCCGGTCGGCACAGCTCGGAGCAGGAGGAGGCCCAGTTGCCCGCGCATAAGCCAGCCCCGGTCAGGACCGAACGCAGCCAGAAGCGGGTCAGGGCGTACCTCGGCGGGCAGCTCGTTGCCGACAGCCACGCGCCGCTGCTGGTATGGGAGATCGCGAATTACCCTGCCTACTACTTTCCGGCCGCCGACGTGGTTGCCGAGCTAGTCGAGGCCGGGGAGTCCGAGCGGCGGCCACAGCTCGGCGAGGCGGACATCTACCACGTGAAGGCGGGCGATGCCGTCGCCAGGCACGCTGCCCGCCGGTACGCGGACTCGCCAGTCACGGAGCTGCGGGACGCAATCAGGCTGGACTGGGCCGCGATGAGCGAGTGGTTCGAGGAGGACGAGCCCGTCTACACCCACCCGCGCGACCCGTACAAGCGGGTGGACATCCTGGCCAGCTCCCGGCACGTGCGGATCGAGATCGACGGAGTAACCGTGGCCGAGTCCAGCCAGCCGCGGATCCTTTTCGAGACCGGGCTGCCGCCGCGCTACTACCTGCCGCTGACCGACGTCCGAATGGACCTGCTCAGGCCGTCCGACCGCAGCACGCACTGCCCGTACAAGGGCACGGCCGGGTACTGGTCGGTGGACACCGGCGCCCACGCGCAGAACGGCCGGGTGCACGCCGACGTGGTGTGGATCTACCGGGCTCCCCTGCCGGAGAGCCAGAAGATCGCCGGCCTTGCCTGCTTCTACAACGAGCGGGTGGACCTGTACGTGGACGGCCAGAAGCTGCCCCGGCCCGCATCGCCGTTCAGCTAGCGCGCCCGGCCGACGTCGGGGGCAGCCGTCAGGCGGCGGGCGACGCCGCGTCCCTGAGCACCCGCAGGATGTTGCCGCTGGCCAGCTTCCCGCACTCGGCCGGGGACCAGCCGCGGTCGGTCAGCTCGGCGAACAGCACCGGGTAGCGTGACACGTCCTGCAGGCCTTCCGGCAGCTCGTCGGTGCCGTCGAAGTCGCCGCCGATGCCGACGTGGTCGAGCCCGGCGACCTCCCTGACGTGCTCGACGTGGTCGGCGACGTCGCCGACCGTGGCCCGGGGCATCGGGTGCGCGGCCGCCCAGTCGGCCAGCTCGGACCGGCTCGCCAGGCTCCGGTAGTCGAGCCCGCGGCGCTCCGCCTCGGCGGCCGCGGCCAGGTCCCAGTCCCGGCAGGCCGGCGAGACGAACGCGGGCACGAACGTCACCATCGCCACTCCCCCGTTGCCCGCCAGCCGCCCAAGGATCGCGTCGGGCACGTTCCTCGGGTGGTCGGTCAGCGCCCGCGCGCTCGAGTGCGAGAAGATCACCGGCCGGACGGCGACGTCCAGCGCGTCGCTCATGGTGCCCGGCGACACGTGCGACAGGTCGACGAGCATGCCGATCCGCTGCATCTCGCGCACCACGTCCCTGCCGAAGTCGGTCAGCCCGCCACAGGCCGGCTCGTCGGTCGCCGAGTCGGCCCACGGCACGTTGAGGTTATGGGTGAGCGTCATGTACCGCACGCCGAGCGCGTGCAGGGCCCTGAGCACCCCGAGCGAGCAGCCGATGCTGTGCCCGCCCTCGGCGCCCATCAGGGAGGCCACCTTGCCGGCGGCCATGATCCGCTCCACGTCGTCCGCGGTCAGCGCGAGCTCGAGCGCGTCCGCATGCCTGGCGATCAGCTGCCGAACCAGGTCGACCTGCTCGAGCGTCGTCGCGACCGCGGCCTCGTCGGCCAGGTTGGCTGGGACGTACACGGACCAGAACTGGGCCCCGACGCCTCCCTCGGCGAGCCGCGGCAGGTCGGTCTGGGTGAACGGAACCGGCGCGGCGATGTCCACCGATGCGGGATCACCGGCGGCGCCCTTGCGCAGCGCCCAGGGAAGGTCGTTGTGCCCGTCGAGGACCGGAGTCGAGCGCAGCAGGTCACGTGCCGCGCTCAGGCTGGCTGCCTGCGGCGCAGCTTCCCGCCTCGTAGCTTCCCGCGTCGTAGCTTCCCGCGTCGTTGCCGGCGGCGTTGCTTCTGGCTGGGTCATCGCAACACCCTACGAGAGCGGCTCGCGCCCGGTCGCGGCAGGAGCACGAGCACGTCGGCCGGCGCCGCGGCCATCGCCGCGAGCGCCCAGCCGAGCCCGGTCCGCTGGGCCAGGAACCCGACGGCGAGCGGGCCGATCGCGCCAGCCAGCGACGCAGCGCTCGACAGGAACACGGCGATGTCGCTGTGGCCAGGCAGGCTGTCGTACAGGCCGGCCTGCATCGCCGGGTACCAGCACGCGGTCACCGCGCTCAGCACGGCCAGGATGGCCAGCTTGGCCGCCAGCGGCCCGGCCAGCAAAAACGCAGGGTAAAGCGCCAGCGCGGCGACCGCGCTGGCAGCTACGGCGGTCCGGCCGCTGACCACGCGCGAGATGACCACGAAAGCGCCGTCGCCCACCAGGCGCCCGCCGAGCCGGATCGCCACGCCGATCGCGGCAAGCGCGGGGCTCGCGTGCGCGACGTCGACCAGGTAGATGCCCACGTATCCGGTGAGCACGTCGAGCAGCAGATCGCCGATCTGAAGCAACGCAAGCCATCGTGCTGTCTCGCCCTCGCCGAGCGCAGCCAGGGCCTGGCGTACTGTCGGCCTCCGGCCGTCCTCGCGCTCCGCACCCGAGCCGGCCGAGCCCGAGCCGACGCTGGCGGGCTCGGGCAGGCTGTTCGCCGGGCTGGCCGGTCCGGCGAACACGGCGGCGCACACGGCGGCGGCCGCCGCGGCGGCGAGCAGCAGGTAGGCCGACCGCCAGGTACCGCCGAGCGTCAGCACAACGGCCAGCAGCACGGGGCCGCCGACCGCGCCGACCGAGCCCGCCAGGTTCCACGCGGCCATCCGCTGCTGCCGCCGCCCGGGAGCGGCGTCCATCAGCGCGGCCTCGGTCAGGCTGACGAACGCACCGGCCGCGGGAAAGAACGCCACGAATGCCGCCATCAGCGCACCGAGTGACCGGCTCACGGCGACCGCCGCGAGCGACGCGGTCACCAGCACCCCGCCGGCAAGCACGAGCAGGTGCCGCCGTCCGCCCCGGCCGGCCACCAGGCCGAGCGGAAGCTCAAGCAGGCCGCCGACCAGCAGCGGCACGGCGATCAGCAGGCCGACCTGGCCGTAGTCGAGGTGCAGGTCAGCGCGGATCAGCGGCAGCGCGGCGCCCTTGGCGCCGTCGGCCAGTTCGTCGACGAACTCGATCAGCAGGGCAACGGCGACGCAGGCCGCCGCCCGCCGACGGCGGGAACGGCGGACGTCGCCCGCAGAGTCAGGTCAACATCGCATGCGCGTCATGCTAACCGCCCACGTCCAGGGTGCTCACGTCATTCGGGGCGCGGGGCGGGCCGGGCGCGGGGGGCGGGCCTGGCGCCGGGCGAGCACGGCCGCCCGGATCCCCGCATACCAGCCGAAACCGCACATGATCACCGGAGTGTCCGTGGAATGGATGCCACATCCACTGCGTATTCTGGGACATCCGTCACATCCATCAAGATCATCTCCCGGCGGTACGGGGCGCGGCGGTCGGCGGCCGCCTTGGGGATGGCCCGCGCCAGACCACAAGGCAAGTCATCGGGATCTGGCTCCGCAACCCAGTCCCACGATCTACGGGACAGACCTATGGCCCGCGACTCACGGGCGAGTTGGTGGCTCGCTGATGGGCGGCTGGTTACTTCTGGGTGCCGGGGATCTCGGTGATCAGGTCCTCGGAGGTCTCCATGCCCTTGCGCCAGACCGACCGGGCGATGATCTTGCTCGGGTCCACTCGGTCCTTGTACCTCATCGCGACCTGGGTGACCTCGTCCATCAGGCCTTGCGACAGCGTGGTCGGGTTCAGGCCGAGCGCGAGGAACTGGTCGTTCCGCACCACGAGGTCGTTCTCGTCCGCCTCGCGCCGCGGGTTCGGCAGGTTCGCGATCTCCGCGCCGGTCATCTCGCTGACCATCTTGGCCAGGTCCCTCAGCCGGTGGCTCTCGGTGACCTGGTTGAGCACCATCGGCTGCGAGCCCATCTGCGGCGGGTTGGTGATCGCGATCTCGATGCACCGGACGGTGTCCCTGATGTGGATGAACGCGCGGGTCTGGCCGCCGGAGCCGTGCACCGTCAGCGGGTGGCCGATGGCCGCCTGCATCAGGAACCGGTTCAGCACCGTCCCGTAGTCGCCGTCGTAGTCGAACCGGTTGATCAGCCGCTCGTCCGGCACGGTCTGGTCGGTCTGGGTGCCCCAGACGATGCCCTGGTGCAGGTCGGTGATCCGCAGCCCGTCGTTCTTCGCGTAGAACGCGAACATGAGCTGGTCCAGCGTCTTAGTCATGTGGTACACGGAGCCGGGATTGGCGGGGTGCAGGATCTCCCGCGCGACCTCTCCGTCCGGCGTCTCGATCTTCACGGTGAGGTAGCCCTCGGGGATCGGCGCGCTCCCGGTCCAGCCGTAGCCGTAGACGCCCATCGTGCCCAGATGCGCCAGGGCCGGCGTGCCGCCGGCCTCGACGATCGCGACCAGCAGGTTGTGCGTTGCCCGCACGTTGTTGTCTACCGTGTAGCGCTTGGAGTTCACCGAGCGCATCGAGTACGGCGCCGCGCGCTGCTCGGCGAAGTGGACGATCGCTTCCGGCTGGAGTTCCTCAATCACCCGCACCAGCCGGTCGAACTCGGTCGCGAGGTTCAGGTTGACGAAGCGCATCTCCCGGCCAGAGACCTCACGCCAGGTCCTCAGTCGCTCGCCGATAGGGCGGATCGGGGTCAGCGACTGCACTTCGAGTTCGTTGTCGATGTTCCGCCGACTCAGGTTGTCCAGGATCGTTACGTCGTGGCCGCGGTCCGAGAGGTACAACGAGGTCGGCCAGCCACAGAACCCATCGCCGCCGAGAACCAGAACCCGCATTCCCACTCCTGTCGTTGCGCCGGTGCATGGCGCCCGGCGGCTTGCACCGCCAGGCGGGGAGCCATCCAGACTGTACTAAATCGGGTCACGGCGTCCCGGTGCGCGGTTAGTCTACCTGCCGTTTACCCCAATCCGCGGAGTCCACCCAACGACGACGCGCGGCAGCCGCCGCGGGGGCGGTACGCAGTGACTGATCCGCGTTAGGTCTTGCGCCGCTGCCGCAAGGACCTCGTTAACGCTGGCGTCGCCCCGGACTGCGGTGGTTAGGCTGCCCCATGAGGCATTTCCTGACCAGGGATCGAACGGCGATCGCGGCGGGGCTGGTCGCTCCGCTCGCTGCGGCGCTGATCCTGCTGCCGCTGCGTGGCTCCTGGTCGAACACCAACGTGGCGCTGCTGCTCGTGGCGGTGGTGGTGGCCGTGGCGGCGCTGGGCAACCGGGTCGCCGGAGCGATCGCGGCACTCTCCGCGTTCACCTGGTTCGACTTCTTCTTCACCCGGCCCTACCTGCGGTTCACGATCCGCAGTACCGGCGACGTGACCACCGCCGTGCTGCTGCTCGTTGTCGGCCTCGCGGTCTCCCAGCTCGCCGCCCGGGCCAGGCAGCTGCGAGTGCTCGCCATCACCGACTCCGGCTACCTTGAGCTTGTCCACGACACGGCTGAGCTGTCGAGGACGGCAAGGACCCCCGATGCGGTCGTCGACCACGTGGCTGGCCAACTCACCGGCCTGCTCGGGCTGGACGGCTGCCGTTTCGAGTACGGAACGCTGGTCGGCCAGCCGGCGCGGCTCGAGCCTGACGGGACCGTGGTGGCCGGCCACCGGCGCTGGGACGTCGCCGAGTTCGGTTTCCCCTCCGGAGAGATCGAACTGCGGACGTTCGCTGCCGGCGAGTACTGCGGCCGCTACATGATGAGGCCCGCGCCGGGCTCCAAGCCGTCGCTGCAGGCCAGGCTCGTCGCGGTGACCCTGGCCAACCTGGCGGGGCGCGCGATCGGCGCGGCCCGCTCCGGCTGACCAGCCGACGCGGCGCACCGCGGGTGTGGTAAGAGCACCCTATGGACTTCAAGCTCGAGCTCGTGGTGCTGCCGGTCAGCGACATTGACCGGGCCAAAGCCTTCTACATCGACAAGGCCGGCTTCCGGCTGGACGTGGACCATCGCGCGGGCGAGGACTTCCGCATCGTCCAGCTCACCCCGCCAGGTTCGGCATGCTCGGTCACGCTGATGCGCAACGAGTCGGCCGCCGGGTCGGTCCAGGGCCTGCACCTCGTCGTCACCGACGTGCAGGCCGCGCGGGCGGAGCTGCGCGGCCGCGGCGTGGACGTCAGCGAGGTCTTCCACTTCGAGGCTGGCGGGCAGGCGGCCGGGCCCGACCCGCAGCGGGCCAGCTACAACTCCTTCCTCTCCTTCAGCGACCCCGACGGTAACGGCTGGCTGGTCCAGGAGGTAAGGCCGCAGTAAGGGCGCCGGGCTCATCTGCCGCTGCAAGTTCGTCGGCTGCGGGCTCATCTCCCGCGAAAGGAATGCATCGGGCCGGCGGCGCGTCTGAGGCGTGCATTTGAACGACCTTCCCGCACGACAGGAGAGGGAGTGGAACTTGCGAGATGGGCGTCACGGTCGGCCGTCGCGGCCGCCGGCCTCGTGCTGGCGGCGACCTTGCCGGGCGGTCGACCCGGGCGTCTACGTCACCGCCTACGGCGCACCGCTCGAATTCGATGTCAGCAGCCAAGCTACGGCAAGCCGATCACGATCAGCCAGGTGCTGAAAGGTGAACGGCCGGACGGTGCTGCGCCCGCTGCCCGCCTGGGGGATCGGTGGCTGGAACGGCCTGCGCCGGTTCCTGCGAATGACGATCAGGAACACCAGCGGCAAGATCGTCGGATCGACCGTGATGACGTTCTGCCCGGACTCGTCCAATCCGCAGCGCACCTCGCCGAACAGCCCGGCCAACTCGCTGTTCCCCACCGAATGCAGCGACAATCCCTTCGAGAAGGGCATGGTGTGGGGCGTCCAGCGCGGCTGGGGCGTGGACCCGATCGCCTCGGGCATCGTGGTCATCCAGCCGGGCGGCGGCGCGAGCCCCTTCGACGTGGAAGGCTTCAGCACCCGCCACGCTTCGGTCATGAAGGCCTACCAGTACTTCTGGCCGGGTCGTCGGCCGGGCCCCGTCGGGGCGACACCTACGAGTGCATCGGCGGCCAGTCGTTAACATCAGCAGCCTTCCGAACGGAACCTATTACATCGAGGTCATCGCCAATCCCGAGCACCTGCTGCACGAGACGAACGACGGCAACGACGTCTCGCTGCGCAAGGTCATCATCGGCGGCACGCCTGGCAACCGGACCGTCCGGGTCCCGGCCTACGACGGCGTCGACCCCGAGGGCTGAGCCGCTCTTTGGCCGGCCGCTTTCGCGGACCGGGCCTGTCCATGATCACCGCCGATTACTATCGGAGGTGATCAATGGCAGCCTGCTGACGGGGGGAAGCATGGCGAGGCTTACCGGGCGCGCGCCCGCCGGGCGCGACGGCCAGCGCGCCCGCCAGCGCGACGGCCAGTCGGCGAGCGACCAGCAGCGGCTGGTGACGCACAGGTTCGGAGCGCACGCGCGCCACTGGGACGAGCTCTACCTGCGTGACGACCTGTTCAGCGTGATCCACAGGGAACGGCACGACCGGGCGCTGCGCTGGATCGAGCGGACCGGCCTGCCAGCCGGCTCGGCGGTGCTCGAGGTGGGGCCCGGGGCCGGGGTGATGACCGTGGCGCTGGCCGAACGCGGATACGACGTGGCAGCCGCGGAGACCGCGCCGGAGATGATCGGGCTGGCGCGCGCCAGGGCCGAGGCGGCCGGCGTGGGCGGCCGGGTCAGGCTGCTGCACGCCGACGGCACCAGGCTGCCGTTCGGCGACGGTGAATTCGCCCTGGTCGTGGCGCTCGGTGTGGTGCCGTGGCTGCACCGGGCCGACCTCGCGGTCGCCGAGATGGCCAGGGTGCTCCGCCCTGGCGGCTACCTGGCGGTCAACGCCGACAACCGCTACCGGCTGACCCTGGTGCTCGATCCACGGCACCACCCCGCGCTCGACCCGGCCAGGATCGCCGCGAAGTCGGCGCTGGCCGCCGCGGGGATCGCCAGGCCCGGCGAGCCGCGACCGCGGGTCACCGCGCACCGGCCTGCCGACTTCGACCGGATGCTGCAGTCCGGCGGCCTGGAGATCGTAAGGCGCTGCACCTTCGGATTCGGCCCGTTCACGATGCTCGGCCTACCCGCGGTCCCCGCCCACCTCGGCGTGCCGCTCAGCGCCCGGCTGCAGCGCCTTGCCGACCGCCAGGTCCCGCTGATCAGGACCGGCGGCAACCAGTACCTGGTGCTGGCACGGCGCAGCGGACTGCGCTGAGCCGTGCCAGCACGGGCAGCTCGGGACTGGCTCAGACCCCGGCGGCGAAGTAGGTCACCAGCCGGTCGATCGCCGAGTCGAAATGCTGCGCGGAGAACGACAGCCTGATCGTGCCGGGCAGCCCGAAGTCGCTGCCGGGCACCGTGGCCACGTGCGTGGACTCAAGCATCGCGCTGGTCAGCGAGCGGTCCGAGTCACCGGGCCTGACGTGGGCGGATACATCGACGGTGAGGTAGAAGCTGCCCGCCGACCGGTACGGCCTGATCGTCGGCACCGAGCCGAGCCGCTCCATCGCGTAGTCGCGCCGCTTCCGGTACAGCGCGCAGAGCTGCTCGACCTCGTCCAGGTGCCTGAGCGCCTCGAGCGCCCCGAACTGCGGCACGGTGTCGGTGGTCAGCAGCGTGTGGTCCTGGATCGTCGACAGGTAGGGCACAAAGTGCCGCGGCATTACGGCGTAGCCGACCCTGCGGGCGTACATTCGGAAGCCCTTGGAGAACGCGTTGGTCACCACGATCTGCGACCTGGGGTCCTCGAGCGAACCCATGCTGGCCGCCGCGTCGTCGAACGACACGTTCCGGTAGATCTCATCGCTCACGATCACGGCGCGGCCGGCGACGAGGGCGTCAAGGCGCTCGAAGTCGGCCCGCGTGCACAGGTTGCCGAGCGGGTTGCCCGGCGAGCAGACCACCACGGCCCTGGTCGCGTCGCCGATGGCCGCACCGAGCGAGTCGAAGTCGATCCGGCCGGTGCCCGGATCGATGTCGTAGTAGCCGACCCGCGCGCCGGCCAGCGCCGCGGAGTACAGGTAGAGCGAGTAGTAGGGCCGCGGGATCAGGATCTCGCCGCCCTGATAGCTGAGCAGGGTGAACAGGTTGCGGAAGATGGTGCTGCTGCCCACGCTGACCACGACCGTCTGCGGGTCGACGGACCGGCCCCGTGCCTGGCCCTCGTAGTCGGCGATCGCCGCCCGCAGCTCAGGCAGCCCGAGCGGGTAGACCAGGCTGCTGCGCTTCGGGTCGCGCAGCGCGGCCACCATCGCATCGGTGATCGCCGGGTGCACGGGCAGCTCGCTCTTGCCGAGCGTGAGCCGCACCACGTCGTCGTAGGTCTGCTCGAGCGACTCGGCCTGCTCGTCCATCTCGAACATGCCGAACCTCTGCAGCAGCAGTTCCTGCAGGTCCCTGGTCTCCCAGCGCACCTTATGCGCGTCAAGCATGTACCGACCCCCTCTTTCTCGCGCGGGCCCTTGCCGCCCGCTGATCAGCCAGCGTCCGCGGCCGGGACATCCGCCTCGGGCTGGCGACGCGCCTGACGCCGGCCGAGCCTGATCCTGGCGGCCAGGGTGCGGCGCTCGGCCTGGGCGGCGAGCACCCGGTTCACCGCCACCTCGTGCGCGGCCTTCTCCAGGTCGTCGGGCAGCGGCAGCAGGTCCACGTCGCCGTGCCGCAGGCAGACCGCGGCGCGGATCAGGAAGTCAGCGAGTGCCGGGTTCCGCGGCAGGCACGGGCCGCGCAGGTAGGTGCCGATCGCGTTGCCGGCCTGCGCGCCCTCCTGTCCGTCGCCGTTGTTGCCGTGTCCGACCACCACCGCCCCGAGCGGCCGTGCCGACGAGCCGAGGTGGGTGCGCCCGCCGTGGTTCTCGAAGCCGACAAGCAGCTCGCTCCCCCACCTGACCACCAGGTCGCCGATCGCCCGGTCAGCCCGCGCCTGGGCGATCGTGCGGACCTCCGACTTCAGGTCGGCGCCGCGCCGGATCGTCCACGAGTCGAACAGCCCGATCCCCGGCAGGTCGGCTCCGGTCGCCGGCCGGCAGAACTTGCCGAACAGCTCGAACCCGCCGCCGACCGCGAGCGCGGCCGAGCCGGCCGCCACCGCGTCGACGATGGCCTGGCCCTTCACCTCGGCGAGGTCGGCGGCGATCAGCGCCTGGCCGGACTCGCCGCCGTTGCCGATCACGATCAGGTCGGCCGGACGAGCGGGCATCGGATCGCCAATCCGCAGCTCGCAGACCTCCGCTTCGATCCCGCGCCACGCGCACCGGCGGACGATGGCCGCGATGTTGCCGCGGTCGCCGTAGGTATTCATGACCTCCGGGTACAGGTGCGCGACCGTAATTCTCGCCGTCATTCGCGTGCTCCTCACCGATCCCACAGGGCGCCGACGTAGCCGTTGCGGCGCAGCCATTCCCGCATCTGCCACAGGACGAGATAGGTCGAGACGACCCAGAGCGGCTGGTCAGCCGGCGTCCGGCTGAGCGCCAGCTTGAACGCCGCGATGCAGTCAGGCTCGATCGCGAGGCCGGGCGCGCCGTCCGCCAGCGCACCGTCGGAGACGGTCCAGCCCGCGTACTTCAGCCGGAGCGCGAGGTCGGCGGCCCGATTGCCGGAGACGACGACGCCGCTGGTCAGGCCGGTCAGCGACTCGAAGTCGATGTCCCAGATCCAGGAGACGTCAGGCTGCTGGTTCCCGGCCCGGTCGTTCAACGCGAGCAGCATGTGCTTGGGCTGCCCGTCGCCGAGCAGGGCCCGCAGCACCTCGGTGTAGCCGTTGGGATTCTTGGCCAGCGTCAGGTAGACGTCGCGGCCGCGCATCGACAGCTTCTCCATCCGGAAGAACCCGCTGGTCACCTGGCTGATCGAGGCCAGCGCCCCGGCCGGCAGGCCGCACGCCTGCGCCGCCGCCGCGGCGGCGACCACGTTGTAGGCGTTGTAGATGCCGGGCAGTGGCACGTCAACGACGGACCGCGCCGCCGGCATGGTCAGCTCGATCCTGGCGGCCGTCGGCCCAAGCAGGCCCACCGACGACGCGCTGACCGCCGGCTCTGGCCTGGTGAGCCCGCAGTCCAGGCACGTCCAGTGCCCCAGGTGCGCGTAGTAGACGCAGTCGTAGCCGAGTGCGCCGCTGCATCGGGGGCAGCGCGGGGAGTCCGAGGTCGGGTCGCCGCTGCCGCGGCTGTGCGCCGGATCGTCGATCCCGTAATAGATCCTCGGGTTGTCCAGGTCGCCGCCCAGGCACGCGACCCGCGGGTCGTCGGCGTTCAGCACCAGGGTCGTGGCCGCGGGCAGGTCGGCGAGCGCCCGCTCCCACCTGCTCGTCAGGTAGTCGATTTCCAGGTAGCGGTCGAGCTGGTCGCGCAGGATGTTGGTCACGACGAGGGCGGCGGGGGTGCCGATCTCCGGCAGGATCTCCGGCAGCGACCCCTCGTCCACCTCGAACAGCCCGATCGTGCGGTGGTCGGCGGCCAGGTGACCTCGCACGCCGGCCTGGGCGAGCAGCGTCGTGGCGAGGCCCGTGGGCTGGTTCGAGCCCTCGTGGTTGAGCACGGGGAGCAGCCCGCCGGCCTTCATCACCTCGGCCAACATCCGGCAGGTGGTCCCCTTGCCGTTCGTCCCGGTCACCAGCACGGCCCCGTGCGGTATCTCGCTGGCCAGGCTCGCCAGCATGCCGGGGTAGATCCGCAGCGCGACCTTCCCCGGCGCGGCCGTCCCGTTGCCCCGGCCCATCTGGCGCACCGTGGTCCTGGCCGCCTTCCCCGCTGACACGGCGAGCATGCGCCGCGCCGCGTCGCCGAACTGTGCGGGCGCCGATCTGGCCGAGCGGAAC
>DATIZP010000011.1:0-30825 GCA_035517035.1 Streptosporangiaceae bacterium | reverse complement strand
CGTCGGAGCCTGTGGGCCGAGTTCGTCCAGCAGATCGCAGAGCTGCTCGCGCTCGATAGTGTCGAAAAGCAGGTCAGCCACGTTGACCGATTGTAGTGAGGGCGGTCGCTGAGTGATCTCTGCGGAAGCTTCCCAAGCGGGAGCGACGGGCCCGACCCGCACCCTTTATCAACAGGCTCTTAGCCACCGCAATGGAAGCTATATAGCCATATTTATCCCTGATGCCGCTAATGCCCGTTGGAATGTATGCCACATCCACTGCGTATATCGCAGTGGATGTGGCATACATTCCAAACCGGCCCACAGAACACGCGACGCAACTTCGATGCTTGAGTGCGAAACCTGACTAACAAGACATCGCGAGGTAGGTCGGCCGCTCGTGGCCGCCAGGTTCTGGGTTGGCGCGTTCGTGGTCGCCAGGTTCTGGGTTGGCGCGTTCGTGGTCGCCAGGTTCTGGGTTGGCGCGTTCGTGGTCGCCAGGTTCTGGGTTGGCGCGTTCGTGGTCGCCAGGTTCTGGGTCGGCCCGCTCAATGGCCGCGGCGTGGAACGCCAGGCGTCGGTCGGCCGTCCAACCGCTGGTCTGGTGCGGCTGATGCCAGGAAGCGCGGAAGGGTGAGTGCGCGATGGTGCGAGTGGCGCCGTCCGCGGTCATGCGGGCCATGGTCGGAGTGACTGCCCTGCTACTCGTCGGCGCGTGCGGGGTGTCGGCCGGCGCTGGATCGGCGCCGCGTGGCGCCGCCCGCGGCACGGTGACCGGCAGGCTGGTCCGCGAGGGCGGGCCGATCGGCCCGGGCGGCAAGCAGCCAGGCGAGCACCCGCTGCCCGGCCAGGTGCGATTTACGGCGGCGGGGCGTCACCCGGTCCAGGTCACGATCGGCACGTCGGGCCGGTTCTCGGTCCGGCTGCTCCCAGGCAGGTACACGGTGGTCGGCCGCTCGCCGGACCTCGAACTGCGCGGGCGAAAGGGCTGGCGGTCATGCTCAGAGCCCCAGCACGTCACTGTCCGCGCCGGCCAGGTCAGGAAGATCACCGTCGTCTGCGTCGTGCCGTGAGCCGGTCCCTCAGCCGCCGGTCCCTCAGCTGCCGGTCCCTCAGCTGCCGGTCCCTCAGCCGCCTGTCCTGCAGCCGCCTGTCCCTCAGCCGCCTGTCCCTCAGCCCGGTCCCGCAGCCGACAACTCCTCAGCCGGCGTCCGGCGGCTGCTCGGGAGTGGCGGCGGCGCGCGAGGCGCTCCGCGCGGCCGCCCGGGCCGCCCGGCGCGCGGCAATCTCCTGCGCCTCGCGGCGCTCAAGCCGCGGCAGCCAGGCGAGCACGTACAGCGTGACCAGGCCGGCCACCACGGCGAGGAACAGCAGCGGCACCGCGCTGGTGTGCGTGCCCACGGTGACCGCGCTGACCAGCGCGAGCAGTCCGAATATCACGGTCGCGGTCAGCGCGGACGCCCGGCCGCCCGCGAGCCGGAACGGGCGCTGCGCGTCGGCCTGCCGCTGCCTGAGCCTGAAGACCACGTAACCGGCCGCGGCGTAGATCATCATCTCCAGAGCGGCGCAGACCGACACGACCATGACCCACGAGCCGGTCACGGCGACGACCACCGCGAGCACCAGCGACGAGCCGCCGAGTATCCACACCGGGACCACCGGCACGGCGCGGTCGTTGAGCCTGGTCAGCGTGCGCGGCAGCTTGCCCTCACGGGCCACCGCGTACATGAAGCGCGACATCGTCACGAACCCGCCGTTGAACGTGTTGACGGCGGTCAGCGCGGTGACGCAGAGCATCACCAGCAGGCCCGCATGCCCGAGCGCGCGCTGCGCGGCGAGCAGCTGCGGATAGGCGGTGGCGCGGCCGGCCCGGCCGACGGTCAGGCCCATGGCCACCGCATACAGCGACTGGCTGACGAACAGCACGATCACCGCGATCAGCATCGCCCGGGGGATGATCCTGGGCCGCACCACCTCCTCGGCGTTGGTGGTGACCCACTCGAAGCCGGTGTAGAAGAAGATCCCGAGTATCAGCGCCTGCACCGGCGAGCCGCCGCCGGCCGGCCCGGGCGGCGGTGCCGGGTGGTGGATGATCGCGGCGGTGCCGACCGCTACCGTGGCGGCGACCACGATGCCGGTCACGGCCAGCTCGGCGGCCCCGGCCAGCTTGATGCCGCGCAGGTTCAGAGCCGTCGCGATCACGAGCAGCGCGGCGACGTACAGGATCGCCATGAGCCTTCCGTTGCTCAGTGAATAGGCGATCGCCTCGCCGATGATGAACGCGTCCGCCGCGATCACGAGCACGATCGCGGTCATGTAGGTGAGCGTGATGATCAGGGCAAGGCGGTCGTTCATCGCCCGTGACATCCACAGGCGAATGCCGGCGGCCGTCGGGTACATCCCGTTGAGCTCGGCGAACAGTGCCCTGACGAGCAGGACGAGCAGGCCGCCCGCGGCCACGGCCAGCCACGAGAGCGAGCCGCTGACGTAGCCGAGCAGCTGGGCCATGCCGAGGAAGTTGATGGCGGCGAACGCCAGACCGGTGGAGATCGAGGCCGCGCCTGGCAGGTTCAGCGCGCGGCTGAGCTCGCGGGGCTCGCTCACTGGCCGAGGAAGACGAACATGGCCATCGCGTCGAGCCGCATGACGTCCTCGGCGCGGCCGCGGGTGGTGATGGCGCCCTGCATGTAGTTGGAGGCCGGGTTGGCGTCGCCCCAGAAGATCTCGGCGAGGTCCATGCTGTGGCCGCGCACGATCAGGTCGGGCACGCCGGCCAGGCCCCGGCTGACCGGGTGCGACGAGCCCTGCTCGATCACGTGGGTGAACCTCGCACCGGGTACGTCGGTGGCCTCTACGTGGATCCGGCAGGTCCACGTTCCGAGCGTCTTGCGCGCCCGAGGGCTGGCGTTGGCCTTTTCGACGTACTCGCGCAGGGCCTGCTCAAGCTCGTCGGCGCCGACGCTCTCCCGCCCGCCGCCGTCCCGCCCGCCGCTCCCAGGTCCCTGGCCGTTCACCGCGGCTCCTTCCTCAGCGCGGCGAGGACGGCCGCCGCCGCATCCTCGCCCGAGCGGATCGCACCATCCATGTAGCCGTTCCAGATCACGGCCGTCTCCGTCCCCGCCCAGTGGACCAGGCCCGCAGGCTCGCGCAGCGCCGGGCCTAGCGCGGTCCAGGTGCCTGGCGTCGGCATCCCCGTGTAACAGCCGCGCGACCACTCCTCGTCCAGCCAGGACCGCTCGTAGTACCCGACCGGGTGCCTGGCCTGGTCGCCGAAGAGGCTGGCCAGGTCATCGACCACGGCAGCACGCCGCTCCCGCGGCGTCATCTTCGACGCGGCGAACGCGTGGCCACCGTCGATGAAGCCCACGAGCGCGCCCTCGGCCCCTGCCGGGTGCGTCTGGTCGAAGGTCAGCCTGACCAGGCCCTGGTCGCAGGTGGCGTGGCCGCTGAGGCCCGACTCGCGCCAGAACGGCCGGCTGTACCAGGCGTGCACCTTGATCACCGCGCCCATGAACGACCGCTGGGTGAGCTGGTCGCGGGGGCCAGGCAGGGCAGGGGAGTACCTGATCCGGCCCGCCAGGGCCGGCGGGATAGCGACGATCACCCGGCCGGCCGTGACGACGCCGCCTTCATGGTGCACGGTGACGCCTGCCGCCGTCTGGTCGATCCTGTGCACCGGGCAGCCGAGCCTGAGCCGGTCGCCGAGCGGCCTCGCAAGGCCGAGCGCTATGCCCTGAGCGCCGCCGGTGATCCTGGTCTGCTGTGCGCTGTTGACGATGCCGACCATCCGCTCCGGCCCGCCGCCCGATCGCAGGTAGAACAGGGCATGCAGGACGGAGATCTCGCCGGGCTCGGCTGGGAACAGCGACCGGCTGAGCAGCCTGATCCACTCCTTCGCGCCCTCACAGTACGGCTGGGCCGAGATCCACGACTCCAGCGTCATCGCGTCGAGGGCGCCGGCCAGGGGGTGCTCCCACGGAGCGGCCGGGTCGAGTTCCATGGCATGGGTGGTCATCTCGACCATCGCGTCGACGAGGTCGGCCGCCATCAGCGCGTCGCCGGTCGGGATAGCGCCGCCGTAGCGTGCCAGCGCGCCCTCGGAGAGCTGCAGGTTGTCGCCGTCTGCGTACTGCTCGAAGGTCTCCAGGCCGAGCTCGACGATGAGGCCGAGTGCCCGGTCCTGGGTCGGGCCGACCCACTGGCCGCCGTACTCGATCAGTCGGCCGCCGTCCTCCACCACGGAGTGGGTGCGCCCGCCTACGCGGTCCCTCGCCTCGAGCACGAGCACTTCGGCGCCCGCCGCGGTCAGCGCCCTGGCGGCGGCCAGCCCGGCCAGGCCGGCTCCCACCACGGCGACATCGGCAGCAGCGCGATCAGCGATGACGACCCCCGAAAACTCTCATTCGGCCACGACGCGGGCACGACGTGGGCACAAGGAAACTGGGATCGCCCCGAACAGTCAAGTCCGCCCGCCTGGCCGTCCCCGGCCCGCCCGGCCGCCCCCGGCCCCGCCCGGCAAGGCCCGCCCGCCGGGTCCGCGCCGGCGGACCCCGGCCTGGCCGCCGCTGAGGGAGCAATTCCGATGGTGAGTGCCAAACGGCAGTAGATGCGAGGTGCGCTTGCATCGCGAATATCCGTCGCCGTAGGCGATACCGCTAAGACTCGGCAGTTCCGGATTCGCGAATGAATCGCCTGAATGTGCTTCGGTGTGATTAACTCTGTCCGGGCGCCTAGACCCAGCAGCCTTAGTTTTGCTTCGCTGACAAGCATTTACGCAAGGCGGCAGATTGAAACCAGTGCTTGACATGCCTATGCAATCAATTGCAGCCGGTGTCGATGATCCGGTTGCAATCGCGTGCATTCAATTCTCGGCCCGATCGGCTCGCGGCCGGCCCGACGGCGCGGGCCTCGGTGACTTCTACGAGGTGCTGCCGCTGGCGGCCGGGCGGTGGGGGGTCGCCGTCGGCGAGGTCCGGCCCGGCCCGGGCCCTGACGCCGCCGCGGCGCCGGCAGCGTCAGGAACCGGCAGCCTCACGGTCGCCCGCGCCGTGCTGCGCGCCACGGCGCTGATCGAGCAGCAGCCCAGCCGGGTGCTTGCCGCGCTGAACCGTGCCCTGCTCGCATCGGCAGAACCCGACCGGCGCTCGGTCGCCGCCACCTACGCGGTGGTCCGGCCGTCGAGGGCCCGGACCTGGGTCAGGGTCAGCGCGGCAGGTCAGCACACCGTCTACGTCAGGCGCGGCGACGGCACGGTGAGCGCCCATGTCCGCCAGGGCGCGCCGCTGGGCCTGCGCGCCGACCCGCAGCTGCGGGACACCCGCCTGCTGCTGCGCGCGGGCGACAGCCTGATCATGGTGACCGAGAGCGTGACCGCGGCGCTCGCCAGCGCGGGCTACCCGTCCTCCGGCGACGACCGGCTCCGCTACATCCTGGCGGGTCTCGGCGGCGCCTCGGCGGCCCGTGCCGCCGACACGATCGTGCGGGCCGTCCGTGACTGCCACGGCGGTCGGCCCGACCAGGAGGTCGTGGCACTGGTGCTCAAGGTGCCCAGCCGTCGCCGCGGATCGGGAACCCATTCCGGCGGCTGGACCGGAACCCGGCGTTATTCCTCGTCCTTATCTTGTCCATCCGGCGGGCCGGTGACTCGTCGGGCCCCGGCCCGGCGAGCGGCGGCCGAGTCGCGCGAGTGGTTACATTTGCGGCGTGCCCAAATAAGACCTTCTCGGTTTGCACATGCAGCTGCACACTCGCAATTCTGCGGTCGATAGGCGGGTTGACCGCAGCTGTCACAGCAGTACCAGCGTGGCTGTCCGGAAACGGTCGCCGGCCGCCTCACCAGGACGGCCCCCGGCACCGGAAACCTGGCAATGGTAGGGTCTCGCAGCTATGGCGCCATCCCCGCAGCAACCCGGCCTCGTTCCGGTGCACCGCAGGATCGCCGAGGAGCTGGGCATCAGGGAGGGACAGGTCGGCGCGGCCATCGAGCTGCTTGACGGCGGCGCCACCGTGCCGTTCATCGCCCGCTACCGCAAGGAGGCGACCGGCACGCTGGACGATGCGCAGCTGCGGTCGCTCGAGGAGCGGCTGCGTTACCTGCGCGAGCTCGACGAGCGGCGCGCCACGATCCTCGAGTCGATCACGTCCCAGGGCAAGCTCGACGACGCGCTGGCCGCCCAGATCATGGCCGCCGACTCCAAGGCCAGGCTGGAAGACATCTACCTGCCCTACAAGCCGAGGCGCAGGACCAGGGCGCAGATCGCCCGCGAGGCCGGCCTCGAGCCGCTGGCCGACCGGCTGCTCGCCGACCCGTCGCTGCGTCCGCTGGCCGCGGCCGCGGCGTATGCCGACCAGGATCGCGGAGTGCCCGACGCGGCCGCCGCCCTGGACGGTGCCCAGGCGATCCTGATCGAGCGGTTCAGCGAGGACGCCGACCTGATCGGGGTGCTGCGCGAGCGGATGTGGACCCGCGGCGCGCTGGTCTGCCGGGCCAGGGACGGCATGGAGCAGGCTGGCGCCAAGTTCGCCGACTACTTCGAGTTCGGCGAGAAGTTCACCGCCATGCCATCGCACCGGATCCTCGCCGTGTTCCGCGGCGAGAAGGAGCAGGTGCTCGACCTGACCATGGATCCCGGTGACGCGCCGGCGGCCGGGCACCCCGGCTACACCGACTCGGAGGCCCTCGTCGCCGAGCACTTCGGCGTCGCGGACCGAGGCCGGCCCGCCGACCGGTGGCTGGCCGACACCGTCCGGCTGGTCTGGCGCGCCAGGATCAGTGCGCACCTGGCCGTTGACCTGCGGATGCGGCTGTGGCAGCGGGCCGAGGACGAGGCGGTCCGGGTGTTCGCCGCGAACCTGCGCGACCTGCTGCTCGCCGCCCCGGCCGGGACGCGGCCGACGATGGGACTTGACCCCGGCCTGCGTACCGGGGTCAAGGTCACCGTGGTCGACGCCACAGGCAAACCGGTCGCCACCGCGACGATCTACCCGCACGAGCCGCGCCGCGACTGGGACGGTTCGATCGGGACGCTGGCCAGGCTCGCCGCCGCGCATCACGTGGAGCTGATCGCGATCGGCAACGGGACGGCGTCGCGGGAGACCGACCGGCTGGCAGCCGACCTGATCAGGCGCCATCCCGAGCTGAACCTCTCCAAGGTGACGGTCTCCGAGGCCGGCGCGTCCGTCTACTCGGCGTCCGCCTACGCCTCCCGCGAGCTGCCGGACATGGATGTCTCGCTGCGCGGCGCGGTGTCCATCGCGCGGCGGCTTCAGGATCCGCTGGCCGAGCTCGTCAAGATCGACCCGCGGTCGATCGGCGTCGGCCAGTACCAGCACGACCTGGCCCAGGGCAAGCTGGCTCGCTCGCTCGACGCGGTGGTCGAGGACTGCGTCAACGCGGTCGGCGTGGACGTCAACACCGCGTCGGCCCCGCTGCTCTCCAGGGTCTCCGGCATCAGCGAGGGGCTGGCCAGCGCGATCGTCGCGCACCGCGACGCCAGCGGCCCGTTCCGCAGCCGCCGGGCGCTGAAGGAGGTGCCGCGGCTCGGGCCCAAGGCGTTCGAGCAGTGCGCCGGGTTCCTGCGGGTCACCGGCGGCGACGACCCGCTCGACGCCTCCAGCGTGCATCCCGAGGCCTACCCGGTGGTACGGCGGATCCTCGCCGCCGCCGGAACGCCGGTCGGCAACCTGATCGGCAACACCAGGGTGCTGCGCGCGCTGCGACCCGCCGACTTCACGGACGAGCGGTTCGGCGTCCCGACGGTCAGCGACATCCTGCGCGAGCTCGAGAAGCCCGGCCGCGACCCGCGCCCGGCCTTCGTCACCGCGTCGTTCCGCGAAGGCGTCGAGACGCTGGCCGACCTCGCGCCCGGCATGGTGCTTGAGGGCGTGGTGACCAACGTGGCCGCGTTCGGCGCGTTTATCGACATCGGCGTGCACCAGGACGGGCTGGTGCACGTGTCGGCGATGTCGCGCAGCTTCGTCAGCGACCCCCGCCAGGTGGCCAAGCCGGGCGACATCGTGCGGGTCAAGGTGCTCGGCGTGGATGCCGCCCGCAAGCGCATCTCGCTGACCATGCGCCTGGACGACGAGACCCACGCTGGCGGACCGGCGGTCGGGCGGCCGGACTCCCGGAGGGCGGCGGACGGCGCCAACCGCGCTGGCGGGCGCGGCCAGGGGGCTGACCGTTCAGGCCAGCGTCATGACCGTCCTGACGTAACGGCTCGCACCCGCGCTCAGGGCGGCCAGGCCGGCCAGAGTGGCGCGATGGCCGAGGCGCTGCGCCGGGCCGGCCTGGTGCGCCCCGAGGAGCCCGAGTAGCCGCTGCGCTGCTCGCGGCGCCGGTTGCGCGGGATCAGGGCACGCAGAAGTAGATCGCGAGCGGCAGCAGGGAGCGGCCGGGCGGCTGCGGGACTGCGAAGCAGTGCTTGGCGACCCACAGCAGGCGCGGGTCGGTGGTCGTCGGTGACTGGATGAACGTGTGCACGTCTCCCATCTGCACCAGGTTGCGCAGGACGGGCAGGCTTGGCTCGGGGATGGTGCCGGTGAATCCGCCGATCGGGAACACCTCCTTGCCGCTGGCCCAGATCAGCGGCGCCGCGAGCGCGGAGGTCTGGGTGGCCGCGAGGTACGGCGCGCCGCGGTTGGCCGCCTCCATGGTCGGGATCGTAGCGCCGGCGGCGAAGCCCGCACCGAAGAACTGCTTCTCGTGCGCGGTCACGCCGGCCGGCTCGAACGGCGTCTCGAACGGGCCGAGTCTGCTGGTCACCACCGAGGCGGCGGCGACCGCGGGGACGATCAGCGCGGCGAGCGCGCACAGCGCAAGCGCAGCCGCGGTCGCGCGGTCGCCGGCGCGGCGCAGCGCGAGCACGGCCAGGCAGGCCAGCGCCAGGACGGCGAGGCCGATCACGGCCGGCCTCAGCCAGCCGGGTAGGCCGGTGCCGCCGGCAGGGAGCAGCCAGGCGGCATACCCGCAGGCCAGCGCCAGCGCCAGCGCGGTGCCGGCCAGCGCCCATCCGCGAAGGCGGGCCCGCCAGGCGAGGGACAGCCCGGTGCCGAGCAGCGCGGCGACGGCCGGCGACAGCGCGGCCACGTAGTACGAGTTGATCGGCGACACGCTGAACACCAGCGCAAGCACGATCAGCCAGCCTCCCCAGAGCACCAGGCAGGCGCGGACCCGGTCGCCGCGCGGCCTGGACCGCCGCGCCGCGAGCCCGATCGCCAGCGCCACAAGCGCCGCGCCCAGCAGCCAGCCGGCATCGCGCCCGAGCGCGCCGGTCAGCAGCCGGTCCCAGCCTGGCCTGGCCGGCGCGGGCAGCCCGAGCCTGATCGAGGAGTCGAGCAGCTGGTCGGGGGTGGGCTGGTCCAGCCTGCCGAAGCCGTTGTAGACGAACACCTGCTGGAAGACCGAGTTGTCGCGGCTGCCGTCGACGTACGGCCTGCCCGAGGCCGGCCATGCCGTCACCACCGTCATCCAGGCGAGAGACACCACGGCGCTCATCGCGGCCAGCGCCGCCGTCCTGGCGGCACGCTGGCGCCAGGCTCCTGGCGCGGCCAGCAGGAAGCAGCCCGCCAGGGCGGGAAGCAGCAGCCACGCCTCGATCATCTTGGCCTGGAAGGCCAGCCCCACCCAGAGCCCGGCCAGCAGCACGTACCGGCGCCGCCCGGTGATCACCGCCGAGCCGATCGCGTCGGCGGCGAGCACGGCCAGCAGGATCATCAGCGTGTCGGAGATGTTGCCGCGGTCCAGCGACACGGTGGCCGGCGAGATCGCGAGGATCGCCGCGGCCGTCAGCCCGGCGCCCGGGCCGGCCAGTCGGCGCACCGCGCGGTACAGCACGAGCACGGTCAGCGCGCCCTCGACGACCTGGGGCAGCATGAGCGCCCAGGTGTGGATGCCGAACAGCCGGACGGACAGGGCCTGGATCCAGAGGGCGCCTGGCAGCTTGTCTGTGGATACGCTCCCGAACGGGTCGAATGCGCCGAAGAAGAAGTTATTCCAGCTCATCGACATGCTGCGGACCGCAGCGGCGTAGTAGATCTCGACATTCACCGCGCCGAAGGCGCGCCAGGCGTAGCAGAACGTGCTGACCGCGGTGACGGCAAGCAGCGCGGACCTGGCCCAGCGCGGCTGGTCATCCGGCGAACGCCAGAAGGCGAGCCGGCGCCACGGGTAACTGCCGCCCGTCCGCCGCTGATCGGCCGCGGCGGACTCCCGGGTCTCGGCGGCCGGTCCGACTTCTGAGAGCTCGTCGGTTTCGGCGGATCCGACGGCGCCGGCAGGGGACTGAGTCAGATCGTGCTCAACGGCGTCCATGCGGCGACCATACGGTCCGGAAGATTGACAGTCAAGATGATTTACTATCAAGCCTGGCTAGGCGGGGGTCGGGCGGGAGCGGAGATCGTCTCAGCTGCCGAGCCAGGTAAGGACGGTGCTGGCGAAGGCGTCCGGCATCAAGCGGTGAACATTGTGCCCGGCCGGTATCGTGATCAGGTCGCAGCGCGGTATCCGGGCGGCGACCTCGGCCAGCTTCTCGTGCGGGATGTGGCTGCTCGGGCCGCCGCCGATCAGCAGGGTCGGCGCGGTGATGGCGGTCAGGCCCTCCCACGTGACCTGGTCGCCGGCATTGACCTGGCCGACGATCGCGGGGACGACATCCCAGTCGAAGTCGGTCGTGATCCCGGCCGGACGGGCCGGGATCTGCCGGTCCCTTCGGTAAGGGACGGCGGCGTCCTCGATGACGAGGCGCGCGACTAGCTCGGGTCGGCCCATCGCGATGAGGTAGGCGACCCAGGCCCCCATCGAGTGGCCGACGATGGTCGCCGCACGGACACTGAGGGCATCCATCAGCGCGACCACGTCGTCGCGCATCAGCCGGACGTCGTAGGCGCCTGGCCAGTCGCTGTCACCGTGGCCGCGCAGGTCGGGGGCGATCACCCGGAACCTCGCGGCGAACCGGCTGGCCACCGGCTCCCAGTCCGAGCCGCGCTCGCCGAGCGCATGGAGCATGATCATCGGCTGGCCGTCCCGTGGCCCGCCGGCGAGGTAGGCCATCCGGAGGCCGCCGACCGATACCTCATGCCCGGCGGTCAGCTGACCGCCTGTCACGGCTGCCCGCCGGCCAGTGCGCGGGTGTGGAAGCTGTACCTGGCCAGCGTCGGGCAAGGGCGCCTGTCGTGGCTGACCCGACCGGGGGTAGCGCCGGCGCTGCTGGCCGTCACATCGGCCTCCCGTTGGGTCGCCTTCTCCGCCCGGCGGCATCGGCCGCGCCCTTATTCCATGCCTACTTGTCCACGCAATATAGACCCGCCCGCACGAAGATGCGCGAGCCGAACTTGCCTCAGACGGGCCCGCGTGCCGCGGCAAGGGTAAGGTACCGGCGGTACGGCAGAGCCGAGCAAGCCGGGAGCGAATGTGGACGCGACAGGTGTGCAGGAGTGGGTGCTGGCCTACGAGCGCGCCTGGCGGGCGCCGGGGACCGAGGTGCTCGGTGAGGTCTTCACCCGTGACGCCGTGTACCTGCAGGGCCCCTACGAGGACCCGGTCGTCGGGCTCGCCGCCATCGAGGTGATGTGGGATGCAGAGCGGGACGGCCCTGACGAGGTGTTCTCGATGACCAGCGAGGTCGTCGCGGTGGACGGCAGCACCGCCGTGGTCAGGGCGGAGGTCAGGTACGGCCGCCCGGTGCACCAGGAGTATCGCGACCTGTGGGTGATCAGATTCGCCGATGACGGCCGTTGCGCCTCATTCGAGGAGTGGCCGTTCTGGCCAGACCGGCCGCAGACGCCAGAGCCGGCCTAGGCTCCCGCCCGGCCGGCCCCGGCCTTCCCGCGCCCGCGGCGGTCAGGAGGCGCTGACGGCCGAGCCCGGCGCGTCGGCCGGCCGCGGGATGGCGGGAACGGGGGGCTGCGGAGCGGTAGCGTCCAGCGGGCTCGTCATGATCGCGCAGGACAGCAGGAGCGCCACGAGGAACGCGCAGTACACCCAGAACGCCAGCGTCAGGCTGGACTGGATGGTGAGGCCGAGTTGCGCGGCCTGGCCGGGCGTGACGCCGAATTGCGCTGGCGGGGTTCCCTGCACCACCTCCACGATCGCCGAGATGGCCTGGGCGGCCAGCGGAATCACGGCGCCGGCGAGCAGGGCCGCGCCGTACCTGGCCGGGCGCCACAGCCCGGCGACGACCGCGACGGCGACGACCGCGACCATGACGGCCACGTCTCCGGTGATCACCGGGCCAGGGTTGGCGAACGCGTTCCCCGCGGTCGTGGTCTGGCTGAAGCCGGTCGCGGTGTGCAGCACGTAGCGGTCCCAGGAAGGCGCGAACGCGATCGCGGCGCCGACCGCGGCGAGCATCATCGTGACGGTCGGCACCCACTGCCGGGGCTCGCGGGCCCAGGCCTGCCTGCCTGTGGTGCGCAGCCGGAGCGCGACCACCGAACCGGCCGCGCACAAGAGCCAGCCAGCCGAGCTGAGCACCAGGCCGGCGCCCCCGCTCGTCCCGGCCGCGACGGTGCCGATATCGGCGAGGAACAGGCCGAGGGTGACCGCGCTGAGACCGATCCCGAGCAGCGCGCCTGCCCGCTGGCGGCCGCCGCCGAGCACGACGAGCACCGCCGCGGCCGCCCAGCCGGCCAGGTAGATCAGGTGCGGCACGAGCTCGGAGGACTCGCTGGCCAGGCTCGTGCCACCGAAGTAGGCGGGGAACAGGCCGACGATGCCGATCAGGAGGCCGACGCCGAGCAGGGCGGCGGCCACGATCGCCCCGGCGGCCGGCCGGCCGGGCCTGGAGGCTGCGGCGGTACCGAAGGTGGCGGCCGGGGCGAAGCCCGCGGCCGGGGCAGCGCCGACGTGAGTCACCGCGCCGGGAACCTCTAGCTGGCTGAACCGCAGCCACGCGGCCGACCAGCCGTCATCGGTCTCCGGCCACCACTCGAGCGGCGGCGAGTCGGTCGACCCTGCGGGCCAGATCCCGTAGAAGCGCGGTCCCCGCCCGAGCTGGTAGCTCGCTCCGCGATGGGAGATCGTCACGTCCTCGCTCACGGCGCTGACCCCTTCCTCGGCTTGTGCGCTCAGGCTTGCTGCCCGAGCATAGGCAGCCAACCTGGACGTTCGCTGAACGCTTACTCAAGCATCCCTTGAGGCCGGGCGCACGGGAATGCGGGCGTGCCCGCGCGGCTTACGACGGTCATGGACACCAACGACTCGCTGCCGCTCGCGGTACTCGACTTCGTCGGAATCGAGTACGGCGAGAGCGCGAGCGCGTCGATCGCCGGGGCCGTGCAGATCGCCAGGTCGGTGCAGGACGCCGGGTACCGGCGCTACTGGGTGTCCGAGCACCACAACATGACCAGCCTCGCCTGCAGCGCGCCCGAGTTGCTGATCGCGCACATCGGAGCGCAGACCTCGCGGATCAGGGTCGGCGCCGCCGGGATCATGCTGCCGAACCACTCGCCGCTCAAGGTCGCCGAAATGTTCCGCACGCTGCTGGCCATGTACCCGGGGCGGGTGGATCTGGCGCTCGGTCGGGCGCCGGGCACGGACCCGCTCTCCGCGCACGTGCTGCGCCGCGGCATGGTCGTTGATCCCGCCGCCGAGTTCCCCGGCCAGGTCGCCGAACTACTCGCGTTCCTCGGCGACGGCTTCCCGGCCGACCACCCCTACGCGCGGCTCATCGCCGCGCCGCTAGTGGACGAGCGGCCCGAGCTGTTCGTGCTCGGCTCGAGCGAGTACGGCCCGGCGTTCGCCGCGGTCAACGGCATGAGCGCGGTCTTCGCCCACCACATGAGCCCGGACCTGGCGATCGAGGTGCTGCGCGGGTACCGCAGGCGGTTCACTTCGCGCACCGAGGGCGCCGAGCCGTACTCGGCCATGTCGGTGCTCGCCTTCGCCAGCGAGGACGCTGACGCGGTGATCGAGTTCGAGGCGGCCTGGACCCTGACCATGCGCAACATCCGCCGCGGCAAGCGCGAGCCGCTGCGGCCCGAAGAGGTCGCCGACCTGGCCAGCTCGGCCGAGTTCCGGGCCCGCCGCACCGACGACGGCCGGATGGTGACCGGCGAGCCGAAGGCCGTCGCCGAGCGCCTGCTTGAGATGAGGCAGGCCGCCCAGGTCGACGAGATCGTCGTGGTCACTCCGAGCCTGCGCCGAGACCGCCGCCGGGCCAGCTACGCCGCCATCGCCGACGCCTGGCGCACCGCCGCCTGACGGCGCGCCTGGGGCAAGCTAATGAGCGCGCCTGCTATGGCTGGGCGGAAGCCGTGGCCCGCTGTCAGACCGCGCCGCTATGCTCGGTGAAGCAGAATTACAGCACTGTAGTTCGCCGGAGGTCGACGACGTGACTGCGCCAACGGTCGTGGGGCTCTTCGCCGGGATAGGCGGGATCGAGCGCGGGCTGGCTCAGGCCGGCTTCCAGACCGAGCTGCTGTGCGAGATCGACCCTGGCGCTGTCGCCGTGCTGCGGCGCAGGCTGCCAGAGATCCCGCTGCACCTGGACATCAGGACGCTGCGGAGCCTGCCCGATGCCGCCGTGGTCGCGGCGGGCTTCCCTTGCCAGGACCTATCCCAGGCTGGCCGGACGGTCGGCATCGGCGGTCCGCAGAGCGGCCTGGTCGACCACGCGCTCCGGCTGGTAGGCGAGCGTGGCCGCAGCCCTCGGTGGCTGCTGCTCGAGAACGTGCCCTTCATGCTGCAGCTTGAGCGCGGCCGCGCGATGCGCCACCTCACCGACGTCTTGGAGGAGAGGGGGTTCATGTGGGCGTACCGCATCGTGGATGCCCGTGCCTTCGGGCTTCCGCAGCGGCGTCAGCGGGTCGTGCTGCTCGCGTCCCGCGGCGAGGACCCCCGGTCCGTGCTCTTCGCTGACAATGCGATCCCTCGGGCGAACGGTGACCCGGAGCGACACGCGTGCGGCTTCTACTGGACCGAGGGCTTGCGCGGGCTCGGCTGGGCCGTCAACGCGGTGCCCACGCTCAAGGGCGGCAGCACGATCGGCATCGCCAGTCCGCCGGCGGTGCGGATGGCGGCCGACCGGAGCCTGCGGACACCGGGGATCGAGGACGCCGAGCGGCTTCAGGGGTTCCCAGCAGGATGGACCGAGCCGTCGGTCACCGACGCGGGCACCCGGCCCGGGCACCGCTGGAAGCTGGTCGGCAATGCCGTCAGTGTGCCGATGGCTCGCTGGCTCGGCGGTCGGCTGCGCGAACCCGCCGGCTACGACGTGCAGGACGACGCCCCATTGCGGCCAGGCCAGGCCTGGCCGGCCGCGGCGTGGGGTTACCGCGGACAGGCGTTCGCGGCGCAGGTGTCGCCCTGGCCGGTCCGCAAGCCGTACCGGCAGCTTGAGGCATTCCTGCGGTCGCCGAAGCTGCTGTCCGCAAGGGCGACGGCTGGGTTCCTCAGCAGGGCAGAGTCGTCGTCGCTGCACTTCGTCGACGGCTTTCTCGATGACGTTCATGAGCACCTGATCCGCATGCGCGGCGAGGCCGCGTATGCTCAGGGCCGGTTATTCGACGAGCCAGGCTGAAGGACGTGCGGCGTGGAAGGACCCTTGATCGTCGCCCGTACTCTGTCGCTGCCAGGAACACCCGATCGGTTCGGCAATGTCTGGCAATACCACTCCAGGTCCGACCGGCATTCGAAGGTGGCATGCTGGGCAATCCTGTTCGAGATGCTCCAGCACAGCCCGCTGTTGCGCAGGCACGCCGCAGCCGGACGGGTTGTGTTCGGCGTGAACCAGGAGATGCGCGACTTCCGCACTAACCGGACCAAGAACCTGGATCTGGTGATCGCGGTCCCGGCGCGCGAGCAGGATGGTCGGGCGGTCACGCTGGCCGATCTCGCGGCGCGCTGGTCGGTGCATCTTGAGGCTGGCCAGCAGCGGACGCTGGCCGGCCTGCCCGCCCTGGTCGAGGGACCGACCAGCGCAGTCCTGGTCGCGCTGGAGGCCAAGGCGTGCATGACCGCGCACATCAAGGCCCTGCCCCGGCTGTTCGACGAGCTGAACTCCAGCCACGCCACCATCCACGCCAATACCGACAGCGCGCTGGCGGTCGGCTTCACGATGGTCAATGCCAGCCCGACCTTCGTCAGCTCCGACCTCAACAAGCATGATCTTGCCACGCTGCCCGCGGTGGTCTCCGAGCACCGGCAGCCGCTGTGGGCGACTCGCACCGTGGCCAAGCTCACCGAGCTGCCGAGACGCGCGGGCCGCGGTCAGGAAGGCTTCGACGCGCTCGGCATCGTCGTCGTCGACATGGCCAACGACGGAACGCCGGTCCGGGTGGTCGACGCTCCGCCGGCTCCCAAGCCTGCGGATGTCTTCCACTACGACCAGATGATGCACAGGCTCCTTCACCAGTACGAAACGGCGTACTCGGCGCTGAACTTATGCGCGTGGCGGGTTACAGTCGGATGCCGGGGGTGCTGTGTCCGGCGATGGTGAGGACGAGGGCGACGACGGCCAGCGTGGTGATCGCGACCGTCACCATGGCCACTCGGCGCGATGCCGAGCCCGACCTGGTGCGCGGCATCCGGCCCACCGACCAGACCACGGCGCTGAACACCAGGATCGGCACGCCGACCGCGGGCCGGAACTTCAGGATCAGCACGCCGAGCGCGGCGAACGAGATCGAGCTGCGGGTCCAGGCTAGCTCGGTCCGCTCACGCGCCAGCCCGGGGTCGGTCTCCTCCAGGTCGGGAGCCGGCTCGGGCGGCGGGGCGGCCGGGCCCTGGCTCAATGCCGGGTCACCCTGGAGTACAGGTCAACCGCGCCGGCCAGCACCGCGATCACCGAGATCGTGATAGCGAGCACCCGCGGCAGCTGAGTCCGGCGCAGCGGCGTGCCGTGCCGCAGCGCGCGCTGGTTGTTACGCCACTCCAGGTAGCTGAGCACCGAGACGGCGGCGCCGAGCAGGATCAGCGGGGTCGCGATGATGGAGCGGCCCCACGGCACGTTGGGGAACGGCGGCAGTAGCTGGGCGATCCCGAGCCCGGCCACGACCAGAGCCAGTGACGTGCGGCTCCAGGCCAGGAACGTGCGCTCGTTGGCCATCGTGAAGCGAGCATCGGGCTCGGTGCCTTCACTATCGCCTTGGAGTGCGTTATCGCTCATGGTCGTCTTCTGCTTCCACGTGACCGGGCTGTCGCAGGTCCGACGCTGGCAAGTGTCTCGCATCGGTGGCGACCGCCCGCCAGGTGGTCCTGTGCCGTGACAGGCTCGGCTTGCCTAGGTCGGTACGCCGGTTCGGCCAGGGACGGCCCGAACCGCCGCTGGTAGGTTGAAAGGCGGGCAAAGGCAGCCGGGAGCGAGGAGGCGGGCATGGAACGGGCACTGGGGGCTGGCGATCTTGAACTGCTGCGCAAGGACTTCTCGGCCAATCCGACCTACCGGCTCGCGCAGAACGCGGTCACCAGGGTCAGCATCGACGATGTGGCGATCAGCAGGGACATCGTCAACAACACCAGCCACTCGCTGTCGGTCTTGCTCGACGACTGGAAGGTCACCGACCAGCAGCGCAGCGGTCGCTGCTGGCTGTTCGCCGGGCTTAACCTGCTGCGCGTCGGCGCCATGCGGAGGATGGGCCTGAAGGACTTCGAGTTCTCCCAGAACTACGCGATGTTCTGGGACAAGATCGAGCGCGCGAACTACTTCCTTGAGGCCGTGATCGAGACGGCTGGCAGCGACGTCGACGACCGCACCGTCGCGCACCTGCTCGAGGCGGTCGCCGACGACGGCGGCCAGTGGAACATGTTCGTGGCGCTGGTCGACAAGCACGGCCTGGTGCCGAAGTCGTTCATGCCGGAGACGAACAGTTCGGGCGACACCGGGCGGATGAACACGGCGCTGCGCAGCCTGCTGCGCCAGGGCGCCAAGTCGGTGCGGCAGGCATACGCCCACGGCGAGGACGCGGCCAGGGAGGAGAAGGCGGACATCCTGCGCGTCGTGTTCCGGGTGCTGTGCATTCACCTCGGCACGCCGCCCGAACGCTTCGAGTGGCAGTGGACCGACAGGGACCGCGAGTTTCACCGAGACGGCGTGCTCACCCCGCAGGAGTTCGCCGCCCGGTACGTGGACCTGCCGATCGACGACTACGTGTGCCTGGTGCACGACCCGAGGCCGTCGAGCCCGGCCGGCCGCACGTTCACCGTGCAGTACCTGGGCAACGTGGTCGGGGCGCGGCCGGTTACCTACCTCAATGTCGACATGGCGATGATGAAGGACATCGCGTCCCGTACCATCCAGGGCGGCGAGCCGGTGTGGTTCGGCTGCGACGTCGGCAAGATGATGAGCAACGAGTACGGGCTGTGGGACGCGGGCCTTTACGACCTGCCATCGGTCTACGGGACGCCGTTCACGCTCGGCAAGGCGGAGCGGCTCATCTACCACGAGACCCAGATGACGCACGCCATGCTGTTCACCGGCGTGGACATCGCGGACGGCGTGGCCCGCAAGTGGCGGGTGGAGAACAGCTGGGGAACCGAGCGGGGCAAGGACGGCTTCTACACGATGAACGACTCGTGGTTCGACGAGTACGTGTTCGAGATCGCCGCGCGCCGCAGTGCTCTGCCCGAGTCGCTGCAGGCGGCGCTGGACGGGGAGCCGATCGTGCTGCCCGCCTGGGACCCGATGGGCGCGCTCGCCCGCTAGCTCACGGCCGGGCGGCTGAGCGCTGCGTCGGCCCATCGGCCAGGAAGCCCGAGGCCAGCGCGCGGTGGACAGGTGGCTCGGGCAGGAGTCACTGTTAGGAGAAGACCGAGCCTAGCTGGCCGGTTGCCGCAGGTCGGCATCCGCCTGCGTGCCGTGAGGACGAAGAGGAGACCGTCGATGTCGATGAGCACGATGCACGGCCGTTCCCTGGTCAGGACCGCCATTCTCGCGACATGCGCGGCGGTGGTCACCGCGGCCGCGGCGGGCACGGCCCTGGCGTCGGCGGCGACCTCGCGCGCGCCGCGGTCCCACACGACCACCGCGGTCGCCGCGAGCGGCCTGCCCGTCGTGATCAACTGCGTCATGCACCCGCAGACCAGGCCCGCCAGCTACGTCCTGGCCTGCGCCGATGGCAACTCTTACGTGGCCAAGATGAGCTGGGCGAGCTGGGGGTCGTCGGCCGCGTTCGGTTCAGGCACCGACACGTTCAACGACTGCGTGCCGAGCTGCGTGGCCGGCCACTTCCACAGCTTCCCCGCGCTGGTGGCACTGTGGCGGGTGGAGGCGCTGCCCGGTCACCAAGGTGACCGGTACTTCACCAGGCTGACCATCATCTACACCGGGTCCCGCTCGTACATGGCAGGCGGGCACGAGCATGAGCTGCCGCAGACCGTCACCTATCCGCTCTCGGCCGGCGGAGGGGCGTGATCGGCTGGTCAGCTCCACGCCGCGCGGGAGCCCGCGGGGCGGGACGCTGCCGGGCGCGGGCTAGATCGTGGCGGCTGCGTTGCTGAGCGACTACCACGGCAAGCTCGAGCCGCCGGACTTCGAACGTCGCCGCCGGATCCCGACCATCGACCTGTACGTCAGCCCTAGCATCGTCCAGATCGCTGATGCCGAGCCGGTGCAGTCGGCGCGCGTCATCGACCTGTGGACGACGGTGGTTGGCTGGACGGGCTGCGCGGCGCATCGGCGCGAGCGTCGCTGTCTGATGAACTGAGCTACCTCGGCGCATGCCTGGCGTTCGCGATCGGCACCGAGGCCAGCGACGACGTTACGCTGCACGTCGGCGACCAGTGCAGGTTCGGGCCACTGGCCGACCTGTACCCGTACCTGGCCAGGCGGCTTCGGATCGACCCAGGCGCCGAGCTACCCGCGCTCGCGGTGCCTTCGCCTTACGGCGAGGTGCTCACCGCCTGGGCCAACCGTCGGCTCAACCTGACCTCCACCAGCCCGGCCTGACCGGCGCCGTCCCTTCCCGGTCAGCGGGCGCGGGCGGTGCGCGCCATGGCCGGGATGACGCTCGCCCCGACGGCCAGATGGAGTACTTCGAGCCCGGCGGCTGCCGCTGTCGTGGTCGCGGCGACAAGCGGCAGCGCCAGCGACACCGCGAGCACTGCCACGGCGGTCACGGTCCATGCCGTGCGGGGATGCCGCGCGCGCCGGTCAAGGACGGCCAGCGCCAGCCAGCCGGCCAGGCCGGCGGCGAGGGCGGCGCCGATGATCTGCCCTGGTGCGATGACCTGGGGATGCATGGCGCCGAACCGGATGTCGAGGCGGACACCGAGCATCGGCACCTCGATGGCCCAGCCGATCGCCGCGGCGGCTGCCCCGGCTATTGCGGACAGTGCCCGGGTTCGGACCAGCCCGATGTCTGGGGCGGCGTGAGTGGTGGCGGTCAGCATGTGCTCCTCCTTGGTGTGCTTGCTGTGCGCTCAGCACCTGGTTGGGCTGCTGACGACGAGCCTGTCCCGCCCCGGCGGAATCGGGCATCGCCCGGCGGGTGCCGATGCACGTGCTGCATTCGCGGTAGCGCGGTAGTCCTGGCGCTGTACTTGGCCGCCTGCGCAGCGACGATGGCGCGGGCCGCCGGCCGGTATACGCTCCGGAACGTGGGCATCGCGAGCGCGATCAGCGTGCCGCGGCGCTGGTGGGGCGCCGCAGGCATCGCCCTGGTGCTCGCGCTGACCGTGGTGGGCTGTTACGTCGAGGCCAATCCCGCTCACTCCTACGGCGGCCTGCACCTGACCCGTCATCCGTCGGCCGTGGCCTACCTGGTTGTGGCGCTGCCTGCGGTCGCCCTGGCCTGGCGTGACCGTGCCGCGGTTGCGGTGTTCGCCCTGGCGGTCGCCGGAAATGTCGCCTGGGCCGGTCTCGGCCAGATCGACGGGGCCGCGCTGGTCCCCGTCATCGTGGCGCTGTTCTGGCTCGCTCTCACCCGCCCGCGCTGGGTCGTGCTTACCGCCGGTTTCGGCGGGGCCGTCGCCATCTTCGTGGCCGAGGGAACGCTCGGCCCGTTCGGCTGGCTCGGCGGGCCGAACGCGACGATGTGGCCGGAACTGCTGGCCGCGGCCGCACTCGGCGCCTACGTGGCCGCGCGGCGCCAGTGGCTGGCCGCCGACCGGGACCGGGCGGCCAGGGACGAGCAGATCCGTGAGGAGGAGACGCGCAGGCGGGTCAGCGCGGAGCGGATGCGGATCGCTCGCGAACTGCACGACGTCATCGCCCACTCGATGGCGATGATCAACGTGCAGGCCAACGCGGCGGCCATGCTGCTGCCTGAGGATCAGGAGCGGGCCGCCGACGCGATCCAGGCGATCCGCGGCGCCAGCAAGGCTGGTCTGCGTGAACTGCGGGCCGTGCTGAAGGTGCTGCAGCAGGCTGATGCCGACGGCTCCGAGCAAGGGGTCCCCGACCTGCGGTCGATCCACCCGCTGGCCGAGGCGGTCACCGCCGCGGGCACACCTACCTCGGTCGAGGCGAGCGAGGTGGCGGTCCCGGTGTCCCCGGCGGTCGCCCTGGCCGCCTACCGCATCGTGCAGGAGTCGCTGACCAACGTGGTGCGCCATGCCGGCCGCTGCACAGCGTCGGTGGCGGTCCGGCAGGACGGCAGCGATCTGCTGGTCGAGGTCAGCAACGACGGCTCGGCCGCCGCGGACGGGTTTCGCGACGGCGCGGGAACCGGGCTGGCCGGGATGCGCGAGCGGGCCGCGGCGCTCGGCGGCACGCTGGATGCTGGTCCCCGGTCAGAGGGTGGTTTCGCCGTCCTGGCCAGGCTGCCCATGGCGGCCACGCCGGACGCAGCCGCCGGGCAGTCCGCGTTGCCGCAGGCCGGCGGCGGGCCGGACCATGCGGCGAGCCTGCGCGCCAGGCAGATCGCGAGCTCGCCGTGATCAGGGTGCTGCTCGCCGACGACCAGGCCCTGGTCAGGGCGGGATTCCGGGTTCTGGTCGGCTCGGCGCCCGACATCGAGATCGTCGGCGAGGCCGCGGACGGCGCCGCGGCGGTGGAGCTTGTCAGGTCGCTGCGCGCCGAGGTCGTCCTGATGGATATCCGCATGCCCGGGACCGACGGGCTCGAAGCCACCAGGCAGATCGCCGCCGACCCCGACCTGATCGGAGTCCGGGTGATCATCCTCACGACGTACGAGGAGGACGAGTACGTCTTCGCGGCCCTCCGGGCCGGAGCGAGCGGGTTCCTGGTCAAGGACACCGAGCCGGAGGACCTGGTCAGCGCCATCCGCGTGGTCGCCCGCGGCGACGCGCTGCTCTCTCCCAGCGTCACCCGCAGGCTCATCGCCCGCATCGCCGGCCAGGACCCGGCACGCCATGCCGACCCCTCGGTGCTGTCGGCGCTGACCGACCGGGAGCGCGAGGTACTGGCCCTGGTCGCCGCGGGCATGAGCAACGACGAGATCGGCGCGGCCCTGTACATGAGCCCGCTGACCGCCAAGACGCACATCAACCGGACGATGGCCAAGCTCGGTGCCAGAGATCGAGCGCAGCTCGTGGTGACCGCCTATCAGACCGGGCTGGTCCGGCCAGGACTGGCCTGACCGCCGGACCGCCCGGCCCGCTAAGGGCCCTGCCGTCGGCACCGTGGGAGCGGGCGTCATGCGCCGTCGGCGGGAGGGGTGAGTGGCCAGGTCAGCCGGAGAGTACCGCCGGGCCGGACCTGCGCCCAGCGGCGCAGCAGGTCGCGTACTGCTGCGATGGCCATCGCGATCGTGTCGTCGTCCACCTGGTCAACCAGCGTGGCGACCGAGGGATCCTGGTGGCGGGCGGCCCGGTCGCGGACGCCGCCCGGGGTATCCGGGCCGTCTCCCCACCGGTTGGTCACGCAATTGGTGACCGCCTTGGCGCGGCGGTGCCCGGCGGTCAGCCACTGCTCGGCCGGGGAGCCGGCCGCGGCGCCGGAGACGATCCGGCCCTGCTTGTGCCGCCGGGGATCCCGGGCGGCTGCCGCGCGGCCTGCCTCGGCATGCGACCCGGCGGCCAGCTCGGCCCACAGCCCGTCGGCAATGCCGAACGCCGACTCGACCGCCAGGTGCGGCAGGTCATGCCCGACATGGACCGCCGCCCGCCGGGCCGTGCCCCCGGCGGTCAGGTAGGTGCGGTCCCGGTCGCCCGGTCCGGCAGCCTTGACCAGGGTGATCTCCATCACCGGCACAGTGCCGCAGATCCGATGCCGCCGCAACCGGCACCCGCGCAGGTAGGCGTGAGATCATGCCTTCGCGTCGTCACTCGGCACCGGCATCGCGCCAGATCGGCGCGGTCAGGCAGGTGGGGCCGCCGTCGCCCTTGATCGAGATCTCCGATCCGGCGTAGGTGTGCACCTCGCAGCCGGCCGACTCGAGTGCCGCGCGTGCGCGTGGGTTGCCGTCGACGACCACGACGCGTCCCGGCGCGACGGCCAGTACGTTGCAGGCCATCGTCTCGTATTCCTCGGCGTCGACGGCGATCACGCCGATGCCGCGGTCGGCGAGCGCTTCCATCAGGCGCACCGGTGCCAGCGGAGGGTAGACAACGGCCAGGTCGGCCGCGACCGGGGAGATGAGCGACATCAAGTGCAGGACGTGCCCTGGTCCACGGTCGTGCGGCAGGTCGACCTGCTCAAGCTCGATGCCCTCGGCCCGCAGGATCGCGGCGAGCTGGGTCAGTGCCTGCGCGTTGGTGCGGTAGCTGCGTCCGGCCAGCACCGTGTGCTCATCGAGCCAGATGAAGTCGCCGCCGTCCGCCCGAGCTCCGCCGGACAGCCGGGCTGTCACCGGTACGCCGGCCGCCTGAAGCGCCGCACCCAGGTGCTCCGGCTCGGCCATCCTGGCCGGCTTGGCCATCTGGAACAGCACAGCGCCGGTTCCGGTCACCAGCCCGGGGTCCCTGAGGTAGGTGGCGTCCACGAGACCGTCGAGTGCCGGCGCGACGTCCACCCGGCAGCCCAGGCTTCTCAGCAGGTCGGCGAACGCCTCATGCTGGCGGACCAGCAGCTCCGGGTCGGGGAGCCGCCAGGCCGCCCCGGCGAAATCGCCTGTCAACGTGGGGCGGCGCACTAGGACCCTGCGCAGCGGGGCAGTCATCGACCGCACACCGAACTCAGGACGTGCACCTGCGGGTTCGGCGGCGTTGCCGTCCCCCGACGGCGCGGCACTCTCGCTCATTGCCCCACGGTAGATGAGCGCCGATACCCGGTTCACCCCCGCGATGGCGCCGGCCAGCACGGCGGGTTCGGGCGCTGCACTCCGCTCACCCGGCGCTAGCCGCGAGGAGCGCCTGAGCCGCGGCGTAGGTGACCATCACCAGCCCGTCGCCAGCCGGAACTTCCGCAACGCCGAACTTGCGCAGCGCGAGCAGCGAGTCCGAGGCCAGGAACAGCATGCCGCCAGCGGCGGCGGCCAGTGAGTCCTGATCCAGGGCGGCCAGCGACATGGCAAGCAGCGCGGCGCTGTAGAGCAGGACCGGCACGCGCAGGGGGCCCGTACTCCGCCACAGCACGGCGTTCACCACTACGGCCGCGGCGAGCGGCGGGACTGCCAGTTCCGGCTTCGCGCGCAGCCGCCCGCCGTCGTGCTGTCGGCGCAGGGCCCTGATCCAGGCCAGGTGGCTCGCCAGGAAGCTGACTAGCCCGGCGCCGAACGCGGCATCGCCAGTTCCCAGCAGTGCGACATCGCCAGCCCAGCTCAGCGCCAGTGCCTGCTGGGTCGCCCGGCTGCGGCCAGGCATCAGCACGGGCATCAGCAGCGGCTTCGTGAGCCACCGCTCCCGGTCACGGCCGGAGACGGCCAGCGCCGCGTCCGCCGCCGCCAGCGCCGTGAAGAACATGCTTCGCCGAGTCGTCATCCGCGCCATCCGATCACCTCGATTTCACTGCCGGGACAAGACAATCAGAAATGACTTCAGGCGGCGGCGGGGCGGCCACGCCTGGTGGCACATATCACATACCGATCAGTAGCGGATACTGATCAGTATGTTATAGGCTGTGGTCATGCCACGAGGGATCACCAAGCGCCGTCCGGTCACGGTCGGCGCGCTGCTCGATGCGGCGATGGAGCTGTTCGCCGAGCAGGGCTACGGGGCGACGTCGATTCCCGAGATCTGCGCGCGGGCGGGGCTGACCAAGGGAGCGTTCTACTCCAACTTCCCGAACAAGGACGCCCTGTTCCTCGCCCTGCTTGACCGCAGCTGGCAGCGGCGGGCCGAGTGGTTGCGCCGCGTGATGCCAGCCGGCGAGGCAGCTGCCCGGCTAGCTGACGGCGAGGACAGGCGGCCGGCACTGGCGGTGGACCGGCAGTGGACGCTCGTGTCCATGGAGTTCTCGCTGCACGCGATCCGGCGGCCCGCGGTCGCGGCGTTGCTGGTCAGCCATGAGGTCCGGGTACGTGCCGAGCTCGCGGCCCTGATCGCCGAGGCCCTTGAGCGATCGGGCCGTGTCCCCACCGTGCCTGCCGTGGACCTGGCCAGGATGGTCGTCGCGGTGACCGAGGGCGCCGACATTCAGGCGCTAACGGACGCGGCAGCGGATGCCGTCGTTCAGGCGGACCTCAGCCAGCGGGCCGTCGCGGCACTGCTGCGGCACTTCTCCAGGCGGTCCGCGCAAGCGAATGAGTCAGCGCATGAGCAGCGATGAGAGCGGAAGAGCCTGACATGAGCACGAAGATCCCTGCCGCGGATGGCTCAGGCTTCGATCCTGCCGAGCACTTCGACCGGCTGCTCGCCGACGTCGGCCTGTCCGCGGCCAGCGCCGGGAGCGAGGTGACCTTCACCGGTTCCGATCCGATCGTGGCGAGCCGCCTTCGGCTCGGCGCGTGCATCGGGATCCCGATCATGGGCGGTGCCGTCGCCGCTGCCGCGCTCTGGAGGCTGCGGGGCGGCCAAATCCAGGACCTGGCACTCGACCTCAGGCAGGCCATCCACGGCATCACCCCGAACGCCTTCTGGGACCCGACGATCAACGGGGAGCCGCCGCCCGCGCCGCTGGTAGCCGACAATCCGTACCTGCTCGACAGCTACCGGACCAGGGACGGCAGGACCGTCATGGCCTCGGCGGTGTACCCGCACCAGGTCGTCAAGTGGTGCCGGTTCCTCGACGTCCCGCCCGACCGCGGCCGCGTGGCGCAGGCCATGGCCCAGTGGGATGCCGAAGACCTTGAGGACACCGCCAACGAGGCCGCGCTGACCGGCTGCGTCATCCGCACCCCGCAGGAATGGGCGGACCACCCTCAGGGCCGCTGGCTGGCGGCCCAGCCGGTCATCGCCATCGAGCGGATCGGCGATGCCGCGCCCCGCGCCCTGCCGCCCGCGCCAAGGCCGCTTGACGGAATCCGGGTGCTCTCCTTCACCCACGCCGTCGCGGGGCCCGTCGTAGGCCGGACCCTGGCCGAGCAGGGCGCGGACGTGCTCTGCGCCACCAGGCGCAACGACTACGAGCACGACTTCATCTACTGCGAGGCCAACGTCGGTTCCCGCAGCGCCTACATCGACCTGACCGCCGACCGCGGCCGCGCCAGAGCCGACGACCTGCTGGCCACCGCCGGCGTCGTCGTCAACAACCACAGGCACGGCCAGCTCGAGGCGCTCGGGCTCGACGCCCAGCAACTCGCCCGCAGGTACCCGGGCATCGTCACCGTCTCGGTCACCTGCTACGGGCACGGCGGACCGTGGGCGGCCAGGGGCGGCTTCGACATGAACGGGTCAGCCGCCGCCGGGCTGATGACCCTGGAAGGAACGCCCGAGGACCCCAGGCTCCCTATCACCGGGCTGATCAACGACTTCATCACCGGCTACATGGGGGCCATCGGAGCCACCGCCGCGCTCATCAGGCAGGCCACCGAGGGCGGCAGCTGGAACGTCAGCGTCAGCCTGACCCGCACGGCCATGTGGTACCTCACGCTCGGCCTCGTCGACCCGGCCGGGGCAGGCTCGGCACCGCAGCACTCCCTGGTCGATCCCGAACCCTACGACGCGCCGAGCCCGCTCGGCTCGGTGCACATGCTCGCCCCGCCGGTCAGGTTCTCCCGCACCGCGCCGCGCTGGCCCGATCCGCCGCTGGTGCCCCGGGGCTCGAGCGCACCGGCCTGGCGCGCGTAGCCGCCGCCCCGTCTCCCGCCAGCGTCGTCGCCGTGCGGTCAGAGATCATCGTCGCGACGGTCAGCTGATAGACGTAACACATCGGGCACTCCGATGCGAAAACGGCGGGTGACTGGGATCGTGTGGGCATGTCCGCCGGCGGGGAGCGTGCGCATCGGGCCCGGCGGGGCTGGCCGGTCCGACGCCACGCTGAGCCTGGCCGACGCAGATCCCCGCTGTTCGCCGCGCTGGAGGCGCCGAACTTCCGGTTGTACCTGGCGGGACAGTCGGTCAGCCTGCCGGGCACGTGGATGCAGTCGGTCGCGCAATCGTGGCTGGTGCTCCAGCTGACCGGGTCGGGCGCCGCGCTCGGCCTGGTAGCGGCCGCCCAGTTCCTGCCCGTTCTCCTGCTCGGGCCCTACGGCGGACTGATCGCCGATCGCGCGGACAAGCGGCGGCTGTTGCTGACGACGCAGACCGCGCTTGCGACGCTCGCCCTGGCACTCGGGGTACTCGCGGTGACGCACCAGGTGCGGCTGTGGATGGTGTTCGTCCTCGCCGCGGCCCTCGGCACGGTGAACTCCGTTGACCAGCCGTGCAGGCAGACCTTTGTCCCTGAGATGGTGGGCCGCGAGCAGTTGCAGAACGCGGTCAGCCTGAACAGCGTCCTGACCAACGCCGCGCGTGCCGTGGGTCCCGCCATCGCCGGCGTGCTCATCGCCGCGGTCGGGGTAGGCCCCTGCTTCCTGATCAACGCGGCCAGCTTCATCGCCGTCATCGCGGCCCTCGCGCGCATCCGGCCATCCGCATTGCACCGCGCGCCGCCGGCCGGGCGCGAGCCCGGCCAGCTCAGGCAGGGGCTGCGCTACGTGAGCGGCACGGCCGGGCTGCTCGTGCCCCTGCTGATGATGGCGCTCGTCGGCACCCTGGCCTATGAGTTCCAGGTGTCGTTGCCGCTGCTTGCCAAGGTCAGCCTGCACGGCGACGCGGGGACCTACGGCTTCCTGACCGCGGCGATGGGCGTGGGCGCGGTCGCGGGCGGCCTGGTGGTCGCCGGGCTGGCCAGGACCGGCCTGCTGCCCTTCACCGTCGCCGCCGCCGGGTTCGGGCTGGCCATCCTCGCCGCGGCACTGATTCCCGCGCTGGGCGGCGATCTCGCGGCGCTCGCGGGGGTGGGATTCTTCAGCACGGCCTTCATGGCGACCGGGAATACCACCCTGCAGCTCACGGCCGACCCCCGGTTCCGCGGCCGGGTGATGGCGCTGTGGTCGGTCACGTTCACCGGCAGCACGCCCGTGGGCGGCCCGATCGTCGGCATCGTCGCCGACGACCTTGGCCCGCGTTACGCACTCGGGCTCGGTGCGGTCGCCTGCGCATGTGCCACCATGCTGGGCGCGATCGCGGTCATGCGCCTTCCGGCAGCGGACCGGCACGCCCGGCGGCCGCGCGAGGTCGACTGGCACGCCTACCAGCAGGAACACGCTGGCAACCGGTGACCAGCGGAGATCGTCAGGATGACGGAGCCCGCGGGTACGCCCCGGCGAGGTCGGCGTCGGCGACATCGGTGATCAGCATGTGGCCGGGCGCATGGGTGATCGCGAACGGCAGTCGCGCTGCGGCGAGCGCCGCCTGCGGGGTGACGCCGCAGGCCCAGAAGACGGGCACGTCGCCAGGCTGGAGCGCGACCGGGTCGCCGTAGTCGGGGCGGCTTAGGTTGGCGATCCCGAGCACCGCGGGGTCGCCCGCGTGCACCGGCGCGCCGTGCGCCGCCGGATAGCGCCCGGTCACCTCGGCCGCCGTGGCGACCAGGCGCTGGGGCACCGGTCGCATCGAGACGACCAGCGGGCCGGCGAACCGGCCGGCCGGGTGGCACGGACGGCCGGTCCGGTACATCGGGACGTTCGTGCCCTGCTCGACGTGCCGCACCGGCACGCCGGCGGCCGCCAGCGCCCGCTCGAAGGTGAAGCTGCAGCCGGTCAGGAACGCGACCAGGTCATCGCGCCAGTACCCGGTCACCTCGTCCGGCTCGGCCACGCACGCGCCGTGCTCCCAGACCCGGTAGCCGGGCAGGTCGGTGCGCAGGTCGGCGCCCGCGGCGAGGCCGGTCACAGGGCTGCCGGGGCCGGTGACGTCGAGCAGCGGGCACGGGCCAGGGTTGCGGCTGGCGAACAGCGCGAACTCCCCGGCCGCGTCCTGCGGCAGCACGACCAGGTTGGCCTGGGCGAAGCCAGGTGCCAGGCTCGCGGTCGGCACCCGAAGCCCGGCCCTGAACCTGGCCCTCGCCTGCGCGGGGATCAGTTCGCGAAGTCCTGCGTCATCCATACGGTTCCGTGGCTGTCACGGTAGATGGCGATCCCGATGTGGGTGAACGTGGAGCTCAGCAGGTTGAGCCGGTGCCCGTCGTCCGGCGGCTGCTCGTTCAGCATGTCCTGGGTGAGTGCCACCGCCATCTGGGTGATCGCGGCGGTCGTGTCGGCGACCGGGCCGCCCTCCCCGATGTTCTCCCCGGCCGCCGTCCAGTGCACGCCTGCGTCGGTCTCCCTGGTGCCAAGCGGCGGCTCGCCAGGGCACTGGTGGGACAGGCCGCAGCCGTCGGCCATCAGCCGGTTGTGTCTGCCCGCGCTGATGACCAGCCCGCCGATGACCGTGTAGGCGGGCAGGCCAGCCTGTGCGCGGGCCTGGTTGATCATGGCGAGCACCGCCGCGACAGCGCTGCTCGACGCCTTGCCGTGGTCGCCAGGGGAGGAGGTGGCCGGGGTCGGCGATGGGCTCTGCGTAGGCGCGGATGACGGATGTGGGGAGGGAACCAACCGCGACCTGGTCGGATCCGGGTGAGACGGCGTGGCCGAGCGCGGGCTGGCCCCATGCGGGCTGGCCCCATGTGATGTGGTCCCGCGCGGGCTGGCCCCGTGCGATCCTGGCCGCCCCTCCGCCGCGGCGGCCGGGGGGGCGGCGCCGGGCCTGGCTCCGCCGCGACCGAGCAGGTAGCCGGCCGTCAGCAGGGCGGCGAGCACCGCCACGACCGCGAGGCCGCTGGCTGCTGCGAGGTAGCGGCGTCGCGGTGCGAGCCGCTGCCGGGTGCGGTGGCTGGGCACCCGCATCACATTAGTGACCAATTGCGCGGCCGACGCGCCATACGGCGCTAATGACTACGTGCCGCACGCGCCGGACGCCGCACCGCCGGTCGGCGGGCTGGAGCGTGAGCTAGCGGACGCCCGGGATGACCTCGGCGGCCAGCACCTCGGCATGGTCGGCCAGGTCGAACAGCGGCGTGAACAAGATCAGCTCGGCGCCTGCCTCGGCGACCTGGCGCAGCTCGCGGATGCAGTCCTGGGCGGTCCCCGCGATCGCCGCCGCCTCAACGGCCTCCGAACGGCGCCCGTACAGGCCGGCCAGCGCGGCATTCAGCTGCTGCCTGGCCCGGTCGGCATCGGCGTCCACGGCGACGTAGACGCGCTTGGCGATCGGGAAGTCCGCCGCGTCGCGGCCGGACTCGGCGAGCGCCTCGCGCACGATCTGCACCTGCGCGGCGAACGCGTCCGTGGTCACCGAGCCTGCGCCGAAGAAGCCATCGCCCAGCCGGACCGCACGCCGCAGCGCGGGCCTGCCCGAGCCGCCGAACCACAGCGGCGGGTACGGCTTCTGGGCGGGCTTGGGCTCCATCCCGGCATCGGTGAGCTGCCAGAACTCTCCGTCGAAGGTCACCCGCTGCTGCGTCCACAGCGCCTTCATCACGGCCAGGCCCTCGGTGAACCGCGCGACGTACCTGGCCGGGTCAACGCCGAACGCGGCGAACGGCCGCCCCGGCCCGCCGGTGCCGACTCCGATCTCGATCCGGCCCGCGCTGAGCTGGTCGAGCGTGG
>DATIZP010000010.1:0-32924 GCA_035517035.1 Streptosporangiaceae bacterium | reverse complement strand
GCCCGCCGCCTCAGCGGCCGAGAGCCCGCTTGAGCTGCGCCTTGTTCATCGACGAGCGGCCCTTGATGCCGCGCTGCCTCGCCTCGTTGTACAGCTGCGCATAGGTTGGCCCGGCCGCCCCGCTGCGCGACCGCAGGCCACCTCGGCGGGCGGACGAGATGTCGCTGACCGAGCTGCGGCTCGCCGTCGCCGACTCCCCCGACCTGGCCCTCTCCTTGTTCACGGTGCGCGCGGCGATCTCCGCCGCTCGGCCAGGGCTCACGCCGCGCTGCCGCTCGCTGTCCTTGATGTGCTCGTACTGCCGCTCCCGCTTCGGACTCGAACCCCTCGGCATGGCCGCTCCTTCCTTCGTCGGGCACTGCTCTTCGTCTCCATGCACCAGGCTCTAGGTGTCCGAGCCGGCCAGGCGCACCGAGCCGGAGAGCCGGACGGCGCACTCCAGCATCGCGGCGTGCACGAACGCCTGCGGCAGGTTGCCGCGCAGCTGGTGCTGGTGCACGTCGAACTCCTCGGTGTACAGGCCGGCCGGACCGCACGCGGCCCGGTTGCGCTCGAACCAGTGCGCGGCAGCCACCTCGTCGCCCCGCACGTGCGCGGTCAGTGCCATCCAGAAGCCGCACAGCAGGAACGCGCCCTCGGCCTCATGCAGCGGCCGGTTGTCATGCCGGAATCGGTAGACGAACCCGTCGTCGGCGAGCTCACGCCCGACGGCCTCGATCGTGGCCAGGCTGCGCGGATCGTCAGGCGGCACGGCGCCGCGGACGACCGGCAGCAGCAGCGAGGCGTCGACGCGCTCGTCGCCTGGGGCGCGCTGCCAGCGCCCGCTTGGATGCACCGAGGCCTCCTGCTCGGCGAGCATGGCGTCGGCCAGCCCGCTCCAGCGGGCCGCAAGCCGCGCGCCGGCGGGGCCGGCCTGGGCGGCGATGGCCCGCAGGCCGGCCACGCAGGCCAGCCTGGACTGCGTCCAGCGGTCTTCGTGCAGCTCCCAGACCCCGGCGTCCGGCTTGCGCCAGCGCTGCTCGATCGCGTCGGCGGCGATCTCGGCGGCCCGCCAGTCGTCGGCGCCGAGCAGGTCGAGCCGTGCGGCGGCGGCCAGCAGCTGGAGCACCTCGCCGAGCGCGTCGAGCTGGAACTGGCCGTTCACCCGGTTGCCGGCCCGCACCGTGCTTCCCGGGTACCCGCGCAGCCGGACCGACCGCTCAACCGGGATCCGGTTCCCGGTCACGGTGTAGGCCGGGCACAGGTCGGGACCGTCGGCAAGCACCCGTTCGGCGATGAACCTGACCGTGCCGACCAGCTGGTCTCGGGACCCGTGCGCGGCCATGGCCAGCCCGGCGTAGCACTGGTCGCGGATCCACGCGTACCGGTAGTCGTAGTTCCGGACGCCGTCCGGGCGCTCGGGCAGCGACGTGGTGGCCGCGGCGACCATGCCCCCCGAGCCTGAGGTCAGCCCCCTGAGCACCGCGTACGCGTGGCTCGCATCGCGGGACGCAACGAGGTCGTCGCAGCCTGGTACCGCGTGCGCCCAGGCCTCCTCGGTGCCCTGCCAGGCGGCGGCCGGATCCGCCGGCGGCCCGTCGAACGGCCGGTCGGAGATCTCCAGCACCAGGTCGCGGAACTGCCCGGCCGGAACCGTGACCGCCAGGTCCAGCCGGCCGTCGGCGTCGGGGCGTGCCCGCCCGGCACCCGACCAGCGGAAATGCACCGTGCCCGCGCCGGAGGCCGTGCTGCGGCCCGACCAGATCCCGCCGGTCCTGGCCAGGTCCCTGATCCGGCCGCGGCCGAATCCGGCGCCGACGTCGAGCGTGAGCCTGACCCTGGCCGGTCCCTCGTGAGCCTCGATCCGGCGCAGGATCACCGCGCAGTGCGGATCGGCGGGCATGGCAAGCGCCTCGCGGCACTCGGTCACTCCGGCGCCGACCCACCTGCTGCGCCAGATCAGGCTGCCGGGCTTGTAATGCCCGCCCCAGACGTGCCAGGGGTCGGCCGGGGTGATCGCGTAACCGCCACGCCCGCCGAGCAGCGCGGAGAACACCGCCCGCCCGTCCCAGCCAGGCGCGCACATCCACACGATCGCGCCGTCGGGTCCGACCAGGCCGCCCCGCTCGCCGTCGGCGATCAGCGCGTACTCGCGCAGGACCCGCGGCAGCCACGGAGCGCTCACCGCTGCCTCACGATCCCCCGCCGGACGGTCCACCGCCTCACGACGCCACCCTGGCCAGCCAGTCGTGCCCGAAGTGCAGCAGGTCGGTCCCGGCCAGCGCTGCGAACGTGCCCGTCACCAGCCTGGTCAGCCCGGGCAGGAAGACCAGCCCGGCGGTCAGGCCGGTCGCCACCCAGACGCTGGCGCTGAACGGTGAGGTGACAAGCTCGCCGATCGCCTGGCCCTCGCCGCCGATCCTGACCTCCTCGGACAGCTCGCCAGGCCCGCCGGGTCCCGCGTACGCGGTGAACGGCGCCCGCAGCGGGCTCGTCACCGGGTCCTTCGTCAGCAGCCTGCTGATCTTGTACGTGGCCGCGGACAGCAGCAGCACGTCGAACGGGCTCGGGCCGTCCTGGGGGATCTCGCGCCCGGAGGCCGCGGCGGCCCCGGACAGCGCGCCGATCACGGCCGTGTATGCGGCCATGGTGGTGACATAGCCGCGCAGGGGCTGCCCGGTGCCGCGGGAGTACTGGTCGCCGATCTGGCCGGCCACCCTGGTCAGCCGGCCGGCCAGCGGCCTAGTCGTCGTGGGTGTCGTCATGCCCGCTTCGCTCTCCAGCGAGCGGCCGGTCAAACGCCGCCAGCGTTTGCCGCCACAGACCCCGGGTAGCGGCGCGGCCATGACGCAGACCAAGAAGGCACCGGGTGGCAGCGCGGCCATCAAGCAGTCCGAGAAGACGACCAGGACCGTAGTGATCAACGGCGCGAGCGCCGGGATCGGCCGGGCCACGGCGCGGCTGTTCGGCGAGCGCGGCGACCGGGTGGGGCTGATCGCGCGCGGCGCCGACGGCCTCGCGGCGACCGCTGACGAGGTGACCGGCGCGGGCGGGTCGGCGCTGCCGATCACCGCGGACATGGCCGACTTCGCCCAGATCAGGGCGGCGGCCAGCGAGGTCGAGCAGGCGTTCGGGCCGATCGACGTGTGGATCAACGTGGGCTTCGCCGCGGTCTTCGCGCCGTTCTGGGAGATCAGCCCGGCGGAGTTCAGGCGGGTCACCGAGGTCAGCTACCTGGGATTCGTGCACGGCACCATGGCGGCGCTCGGCCTGATGCGCCCGCGCGACCACGGCACGATCGTCCAGGTCGGCTCGGCGCTCGGCGAGCGGAGCATCCCGCTGCAGTCCGCCTACTGCGGCACCAAGCACGCGATCAACGGCTTCACGTCCTCGCTGCGCTGCGAACTGCTGCACGAGGGCTCAGCGGTGCGCGTCACGGTGGTCCAGATGCCCGCGGTGAACACGCCGCAGTTCTCCTGGGTGCGCTCCAGGCTGCCCAGGCACCCGCAGCCCGTGCCGCCGATCTATCAGCCGGAGCTCGCGGCGCGTGCCGTCGCCTTCGCCGCTGACCATCCGCGCAGGCGGCAGTACTGGGTGGGCGGGACCACGGCGGCCACGGTGCTCGCGAACCGGGTGGCGCCCGGGCTGCTCGACCGCTACCTGGCCAGGACCGGGTTCGGCGCACAGCAGACCGATCAGCGGGAGCCGGCGGACCGGCCAGGCAACCTGTGGGAGCCGGAGGACGGTCCAGGAGGGCACGACTTCGGCGCGCACGGCGAGTTCTCCGACCGCTCGCACGACCGGTCCCTGCAGCTCTGGCTCTCCCAGCACGCGCGGGCCGTGACCGCGGGGGTCGCGGCGGCAGCCGCCGGAGGCGCCATGATCGGCGGCCTTGCCCGCCGCGGCTAGCACGACCGTCGGCCTCGCCCGCCGCGGCTAGCGCACCCCCGGCCGGTTCCGCAGTCGGTTCCGTTACGACCTCAGCTCGTCGATCTTGTCGCGGAACAGGGTCGTGGCAATCGTGGCCTTCCTCGGCTGGCCCTTCATGAACGCCTGGGCGAACTTCTTCGCCTGCTCGTACTCCACGGTGCCGGGCAAAGGCGGCTCGTCCGGGTTGACGTCGACGTCGACGATCGCCGGCCCGTCGGAAGCCAGCGCCTCGCCGACCGCGCCGCGGACCCTGGCCGGGTCGGTCACCTTGACGCCGAACGCGCCGTTGGCCACGGCGAACGAGGCGAAGTCGACGGGCGGGTTCGGGTACCTGACGCCGTGCTCGGGGTAGCCGAGCACCATCTGCTCCCACAGGATCTGACCGAGCGAGTTGTTGTTGTTGATAACAATCTTGACCGGCAGCCGGTGCTGAATGGCGGTCAGGAACTCGGCCATCAGCATGGCGAACCCGCCATCGCCCACGAACGCGATCACCTGGCGCCCGGGGAACGCGTGCTGGATGCCGATCGCGTACGGCATGCCGGGCGCCATGCTTGCGAGGTTGCCCGACAGGTAGAACTGCCGATCGCCCCTGATCGTCCAGTGTCGTGCCGCCCAGGTCGCGATCGTGCCGCTGTCACACGTGAGCACGGCGTCGTCGGCCGCGAGCTCGTCGAGCACGCCGACCAGGAACTGCGGCGCGATCGGGCTGCGTTGCTCGCTCTGCTGCGCGGCCATCTTCTTGCGCCACTTGCCCATCGCCTCCTGGCACTGCTCAAGGAAGGACGTGTCGGTGCGCGGCTTGAGCATCGGCAGCAGGGCCCGCAGCGCCGCCTTGGCATCGCCGACGACGGGAACCTCGGTGGGGATCCGCGTGCCTGCCCTGGCCGGGTCCGCCTCGATCTGGGCGACCCTGACCTTCCCGGCAGCGGGCAGGTGCTTGGTGTACGGGAAGTTGGTGCCGACCATGAGCAGGGTGTCGATCTCGTCCATCAACTCTTCCGACGGCCGGGTGCCGAGCAGGCCGATCCCGCCGGTGGTGAAGGGCGAGTCGTCGGGCACCACGGCCTTGCCTGAGAGCGTCTTGACCACCGGTGCCGCGAGCGCCTCGGCGACGTCAAGCACCTCCTCCCGTGCGTGCAGTGCGCCGGCGCCTGCCAGGATCGCGATCTTCTTGCCGTCGGCGAGCAGGCTCGCGACCTGGCGCAGGTCCTCCTCGGCCGGCTGCTTCGGCACCGCGAGCATGATCGGCGAGGCCGCGGGCGCGACGTGCGCCCAGGGGTCGGCGTCGGCGTCGGCCACCTGGATGTCGTTCGGCACGGTGAGATGGGCGACGCCACGCCGCGCGTAGGCCGTGCGGATCGCGTTGTCCACCACGCTCGGCAGCTGCGCCGGGTTGTAGATCATCTGGTCGTACTCGGCGACGTCGGCGAAGAGCTTGTCCAGGTTGACTTCCTGCTGGTAGCCGGTGCCGAGCACGGAAGTCTCCTGCATGCCGGTGATGGCCAGCACCGGCATGTGGTCGAGCTTGGCGTCGTACAGCCCGTTCAGCAGGTGGATGCCGCCCGGTCCCGAGGTAGCCAGGCACACGCCGATCTTGCCGGTCGCCTTCGCGTAACCGGTCGCCATGAAGGCCGCGGCCTCCTCGTGGTGCACCAGCACGAAGCGCACCTTCTCCTGGTGCCTGCGCAGGCCCTCCATGATCCCGTTGATGCCATCCCCCGGAATCCCGAAGACGGTGTCCACGCCCCAGGTTGCGAGCCGTTCGATGATTGCCTCAGATGCGATCCGTCCCACCGAGCCTCCCTCACCCGTCCTGCTCTTGCCCGGCCCTGACTGTCCACCGCGTCAGGCGCCAAACATCGGCTCCGCGATTGCCCGGCGCGCTCGGGGGAAGTCCTGCGCCTGGTCGCCGGCCGGCGATCGCGGCGCTAGTACCCCGGCGGAGGGCGGCATGAGGAAGGTCCAGGCACCGGTGGAGTCGCTGACGGCGGCGGCCTACGTGATCCCGACCGACGGACCCGAGTCCGACGGCACGCTGGCCTGGGATCGCACCGCGATGATCGTGGTCACCGCACGCGCCGAGGGCGAGACCGGGACAGGCTGGAGCTACGGGTCGCCGACCGCCGGCTGCATCGTGCGCGACCCGCTCGCGCATGTCGTCGTCGGCCGCAGCGCCATGGACGCCTCGGGTGCCAACGAGGCCATGAGCCGGGCCGTGCGCAACATCGGCCGCGAGGGCGTCGCCTCGATGGCGATCTCGGCGGTCGACATCGCCCTGTGGGACCTGAAGGCCAGGCTGCTTGGCGTCCCCCTGGCCGCGCTGCTCGGCCAGGTGCGCGCCGACGTGCCCGTCTACGGCAGCGGCGGCTTCATCAGCTATGACGAGGAACAGACCACCGAGCAGCTGACCGGCTGGGTGGCGCGGGACCAGATCCCGCGGGTGAAGATCAAGATCGGCGAGGCCTGGGGGGGCAACGAGCGCAGGGACCGGGTGCGGGTGGCGCTGGCGCGCAAGGTCATCGGCCCAGGGCCCGAGCTGTACGTCGACGCCAACGGCGGATACGGCACCGGGCAGGCCGTGCGGGTCGGCGAGTGGCTGACCGACTACGACGTGAGCTGGTTCGAGGAGCCGGTGTCCAGCCAGGACCCGGCCGGGCTGGCCTGCGTGCGCCGTCAGGTCAGGCCGGACGTGACAGCGGGCGAGTACAGCTGGACGCTGGCCGACTCGGCCAGGCTGCTCGACGCTGGCGCGGTGGACTGCCTGCAGCTCGACGTCACCAGGTGCGGCGGCATCACCGGCTTCATGGCCGGCGCGGCCCTCGCGGCCGCGCGCAGCGTACCGGTCTCGGCCCACTGCGCGCCCAATGCCCACGCGCACGTGGCAGCGGCCGTCCCGAACCTGCGCCATATCGAGTACTTCCACGACCACCAGCGGATCGAGCGGATGGCTTTCGACGGCGCGCTCGACCCGTCCGGCGGGGTGCTCACGCCCGATCCTGGCAGGGCGGGGCTCGGGCTGGAGTTCCGTTCCGCCGACGCCGAGAAGTACCACCAGGACTAGCCGCAGCGACCTGCAGGCGCTGCCCGCTCCCTCACACGCCGCCGCCACCCGCTGCCTGCGCGATGTTTAAGACTCCCCGCACGGGCATAGCAAGGCCGGGGTTACTCGCGGAGGTGACGAGTTGTGACGTCTGAGACGGCCCGCCGGTCAGCGCCGGCGCTGCAGACGCTTGCCGAGTGCGACGACGCCGAGCTGCTTGACATGATCCACTCCGAGCCGTGCGGCAGCAGGACCCGCGAGGACGCCTGCGAGGTGCTGGTCAGCCGGTACCGCGCGCTGGTCAGGTCCTGCGTGCTGCGCTACCGGGACAGCCCGGAGCCGACCGAGGAGCTGATGCAGGTCGGCTACGTCGGGCTGCTGAAGGCGATCAACAACTTCGATCCCGCCGTTGGCGAGAGCCTGGCCGCCTACGCGCAGCCGTGCGTCAGCGGCGAGATCAAGCGGCACTTCAGGGACAAGCGCTGGCAGGTGCACGTCCGCAGGTCCGCGCAGGAGCTGCGGCTCGAGGTCCGCAAGTCACGCGGTGACCTCGCGCAGCGGCTGAGCCGGAACCCCACCGACGCCGAGCTCGCCGCCCACCTCGGCATCTCATCGACCGACCTGCTCGACGCGCAGCGGGCCGAGCTCGCCTTCCAGGCTTCGTCGCTGAACGCGCCGCTGAGCGACGGCCTCGACGGCGGGACGCTGGAGGACATGCTCGGCTGCGAGGACCCGAGGATCGAGACCACCCTGGACATGGAGGCTGTCTGGGGACACCTCGGCGAGCTGCCCGACCGCGAACAGCAGATGCTGATGATGCGGTTCTACGGGAACATGACCCAGTCGGAGATCGGCGACCAGCTCGGCATCTCCCAGATGCACGTCTCGCGGCTGCTCAGCCACGCGCTCGGCTACCTGCGCGACCGAATTCTCAGTCCGGGTGACGAGCCCGACGAGGAAGCGGACTGAGCCTCAGCCCTGCTGATCAGCACCGGCGGGAGCAGGTTCCTGCGCGTCGGCGACTGCCAGGTCGACCGTGTCGAACATGGCTATCCTGCTAGCCAGCCCGGTGATCCAGAGCGTCCTTGTGTACTGGTACCTGGCGCCCGCCAGCGAGAGCGACCCGCCCGCCGCCTGCAGGCCCTTCCAATGGCTGACGATTACTGCCAGCGAGCTTGTGTCCATGAAGTCGACGGCAGACAGGTCGAGCACCACGCGGCTGTGCCTCTTGCGCGCCGCCGCCAGCGTCTCGTCGAGCTGGCGGCTCGTGACGATGTCGAGGTCGCCGCTCAGGCAGACGACAAACGTGCCATCTCTTACTTCCGAGGAGAGCTCGAAGTCCTGCACGCCCGCCGCACCTCCGATCGCCCATCGACCTAGTCATCGCCATGCTATGCACTGCCCGCGCGGAACGGCAGTAGGAGTGCTTGCCCAGCATCGCAGGTGTCCAGCCTGCGCCGTCAACGGCGACGGCCCGGGCTGGACAGGCAGTGCCGCGCTGCGGTACGTTCTTGGATAGTGCTTACGACGCAGGCACACCCCAACAGTCATGTTGTGACGTTGCTGGGTGTGCTTTTCCGTTTTACAGCGGCACGGGCGGCGATTCGGTAGCCGCGCTCCCCTACGGACGGCCTTCATCTGGCAGCGTCCCGGCGAAACCGCCGGACACCGCAATGGAGGCCAGGGATGAAGATCGCCCTCGTCGCACGCCATGTCACGCTGCCCGCCCGCCCCGCTGGCCAGCACCAGGTCGGCCAGCACTGCGCCGACCAGTACTGCGCCGAGCACGCCACCCACGTGCTCGGCCTGGGCCGGGCGCTGGCCGGACAGGGCCACCGGGTGGTCATCTACGCGCCCAAGAGCTCGCCACGGATGCCAGACAACGCGACGCTCGGCAGCCGCCTGACGGCGCAGTACCTCCCCGCCGGCGCGTACGCCACGGTCGGCGCCGACGACGGGCAGACTCATCTCGGCGCCTTCGGCGGCGAGCTTGCGGCCCGCTGGCGCAAGACGGCGCCCGACATCGCGCACGCGTTCGGCTGGACCAGCGGCCTCAGCACGCTGCTCGCGGCCAGGGAGGTCGGCGTCCCGGTGGTGCAGACATTCGGATCGCTGGCCGTCACCGAGCAGCGCTGCGGCATCGTCGGACCGCACGACAAGGCAAGACAGCGGCTGGAGGGCGGCCTGGCCAAGTCCGTGGCCGGAGTGCTCGCTAGCACCACGCAGGAGATCGGCGACCTGGCCAGGATCGGCATCCCCGGCTCGCGCGCCGCCGTCGTGCCGTGCGGCGTCGACACGGCGAGGTTCGAGCCGCAGGGCCGGGCAGCTAGGCGCCACGAGCAGCGCCGCCTGCTGCACCTAGGGCCGATGGCCGACCATCAGCGGATCGACGCCCTGATCAAGGCCCTGACCGAGCTCCCAGCGACCGATCTGGTGATCGTCGGCGGACCCGTTCCCGAGGACCTGAAGTCCGATCTCACGTGCAAGCGGCTCGGCAAGCTCGCCGCCGGGCTCGGCGTCGCCGATCGGGTCAGCTTTACCGGGCAGGTGGGCGAGGACGAGCTGGCATCCCTGCTTCGCTCGGCCGACCTGCTGGTCAGCGCGGCACGGCACGAGCCCCTCGGCCTGGCCCCGCTCAGCGCCATGGCCTGCGGCACCCCGGTCGTCGCGACCTCCGTCGGTGCCTACGACGATGCGGTGATCGACGGCACCACCGGGTTGCTGCTGCCGGCCGGCCGTCCCGAGATGCTGGCCAGGCGGCTGCGCGACCTGCTCGCCACGCCGATGAAGATGACGGCCTTCGGCATCGCCGCCGCCGACCGCGCCAGGTCGCGCTACTCCTGGGACCGGATCGCCGCCGAGACGCTGGCCGCCTACGAGCGGTTTGGCTCGCGCCATGCGCCGCCGGGTACCCGCACGGCCGCGGGAACCTCGGCCGCACGGGGTCTCGCCGCCGAGGGCAAGCGCGCCGCTTAGCACGCGCTGGGGCTGTCCAGGGCCGACGGCCCTGGACAGCCCCAGCGACGTCTGGGTTACCTCATCTGAGCTTCGCTGCCCGGCCAGCGGAAATGATCATCCCAACGGGGGGTGATCGTGATGCACAACTATTGGATCCCGATCATGGCCGTCGCCTTCGTGCTGGCGATGGGGATCTGGCTGCTGCTGCTGTTCAACGCCGACCGCCATCCAGCACACAAGCCGCAGGAGTCGCTGCCGCACCGGGAGGTCATCGGCGGCGAGTTCGAGGCCAGCGAGGGAGGCAGACAGCTCATGCCGATTCCCGGACAACCGACCGGCACCCGGGCCGAGGCGGGCCACGCCGGGTCTGGCCAGCAGGGCCCGGCGGCGCAGGCGAGCCAGGGCGCGCCCGAGGTGCCCGCGCAGCGCGGTGAGCCTGCCACCGAGCAGCCGACCCGGGCAGCCGATCCGGGCGGGTCGCGCCTGCGCAGACCGCACTGAACCGGCCGCACTGAACCGGCCGCACTGAACCGGCCGCGCCTGACCCGGCCGCGACCGGTCTGACCGCGCCTCAGCGGTTTAGCTGGCACAGGCAGGGCAGTGCTATCGCCTGCGATCAACGGCGGGCGATGGAGGGCAGATGGCGGGCGAGCGGGCGAGCCGAAGCGGCACCGTAGAGGCCGATCACGGGAGCGACCGGACAACACGGCTGAGGCGCGCGCTCGCCGACCGGGTGGACGGTGAGATCCGCTTCGACGCGGGCAGCCGGGCCGCCTACGCCACCGACGGATCCAACTTCCGCCAGGTGCCGATCGGCGTGGTGGTGCCGAGGTCGGTCGACGCGGCCGTCGAGGCCATCGCGGCGTGCCGCGAGTTCGGCGTGCCGCTGCTCTCCCGCGGCGGCGGGACCAGCCTGGCCGGCCAGTGCACGAACGAGGCCGTCGTGCTCGACTGGTCCAAGTACTGTCACCGCCTAATCAGCGTGGACCAGCAGGCGCGCACCTGCGTGGTCGAGCCCGGCATCGTGCTCGACGCGCTCAACGCCGAGCTCGCGCCCACCGGGCTGCGCTTCGGCCCCGAGCCGTCCACCCACATGAACTGCACGCTCGGCGGCATGATCGGGAACAACTCGTGCGGGTCGACCGCGCAGCGGACCGGCAAGGTGGTCGACAACATCGCCGGGCTCGAGGTGCTGCTCTACGACGGCACGCGATTCTGGTGCGGGCCGACCAGCGATGAGGAGTATGCGCTGATCGAGCGGCGCGGCGACCGCAGGTCGGAGGTCTACCGGCGGCTTCGCCGGGTGCGGGACGCGCACCAGGACCTGATCAGGCAGCGCTACCCGGACATCCCGCGCCGGGTCTCGGGCTACAACCTGGACTCGCTGCTGCCCGAGCACGGCTTCGACGTCGCCGGCCTGCTGGTCGGGAGTGAGTCCACGCTGGTCACCGTGCTGCGGGCCGAGCTGAAGCTGGTGCCGGTGCTGGCCGAGCGCTCCCTGGTGGTGCTCGGCTACCCGTCCATCGCCAAGGCCGCCGACGCCGTTCCCGCGATCCTGCCGCACCGCCCGATCGCGCTTGAGGGCCTCGATCACCGCCTGATCAGTGACGAGCAGATCAAGGATCTCAACCCGCAGGCGCTGGCCGAGCTGCCCGATGGGTCTGCGTTCCTTATGGTGCAGTTCGGGGCTGACAGCCGCGCGGACGTCGATCAGGCGGCGAAGGGCCTGCTCGACGCGCTGCACGGAACCGACCACCACCCGTCGGTCGAGTTCTTCGACGACCCCGAGCGCGAGGACGAGCTCTGGCAGGTGCGCGAGGCGGGCCTTGGCGCGACGGCGCACCTGCCCGGGCAGCCGGACACCTTCGAGGGCTGGGAGGACTCCGCGGTCCACCCCGACCGGCTCGGCGACTACCTGCGCGACCTGCAGCGGCTGTACGACGAGTTCGGCTACTCGAGCGATCTCATGCCCGCGCTGTACGGGCACTTCGGCCAGGGCTGCGTGCACACGCGCATCCCGTTCGACCTGTACACGACCCGCGGCGTGGCGACCTACCGGCAGTTCATGGAACGCGCCGCCGACCTGGTGGTCTCCTACGGGGGATCGCTGTCCGGCGAGCACGGCGACGGCCAGTCCAGGGGAGAGCTGCTCGGCAGGATGTTCGGCACCGACCTGGTCAGGGCGTTCGAGGAGGTCAAGGACGTCTTCGACCCGCAGGGGCTGATGAACCCTGGCAAGGTGGTCAGGCCGGCCAGGCTGGACGAGCATCTTCGGCTCGGCGCCGACTGGGCGCCCGCGATCACGCAGGACCTGTTCTTCCGCTTCCCGCAGGACGGCGGGTCGTTCGCCGAGGCGGCGAACCGCTGCGTCGGCGTCGGCAAGTGCCGTCAGCACCATCCCAAGGGCGGCGCGGTGATGTGCCCCTCCTACCAGGTCACCGGCGAGGAGGAGCACTCCACCCGCGGCCGTGCCAGGCTGCTCTTCGAGATGCTCGACGGGCACGGCGATTCCCCGCTCAGCGGCGGGTGGCGCTCCCGCGAGGTGCGAGACGCGCTCGACCTATGCCTGGCGTGCAAGGGCTGCAAGACCGACTGCCCGGCGAATGTCGACATGGCTACCTATAAGGCCGAGTTCCTCGCCCAGCACTGGCGGGGCAGGCAGTGGCGACGGCCGCGGTCCGACCTGGCGCTCGGCTGGCTGCCGGTGGCGGCACGGGCCGTTTCCGGGCTGCGGCTTGCCGGGCTGGCCAACGCCGTCACCCATGCACCCGGGCTGCACGCGGTGGCCGCGTTCGCCGCCGGGGTCGAGCCGCGCGAGATGCCGCTGTTCGCCTCGGAGAGCCTGCAGCGCTGGCAGGCCAGGCACCGGCGCGGCGCGGCGGCGCGCGATGCCCGGCCCGGTCGCGGGTCGCTGGGCAGCGTGCTTCTGTGGCCTGACACGTTCACGAACTACTTCCACCCCCATGTTGGCAAGGCAGCCGTCCAGGTGCTCGCCGACGCCGGCTGGGACGTGCAGGTACCGGCCGAACGCCTGTGCTGCGGCCTGACCTGGATCTCCACCGGCCAGCTCGGCACCGCCAAGCGAGTGCTCCGCCGCACGGTCACGAGGCTGGCCGCTCATGTCAGGGCCGGGGGCCTCGTGGTCGGCCTCGAGCCGAGCTGCACGGCCGTGTTCCGCTCCGACGCGGCCGACCTGTTCCCCGAGGACCGCGACGTGCGCAGGCTGCGCGACCAGACCGTCACGTTCGCCGAGCTGCTCACCGAGCACACGCCAGGCTGGCGGCCGCCACGGCTCGACGGTCGCGAGGTGCTCGCCCAGGTGCACTGCCACCAGCACGCGGTGCTCGGCTGGGACGCCGACGCGAGGCTGCTCGAGTCCGCCGGGGTCAGGGCCGAGCGGCTGGACTCCGGCTGCTGCGGCCTTGCTGGCAACTTCGGCTTCCAGCCGGGTCACCGTGGGGTCAGCGAGGCGTGCGCCGAGCGGGTGCTGCTGCCCCGGCTCCGGGAGGCGCCGGCGGCGGCCGCGGTGCTCGCCGACGGATTCAGCTGCCGCACCCAGATCCACGAGCTTGACAGCGGCGGCCGCGAGGCGATGCACCTGGCCGAACTGCTTGCTTACGCCGGTCGGCTGCCCGCCGAGCTCCCGGAGCGCGCGGCCGCGCCGCGCCCCGAGCTCTGAGGCGCGGAGGGTCGGCTCGCATGGGCTGGGGCTGCTAGGTTTGCCGGCAGGTGGCGGGGGAAGCCACCGGGTGCCCGTAGCGGCTGCACCGCCCGCGGATGACCGCCGCAAATCCGGGCCCGTCGACGGCATGGGGGGATCGAGCGATGATCAAGAGAATGCTGCTACTGACCGCACTGGCCGCCGTCGCTGCTGCTCTCGCGGCTGGCTGGCCGGACATCCAGCGGTTCTTCAGGATCCGGCAGGTCTCGACGGGCAGCGCGCACCCGGAGAAGGTCCCGGCCAAAGGCCGCACCGTCTATCCGAAGACCACCCGGGACAGCGAGCCGGACGGGACGGGCGACTTCGACTCGGCCATGCGCGGCGGCCCGGCGCTCATCTAGCAAGCCCCGAGCACCCAGCCCCACCGCCCGGCCCCGGCGCCCCCGTCCAGCGAGCTCCGCTGCCCACCCACCGCCCGGCCCGGCGCGGTCACTTTTCATCCGGCGCGGTCACTTTTCATCCGCTGACATCTCACATAAGCCGTAAAACGGACGTGATCATGACGCTAGCGGGTGCAAAGTGGCGCTGGCGGATAAGAAGTGGCGCGGGCGGTGGCTACTGGTTGGCCTTGAGGAGGGTGACCAGGGCCTCGGCTTGGGTTTGGATGGCCTGGGCCTCAGTTAGCGCACTGCCGGGCTGGAGCAGCCCGATCAGCGTCGCCGTATCCTTCTCGATCGTCTCTGCCAGGGTCAGGGCCTGTACCGGCCATGGCGGCGGGGGCGGCGTGCCCTTCCTGATCTCCACGGCGAGGTTGATGATGGCCTGCCGCTGCATGGACCTGACGTGCTCTGGAGGCAGGTCGGGGCAGGTGTGGTTGCCCCAGGCCACGCCGCCCATGAAGTGCGTTCCGTAGCCCGTGCCACTGACGCTGTTGGTGACTTGGAGCGGGAATCCGGCGAACGCTGACAGCATCTCGACCAGCTGCGCCGAGGCGGCGATCTGCGCCTCGGTGAGCGGGTTGTCCGGGTTGCCATTGTCGGCGTGCTCGATCGAGTACCAGGTCAGGTTGCCGGCTACCTGGGCCCAGGAGATCCAGCCCTTGCCGATCGGGCCGAACTGATGGATGAGGCCTTGTTGGTCGATGCCGAAGTGAGCACTCGCCTGGTAGGACGACTCGTTGAAGACCGCGATGCAGCCGGGCAGGTTGCCGACCATCGTGTGCATCACCACGCCCTGCATGGCACCCGAGCCCCAGCTTCCGTTCACGCAGGGGAACGGATCGTTATAGGCGATGTTGGCGGGGCCGGAGACTCTTCCGTCCGAGTCGACCTTAAGGCGACCCGGTATGGAGGTTGCCGGCGCGGCCGCAGCGGCGGACGGGGCAGCTGCGCTGACAGGGCCATCGGGCGCGGCCCCTGGACTCGCCGACGTCGTCATCGGTCATGCCTCCTTATTGTGGAAGCCACCATTATTCCGGAGAGGCGACCACGGGTGAACTGCGAGCGGTACGGCAGTGAAGAGCAAGGGGTGGTTCCTATCGTGCCACAGCGGCGTCGGCACCCGGCCGCCGTTGCCGTCATCCGACGGAACGAGCAGGTCTAGCCTTCAGGATGATGCCGCTCTCGCAGGCCGCGGATAGCCTGATGCGGTGTCCGCTCTGTACGCCTGGCTTCGCCGCCACCCGAGGCTGGTCGACGGCGTCCTCGCCGCCGCGCTGGCGTTCGGCGGCATCGCCGAGGCGCTAACGCTCGACCGCGACGCGCTGATCCTCGTAGTGATCGGGATGACCGTTCCCGTGGTGGTCCGCCGACGTCACCCGACCGGCGCCTTCGCTGCCGCCGTCGCCGTGGGCGCCGTTCAGGTCGTGGCGCACCTCAGGCCCCTGGCGTCGGACCTGGCGATCCTGGTCCTGCTCTACACGCTCGCCGCCTACACGAGCAGGCGCACCTCGGCGATCGGCCTTGGCATCTGCCTGCTCGGCTCCGCCCTCGAGGTCGTCTCGCTGCGCCGCACCGTGCTTGCGGTGTCCGCGACCGAGTGGGCGCTCATGGGCCTGATCGTCTTCGCCGGGCCGTCGCTGATCGCCTGGGTGCTCGGCGATTCGATGCGCTACCGCCGCGCCCATTACGCCAACCTCGAGGAGCGCGCCGCCCGGCTGGAGCGCGACAGGGACGCCCAGGCGCAGATCGCTGCGGCCGCCGAGCGGGCCAGAATCGCCCGCGAGCTGCATGACGTGGTCGCGCACAACGTGAGCGTGATGGTCGTCCAGGCCGACGGTGCCGCGTACGCCCTCGGCTCCGATCCCGGACGGGCCCGCGAGGCGCTCGCCGCGATCTCAGCGACCGGGCGGCAGGCGCTTACCGAGATGCGCGTCCTGCTCGGCGTGCTCAGGCGCAGCGACGGGGACGCGCAGGGGACGACTCTGGCCCCCCTGCCCGGTCTCGGCCAGCTCGACGAACTGCTCGAGCAGACCAGGGCCGCCGGACTCCCGGTCAGCTGCGCCGTCGATGGCGAGCCACGGCCGCTGCCCGGCGGGGCTGCGCTTGCCGCCTACCGAATCGTGCAGGAGTCGCTGACCAATACCCGCAAGCACGCCGGCCCGCTGGCGACCGCTCAGGTGCGGCTCAGGTACGACGACGACGCACTCGAACTCACGGTCACCGACAACGGCGTCGGCGTCGGCGGTGCCGCCGCGTGCGACGGAGCCGGGCACGGGCTTACCGGGATGCGCGAGCGCGCCGCCATGTACGGCGGAACCGTTCAGGTCGGCCCGCGAGCGGAAGGCGGATTTGGCGTTACCGCCAGGCTGCCTGTCGCAAAGGCAAGCGCGCTTTCGGCCGAAAGCGCGGCGTGAGCCGCGTGAGCATCAGGATCCTTCTGGTCGACGATCAGGAACTGGTCCGGGCCGGGTTCCGGATGGTGCTCGACGCCCAGCCCGATATGACCGTGGTGGGTGAGGCCGCCGACGGGCTCAGCGCGCTCGAGCAGCTGCGCTGCGCGCAGGTCGACGTCGTGGTGATGGACGTACGGATGCCGCGGCTTGACGGGATCGAGGCGACCAGGCGGATCTGCCACGCGGGCGACCGCCCCCGCGTCCTCATGCTGACAACCTTCGACCTGGACGAGTACGCGTTCGCGGCGCTTAAGGCTGGCGCCAGCGGCTTCCTGCTCAAGGACGTGCCGCCCGAGGAGCTGTTGTTCGCGATCAGGGCGGTGCACTCGGGCGACGCGGTCGTGGCGCCGTCCACGACCAGGCGGCTGATCGACCGGTTCGCCCCGATGCTGCCGAGTGGCGCCGGGCAGGCGGAGCCCGACCTGAGCGGGCTGACCAGCCGCGAGCGCGAGGTGCTTGCCCTGATCGCCCAGGGGCTGTCCAACACCGAGATCGCCGACCGGCTGTTCGTGTCCGAGGCAACCGTGAAGACCCATGTCGGTCGGGTGCTCGCCAAGCTGGACCTGCGCGACCGGGTGCAGGCGGTGGTGTTCGCCTACGAGTCCGGCATCGTCAAGGTGCGCGGCCCGGCCGCATAAACACGGTGCGCGGCCCGGCCGCATAAACACGGCACTTACTCGCCGCACCGCGCCAGCCTCGCGTCCCTCCGCTCGCTCCCCGCGCCGGCCGCCCGCCGGCCCCACCCCGCCCCGCGACCCCTCCGCTTGACATATTGCGTGTGTGCTAACTATACTTAGCAATGAAGGTACGAGGAGGGACTCAGATGATCGACACCCGAGCCTTGGGGCAGGAAATCCAGGACCAGGTCCTGGCCGCCGCCCGCAAGGGACACCAGAGGATGACAAGCACCGTTAAGAACGTCACGGCAACCGCGCATCTCATCCGGCCGCAGCTGCCCAGCCTGCCGGCCGTGAAGATTGACGGCTGGCCTACGCCGGCCCAGCTGCGCGAGAAGGCGCCGGAGCTGCTTGCGAAGCTGCCGAAGCCTGAGCAGTTGCGGGAGAAGGCACCCGAGCTGTTCGGCAAGCTGCCCACGGCGGAGCAGCTGCGCGAGAAGGCACCCGAGCTGTTCGCCAAGCTGCCCACGGCGGAGCAGCTGCGCGAGAAGGCACCTGAGCTGTTCGCCAAGCTCCCGACGGCGGAGCAGCTGCGCGAGAAGGCACCCGAGCTGTTCGCCAAGCTGCCGACCCCCGAGCACCTGCGCGAGCGGGCACCCGAGCTGTTCGGCAAGCTCCCGACGGCGGAGCAGCTGCGCGAGAGGGCACCTGAGCTGTTCGCCAAGCTGCCGACCCCCGAGCACCTGCGCGAGCGGGCGCCCGAGCTGTTCGGCAAGCTCCCGACGGCGCACCAGCTGCGTGCAGACGCCGAGGGCCTGGCCGACCACGTGATCTCCGCGCAGCGTGAGGTCGTCGAGCACGTCCGCACGTTCACGACCCCGCTGGCCAAGCAGGTCGCCGCGGCGTTCGGGCAGGCTGGCCACCAGGACAAGATGCACGCCACCGTGCCCGCCAACGGCCAGACGCACCCCGAAGTCGCCAAGGCCGAGCCAGTCAAGGCCGAGCCTGCGAAGGCCGAGCCTGCGAAGGCCGAGCCGGCCAAGGCCGAGCCGGCCAAGGCCGAACCCGTCAAGGCCGAGCCGGTCAAGGCAGAGCACAGGACCGCCGCGCCGCACAAGGCCGCGCCGCAGGGTAAGCCAGCCGGCGGACACGAAGCCGCGCACCCGGTGGCCAAGCCGACCAAGGCCGCGCCGCGCCGTTCCGCCGCACGGTCCAAGCCGCGGACCACGGCGAAGTGACCACGCACCGGGTCGCCGGCTAGCTGCGGGCGATGAGCCGCCAGCTATCGGCTGCCAGTACCGATGAGCCGCGCGGGCTCGGCTGACGTTACGATCGTCGGCCGGGTCCGCGCGGCCATTGGCTTTCGACGCAGGGAACACAATGAACGAGCCATTCGACACCCAGATGGAAGCGCTCGGCGACTTCATCCGCAGGCAGCGCAAGCTCGCCAACCTGTCATTGCGGCAGCTGGCCGAACGGACCAGGCTGTCCAATCCCTATCTCAGCCAGATCGAGCGCGGCCTGCACCAGCCGTCGATGCGGGTGATCAAGCTGATCTCCGAGGCGTTGAACGTGTCCGCCGAGACCCTGCTCACGCACGCCGGCGTGCTCCACCATCCCGAGCAGGAAGGCACCGCAGTCCCGGACGATCCCTCGGCCGTCGAGCGGGCCATCGAGAGGGAGAAGCGCCTGTCCGACCAGCAGAAGAGCGCGCTCATCTCGGTATACCGGAGTATGCTGCGCGTCGACTGACCTGCACACTGGCTGGCCGCCAAGCGTAACGAAACGTTATCAGACATTAACAGACGCCACCGGACGCCATCAAATGTCACGATGCCGACTTTTAGCCGCTAACATCTCAGAACAACAATCACAGCCGGACACTCAGGATTACGATACGTCATCATGACCGATCTCACCCCGGAGGCGAGCCGGTTCCCAGGGCTGCCGCAGCGCAGGCCCGCCGGGCAGAATACCGGCGCGAGCGCCCCTGGACTGCCCCAGCGCAGACCTACCGGACAGGACGGCGACGGCTTTGGCTCGGCCGCCCCTGGACTGCCCCAGCGCAGACCCTCCGGACAGGACGGCGACGGCTTCGGCTCGGCCGGCCCTGGGCTGCCCCAGCGCAGGCCCGCTGCCGGGCCAGGTCAGGACTCGGTGCTCCCGCGGCGAACCTCCGCCGTCCGGCGGGTTGGACGGCACCGCAGCCTGCACCGACTCAGCGTTGCGTCGGACGCGCCCACGCTCGTGATCGCGGTGCCCGGCGCCGGGGCTGACGCCGACGCCGAGCTTGCCGAGCACATCGCCGAGGCCGCGGCCGAGTCGTGCCCGGGAGTCGACATCAGGATCGGGTACCTGGCTGGCGGCATCGATCGCCTGCCCGAGGTCCTCGCCGCCGCCGACCTAGGGCCTGACGGGCACGTGTCCGCCGGCAACGGGTCCGCCGACCCGACATCCGCCCACCACGGCTCTGCTGGCTCCTCACCGGCCGGCCCAGCATCCGCCAGCCCAGCATCCGCCGGCCCCGGCTCCGGCCTTGGCTCCGGCGACGGCCGCGCGCCGCGCGCGGTCGTCGTGCCGCTGCTGGCCGGCCCGCACCCGGTCTTCGACGCGATCATCGCCGACGCCGTCGGCCGGGCGCCCGGCCAGGTGATGCTGGCCGCGGCGCTCGGCCCGCATCCGCTGCTGGCCGGAGCGCTGCACGACCGGCTCTCCGAGGTGGGCCTGGCGAGGGCCGGCCGCGCCAGAGGGCTGAACATCGCCTCGGGGGCTAACGGGGTCATCGTGGTAGCCGACCGCGGGCCGCAGGCGATCAGCGACGCCGGCGTGACGACCGTGCTGCTGGCGGCTCGGCTGGCGATACCGGCGCTGCCCGCCTCCTTCGGAGACCCGGCCAGCATCAGCGAGGCGCTCCAGCGGCTGCGCGACGCCGGGGCCAGCCACCCGGCGATCGCGCCGTGCGTGATCGGGCCCGAGACCGACCCCGCCGAGATCACCAGGCTCGGCGACGCGCTCGGCGCGCCATGCGCGGCGCCGCTCGGCGCGCACCCGGCCGTGGCTCAGCTTGTCGCGGTCCGCTACGGCGAGGCGCTGGCCAGGATCACCGTCGCTGCCCATTGACAGCGCGCACGCGATTGCGCTGAGGTTCGTGTTATGCGCCGCCCGGCCGCTCCGGCCGAGCCGGAGTTCTCCTTCCCCGGGCCGGCCGTTCCCTGCGTTTTCCCGGACGTCGACACAAGAGGTGGCGGTATGAGCGAGTGGAACGCGATGACCTACGAGGGCAAGGACACCATCCTGCGCGTGGTCAAGGATCAGGCACACCAGATGTTCGCGCTGGCCGAACGGCCCGATGCCTGGGATGCGCCGACTGCCTGCGAGAGCTGGGAGGTCAGGGACGTGATCGGCCACCTGGTCGACACGATGGAGGGCTACTTCAAGGCATTCGACGTGGCCAGGTCGGGTGCCACGGCGGAGAACGCTTACGGGCTGCTCGGCATGCACGAGCGAGCAGGCGACTCGGCGAGGGCGTTCCGCAACGTGTCCCAGCAGGAGATGATGACCAGGGTCCGCGCCGACCTCGATCAGATGATGAGCATCCTCGAGCCGCTCTCGGCCGAGGAGTGGACCACCATGATCGTCCCGCACTTCTACATGGGCCCGGTGCCCGCGTTCATCTACGCGGCCGGCCAGCTGATGGATTACGGCGTGCACAGCTGGGACATCAGGCAGGGCTCGGGCATGGCGCACGCGCTCTCCGCCGACGCCGCCGACCTGCTCGTGCCGTTCATGTTCATCATCTGGCAGGCCACGGTCAGGCCGGACGCCGACCGCAGCCCGTTCACGATCGGCATCAGCGTCACCACCGGGCACAACGCCGGGACGACCAGGGTCACGGTCAACGAGGAGGGCCTCAGCTACGAGCCGGGCAGCGTCGACGACCTGCCCGCCGTGATCGAGTTCGACGCCGGGAGCATGGTGCTGACCGCGTTCGGCCGGATCAACGCGGGCACGGTGCGCGGCGACCAGGAACTGGCCGACCGGTTCCTCAACCTGTTCTACCGGATCTGAGCTCCCGGCTTGCGCCGCCAGGTCAGGCTAGGCCGGCCTGGCGGCAGGCCGGCCGGATCAGCAGCGCCAGTCGTCCCGAGTGGGTGAACGCGTGCCGGCACAGCATCCGCGCCCGCGAGCCGCAGTCGTGCAGCAGCGCGCCGCCGGTACTGCTCGGGATCGTCACGGTGACGCAGCCCGCCTGCGAGCCCCCGTAGCTGCCGGGCCGCAGCACCGTCCACAGGCCGGCCACGGCGAGCAGGACCACAAGCACCGCCACGAGCACGGCAAGCCTGCGCTTGCTGCCTGGCTCGGACGGCGCGTCCTGGTAGGTGACGAGCAGCGGCATCGGATCGTAGTCTAGGCGGCGCAGGCCCGGCGTTGGTTTCGGCGATGTTAAGAATGCCCCGGTCAGCGGCCGTCCGGGCCGGTCGGGGCCTGCGCTTCGGCGTCGAACTCCCCCGGCTGGTGCCCGGCGGGCAGCCGGTGCTTGGCGATCCTGGCGGTCGGCGTCCGCGGAAGCTCGTCGAGCAGCTGCCAGAACCGCGGCACCTTGAACGCAGACAGCCGCACGGCGGCGTACTCGCGCAGCTCGGCCAGGTCGATCCTGGCCGAGGGCGCGGGAACCACGAACGCCTTCACCTCGTCCTCGGTCAGCTCGGAGGCGACGCCGACGACCGCGGACTCGAGCACCGCGGGATGCGAGTCGAGCACCTCCTCGACCTCGAGCGGTGACAGGTTCTCGCCGCGCCGGCGCAGCACTTCCTTGCGGCGGCCCACGAACGTGTACGTGCCGTCCTCGTTCACCGTGGCCAGGTCGCCGGTGCGCAGCCACCCGTCCGCGGTCAGCACGGCCGCGGTCTCCTCCGGCATGCCCCAGTAGCCGCGCATGATCACCGGGTTGCGCAGCAGGATCTCGCCGGTCTCCCCCGGCCCGAGCGCGGGCCCGCTGGCCGCGCCCCCACCCGCCGCCTGCCCGTCAGCCGCCGCGGCCGGGTCTTCGGGGTCGTCGGCCGCGACGGCCTTGGCCTCGTTGATGATGCCGAGGTAGGGGTGCTGCCTGACCGCGCCGAGCGTGCCGTACGGCCGGCGGCCGCGAGGCCAGACCAGCCCGTACGGCGACTCGGACATCGCGTAGCCGATCACGATCTTGATGCCGAACCTGCGCTCGATCTCCTGCTGCCTGGCCCGCTCCGGAGCCGGCCCGGCGTAGCAGAGGCGCAGCGGGTTGTCGGCGTCGTCCGGCCGCTCGGGCTGGCGCATCAGGATCTCGAGCATCGCCCCGATCGCGTTGAACTCGGTGGCGCCGTGCCGACGCGCGCTGTCAAGGAACCCGCTCGCCGAGAACCGCGGCACCAGGATCAGCCCCGCCCCGCAGGCCAGCGAGCCGAGCACGGAGTAGATCGGCGCGTTGATATGGAACAGCGGCAGCGACGTCATCAGCCGGTCCCGCGCGGTCAGCTCCATCCAGTAGGGGAAGCCCTCGCCAGCCATCGCATACGCCCGGTGCGTCTGCATCACCAGCTTGGACCGGCCGGTGGTGCCCGAGGTGGGGATCAGCACGGCGAGGTCGTCAGGACCGACCTCGGCGCGCGGCAGGCCGGAGGCCGGCTGATCGGGCCAGCCAGCGCCAAGCCCATTGACATCGATAACCATTCCCATCCCGTGCTCGCCAGCGCCAGCCTCATCGAGCACGCCGCGCAGGCCTGGGTCGGTGAGCACCGCGCGCGGGCGCACCTGGCGGACCAGCCCGCCGATCTCGGCCGCGGCGCTTGCCGGGTTGACCGCGACGGCTACCGCGCCGAGGCGGGCCAGGGCCAGCCAGCTCAGCAGGTACTCCGGCGTCGTGCGGGCGGTCACCATGACCAGGTCGCCGTGGCCGACGCCGGCCCGCGCGAGGTCGGCCGCGGTCGCGCCCACCCTGGCCGCCGCGGCGGCGAAGCTCAGCTCGAGGTCGTCGGTGCGCAGCCAGATCCCGTCGGGATCCCGGGCGACGGCCCGGTCGAGCAGGCCGGGAATCGTCCCCGTGTAGTCATCGACTGTGCTGCCGAACGCCCCGGTCATGGCACCGACGATAGCGGGGCGGGCCCCGGCGGCCCGATCGAGAGCCCCGCGCTGTCCACATCTCGCGGCGTCAGCCGAGCGTTACGGCGACGGTATGCCGCTGGCCGGAGCGGCCGGCTGCGGCGTGGTGTAGGTGGTGACCGCGCCGGTCGCGCTGTCGTCGGTGACGAACACCCCGGTGTCCGCGACCAGCGCCCCGTTCTTGATGGTCGCGATGTACGCGCCGGTGATCCCGTTGTGGTCAGAGGACGAATAGGCGAACGGCGCCACGGCCACACCCTGCGGCAGCCCGCTGTTGACGGCGTTGATCAGGTCCTGCCTCGTCGGGTTCCTGCCCGCCTTGAGCATCGCCTGGACGAAGGTGTAGCCGACCGACAGGCCATACAGGACGTTGCCGTCGAACGGTATGTTCTTCGGCTTGAGGTACTGGTCGTAGATCTTGGTGAACAGCGAGATCCAGCTGTTCGATGCGTCACCAAGCGAGGGCAGGTAGCCGTCGGTGATGATGCCCTGGGTAAGCGAGTTGCCGAATCCGGCGGTCTTGTTCTTGGCGAACGAGGCGAGCAGCCCGGCGAGCGTGATCGGGTCCGAGCCGACGTCAGAGACCACGAGCTGCGGGCTGTACTTCAGGCCGAGCATGTTCAGCTTGAGCAGCGCGGTGAACGCGGGCACCGAGAACGAGACCACGACCTTGGCGCCTGAGGCCTTGAGCGCGGCGACCTGGGGGGCGATCTTGATGTTCGTCGGGTCGTAGCTCTGCTCGGACACGATCTGGGACTTGGGGATCTCGTCGGACAGGCCCTTCACGCCGTCCTGGCCGAACTCGTCATCCTGGAAGAAGAAGCCGATCTTCTCGCCCTTGAAGTGCTGCTCGATGTAGCTGCCGAGGATCTTGCCCTCACGGATGTAGTCGAGCTGCCAGCCGAAGGTGTCAGGGTACTTGGCCGGGTCGTTCCAGCACTCGCAGCCCGAGGCGACGAACATGTCGGGCAAGTGCTCGGCGTTGATGAACTGGGCGACCGCCAGGTGCGTCGGCGTGCCGAGCCCGTTGAAGATCGCGTAGACGTTGTCCTGCAAGATCAGCTGGTGCACCACGGTCGAGGTGATCGACGGGTTGTACTGGTCGTTGAGGTACTTGTAGACGATCTTGCGGCCGTAGATGCCGCCGTGGGCGTTGACGTACTGGAAGTAGGCGTTGGACGACGGCGCGATCTCGTCGTAGCCAGGGGCCGCGATGCCGGTCAGCGGCTGGTGGCTGCCGATCGTGATCGTCTTCGCCGTGATGCCGGGCGCTGAGGCGGTCAGAGCGCCTCCCTTGCCGCCTGACGAGGAGGTCGAGCTGCTGCACGCGGCGAGCAGCATGCTCGCCACGGCGAGGCCGGCGACCGCGGCCAGCGGCGTCCGATGCGAACCGATCATGATGATCCTTTCTCCTGTTGGTTTCTGGCCGGCCTGCGCCGGCCCAGTGCGATGAGCCTCAAGAGCCCGCCCTGGATGCCGCTCGGGAACAGGAGCATCACGGCGATCAGGACGACGCCGTAGGCGACGATCGGGACGCTCGAGCTGGTGCCCTGCGTCATGCCGTGGCTCTGCGCGACGTTCTCCAGGTAGGTGGGCACGAGCACGAGCAGTGCGCTGCCCCAGACGGCGCCGGTGAGGGTGCCAAGTCCGCCGAGCACCGCGGCGGTGAGCAGCTGGATCGACAGGCCGAGCGCGAACACGCTGGCCGATACCGTGCCGTCGACCACAGCGAGCAGCACCCCGCCAGCCCCGGCGCAGGCCGCGCTGACCACGAAGGCGACGACCTGCAACCTGGCCACGTTGAGCCCGGACAGCGACGCGGCCACCTCGTCGTCGCGCAGCGCCCGCCAGTTCCTGCCCACCCGGCTGCGGATCAGGTTGGCCAGCAGCACGAGCGCGATCAGCGCGATCCCGCAGTTGAACCAGGCCTGCCATTCCGAGAGCGAGAAGTTCACCCCGAGGAAGCCGGGGACGTTGACGTAGAAGCCGAGGCCCTGGTCTCCGCCGAACACGCTCTGGAACCTGGTCGCCAGCGACGGCAGCGCCACCGCCAGCATCAGCGTGGCGCCGGCCAGGTAGGGGCCGCGCAGCCGGGCCGCGGCGAACCCGAACACCGCGCCGGACACGGCGGCCGCGGCGGTGGCGGCGAGCACGATGGCGACCAGCGGCCACTGCAGGTGCAGGAAGAGCAGTGCCCCGGTGTAACCGCCGACCGCCATGAACGCGCCGTTGCCGATCGAGATCTGGCCGCTCAGGCCGATCAGCACGGTGAGCCCGGCCACCGCGACCACGAACGCGGCCAGCTCGGCAAGCTGGTAGTCGCGGTAGGCGCTGAGCTTGGCCGAGGCGAGCATGAGCAGCACGGCGAACAGCACGGCCACGCCGAGGTGCCTGACCAGGGTCGGCGGCCGCCGCCTGGGTCGGCCTTCCGCCGAGCCGGCGGCCCGCAGGGGCAGCGAGACGGTGTCGCCAGCGGGCGGGCGCTCCGGCGCGGGCGTCGTGGCCACGGCGCTACACCCGCCTGGCCGGCGCGGCGGAGAACAGGCCGCTCGGCCTGAGCATGAGCACGAGCATCAGGGCGGCGAGCCCGAACAGGTTGACCACCTCGCCGCCCAGGTACCCCGCGGCGTAGCTGAGCACCACGCCGAGTATCAGGCCGCCGGCCACCGCCCCGACCGGGCTCTCCAGCCCGCCGATCACCGCAGCGGTGAAGCCGAGCACGAAGATGCCGTCCATGCTGTTCGGGTTGAGGAACGTGGACGGCGTGACGAGCATCCCGGCCAGCGCCCCGAGCAGCCCGGCGAGTGCCCAGCCCAGCGTGAGCATCCGGCCGACCCGCACGCCGAGCAGCCTGGCGACCCTGGCGTTGAACGCGGTCGCCCGCAGCCGCAGGCCCACCGAGGTGTACTGGAACACCACGGCGATCAGCCCGGCCGCGGCGAGCACGGCGACCGCGGTGAAGATGTCGTTCCTGGTAATGCCGAGCGCGACCGAGCCGATGCTCAGCCCGGTGATCGAGAAGGCCGGCGGGAACGACCGGTTGTTGCTGGTGAACAGCACTCCGGCCAGCCCCTCGACCCCGATCAGCAGGCCGATGGTGACGATGACGGCATTCAGCGGCGGCTTGTTGGCGACCGGCCGGATCACGGTCCGCTCCACCACGGCCCCGATCACCAGGCCGGCGGCGATGGCGACGACAAAGCCGAGCCAGTAGCTGCCGGTGCGGTCGATGACCTCAAGCGCGATGTAGGAGGTGAACATGGCCAGCGCGCCCTGGGCGTAGTTCAGCACCCTGGTGCCGCGCCAGATCAGTACCAGGGACAGGGCGATGGCCGCGTAGATCATCCCAGCGCTGAGCCCTTCGAGGGTGAATTCGAGGAACTCGACCATCGCCTGCCTTCCTAGAAACCCAGGTAGTGGCGCCGCAGCGCATCGTCTCTGGCAAGCTCGGCCGCGGGGGCACTGGCGACCACCGAGCCGAGGTTGAGCACGATGCCGGTGTCGGCGATGGCCAGGGCACTGCGCGCGTTCTGCTCGACCAGGACGATGGTCAGGCCCGACTCGTCGCGCAACAGCCTGATCAGGTCGAGCACGCCGCTGACCACCTTCGGCGCGAGGCCGAGCGACGGCTCGTCGAGCAGCAGCACCCGCGGCGAGGTCGCCATGGCCCTGGCGATCACCAGCATCTGCCGCTCGCCGCCCGACAAGGTGCCGGCCGCCCGGTTCCGCCGGTCGCCGAGGATGGCGAAGCGCCGGTAGATCTCGTCAAGCGCGGCGGCCCGGTCGGCGCGCGGGCGCAGCAGCAAGCCGAGCGCAAGGTTCTCGGCCACGGTCAGCTCGGTGATCACGCCCTGGCCCTCGGGCACGTGCGAGATGCCGGCCCGCGCCACGTCCTCCGGCCGCCGCCCGGCCATGTCCAGGTCGCCGAGCAGGATCCGGCCGCGGCTCGGCCTGATCGTCCCGTCGACGGTGCGCAGCAGCGTGGTCTTCCCCGCGCCGTTGGCGCCGAGGATCGCGGTGATCGTCCCGGCTCGCGCGGTGACGGACACGCCGCGCAGCACCGGCGCCGCGCCATACCCGGCCACCACCTCGTCGATCGCGAGGTCTGATCGCGCACGCTCACTCATGCGTCACGCCGAGGTAGGCCTCGGTGACCAGCGGGTCGGCCTGCACCTGCGCCGGGGTGCCCTGCGCGATCAGCACGCCGAAGTCGAGCACGAAGATGTGGTCGCAGACCGACATCATCAGGTCCATCCGGTGCTCGATGACGAGCACCCCGGCGTCGGCGGCGATCGAGGTGATCAGCTCGCCGAGCTCGGGCAGCTCGTCCTCGGCCAGCCCGCTGGCCGGCTCGTCGAGCAGCAGCAGCCTGGGCTGGCCGACCAGGGCACGGGCCAGCGCGACCCGTTTCCTTGAACCGTGCGGGAGCGTCTCGGGCATACGGTCGGCGACGTCGGCGGCACCGACCCGATCCAGGGCCTCGAGCGCCAGCCCGCGGAGCATCCGCTCGTCGCGGTCGGACCGGCGCAGGCCCACGAGCGCCGACCAGAATCCGGCCCTGGCCCGCGCCGTCGCGCCGACCATGACGTTCTCCGCCACGGTGAGGCCGCGGAACAGCCCGACCGACTGGAGCGTCCGCGCGATGCCGAGGCTGGCCAGCCGGTCCGGCCTGACCCTGGTCAGGTCGGCGCCGCCGAAGCTGGCGGTCCCGCTGGCCGGCCTGACGAAGCCGCAGACGGCATTGAGCAGCGTGGTCTTGCCTGCCCCGTTTGGCCCGATGATCCCGGTCACCGCCGCGGGCGGTGCGGTCAGCGACACGTTGTCGAGCGCGGTAAGGCTGCCGAACCTGACCGTCAGGCCGCTGACCTCCAGGACGTCACGATCCACCCGCTGCCTGTCCTTGCACTCGGACTGCTAAAACCTGAACGACACGATTCATCACCGTCCGATCGGCATGCAAGAACAGCGCCCCATTGTGGCTGAACCGTAATGAACGTCCGGAGTGCCGGTTCCGCAATGCCGCGCGAACCCGGCCGACACCGCCGCTCGCGCGGTGGCCGCTAGTGCACCCGGCGGAGCCAGCGGCGCTGCCAGACGGTCTCGATCGCGCGCGGGTGATACCCGGCGCGGACCCAGGCAACGGCCTCGCGCGGGCTAAGGCCATCCAGGATCGCCAGCGCGGCAAGGGCGGTTCCGGTCCGGCCGACGCCGCCGCGGCAGGCGGCCTCCACGCGCTGCCCGGCACGCGCCCGCCGGTAGGCCTCGCGGAGCGCGTCCAGGGCGTCGGCGGTGTCGGCGGGCACCCGGAAGTCCGGCCAGCGGACCCGCCGGTACGGCCAGTCCGGCACCGGGCCGTCGGCCAGGACCAGGGTGAAGTCGGCCGGGCTCGCCTGGTCGGTGAGCCGCCGGCCGCGAACGCCGACGCCGACGCCGCTCGGCAGCGTGATCACCCCGGCCCGGTCCTGCCAGCCTGCCTGCTCGGTCACTTAGGTGCGCACCGAGAAGCTGGTCGTCCGCAGTCCCACGCCGCCGCGCCAGATCTCGAAGCCGGCCTCGACGCTGGTCAGCCACCAGTCGGGATTGAGCAGGCCGTGCCGCTCGGCCACGCCGATGAACTGCTTCACGCTGAGGTTGCGCACGCGCGCTGTCGACCGTACCCGGTTGAACTGGATGTAGTTCCACCGCTGGCCGTGATGGCCGGTCACCCAGTGGGCCAGGTGATAGCGCGCGTTCTGCACCCTGACCACGGGCCACCGGTTCGCGCCGAACCCGCGCGAGCTCAGCCAGATCATGATCTCGGCACCCTTGGCCTGACCCGAGATGTGCCTGTCGCGGTCGAACCAGATGTCGTAGCTGACCGCCCAGACACCGCGGGCCCGGTCCCGCACCGACCAGGACGTGACCAGCGACCGCACCCGCCCGACCCGGCGCGGTAGCCCGCTGCGCGGCGAGCAGACGCCCCAACTGCAGCCGACGAAGACGTTGGGGAACGCGACCGGCTCGGCGCGGCTGACCCGCGCGCCCGACTGCGTGACCGTGAAGCTCGGCCCCGACCGCCGGCCGGTGATGCATTCTCCCCTGCGGCCGTAGTCGTCGTTCCTGATCACGTAGCGGGACCGCAGGACGCCCGTCGCAGCCATGTGCTGGTACGGCCGGCACAGCGTGCGCCACAGCGATATCCGGACCCGGTGCGGCGCGTGCTGTACGTGCGGGGAGAGCATCCCCCCGGTGACCGCGAGCAGCAGAGCGCCCACATGAAGGATCCTGAACATGCCCGCCGCCCCTCCGCAGTCGCCGGAGTCACTCACCATAGGTGGGCTGAACGCGGCCGACCTGCGGATTGACGAAACCGATACAGGTGCACCGTTCTCTCGATAGAGTACGATTCATTCACAAAACGCGATATAACTTGACAAGGGCGCGCGATCCTGCGTACCGTCGCAAGGGCCAGGCGTGGCCCGCTTCGGCCCCGCCGCCGGCTCGTCACCGGACGGCGGACGGAGCGGCATCGTGGACGCGGTACAGATACTCACCTCGCTCGGCACGCCCGAAGGCAGGGCGGACCCGTATCCGCACTACGCCGCGCTGCACGAGATCGGCGAGGTGATCGACCTCGGCAGCGGCGAAGTCCTGGTCGTCGGCTACGACGCGATCAGCGCCGTCCTGCGCGATCCGGGTTTCGCGGTGTCGGATGAGTCCAACTTCGACCGCGACCTTCCGGGCTGGCGGGAGAACCCGGTCTTCGTCCAGGGCGCTGACTGGATCCTGAACCTGAACCCGCCGCGGCACCTGCGGATCAGGAGCCTGATCGCCAGGGCCTTCACGGCGCGGCGGATCGCTGGCCTCGAGCCGGCCATCGCCGCGATCGCGGACGACCTGATCGACGCGATGGCCGACAAGGCCAGCGACGGCTCGGCCGTTGAGTTCATGCACGACTTCGCCTACTTGCTCCCCGTCACCGTGATCTGCGAGCTGATCGGGATCCCGGAGCCGGACCGCGAGGGATTCCGGCCGCTGGCCAGGGACCTGGCCGGTGTCTTCGAGCTCAACGACCTGCAGCGCCTGCCGGCGATCAACGCCGCGGCGGCCGAGCTACTCGCGTACTTCGCCGAGCTGGCCGGTCAGCGCCGCGCCGAGCCAAGGGACGACCTGCTCAGCGACCTGCTCGCGGTGGCCGGATCGGGTGACGGCCGGCTGGCCGACGCCGAGCTGCTGCACAACCTGACGCTGCTGCTTGTAGCCGGCTTCGAGACCACCACGAACCTGCTCGGCAGCGGCCTGGGCGTCAGGGACGGATCCGTGCCCCCCGCCGCGTTCGTGGAGGAGGTGCTCCGGTTCGACTCACCGGTGCAGCTCACCAGCCGCACCGGCTACGACACCAAGCTGGCCGGAGTGCCGATGTCCGGCCGTACCAACGTGGTCACCGTGCTCGGCGCCGGGAACAGGGACCCGCGGCGGTTCACCGAGCCGGACAGGTTCGATCCGCTGCGCGCCGAGGGCGGGCCGCTCAGCTTCGGGGGTGGTGCGCTCTTCTGCATCGGCGCCGCGCTGGCCAGGCTGGAGGGCGCCGTCGCCTTCCCGCGCTTCCCCGCCCTCGCCGCCGCGGGCGAGCCGACCCGCAGGGACGCGCTGCTGCTCCGCGGGTTCGACACGCTGCCGGTCAGCCTTCAGTAGTCGCGGTAGCGCCGCCGGTCACGGTGGCGCTGGTAGTCGCCGCGGGCCGGCGCCCCGGTGATCCAGCGGCCGAACGTCAGCGCGCAGGGCACAAGCACCCACAGGAACCAGGGATAGCCGGCGCCGGTGAGCGCCCAGACCACGAAGCAGACCAGGAAGAGCCCGGCACATGAGCCGAGGCTGGCCCGCCACGCGGGCGACATCCTGCCCTGCCCGCGGCCGGCTGGCCACGAGGCCGGCCCCTGTGCATCGACCGGGCCCCCGGCCGGAACTGGCTGGCTTGGGCGCAGGTCCACCGCCGGCAGGTCAGCCTTGAGGTCGTCGAGCTCGCCCAGGGTGCGCGCCGACATCGCCTTGTCCAGGCGCTCGTTGAACTCCTCGACCGTCAGCCTCCCGGCGACGTGGTTGTCGCGCAGGAATTCGGCGGTCTGGTCGCGGTCCGCGTCCGATGCCCGCGTTGTCCGGTCACTGGCCATGCGCCCATCCTCCTCGGTGCAAGGCTGGCCCGGCTAGCCTGGTCGCGCAAGAGGGCGACGCCCCGCGGTTGCCCCAAGCCGGCCGATTGGTGACGATGACGGGATGAGCGGCGGCGAGGTTCCGGCGTGGACGCGAGGAGTGGCCAGGCTCGCCGTGCTGACCGGGGCCGGCATCTCGACCGACTCCGGGATCCCCGACTTCCGCGGGCCGCAGGGACTGTGGACCCGCAACCCTGGCGCGGAGCGGATGTCGACCTACGAGGCCTACCTCGGCGACCCTGCACTGCGTCGGCGTTCCTGGCAGGCCAGGCTCGCGCATCCGGCCTGGACCGCCGCGCCGAACGCGGCGCACACCGCGCTGGCCGCCCTGGCCGCGGCGATCGACACCTGGGTGATCACGCAGAACATCGACGGGCTGCATCAGCGGGCCGGCTCGCCCCCCGACCGCGTGCTCGAACTGCACGGCACCATGCACGCGGTGAGGTGCGTCGCCTGCAGCGCACGGACCGAGATGGCGCGGGCACTCGACCGGGTCAGGGCCGGCGAGGCCGACCCGCCGTGCGAGCAGTGCGGCGGAATACTCAAGTCAGCCACGGTGATGTTCGGCGAGCCGCTCGACCGGGCCGTGCTGACCACGGCCGCCCGCGCCGCGGCCGGATGCGACCTGATGCTCGCCGTCGGCAGCACCCTGACCGTGGAGCCCGCGGCCTCGCTGTGCGCGGTGGCCGCCGACGCCGGAGCCCCGCTGGTCATCGTCAACCGCGACCCGACCCCGTACGACCCGCTGGCCACCGAGGTGATCAGGGAGCCGATCGGGACCGCCATCCCGCGGATCGCCGCCGATGTGCGCAGGGCCGCGGCCGCGGCCGCGGCCGGCCAGCGGGCGGCCGACTGACCGGTGACGGCAGTGCGTCTGGCCTGGACGGTCCTGGTAGACCTGGTAGACCTGGTAGAACTGACACGGTGGAGCCCGCCCGCGCGCAGTTGCTCGATCAGTCCCGCCGCGCCTTCACCAGAGCGCTGTCGCCGGTGACAGCCCCCGAGTGGGGTTGGCCGACCGGCTGCGCGGGGTGGACGGTCGGCGACCTGGTGACGCACGTCCTCGGCACCACCGCGATGTACACGGCTCTGCTCGAAGGCGCGACCGCGGCCGAGGCGATGTCCAGACTCGCCTCAGTCACCACCTCGCCGACCAGCGCCAGCTCCGACTTCCGGCAGGCCGCCCGTGCCGTCCAGGCAAGGCTGAGCAACCCCGACGTCGTCACCGGGACCGCCCGCCATCCTGCGGGAGACGTGACCGGCGACGGCCTCGCAGGCTACGCCATGGTCGAATGGGTCCTGCACGGATGGGATCTCTCCAGGGCGACCTGCCGCGACACCGTCATCGACTCCGGGCTCGCGCGAGCCGTCTATGACGAGATTCTCCCCGATGCCGAACGCCTGCGGCGCCTCGGCGCCTTCGGTCCCGCCATTCCGGTACCCGGTGACGCTCCCGCAGACGTTCGCCTGGTTGCCCTACTCGGCCGGATGCCCTACTTAATCGGCCGGATGCCCAACTTAG
>DATIZP010000009.1:0-36672 GCA_035517035.1 Streptosporangiaceae bacterium | reverse complement strand
TGCTGCTGGCTGGTGCGCTGTTGCTCGCGTTACCGCCGACCTGCGCGGTAACAGGTAACGCCCCGGCACCGGTCACTTCGTGACGGAGCCGTCACGCTGGCTGGCCTGCGGGAACGCGGCGAGCCGTCACGCCCGGCACATGGCCGGTGCCTCTGGCCTGCGGTGTGACGCGTGACGCTCATCTCCGCGGCCCTGGGCCGCTAGCGGCGCCATCGCCCGGCATCCCGACATCGCAAATCAGTACCATGGTGCCGATTTGCCAGCGTCGCGGGGAAACTGTACGTCGATCGTCACGAGGTCACGCTGCGGCCGGAAGCTGTACGGGTGAAGGCCCGGTCAGGACTTCTTTGTACCCGGTACCACTAATTCCCCGTGAGGAGACTTACGGTGCCCTGGGCACCGTAAGTCAAGCGGACGGGTGAAGGCTAAGTCACAAGGCTGGGACTGGTCACGGGTCACTCCGTGCGCCTCTGCTAACACCTGTGACCGAGCCGTCTGCGGGCGCCGGATAGCCCCCGGGGGTATTCCCGGTCAGAGCACTGGCCGACCGGCGATGTACCGCCAGCGACCGCCCCGGCCGCGGCTGGCGCAGGGCGGTCGCTGAGCGGGTCGCCGGGCGACACTTACGGGCAGTTAAGTGTTCCGCCTAAGCCGCGGCCGGGCCACGGAGCGACCGCGCCGGACGGGCGTGGCGCCCGGTGGTCGCTGGCGGTCGCAGGGCGGTCGGCCACGGTACGCGGGCGGTCCGTCCCGGTGCCCTGTGGCGCCCGCGGTCGGCCCAGAACGCCCGGTCGGCGACGGGGGCGGTCACGGGCGGCAGGGCGAACATGCGGAGCTTCACGGTGGTTCCCTGAGCGTCGTAGCGGAGTTCCTCGCCGAGCTGGTTGCCGTCGTCGTACTCGCGCAGGCAGGACAGCCAGCGGGCGCCGGGTCCGTCGAGTGCCAGGGCGAGTCCGGCCGCCCACGCGCGGCGCCTCATGGCGGGCGTGGCGGCCCGGCGCAGGACCGCGGTCACGAGGTCCCATCCTGCGATCTGCGCCCGCTCGAGCGCCCGGTGCAGCCGGTGGCGCACCGTGGACTGGTACGGCTGGGGAGTGGCGTACCACGGGCCGAGCGGCCGCAGTTCCGGGCGGCTCACCCGATCACCAGCTGCTCGATCACGGCCAGCTGCGCCCGGAGCGCGGCCACCGTCGACTCAAGCTCGGTCACCCTGGCCTTGGCCTGCTCGTGCTGGACGTCGAACGCGTCCATGGTCTGCCGGTCAAGCTCGAGCTTCCACGCGAGCAGGTCGATGATCCTCGCGTTGGTGCGCTGGATCGGGTCACTGTCGTCGGGCTCGGCGTGGAGCTGGCCGTCGTCGCCCACGATGATGCTCATTCCGCACCGCCCGCGCGGACGCGGGCCAGCAGGTCGGACGCCTGCCGGTACAGGTACCATCTCGCCGAGCCGTCCCGGCACTCGATGACGAGCCCGTTCACCGGGCGGCCCTGGTCGTGGTAGGAGATGAACGCCGGATCGGCCGTCACCGCGAGCTGGCGGCCGTCGTAGTCGAGCACGTCGCCCGCGCGCACGTCGATCGCCAGCACAGGCTCGGTAGCGGGACATGGGCTGCTCTCTGGATCGGTCGGCGGGGGGTTTGTAGGGTCGGGCATAGGTCTGCCTTCCTGGGTAGTCAGGTTGGGGATCTAGGCCCGGCCGTCGTGCTCGTAACACGCGGCCGGGCCGCTCTCGTCTAGCCGGTGGCCTCCTTCCGCCTGGCGCTGGCCTTGCGGTCAGCGATCGGGGTGACGGAGGCGCCCGCTAGCTCGCTGAGCGCGGCGGCGATCACCTTGTCCCGCTCGGCGGCGGCGTGCTGGTAGCGCAGCGCCGCGGCGGCCGTCGAGTGGCCGAGCCGGGCCATCAGCTCGGCGAGCGTCGCCCCGGTCGCCGCGGCGAGCACGGCGCCGGTGTGGCGCAGGTCATGGAAGCGCAGATCCGGCCGCCCGGCCGCGTCGCGCGCCGGGTAGTACACGCGGTACAGCGTCGCGGTGGCCATGTGCCGCGCCGGGTTCCCGGTCGCCGGGAAGAGCAGGGCGTCGCGGCTGGCGGCCACGTGGTCGCGCAGGTGCCCCCGGACGAGCGGCATCAGGTGCGGCGGGATGGCCACGTCGCGCTTGCCTGCCTGCGTCTTGGGGTCCTTGACCTTCCGGCCGTTCCCGGTGCGCACCACGCCGCGGCGGATGTGGATGACGGCGTTCTTCACGTCGATATCGGAGCGGCGCAGCTCGGCCAGCTCGCCGAACCGCATCGCGCACCACGCGGCCAGCAGCGCCATGAGCCGGTAGCGCTCCGGCAGGGCGGTCACGAGCGCCTCAAGCTCGGCCAGCGACGCCGGGCGGATCGTCTTGGCGCGCTTCACCTGGGAGGCGCCGCGCACGCGGCACGGGCTGGCCGCTATCACGTCGTCGGCAACGGCGGTGTTCATGATCGTGCGGAGCAGCCCGTAGGCGTGTGCCCGCTGCGTCGGCCCGGTGGTGTCCTTGAGCCGGGCGTGCCACTCGCGGACCGCGGCGGGCGTGATGGCCGGCACGGCAGACTCGCCGAACGCCGGGAGGATGTGGTCGCGCAGCACGTGCCCGTAGTGCTCGCGGGTGCGGTCGGCCAGGTCCCGGTCGGCCAGCCAGGCCGCCGAGTACGCGCCGAGCGTGACCGGCGCGGCCGCAGGCGCGGCCGGGGGCAGCCACGCGCCGCGCAGGATCTCGGAGCGCCGCAGCGTCAGCCACGCGTCGGCATCGCCCTTCGTATCGAACGTGAGCGGCCGTCCCTGGGGAGTGCGGGCGGTGTAGGTCACGCCGTCCGGGCCGGTGTAGCGGGCCTGGAAGCGGCCGGAGGGCAGCGTCCGCACGCTGCCGAAGTAGCGCCTGCGGGCTGCCATCCGCGCCTCCGTGCCATCCGCGTGCCAGTTACGTGCCAGAAGTAGCGTACATCAGTGGCAGGGCGTGTCAACGCGTGTCCGCGACAGTAGCAGTCGAATGCGCAGGTCAGAGGCGGTAACCGGCTGGTCAGGCCAGTGTCACCGCGTCGCTTGCGTTACTGGTTCGATCCCAGTATCGCCCACCACCCCTGTTATCGAGGCCTTGCTCCTCTTATCTGTCCTGGTCCTCCCGCGAGCACGGGCTCGGCAGGAGTGGACAACGGTTTACCCGGTCGATGGATATCTCCGAAACCAGCTCGGGTAGTCGCCTGATGACGGAACGCGACCGTGATCCCTGCGTTCCGCAATCCAAGGTCGAGCCACGATGGCGGGACGGGAGATTCGCGTGCTTGAGGACAGTGGGGGCCAGCGCCGCGGACCGGCACTGAAGACGGGAGCCATCGCCGCCGCGATCGCAGCTGTCGCAGTCATCGTGGCGATCGCCGTCCTCGCGGCGACGCACTCGGCGCGTCCCGCAAGCGCAGCGACCAAGGGAGACGCCGCGGGCGGCCGGGCGGTCGCCGGCCCCCTCAGGGTCGTGTCCGTCACGCCGAACACCGCATCGGGCCGGATTGCCGGCGACACCACGCTCCAGGTCGCCTTCACGGTCCCGCTGGCAGCCGGGTCGCCTGACCCGGTGCTCACGCCGTCGGTCCAGGGAAGCTGGCAGTCCGTGGGCAGCACGCTGACGTTCACCCCCGACACTGCATTCCCGCCTTCAACGAAGTTCGACCTTCGAATCCCGGCTGGCCAGGCCGGCGTCCGCTCGGCCGCGGGAAGGACGCTCGACCGGCCGGTGACGGCGTCGTTCAGGACCGAGGGCTACTCCCAGCTCAGGCTCGGCGAGCTGCTCAGCGAGCTCGGTTACCTGCCGCTGACGTGGCAGCCCATGGCCGGTGACCGGATGACCGGAGGCCCGTCGGGCCAGACAGCCATGGCATTCAGCGCGCCGCCCGGGTCCTTCAGCTGGGAACCCGGGTACCCGCAGGCGCTGCGCAGCCAGTGGCGGGCCGGCATGGCCAACCCGCTGCTGCGCGGCGCGGTGATGGCTTTCCAGTCACAGCACGGCATGATGATCAACGGCGTGCTCACCGACCGGCTCTGGAACGCGCTGTTCGACGCCGCGGACGCCAATCACGCGAACACGGTCGGCTACACCTACGCGATCGCGAGCAAGGGATCGCCAGAGACCCTGACGATCTGGCATGACGGGCGCATCGTGCTGCGCAGCCTGGCCAACACCGGCATCCCGGTCGCGCCGACCGCGTCAGGCACGTTTCCGGTGTTTCTGAGATACCGATTCCAGATCATGCAGGGCACGAACCCCGACGGCAGCCACTACGCCGACCCGGTGAGCTTTGTCTCCTACTTCGACGCGGGCGAGGCGGTCCACTACTTCCCGCGCGGCTCGTACGGGTGGCCGCAGAGCCTCGGCTGCGTCGAACTGCCATATGACTCCGCCGAGCGGGCCTGGCCCTACCTGACCTACGGCAGCCTGGTGACCGTCACCGGCTGAGTCGGCTCCTCCGCGGCGCCGCCCGCCCGAACGCTCGCGTGGCCCGGCCGGTGCGGCCGGGCCACGCGAGCGCACCGTTGCTCAATTTGTGCCCCATTCTTCACCTGATCCAACCGCCCATGGCCCTGTGCCGTCTCTACACTCGCACGTGAGGAAGAGGTGGTACAGATCGGGGCACACAGCAAGCGGCCTGGCGAAGAGGACCAGCCCGCGGAGACCATAAGCGAGCAAACCGGTTCTGCCTGGCCGTCGGCGTCAGACACGACGGTGCCAGCCGCGCGGGGCGGCGATGCGGGCACGTCGGGGTCGGGGCTGCCGCCGAGCCCGTCCGGCTCGGCCAAGCCCGCCTGGCCGAGCACGGGTTCTGGCGACGACGCCGAGCCATTCCCGACGACGGCCGGCGCGGCCAAGCCCGCCGCGAGCCCGTCGGGCTCGGTCTGGCCGGAGACCGACTCGGTCTGGCCGAAGAGATCCGACTCGGTCTGGCCAGGCGACGCCGAGCCCGCGGGGAACGCGCTCGGTCCGGCCGCTTCGTCCGCCGCGAAGACCTCCGGTGCGCCGGCCGCCGAGCCGCCGGGTGCGCCGGCCGCCGAACCGCCGCGGCCCGCACCCGTCTTCATCCCGAAGAGCCAGACGCAGGCATCGGGCAGCGCCGACGGCCTGCCCAAGAGAACCTCCAAGGCAGCCAGGGCCTCCGGCTCGGTCTGGCCGGATGAGACGCTCGGCGCAGCCGGCTCGGTGTGGCCGGCCGCCGACCGCACGCCGGGACCGGTCTCGGTGTCGAAGTCGGCCAGCCCTGGGGGCTCCGGCACATCGGTCTGGCCGTCCGAGCCGACCCGTCCGGCCAGCGAACCGAGGGCGACCGAGGTCGGATCATGGCCGGGCAGCGTGGCCGGAGCCGCCGAGCCCGCCAGCCCGATCGGCGCGGCGACTCCGGCCTGGTCGCCAGCCTCGCTCGGCCTGACCGCGGCCAGCACCGCGGCTGCCGACGACGCGGCCGGCCCCTTGGGCAGTTCCGCCGCGCCATCTTTCGCCAGTGGCTCGTCGGCGCGCGGCGGCTGGTCGGGCGCATCGGGTCCGGCTGGCGGCTCGGGCTCACTGGGCGGATCAGGTGCCGGGCGCGGCGGGCCTACGGGCCCCGCCAGCCAGCCAGGCTCGGCAGGCGGCGGCTCTGGGCGCCGGTCGGCCAAGGTGCTCGCGGTCGCCGCGGCCGTGATCGTGCTGATCGTCGCTGCCGGCGGGGCCTACCTGTACCTGCAGAAGTCGGGCACGGCGAGCGCCGCCGACAGCAAGAACTCGAAGAGCCACGGCAACGGGACCTCAGACGCGGCTCCCGAGCACGTGGTGTCGATCACCCCTGCCACCGGCTCGACCGGCGTGAACGGTGGTGCGGCGATCCAGGTCGTCTTCTCCGAGCCGCTCAGCGCCACGTCCCCGATGCCGACCGTGACGCCGGTCATCCCAGGCACCTGGCAGCGCACGGGCGACACGGCCGTGTTCACCCCGACCGCCGGATTTAGGCAGCGAACCAAGGTCACCGTCAAGGTCCCGTCCGGCTCGGCCGGCGTCCAGTCGGTCGGTGGCGGGCTGCTCGCCGCGAACGTCACGTCGACATTCAAGACCGGCAGCTACAGCGTGGTCCGGCTGGAGCAACTGCTTGCCCAGCTCGGCTACCTGCCGCTGACATGGGCGCCGACCACCGGCACGGCTGCGACGCTGTCCGACGCGAACGCTCAGGTCACCGCCGCCTTCGACCCGCCGCAGGGCACGTACACCTGGCAGCCCGGCTATCCGAGCGCGCTGATGAGGCTGTGGAAGCCGAACGCGCTGAGCCAGGTACTCCGCGGCGCCGTGGCGGCCTTCCAGGCTGACCACGGGCTGATGTCCGACATGGTCGCCGAGAACCAGGACGGACTGGTCGTCACCGGGGCGATCGGCAGCCGACTGTGGCGTGCCATGTTCCGCGCCATCGCGAGCGACGACACGAACAAGAACGGCTACACCTATGCGCTGGCCAGCCAGAAGACACCGGAGACCCTGACCGTCTGGCACAACGGCACGAAGATCTTCCACAACCTGGCCAACACCGGCATCCCGGAGGCGCCGACGGCCGTGGGGACCGACCCGGTGTACGTCAAGTACCGGTTCCAGATCATGCGCGGGACCAACCCGGACGGGTCGAAGTACGCCGACCCGGTCTCCTGGGTGTCGTACTTCCACGCCGGCGAGGCCGTACATTACTTCCCGCGCTACTCCTACGGATTCCAGCAGAGCCTGGGCTGCGTCGAGCTGCCGTACGCCCCGGCCAAGTTCATCTGGCCGTATCTCACGTACGGGACGCTGGTCACGGTCACCGCACCCTGAGTGCCCGCCCGCAGGTGGCGCGGGTGCCGCCCGCGAGCGCACTCCGCCGTCGCGATAACGGCGCGCGCCCGCTGAGCGGCGCCCGCTAGCATCGAACCATCGCGGCGGCAACTGCGCCGCCGCCGTCTGGTCAGGGTAACCAGGCAATCACCCGAACGAAGGAGACAGCCGTGTCTGCCGACAAGCTTCATATCACTCTCGCCGGACGCGAGCACGTGGTGGAAGCCGGCACGACGGCGGCTGACGCGCTCACCGCCTGGCCGGCGTCCGAGCGTGCCGACGGTGCGGCAGGCGGTGAGATCATCGCGGCCAGGGTCAACGGCATCATGCGCGACCTGGCCGCCGGGCTCGCCGACGGCGACATCGTCGAGCCCGTCGGCCTGCGCTCGGCCGACGGGCTGGCGATCCTGCGGCACTCCACCGCCCACGTGCTCGCGCAGGCCGTGCAGGACCTGCACCCGGAGGCCAAGCTCGGAATCGGGCCACCGGTGGAGAACGGCTTCTACTACGACTTCGACGTCACCGAGCCGTTCAGTCCCGCCGACCTGAAGGCGATCGAGCAGAAGATGCGCCAGATCGTCAAGGCTGGCCAGCGATTCAGCCGGCGCGTCGTCTCCGACGGCGAGGCCCGCGCCGAGCTCGCCAGCGAGCCGTACAAGCTCGAGCTGATCGGCCTGAAGGGCGCCCTTGCGAACGGGCAGAGCGCGGGTGCAGAGGAGTCGGTCGAGGTCGGCGGCGCCGAGCTCACCATCTACGACAACCTGGACGCCTCGACCGGCGCGCTGTGCTGGCGTGACCTGTGCCGCGGCCCGCACCTGCCGTCGACCAGGCACATCCCGGCGTTCAAGCTGATGCGCAGCGGCGGCGCGTACTGGCGCGGCAGCGAGAAGAACCCGCAACTACAGCGGATCTACGGCACCGCGTGGCCGTCCCGCCAGGAACAGGATGACTACCTCACCATGCTGGCCGAAGCAGAGCGGCGCGATCACCGTAAGCTCGGCGCCGAGCTCGACCTGTTCTCGTTCCCGCCGGAGATCGGCAGCGGGCTGCCGGTGTTCCATCCCAAGGGCGGCACCATCCGCCGGGTGATGGAGGACTACTCGCGGCGCAGGCACGAGGAGGGTGGCTACGAGTTCGTCAACACCCCGCACATCACCAAGTCGGCGCTGTTCGAGACCTCCGGGCACCTGGAGTGGTACGCCGACGGGATGTACCCGCCCATGGAGATGGAGGGCGCGTCGTACTACCCCAAGCCGATGAACTGCCCGATGCACATCCTGATCTACGCATCGCGCGGGCGCTCCTACCGCGAGCTTCCGCTGCGGCTGTTCGAGTTCGGCACGGTCTACCGGTACGAGAAGTCCGGCGTGGTGCACGGGCTGACCCGCGCCCGCGGCTTCACCCAGGACGACTCGCATATCTTCTGCCGACCCGACCAGCTCGCCGACGAGCTGGCCAGCCTGCTGGCGTTCGTGATCGGGCTGCTGCGCGACTACGGCCTGACCGAGTTCGAGGCCGAGCTCTCGACCAGGCCGGAGAAGTACGTGGGCGAGATCGCCGAGTGGGACGCCGCCGAGGCGGCGCTCAAGCACGCGCTCGACGTATCCGGCCTGCGCTACGTGATCGCCGAGGGCGAGGGTGCCTTCTACGCGCCGAAGATCGACGTACACGTGAAGGACGCGATCGGCCGCCGCTGGCAGCTCTCCACCCTGCAGGTGGACTTCCAGATGCCAGGCAGGTTCGGTCTTGAGTACACCACCGCCGACGGGACCAGGCAGCGGCCGCAGATGATCCACCGGGCCTTGTTCGGGTCGATCGAACGGTTCTTCGGCATCCTGGTCGAGCACTACGCGGGCGCGTTCCCGCCGTGGCTGGCTCCGGTTCAGGTGATCGGGATCCCGATCACCGACGAGCACGTGCCGTACCTGGACGAGGTCGCGGCCAGGCTGCGGCGGCGCGGCGTCCGGGTGCAGGTCGACGCGGGCGCGGACCGCATGCAGAAGAAGATCAGGACGGCGCAGCAGCAGAAGGTGCCCTGGATGCTGCTGGCTGGCGATGACGACGTCGCGGCCGGGGCGGTCTCGTTCCGCTATCGCAACGGCGACCAGCGCAACGGTGTCCCCGTCGACGAGGCGATCGACGAGATCGTCGCCGCCATTGATCAGCGCGTCCAAGTCTGACCCGCCCCTCGTGAGCCGCTTTTCGGAGTGGGCTGGGGGTTCGGAGCGGATTCATGGTTCGGCTTGAGCGAACGCTAAGGTCGGCGGGGGAGCATGTTCGGGTGTGCTCTGCGCTCGGAAGGAGCCGCGGCGATGTCAGACGAGCCGTCCTGGAACGACGCCAGCACGGATGCCGGCCCCGACGGGACGGCCGGTCAGCCGGGCGAGGCTGGCCAGCCTGAGGTGGTCCAGATGACCGGCGGGGCGGGGCGTCCACGGCGGGTGGCGATCATCGCGGCCGTGGCCGCGGTCGCGATGCTCGGCGGCGCGGGCGTCGCGTACGCCGCCAGCACGTCCACCGCTGCCCCGGCGGTGGCCAGCGCGAGCACCCCGAAGCCGAAGCCGACAGCGGTCCCGAGCCGCCTGGCATGCCCGGCCACCGTGCCGACCTGCCCGCGGTGGCGCATGATCCCGTTCCGGCGGATCGCCGTGCTGCCCGGCGGCGTTTTCGGGCCTGGCCTGGTGGGCGGGCTATTCGGCGCCGTGCATGGTCAGTTCGTCGTGGCCAAGCCGGGTGGCGGCTACCAGACCGTGGACGTGCAGCGCGGCAAGGTCACCGCGGTCGGCGGCAGCTCGATCACGCTGCGCAGCCCCGACGGGTTCACCGCGCATTACGCCGTGAGCGCGTCCACGATGGTGGACGCTCAGCGCAACGGCATCGGGTCGATCAAGGTCGGCGACCAGGTGTCGCTCACGGCTACCGGCAGCGGTTCCACTCTGACCGCCGCCAGCATCACGGACCTGACCCTGCTCGTGCACAGCCACAAGGCATTCAGCTTCAGCTGGCAGTCCGCCAGCTGACCGCGTCGGCCAGCCTGCCCCGGTGCCTGGACCCCGCTCCGGGGCGGGCGGCCGGCCCTGACGGCCCGCACCTATGCTGCATTCCATGACGGGTACCGGGGCGGAGCCACCGACGGCAGAGCCGCCTGCCGCCGAGCCCCTGCCCCAAGCGGGCGTGGGTACGCCGGACGGCTTCCAGCGGCTGTGGACACCGCACCGGATGGCCTACATCAAGGGCGAGAACAAGCCGTCCGGCGTCGGCCAGGACAGCTGCCCGTTCTGCCTGATCAAGGACATGGCAGACGCCGAGGCCCTGATCGTGGCCCGCGGTGCCCTGGTCTTCACGGTGCTCAACCTGTACCCGTACAACAGCGGCCACCTGATGGTCTGCCCGTACCGTCACATCGCCGACTACACCGACCTGGACGATGCCGAGACCGCCGAGCTGGCCTCCTTCACCAAGATCGCGATGACGACGCTCCGGGCCGCCTCAGGCGCTCAGGGCTTCAACATCGGCATGAACATGGGCAACGTAGCCGGGGCCGGCATCGCCGCTCACCTGCACCAGCACGTCGTCCCCCGCTGGGGCGGCGACTCGAACTTCATGCCGATCGTCGCCCGCACCAAGGTCCTGCCTCAGCTCCTCGCCGAGACCCGCGACCTGCTTGCCGAAGCCTGGAAGGACGGTTAAGACCCTCGCCAAGGCGCTGCTAACCCTCGCCAAGGCGCCGCCGACACCCCGGCCCACCGCGTTCAGCGGGGGCCGGGGTCCGCTATCTCTCGCCGCCAGGTCCCGGGCGAAGGTCGTTACCCCGACTTCGCGTCTGCGATGACCTTGTCCATCAGGTGCGAGGGGAGCGGCTCATGCCGCAGGTAGGAACGCGAGAACGTCCCCGTGCCGTGCGACAGCGACCGCAGGTCGATCGCGTACCTGGTCAGCTCGAGCTCCGGCACCTCGGCCTTGACCAGCGTGCGCCCGCCGGGAACCGGCTCGGTACCGAGCACCCGGCCGCGCCGGCCTGACATGTCCGACATCACGGCGCCGACGTAGTCGTCGCCGATCAGCACCGATACCTCGTCCACCGGCTCGAGCAGCTGCGGCCTGGCCTTCTCCGCGGCGTCGCGCAGCGCGGCGCGTCCCGCCTTCTGGAACGCCATGTCCGAGGAGTCCACCGAGTGAGCCTTGCCGTCGAACAGGGTCACCTTGATGTCCACCATCGGGTAGCCGGCGATCACGCCCTGCGCCATCTGGGTGCGCACGCCCTTCTCCACCGACGGGATGAACTGGCGCGGCACCACGCCGCCGACGATCTTGTCGACGAACTCGAACCCGCCGCCCGACGGCAGCGGCTCGAGCTCGATGTGGCAGATCGCGTACTCGCCGTGGCCGCCCGACTGCTTGACGTTCCTGCCGAGGCCCTGGCCCTGACCGCCGACGGTCTCGCGCAGCGGCACGCGCAGCTCGACCGGCTCGACCGCGACGCCGTGCCGGGTCGCGATCCGGTCGAGCAGCAGGTCGGAGTGCGCCTCGCCCATGCACCAGAGCACCAGCTGGTGGGTCTCCGCGTTCATCTCGAGCCGCAGCGTCGAGTCCTCGGCCACCAGCCTGCCGAGCGCCTGCGACATCTTGTCCTCGTCGGCCTTGGACTTGGCCGTGATCGCCACCGGCAGCAGCGGCTCGGGCATCGCCCACGCCTCCATCAGCAGCGGGCGCTCCTTGTCCGACAGCGTGTCGCCGGTCTCCGCGCTGGTCAGCTTCGCCACGGCGCAGATGTCACCGGCCGCGCAGGCCGAGATCGGCCGCTGCTGCTTGCCGAGCGGCGAGGTCAGCGCGCCGATCCGTTCGTCCTCGTCGTGGTCGGCGTGGCCCCGGGCTGCCCGGCCGTGCCCCGAGACGTGCACGGTCGCATCGGGGCGCAGCGTGCCGGAGAACACCCTGACCAGGCTGATCCGGCCGACATACGGGTCCGAGGTGGTCTTGACCACCTCGGCGAGCAGCGGCCCGTCCGGGTCGGACGTGATGCCGCTGACCGGCTTGCCGTCCAGCGAGGTCACGGCGGGCAGCGGGTGCTCCTGCGGCGAGGGGAACGCCTGGGTCATCAGCTCGAGCAGCTCGGCGAGGCCGATGCCCTGCTGGGCAGCGACCGGTATCACCGGGTAGAACGTCCCGCGGGCGACCGCCTTCTCCAGGTCATCGATCAGGATCTTCTGGTCGATCTCCTCGCCGGAGAGGTACCTGTCCATCAGGCCCTCGTCCTCGCTCTCCTGGATGATCGACTCGATCAGCGCGCCTCGGAAGTCCCCCATCGGCCCGGTGTCACCTGGGTCGGGGTCGCGCTCGGCGCGCTTGCCGCTCGTGTAGTCGTAGTAGCGCTCCGATAGCAGTCCGATCAGCCCGTTCACGGTGCCCTGGCCGTCGCCTACGGGCAGGTACAGCGGCGCCACAGACTCACCGAACGCGGACTTGCAGGCGGCAAGCGCCTCGTCGAAGTCGCCGCGATGGTGGTCAAGCTTGGTGATGACGACCGCGCGCGGCGTTCCCGCGCTAGCGCATTCGTCCCAGAGAGTCGCCGTCAGCCCGTCCACGCCGTCGGCGGCGGAGACGGTGAACAGCGCGGCGTCCGCGGCGCGCAGGCCGGCCCGTAGGTCACCCATGAAGTCGGCGTAGCCCGGCGTGTCGAGAAGGTTCACCTTGACGTCATCGTGGATCAGCGGCGCCAGGGTGAGGTTGACCGAGCGCTGCTGCCTGATCTCCACCTCGTCGAAGTCGCTGACCGTGGTGCCCTCTTCGACCCGCCCGGGTCGCTGTATGGTCCCGGTCGCGACGAGCAGCGCCTCGACCAGCGTCGTCTTTCCAGCTCCTGAGTGGCCGACCAGCACTACGTTGCGCACGCTATCGTGCTGGCCGGCCGAGGACGCCCTGCCCGCGGCGCCCGCTGTTGCCTTGTCCGCCATCCGACTGCCTCCTAGCGTTCATGTCCGCTGCTGCTGTTGCCAGCCTTTACCCATGGCCCCGTCACCACAAGCCCCAGCGCACAATCGGCTGGGCCCTCAGGGAAACCGCGGGGGCGATCGCGGGGAGTTGGCCCGGGCGCCTGGTGAAACGGATTGATCAACCGCCAGTAAGATCAAACGGACATGCTCAAGGTGCTGAGACCTGGCCTCGCCCGCTTGCTCGCGCCGGCAGGCAGGGCACTTGCGCGAACCCCGCTGACGCCGAACATGCTGACGGTCACCGGGGCGGTCGGCATGACGGCGGGAGCCCTCTGGTTGTTCCCGACCGGCCACTTGTTCGCCGGGACCATGGTGTGCACCGGCTTCGTGCTTGCCGACATGCTGGACGGCGCGCTGGCCAGGATCACCGGCACGAGCGGGACGTTCGGCGCCTTCCTCGACTCCACCCTGGACCGGGTAGGGGACGCCGCGGTGTTCGCCGGCATCGCGATCTGGCTCGCCACCGGCGGGCACGACAGGGTGCTTGCGGCGGTGGCGCTGTTCTGCCTGGTGGCGGGTGGCCTAGTGTCGTATGCCAAGGCGCGGGCCGAGGGGCTCGGGCTGCGGGCCGACGTCGGAATCGCCGAGCGGACCGAGCGGCTGCTGATCGGTCTCGTCGCCATCGGGCTTAGCGGACTTGGCGTACCGTATGTCCTTTCTATCGGATTGTGGATTCTCGCGGTGCTGAGCGCGATCACGTTTGGCCAGCGGGTCTACGCCGTGCGCAAGGCGGCGTACGCCGCGGACGGTGCCGCCGCGGACAGTACGGCCGAGGACAGTCCAGCGACAACCTGAGGCGGGCCGACCAGGCGCGCCGGAATCGGCGACCGGAGGTGCTATGAAAGCCAGGGTTATCGGCGTGGCCTACGCGCTTGGCTGGTCGGCGCTGTGCCGGGTGCCCGGGTCGTGGGCGGCCGCGATCTTCCGGTTCTTCGCCGACATCGCCTGGCGGCGGCAGGGGCCAGGGGTGCGCACGCTGGAGGGAAACCTGCGGCGCGTGCTCGGCGCCGGGGCTAGCGGGAAGGAATTGCGAGCGACCTCACGGGAGGCGATGCGCTCCTACGCCAGGTACTGGCTGGAGGTGTTCCGGCTGCCGGTCATCCCGATGGACCAGGTCGTCCGGATGACCCACGAGGCCGGCCACGTCGAGGAGATGCTGCGGAACCTGGAGCAGGGCCGCGGCGTGGTGGTGCCGCTGCCGCACATGGGCAACTGGGACCAGGCAGGCGCCTGGGTGATCCGCCGTGGCGCAGGCTCATTCAGCACGGTGATGGAACGGCTGGAGCCCGAGTCGGTGTACGACAGGTTCGTCGCGTTCCGCGAGGGCCTCGGAATGGAGGTGCTGCCGGCCACCGGCGGCCCGCATCCATTCGGTACGCTCGCCCAGCGGCTGCGGGCCGGCAAGCTCGTCACACTGCTGTGTGACCGTGACGTTACTGGCCGTGGAATTGAAGTCGATTTCTTCGGGGAAAAAGCACTAATGATGGGCGGTCCGGCCGCGCTGGCGGTGCAGACTGGTGCCGCGCTGATGCCGGCGACGCTGTGGTACGAGGGCGAGCGCTGGGGCATCCACATCCACGAGGAGATTCCGGTGCCTGCTGTCGGGGACCGGCGGCAGAAGGCCGCCGCCATGACGCAGGAGATCGCGCGCGTCTTCGAGCGCGGGATCTCCGAGCACCCGGCCGACTGGCACATGCTGCAGCGGGTGTTCGTGGCCGACCTCGACCAGGCGAGGCTGGCGGCCGCTAGGGCCAGGCTGAAGCCAGGCGACGCGGGCGACGCTGGCGCCGCCGCGCAGAACGGGGCGGCGCCAGCCGCCGCGCCCACGCCCGACGGTGTCGTGGGCGGCCCATGAGAGTAGGCATCGTCTGTCCGTACTCCTGGGACGTGCCGGGCGGCGTCCAGGAGCACACGAGGGACCTCGCCGAGGCGCTGATGGACCTCGGCCACCAGGTCTCGGTGCTCGCGCCCGCCGACGACGACGAGGGCCTGCCCGATTATGTGGTGCCCGCCGGGCGGGCGGTGGCCGTGCCGTACAACGGCTCGGTGGCGAGGATGGCCTTCGGCCCGCTGTCGGCGAACCGGGTCCGCCGCTGGATCAAGGAAGGCAACTTCGACCTCCTGCACGTGCACGAGCCCGCCGCCCCCAGCCTGTCGCTGCTGGCCTGCTGGGTCGCGGACGGGCCCATCGTGGCCACGGTGCACGGCGCCACCAATCGCTCGCGTGCACTGCACGTTGCCGAGGCGGTACTGAGGTCCGCGCTGGAGAAGATCAGCGGCTGGATCGCGGTATCCGAGGCCGCGCGCACGACCATGGTCAGCCACCTGGGCGGGGATGCGGTGCTGATACCCAACGGGGTGACGGTCCGGCGGTACGAGAAGGCAGAGCCCTTGCCCGGGTGGCCAGGCGAGGGCGGCGCGCTCGGTTTCGTCGGCCGAATGGATGAGCCGCGCAAGGGCCTGCCCGTGCTGCTCCGTGCGTTCGAGAAGGTCGCCGCGGAGCGGCCGGGCCTGCGGCTGCTTGCCGCCGGTCCAGGCGACGAGGCCGAGGTGCTTGCCAGGGTGCGTCCGCAGGTGCGGGACAGGGTCGTCCTGCTCGGCCAGGTCAGCGAGGCGGTCAAGGTGCGGGCCTATCACTCGGTGGACGTGTTCTGCGCGCCCAACACCGGCGGTGAGAGCTTCGGCATCGTGCTAGCCGAGGCCATGGCGGCCGGCGCGCCGATCGTGGCCAGTGACCTCGACGCGTTCCGGCGGGTGCTGCGCGGCGGCCGGGCAGGCGAGCTCTTCGAGAACGGCAACTCCGACGACCTCGCGGCCGCGATCGGGCGGCTGCTCGACGATCCCGAGCGACGCGCCTCGCTGTCGGCGGCGGCTTCGGCCGCGGTGCGCGACTACGACTGGCCGAAGATCGCCCGTGACGTGGTCAAGGTCTACCAGGCCGTGCTTCCCGCACCCCAGGGAACCTGATGAGCCCGCTGATCAGCCTGCTCATCATCGCGCTCATCGCGATGATCGGCGTGTACGTATCCTGGCGGGCCGGCCGCCTGGACCGGCTGCACACCAGGGTGGAGACCGCCCGCGCATCGCTGGATGCCGCCCTGGTCAGGCGCAGCTCGGTGGTGCTTGAGCTCGCCGCGTCCGGGCTGCTCGACCCGGCTGCCAGCTTGCTGCTCGCGGACTGCGCGCACAACGCGAGGTCGGCCGACAGCGGCAGGGAACTCGCCGAGAGCGACCTCACCAGGACGCTGCGGACCGTGCTCAGCCAGCCGGGCTTCGCCGCGTCGATCGAGGGCCGCGACGGCGCTGACGAGCTGATCGGCGAACTCGAGGCCACCACTCAGCAGGTCTTCCTGGCGCGCAAGTTCTACAACGACGCCGTGGCGGTCACGGTCGCCGCCCGGCGCCGCTGGCTGGCGCGAGTGCTGCGGCTGGCCGGCGGAGCCCCGATGCCCGAGTTCTTCGAGATCGACGACATCGTCGTGCCCGGCGGGATGGGGGAGCGAGGCACCGACATGCCGCACCTGGCCGGTTGAGCCCAGCGCCTACCATGGATAGTGAATCCCAGTTCAGGCAGAGAGGCTTCAAGCAGAGCGGCTTCAGGCAGAGTTGCTTTACGAGCGGCCCAGATAGCGAGGCAGTCCCGTGTCAGTCCCCGGCTCCACCGACAGCACCGTAAGCCAGCCCAGCGCGGGCGGTGGCGCCGCCGCGCAGACCGGCACCGACCGGGTCAAGCGCGGCATGGCCGACATGCTCAAGGGCGGCGTGATCATGGACGTCGTCACCGCGGAGCATGCCAAGATCGCCGAGGACGCCGGCGCGGTCGCCGTGATGGCGCTCGAGCGGGTACCCGCCGACATCAGGGCGCAGGGCGGCGTCGCGCGGATGAGTGACCCTGACATGATCGACAAGATCATGGCGGCGGTGTCGGTCCCGGTGATGGCCAAGTGCCGGATCGGGCACTTCGTCGAGGCGCAGGTGCTGCAGGCCATCGGTGTGGACTACGTGGACGAGTCCGAGGTGCTCACCCCGGCCGACGAGGCGAACCACGTGGACAAGTGGTCGTTCACCGTGCCGTTCGTCTGCGGCGCCACCAACCTCGGCGAGGCGCTGCGGCGGATCGGCGAGGGTGCGGCGATGATCCGCTCCAAGGGCGAGGCGGGCACCGGCAACGTGGTCGAGGCCACCAGGCACATGCGGGCGATCAGGGCGGAGATCCGCAGGCTGGCCGGGATGTCGCGGGACGAGCTGTACGCCGCGGCCAAGGACCTGCAGTCGCCGTACGAGCTCGTCGCCGAGGTCGCCGCGGCCGGCAAGCTGCCGGTCGTGCTGTTCACCGCCGGCGGCATCGCCACTCCCGCCGACGCCGCGATGATGATGCAGCTCGGCGCCGACGGCGTGTTCGTCGGCTCGGGGATCTTCAAGTCGGGAAACCCGGCCGCCCGGGCCGCCGCGATCGTGAAGGCCACCACGTTCTACGACGACCCCGACGTGATCGCGAAGGTCTCCCGCGGGCTCGGCGAGGCCATGGTCGGCATCAACATCGACACGCTCCCGCCCGAGCAGCACTACGCCGGCCGCGGCTGGTAGACGGCGGCGACCACCTGCCCGGTGTCGGACAGGTCGGCAAGCACCGCGTGCGCGCCCGCGCGCGCGAGCTCGGCCGCGGCGAACCTGCCGGTGGCGACGCCCACCGCGCGCGCCCCGGCGGCCAGCGCCGCCTCGACGTCCAGCGGGGTGTCGCCGACCAGCACGGTCGCCTGACCGCCGAACTCGGTGCCGTACGCCGCCGCGGCCCTTGACCTGGCCAGGTACACGAGCTCGGACCTGACCGCGTTCTCGTTGCCGTAGGCGCCGACGTTCAGGTCCAGGTGCGCGGTCAGCCCGAGCGGCGCGAGCTTCACCTCGGCCAGCGCCCGGACGTTGCCGGTCAGCAGCGACTGCACCACAAGCGGCGCGGCAAGCCTGCCTGCCGTGCCGCAACCTGCCGTGCCGCCGCCCGCCGGAACCGGCTGAGGCGCGCGGGCGCCGAGCGCGGCCAGGGCGCCGAGCGCGTCAGCCGCCCCGGGCAGCGCCCGCGCGGTGGCCGCCGCCAGCCCGGCCAGGCTCGGCGCCAGCATGCTCAGCGCCGCCTCGAACCTGAGCGCGTCGGCGAGCGGGTCGGGCACGCCGGCCAGTGCGAGCACGTCGAGCACGATCGCGCGGTCGGTACGCCCGGCCATGTTCGCTTCTGCGGCGGCCTCGGGGAGCCCTCGGCCGTACAGCTCGGCGAACGCCAGGTCGTACAGATGCCGGCCCACGCCCGAGGCATCCACGAGGGTGTAGTCGACATCCCAGAGCACGAGAAAGCCGGACACGTCCAGCGAGGTTATCAGCGCCGCCCGGCCCGGCCCCGGGCTAGACTCGCGAAGGTGCCAGGCCGCATCGCCGACGAGGATATCGAGCTCGTCCGCTCCCGCTCTCCGATCGGCGAGGTGGTCGGCGAGTACCTGCAGCTGCGCAGCGCGGGCGGCGGCTCGCTGAAGGGGCTGTGCCCGTTCCATGAGGAGAAGACGCCCTCGTTCAACGTGACCCCGGCCCGCGGCCTGTGGTACTGCTTCTCCTGTGCCGAGGGCGGCGACGTCATCGCGTTCGTGCGCAAGATCGACAGCCTCGGCTTCACCGAGGCCGTGGAGCGGCTCGCCGCGCGCGCGGGCATCGAACTGCGCTACGAGCAGGGCGGCCACGTCCCCGGCCAGGAGCAGTCGAGGCGACGCAGGCTGATCGAGGCACACCGGACGGCCGCAGATTTTTATTCTGAACAATTCCTGTCCGCCAGTGCCGGCCACGCGAGAGACTTCCTCGCCTCCCGCGGGTTCGAGGTCGCCGACGCCCAGCGGTTCGGAGTCGGCTACGCGCCGGATGACTGGGAGGCGACCACCAAGCACCTGCGCGGGCGCGGTTTCACCGAGGACGAGCTGCTGACCGGCGGGCTGGCCGGGCGGGGCAGGCACGGACTGGTCGACAAGTTCCGCGGCCGCCTCATCTGGCCGATCAGGGACCTGGCCGGGGATGTGATCGCGTTCGGCGCCCGCAAGCTGGCCGCCGACGACAACGGCCCCAAGTACCTGAACACGCCGGAGACGCCCATCTTCAAGAAGAGCTCCGTGCTGTACGGCGCCGACCTGGCCAGGCGCGACATCGCGCAGCGCCGCCAGGCCGTCATCGTGGAGGGCTACACCGACGTGATGGCCTGCCACCTGGCGGGCGTGACCACGGCGGTGGCGACCAGCGGCACCTCGTTCGGTGAGGGGCACATCGCGATCCTGCGCCGGCTGATCATGGACGACGACCGGCTCAAGGGCGAGGTAATCTTCACCTTCGACGGCGACGCGGCCGGCCGGCGGGCCGCCCTGCGCGCGTTCGGCCTGGAGGACAGGTTCAAGGCGCAGACCTACGTCGCCGTGCAGCCGGACGGCCTGGACCCCTGCGACCTGCGGTTGAAGGAGGGCGATGCCGCGGTCAAGGACCTCGTCGCTGGCCGGGTGCCGCTGTATGAGTTCGCGGTGCGCGCCGCCATGGCCGACTATGACCTGGAGGCGGCCGAGGGCAGGATCGCCGCGCTCGACGCCGCCGCGGAGATCGTGGCCAAGATCAAGGACCACGGGCTGCGCAAGGTCTACGCGGCCAAGATCGACCGCTGGCTCGGCCTGCTCGACGAGGATCTCGTCATGCGGCGGATCGGCGAGCACATCGCCGGCACCGACCGCGGCACGGTGCGCGGCAGGCGCGGCACGCCAGGTGCCGTGCCGGGCGCCGACGCGGCGCGCGGTGCCGCAGCGCACGGTGTTGATGCGCACGGGGTCGGCGCGCACGGGCCGGGCAGTGCCAGTGCCGGCCCCGAGCCGGTCCGCTACGACACCGCCGACCCCGTCGTCAACCTGGAACGCCAGGCGCTCAAGCTGGCCATCCAGCGCCCGGCACTGCTCGGCCCGGCGTTCGACGGGATGGGGGTCGAGGTGTTCACCGTGCCCGCGCACCGCTCGGTGCGCGAGCTGATCGCGGACTGCGGCGGCGTGGCCACCGCGGGGCCGCCGGCCGAATGGGTCGACCGGCTGCTCGCCGCGGCACCGAACGACAAGGCCAGGCTGTTCCTCACCAGAATGGCGGTCGAGGCGGTCGAGGCTCCTGGCGCCGACGCCGAGCCTGACGTCCGGTACGCCGACGACGTGCTCAGCCGGATCGAGGAGCTGGCGATCTCCCGGCAGATACTCGCGGTCAAGGCCCGCCTGCAGCGGATGAACCCGCTCAACGACCAGGGCGACTACAACCGGCTCTTCGGCGACCTGGTGGCGCTTGAGCAGCGCAAGAAGCTCCTGCTTGAGTGGACCGGCGGGGCGTAGTGCGGAGTTGGCTCAACCCGCACGTACCGCCGGCCGAACCCAGACCAGTATTCCTACCTGCGCGGACGCCTTCTGAAACTTGCCGCCGGGTGACAATTTTAAAACGTCGCAGCGGAGCGTAACCGTTGCACACTTGTGTCCATGACTCCTGTGCTCGCCCCGTCAGAACAGGTCTCCGAGCTCATCTCACGGGCGCGTGACAACGGGACCATCGCGCTGGCCGACCTGAACGCCGCCTTCGAGCGCGACGACCTGCTGCCCGACGTGATCGACGACGTGCTGCGGATGCTGACCGAGGACGGCGTCGAGATCGTCGAGCCAGGCTCGGATGATGCGGACGAGCCGCGGCGCGGCGATCTCGGTGAGCGTGCCCGCCGGTCGGGAACCTCCGACCTGGTCAGGATCTACCTCCGCGAGATCGGCAAGGTGCCGCTGCTGACCGCGCACGAGGAGGTCGAGCTGGCCAAGGCCATCGAGGCCGGCCTGTTCGCCAGGGAGGTGCTGGTCGGCGACTGCGAGGTCGCGGCCTGCCAGGCCGAGAGCGCCGAGCTTCGGGTCATCGCGGACGACGGCGACCGGTCCAGGCAGCGGCTCATCGAGGCCAACCTGCGGCTCGTGGTCTCGATCGCCAAGCGCTACATCGGCCGCGGCATGGTCTTCCTCGACCTGATCCAGGAGGGCAACCTGGGCCTGATCAGGGCGGTGGAGAAGTTCGACTACACCAAGGGCTACAAATTCTCCACATACGCGACCTGGTGGATCCGCCAGGCGATCACCCGGGCCATCGCTGACCAGGCCCGCACGATCAGGATCCCGGTGCACATGGTCGAGACCATCAACAAGATGGCCCGGGTGCAGCGGCAGATGCACCAGGATCTCGGCCGCGAGCCGCTGCCCGCCGAGGTCGCCGCCGAGATGGGCATCCCGGCCGACCGGGTGGCCGAGATCCAGCGGATCGCGCAGGAGCCGGTCTCGCTCCAGGCGCCGATCGGCGAGGAGGACTCCGACCTCGGCGACTTCATCGAGGACGCCGACGCCGTGGTGCCGATGGAGGCCGCCGCGTTCATGATGCTCCAGAACCAGCTCGAGCAGGTGCTCGAGACGCTCTCGCCGCGCGAGCAGCGGATCATCCAGCTGAGGTTCGGCCTGATCGACGGTCACCCGCGGACGCTCGAGGAAGTGGGCAGGGACTTCGGAGTCACCAGGGAGCGGATCAGGCAAATCGAGTCCAAGACCCTGGTGAAGCTGCGCCACCCGGGCCGCGCGCAGATGCTGCGCGAGTACCTCGCCTGAGCCGCGGGCGCGAACTGCGTTACATCATGATGACGGTGAGCGGGCGAAGCTACCGTTAGCTGGTACGAAAGGGCGGCTGTCGCCTCCGCTCGGCCGTGCGCCGTCGCCGGACATCGCGGCCGTCGCGCGGGTGCGGCCATCGGGGGAGTTCCGCTTGGTGACCTTGGACGCGCCCTTGCGCACGCCCATCGCCGCCTTGTCCCTCGCCGTCTTCGCTGTCGCGCTCGCCTGCGCCTGCAGGGCGCCCGCCGTCTGCTGCATGGCAGGGCTGTCCGCGGCCTTGCGCGCGAGTTGCTTGAGCTGCTCGTACCGCTCGCGGCCGGCCTGCGCGCCGAGCACGTAACCGACGGCCAGCCCGCCTACGAAGGTGATCCGATAAAAGCGCATCTGGGCCTCTCCACCACGATCAGGTCGCATCCGCCGCATCCCCCGTGGACACGCGCGACTGACCTGCTTCTCATGCCCCGATGCGCTCTTGTTATGCGCGTGTCCGCCGGTGCCCCGTTCACCCGGCGCGCGCACCCGCCGCCGTGCGCTACCCTTGTCCCCGCGGCAGCTTCCCGCCAGGTAACTGCTTGCGATCCCGCGTAGCTCAATCGGCAGAGCGTCCGGCTGTTAACCGGCAGGTTATAGGTTCGAGTCCTATCGCGGGAGCTCGCTGGATGTGCACCATATCCACATGACTTGTTGCCGAACTCTCCGCGTCGTCGTCGCTATCGCTGGATCCGCCTGGCTGCTGTTCGGGCTCGCCTGGCTCGGCGCCCCGGCCGTGGCGGCTCCGGCCGTGGCGGCTCCGGCCGTGACCGCCGGTGACGCGAGCGCGACCGGCTACACCGGGTCGGCGTTCGACACCTGCACGGCGCCGCCGCTGAGCGCGATCACCGCCTGGGGTGCCTCGCCGTATCGCGCGCTCGGCGTCTACATCGGCGGAGTGGACCGGAGTTGCGCCCAGCCGCAGCTCACGGCGTCCTGGGTCACCGCCGTCTCCGGCCTGAGCTGGCGGCTGATTCCGATCTACAAGGGCCTGCAGGCGCCGTGCGGCAGTTCCGCCCACAAGATCCAGCCGGCTGCCGCCGGCAGCGAAGGCACGGCTGCCGCGAACGACGCGGCCGCCAGCGCCAGCGCGCTCGGCATGCTCGCCGGCAGCGCGATCTACTACGACATGGAGTACTACCCGCCGGGCAGCGCCTCCTGCCGCGCGGCGGTACTGGCCTTCCTGTCCGGCTGGACCAGCCAGATTCACCGCCTCGGCTACTGTCCGGTGTCTACGCCCAGCTCTACTCAGGTGCCGCCGACCTGGCTGGCGTCTACCAGTCGGCCTCGTACGCACGCCCGGACGCCCTGTGGGTGGCCAGGTACGACCTGGATCCTGGCCTGTCCGGCTGGGCCGGCATCCCGGGCTCCGACTGGACGCAGCACCAGCGCGCCAAGCAGTACCGCGGCGGCCACGACGAGAGCTACGGCGGGGTTCGGCTGACCATCGACAACGACCAGTTCGACGCCCCGGTCGCCACCGTGGGCTACGGCTACCAGGTCACCGGAGCCGCCACGGTCCGTGCCAGGTCCGGGCCCGCCCGGAGCTACCCGCTGGTCAAGTCCTACGCCCGCGGAGCGGCGCTGACGCTCAGCTGCCAGGCACCTGGCCAGAAGATCGGCAGCACGACCCTCTGGGACAAGCTGACCGACGGCAGCTATGTCGCCGACTACTACGTGAGCACCCCGTCGAAGACCGGCTACAGTGCCCCGCTGCCGCGCTGCTCTTATCCGTATCAGGTCACCTCCGCGAGCGGTCTCAGCGTGTACACCGGGCCTGGCACGTCTTACCCGGTGACGAGCACGATGGCCCTCGGGGCGCTGGCCTGGGTTACCTGCCAGCAGGTCGGCGGCAAGGTCGGCACCACGTCGGTCTGGGACAAGCTGACCAGCGGCGGGTGGGTCACCGACTACTACGTCGCCACGCCGAGCAAGACGACCTACAGCCCGCCGATACCGCTCTGCTAGGCAAGGGGTCACGCCCGCACAACCAGGCACCCCTGGTAACTGTGCCACAGGCGGTGTTCAATGGAGCGAAACGGGCCTGAGGAGGCAACAATGAAGTTTCCCGGCATGCGTCGTGTTGCGGCGATAATCGTACTGGCCGTGGCTGGCGTCGCGGCTGCGGGAGTGCCAGCGGCCCAGGCCGCGCCTGCCAGCAGCGGCATCGTGGTCGTCAGTTGCACCGGCCGCGGCCTGGTCCGCCCCGTTATCTACGACATTTCCTGTTCCGCCAGCGGCGAGCACATGGCCGGCATGGACTGGACGACATGGAGCACCGCGGCCCTGGGTGCCGGCCGGGACGAGATCAAGGTGTACGGGAAGTTCCACGGCTACCCGGCGAACGCGAAACTGTGGCGGTTGCGGCCCCGCCCGAATCACCCAGGCGAGCGCTACTACACGCGGATGAAGCTGACCTACACCGGCGCCGTGCCGCGGGGATTCCACCGTACGCGCATCATTATCCTGGTCAACCACATCTGATACAGCGACGACGCTCGGGCACGGCATCGGGTCGTGCCCGTGATCCGGCCTGGCCAGTCAGGACGAACAGTCTCCCGCCGTCTTCCCGCGGCGATCGCAGACGTCACATCCCGGCCAACCGATGCGGCCATGATTCGGTCTCAGGGTAGTGACGGCGCGGTTGATTCCGTAGCGGACGGACGGTGCGAGATGAGTCCAGATCCTGACGGTCCGCCTGGGCCAGCCCGGCTCGGCGGGCGCGGTCGGGCATGCGGGCTGGACTGGCCTGATCGCCGGCGGTTCCTGATGATGGCGGGCCTGGCTGTCGGCGCGGCACCCGCCGCGGTCACCGGGCTCGCCGCCTGCGCGCGCTCGGGCCCCGGCACGACACGCGGCAGGCCGCCAGGTGGTGGGTCGGCGAGCGCATCGGCGACGGCCAGCCCGGTGCCCGCGACCGAGGCCGACTGGACCGCGCTCGGGCAGCAGCTGTCCACCGGCCGGCTGGTCAGGCCGGGCAGCTCGGCCTACCAGACCGCGCGGCAGCTGTTCGACCCGCGGTTCGACGCGATCAGCCCGGCAGGGATCGCCTACTGCGCCACGCCCGGAGACGTCAGCGCGTGCCTGACGTTCGTGCGGCGGTTCGGGGTCCCGGTCGCCGCGCGCTCCGGCGGGCACAGCTACGGCGGCTGGTCAAGCACGACAGGCCTGGTGATCGACGTCACCGCGATGAACCAGGTGCTCGTGGACCAGGCAGCCGGCACCGTAAGGGTCGGCTCGGGCACCTTCCTGGTCGACCTGTACGACAAGCTGGCCGCGCGCGGCCTGGCCGTCCCCGGCGGGTCCTGCCCGACCGTCGGCATCGCGGGCCTCGCGCTCGGCGGCGGGGTCGGCGTGGTCGGCCGCCTGTTCGGCCTCACCTGCGACAACACCGTCGCCGTGCAGATCGTGACGGCAGACGGCACGGTGCGCGAGTGCAGCGCGGCCGCCGACCCCGACCTGTTCTGGGCGTGCCGCGGCGGCGGTGGTGGCAGCTTCGGCGTGGTCACTGCCTTCACGTTCCGCACCCACCAGGCACCTGACCTCACCCTGTTCTTCCTCACCTGGCCGTGGTCGCAGGCCGCGGCGGTGGTGTCGGCGTGGCAGTCATGGGCGCCCGGCGCGCCCGACGCGCTCTGGTCCAACCTGCACCTGAGTGCCGCAGCGGGCGGTACCGAGCCGACGATCAGCGTGGGCGGCACCTACGCAGGGCCCCCGGCCGGCCTGCAGCCGCTGCTCGACGGGCTGTACTCGGCGGCCGGGTCGCCGCCGGCCACCGTGTTCGCCCAGCCAGAGCCGTACCTGAGCTGCATGCTGGTGGAGGCAGGCTGCGCCTCGCTGACCGTCGAGCAGTGCCACCTGCCGTCCCAGACGCTGGCTGGCCAGCTCGGCCGCGAGCCCGAGCTTGCCAAGTCTGACTTCTATACCGCCAAGCTGCCGCCCGCCGGGATTGCTGCGCTGCTCGGCCAGGTCGAGCGCATGCAGCAAGTCGCGGGGGCCGTCGGCGCGAGCGGCTCGGTCGCCTTCGACGCTTTCGGCGGCGCGATCAACAGGGTCAGCCCTGGCGCCACGGCGTTCGTGCACAGGGACGCGCTGTTCCTCGCGCAGTACAGCACGGGCTGGTCCGACGACCAGCCCGGCGCGGGCGTCGGCACGCCGCAGGTTCGGCGGCAGCTCGACTGGCTCAGGTCGCTGCACGCGGCCATGCGCCCGTACGCGAGCGGACAGGCCTACCAGAACTACGCCGACCCCGACCTGGCAGACTGGCAGCGTGCCTACTACGGGGCCAACTACCCCCGGCTGCAGCGCGTCAAGGCCGCCGTGGATCCCGGCGACATCTTCAGATTCCCGCAGTCGATCGAGCTGCCCTGAGGCCGGCCCCGGCCGGCCGGCGCCGTCAGCCGTGCGGGCGCAGCAGGTCGAAGACCACGACCACGATCACCAGGGCAAGGACGATCGTGATCATGCCGTTGTGCTGCCTGGACTTACGGTACCCAGGTATCTTCGCCTTGGTAGATTTAACGTCGCCATGCGACGCATAGGCCCTATTCGCGTACCACCCGAGTGCGCAGCCGGCCGCAAGGAATATGAGCGCCACTCCGTAGGAGGCCGAACTCATCGACTTGCCTCTCTCCCCGTTCCAGCCCCGCCGGGCAGCTGCGCCCCGGTGAGCTGGCCATCCTCAGGTCTCGCTGTGCCGGAGACCGAGGCTGCTGTGAAATTATCCCCGTGAAGCACCGCGAGAATCGCGGCAGCCAAAGATTTTAACGTCGCGCTATCGATATTGCGAAAGGTTATCCCGGGCTCTAACTACGGTAAAAGGAGAAAGCTGGCATGAATATAACCGGCAGGTCCGAGGCGATGATCGCCGAGACGATCACGATCACCGGGCACGGCGGAGACGAGATCGAGGCATACATCGCGCGGCCGCAGGGCACCGAGTCCTTCGGCGGAGTCGTGGTCATCCACCACATGCCTGGCTACGACGCCTCGACCAAGGAGATCACCAGGAAGTTCGCGGCGCACGGGTACGCGGCCCTGATGCCGAACCTGTACCACCGCGAGGCACCGGGCGCGAACCCGGACGACGCCGCGGCGACCGCCAGGGCCAAGGGCGGCGTGCCCGACGAGCGGCTCGTGGGCGATGTGGCGGGGGCGGCGGACTACCTTCGCGGCCTGCCGGGCGCCAACGGCAAGGTCGGCGTCATCGGCTACTGCTCGGGCGGCAGGCAGTCCTTCCTCGCGGCGTGCAGCCTGCAGCTCGACGCGGCGGTGGACTGCTACGGCGCCGCGGTCGTCCGGGTGCCCGAGGGCATGCCCGCCTCGTTCACGCCGGTCGTCGGCCTGTCCGAGCACCTGTCCTGCCCGCTGCTCGGCCTGTTCGGCGCGGACGACAAGTTCCCGACGCCCGAGGAGACCGCCGAGCTCTCCGAGGTGCTCGACGGCCTCGGCAAGCCGCATGAGTTCCACACCTTCGCAGGCGCAGGCCACGCGTTCTTCTCGCCGAACCGGCCGTCCTACCGGGTGGAGGCGGCGAACGAGGGCTGGGAGAGGGTCTGGGAGTTCTACGGCAAGCACCTGGCCGGCTGAGGGATCGGCCGGCTGAGAGATCGGCCGGCTGAGGGATCGGTCGGCTGAGGGAGGAGAGCGCGATGTGCACCTACATCACCGAGAGCATCGAGGCGACAGGCAGCGGCAAGGGCGCGGCGGGGTGGTTCAGGCTGAGCGAGGTCAGCGTCTACCTCGACCACCCGGTACACGCGCCCGCTGACCACACCCTGAACATCGACTTCCTCGACCCGGCCAGCGGCCCGTCCGCGCGGGTCGCCGTGGAGTTGACCGTCGACACCGCGCGCGCCCTGGTGCGGGCGATCGAGTCGACGCTGGCCGCCGCGCCCGCCGAGCTGGTGTGGCGCCAGGCACAGCCGAGGTCGGGCCGCCAGCGGCCGGAGCGAAATGTCGGTGGCTAATGCCATGATCGGGGGCGGAATGGTCGGAGGGCGAGATGAAGTTCAGGGTCGGGCGCGAGGAACTCGGCGACGCGGTGGCTTTCGTGTCCCGGGCGCTGCCTGCCCGCCCGGTCGTGCCGCTGCTCAGCGGCATGCTGCTGGACGCCGCGGCGGACGGGCTGACCCTGTCGTGCTTTGATTACGAGATCTCGGCCAGGGTCACGGTGCCCGCCGAGGTGTTCGAGCCGGGCACCGCCCTGGTGCCGGGCAAGTTGCTTGCCGAGATCACCCGGAGCCTGCCCGCCAGCCCGGCCGAGTTCGCCGCCGAGGCCGACGTGGTGACGCTGATCTGCGGGCGGGCCGAGTTCGGGTTGGTCTGCCTGGCCGCTGAGGACTACCCGGCGCTGCCTGAGCCGCCCGCGCCGGTGGGCGTGGCGGACGGCGGGCCGCTTGCGGCGGCCGTCCTGCAGGTCGCCTCGTCGGCCAGCCGCGACGACACGCTGCCGATGCTGACCGCGATCTGCGTGGATGTCAGCGGGCCGGTGCTCACGCTGGCTGCCACCGACCGGTACCGGATGGCGGCCAGCGAGCTCCGCTTCGCTCCCGCCGAGCCCGATGTCCGCGCCGTCGCGCTGGTGCCCGCAAGGATCTTGGTGGAAGCGGCGCGCGCGATGACCGCCGGGGTGCCCGTGACGATGGCGTTCGGCGCGGACAGCGCGGCGGGCGGCCAGCCGCACCCGGCCGAGGGGATGATCAGCCTGGATTCCGGCGACCGCAGGCTGACCACCAGGCTGATCGCCGGCGAGTTCATCAAGTACCGCGCCAGGTTCGGCAGCGAGTTCGGCTGCCGCGCCGACCTGCCGGCCGGTCCCACGATCGAGGCGGTCAGGCGCGCGGCCCTCGTCGCCGAGCGTGGCAGCCCGGTGCGGCTGTCGTTCAGGCCGGACCAGGTGGTGATCGAGGCGCACACCGAGGGGCGGGCCAGGGCCGCGGAGACGGTGCCCGCCGTCTTCAGCGGTGACGAGCCGGTGATCTCGTTCAACCCGCACTACCTGCTCGACGGCCTGGTCGCGGCGGCCGCTGCCGGGTCGGCGAGCGCGGATCCGGCGCGGCAAGCAGGCGGGGCAGGGCGGGCGGCGGACTCTTCGGAGGTTCCGGAAGGCGCGGACGCGGCCGGGCGGATCAGGATCGAGTTCAACACGCCCGCCAAGCCCGCGTTGATCACCTGGGTCGATGCCGACGGCCGTCAGCCCATGGTCGCGGCGGGCACGGTCGCGGTGCCCGCGTTCCGGTACCTGGTGGTGCCGCTGCGCCTGCCCGAGCGCGGCTAGCCCGCCCGCGGGCAACGGCGGCCAGCGGGCAACGGCGGCCAGCGGGCTACAGCAGGAAGCGGCCGGCGGGTAACAGCGGCCAGCGGGCAACAGCGGCCAACGAGTTACGGCAGCTAGCGGGCTACAGCGGCCAGCGTCGGCGGGGTACGCGCGTGCCGAAGCCGAACAGCCGCCGCAGCAGCTTGCGCCCGAACGCGAAGATCGCGAAGACGATTACCCAGGGCCTGGTGATCGTCAGGCCGAACAGCACGAACGGCGTCAGGCTGGACAGCAGGATGATCGCGAGGACGAGCATGAGAAGGCTGGATACCACGGACCGGCCAGGGCGGCCGTAGCCGCATCGCGAGCCCTGCGGGCCCTGCTGCTGATAGTCCTGCTGCTGGTAGCCCTGCTGCTGCGAGCCGTACTGCCAGGGCCCGGGCGGCGCGGTCAGCTGGGCAGCGGCCGGGACGGACGCCGCAGGCAGCGGGTACCTGAAGCCCGCATGCGGCAGGTCGGCGGTGATCCTTTCGAGATCGGTGTCGGTCTTGGCTGCGAAGGTGGCATCCAGCCGCTCGTTGAACTCGTCAAGCGTCAGCCGGCCATGCGCGTAGTGCTCGCGCAGGCCGGTCGCGGTCGCCTCACGCTCGGCATCGCCGATCCTCAGGCCCGATGCAGGTGCCATCTGTTCCTCCGTGCGGCGAACTAGGCCGACCTCAAGACGATATATCGCATGTAGGGGAACGGCAAGCGTGTTGCGAGGTCAGCGCGCAGAAAGCTCAGAGCGTGCTGCTGTGGCACGCGCCCACCCGACAGCGCGGCCCCGAGACCGCAACGCCGCTCCCGTCGTCGTGTGCTTATGCCCAGGGGTCCGCCAGTCGAGCCTCGGGCCGGAGTCCGGCTCAGTACTGCCACGGGACAGTACTGCCACGAGAGGTTTCGAGCCCTATGACCGGTTCGATGCCGACCGCATGTCGGTCCTGTCTCAGTACAAGGTCGCCGCGACCGCCATCATCGAAAGATGATCTTGATGGATGTGAAGAAAGTCCCAATATACGCAGTGGATGTGGCATCCATTCCAGCTCAGCCGCCGAGCGACATCGGAAGGCCCGCCGGCTCGGTCGGCCGAGATCGCCCATTCCATACTGTAGGCCGTGAAACGGTCACCACTACTTGTGGCTGTGCGCGGCAACGGCCCGCGCCAGGGGGCGGGTCGGTCAGTGCGCGCGGGGGGCGGGTCGGTCAGTCCGGGTCGGGACGGTCCGCGTCGGTGCAGCTTGCGTCGGGGCATGCGGTGTCGGGGCAGGCCGGTGACTCGGTCTTGCCGATGGCGGCCGCGACCGCCGCGCTGATCTCGGCGAGCTGGCTCACCTGCTCGGGGGTCAGCGGGTCGAGCAGGGCCCGGCGTACCTGCTCGACGTGGCCGGGCGCGGCCGCCGCGAGGGCGGCGAAGCCCGCGTCGGTCAACTCCGCGATCTGGCCGCGCCGGTCGGTCGGGCAGTCGCGCCGCGCCACCAGCCCGCGCTCCTCCAGCCTGGCCACCGCGTGCGAGAGGCGGCTCTTGCTGTAGGTCGATGCGTTGGCCAGCTCGGTCATCCGCAGCGCCCGGCCCGGCGCCTCGGACAGGTGCACGAGGATCTCGTAGTAGCCGTGCGGCAGCCCGGAGTCCCTGAGCAGCTGAGCGTCGATCGCCCCGAACAGCGCCTGGCACGCGGTCAGGAACGCGCGCCAGGCGCGCTGCTCCTCCGCCGTCAGCCAGCGCGCGGTCGTGGTCATGATCTCAGCGTACCGATCTAGTTGAACATTTGACAACTCCGCGCCGAGGTGATAGTTGTTGATTATTCAACGAAGCCATCCGGGTAACTCCGGGGCCCAAGGAGCAAGACATGACCACCGTGACTCAGGCCGGACCGATCCCCGGCTACGTGGCAGGTACCTGGACGATCGACCCGGTGCACTCGGAGGTTGGATTCTCCGTGCGGCACATGATGGTCAGCAAGGTGCGCGGCAAGTTCACCAGGTTCTCTGGCGAGATCGTGACCGCCGACGACGTGCTCTCCTCCGCCGTCAAGGCCGAGATCGACCTGTCCTCGATCGACACGGGCGCGCCGCAACGCGACGGGCACCTGCAGTCGGCGGACTTCTTCGACATCGAGCACCACCCGCTGATGACCTACACGTCGACCGGCATCCGCAGGGACGGCGAGGATTACGTCCTCGAGGGCAACCTCACCCTCCGCGGCGTTACCAAGGCCGTGCCGCTGGCGCTCGAGCTCAACGGCTTCGGGCCGGACGCCTACGGCGGTACCAGGGCCGGGTTCACCGCCACCGGCGAGATCAACCGCCAGGACTTCGGCGTGAGCTGGAACGCCGCGATGGAGACCGGCGGCGTAGTCGTGGCCGACAAGGTCGCCATCCACCTCGAGATCGAGGCCGTGCTCCAGGCCAAGTAGACGGGCAACGCCAGGTAGACAGGCAGCAGCGAGGGACCCGGGCCGTCAGCGGCCCGGGTCCCTCGCTGCCTGAGGTGCTAGTGGTCGGAGGGCTGGCCGGAGCGCAGGCTCGGCAGATCCGCGCGGTGCTTGTTCAGGTAGTCCAGGTACAGCGGGCGGAGCGCGTCGGTCACGCCGCCTTCCTCTTCGCTGTCGATCGCGTCGCCGATCAGCGACGACAGGTGCAGCGCGTCGGCGTTGGCGTGCTCCGGGTGGCCGGCGATCGCCTCGCCGGCCGGGAGTGCGCGCAGCAGTTCCCACAGGAAGCCGACGTCGAGGTGGCGCCTCGCCCGGCGGACCGCGAGATCGTGCAGTTCGCGCGAGGGCAGCGCGTCCAGGTCGTCCAAGTCGCTCATGTCAAGCACCCTACCGGCGCCGCGGGGCTGTGTAAGCCGCGCCGAAGGGCGGTGTAAGCCGCGCCTGGCGGCGGTGCTTGCCGCGCGTGACGGCGGTGCTTGCCGCGCCTGGCGGCGGTGCTTGCCGCGTGTGACGGCGGTGCTTGCCGCGCCTGGCGGCGGTGCTAGCCGCGCCTGATGGCGGTGTCGAGCAGGCCGAGCGGGGGAGAGCCGAGGTCAAGCAGCGCGGAGTGGAACCGCAGCAGCGAGAAGCCGGGCCCCCACGCCTTCCTGGCTCGCTCACGCAAGTCCATGATCTCCAGCTTGCCCCAGGTGTAGCGGCCGTAGGTCGGGTCGAACGTGGCTCGCCTCGCCTCGGCCAGCGCGGCCTGGCCGGACAGGTGCGTGTCCGACTCGAACCGGCGGGCGCACTCCTGCACCGTCATCCCGGCCGTGTGCAGCCCGATCGCGCAGGCGAGCCTGGTCACCCTGACCAGAGCCTCAAGCCAGACCCCGATCGCGAACCTCGGGTCGTCGGCGCAGAACCCCTGCTCCACGCAGAGTTCCTCGGCGTAATGCGCCCAGCCTTCCACGAACGCGGCCGAGTGCAGCGAGCGCCTGACGTCGGTCGCCGCCCGCCTGATCGCCCGGCCGTGCGAGAAGTGGCCGGGCGCGACCTCGTGCACGGTGATCCCCGGCAGCGTGGTGTCGCTGAACACCTCAAGCCACTCCTGTGCCTCGTGTTCCGGCCAGGACGGGTCGGGCGGGGTGATGTAGTACCGGGACGGGCCGTCAGGCTCGCCGGGCGCCGACGTCGCCATCATCGCCATCGCCCACCGCCGCGACTCGGGCGCCAGCAGTACCTGGCATTCGCCGTCCTGATACGGCACCAGGTCGGCTTGCCTGGTGAAGTCGATCGCGCGCTCGGTCCAGACCCTGGCCGCATCGATCACGCCGTCGGCGTCGGGATGCTGCCTGACCAGGTCGCGGGCTACCGCAAGCGGCGGCCTGGCCGAGTCGATCCTGGCGCAGTCCTGCGCCAGGAGGCCAGACAGCCGGTCCCGCTCGGCGTCGGCGCGCTCGGCCAGCCTGGCCAGGTCAAGGTCGATGCCCTCGGCGCTTGACATCAGCGCAGTGAGCGCAACGCTGCCGAGCGCGGCGTCCTCGTCGCCCGCCTCGGCCGCCCGCTCGATGTGCCGCACCAGCCGGGGATGCGCGGCCAGCGCCGCCTTTCTGGCCGCCTCGTCAGCGCCCGCGGGGATGCCGGCGGCCAGGCCGATCACGGCGCCGAGCAGCGACCTCGCCACCGGGGCGGTCACCGAGTCGAGCGCGGTCACCGCCGCGTCGATGGCCTCGGGCCAGGCCGCGAGGTGCCGGTTGCTGGCGCGGTCGCGCTCGGCCTGCGGTGCGTAGTCGCGGTCGTAGCAGGCCAGGTCCAGGTTGGCGACGTGGAAGTAGGGGTTGCTGCGGTGCAGGCCTAGCTCGCCGAAGGTCACCTCGGCCGCCCTGGTGAACACCGCGAGGTGCGCCTCATCGTGCGCGTCCCGGTCAGCGGCATCACCGGCGCGCTGCGCGGCGACGAGGGTCGCGAGGCCGGCCCGGACGCCGTCCGGCGAGAGGTCCTGCACCCGGCCGTCGTACTCGTGCCGCCCGGCATACTCCCGTACCTCGGGCACGGACAGATCCCAGACGGCGCGCAGCCGCGGATCGACGTCAGCCATGCACGGCAACCTACCGGCAATCCCGGATGTGTTACTGGGCTGTGCCCGGTTTGGCAATACCAGGGTAGAACGGCTCGACGGTGAGCAGCTGCATGCCGCCGACCTCGCGAGCGCAGGTCGTCACCGGGTACCTGACGAACGCGGTCGTCGCCTGGCCGGGCAGGGTCACCAGGAACCCGGCTGCCCTGACCGGATGGCACTGCGGCGATGGGATGTTCGCGACATCGGCGATGTGCACCCAGGCATGCGCCACAGTGCTTGACGGCAGCACCAGGCTCGTCGCACGGCTACTGCCGGTGGCGCCCACGTACGGCGCGGCCGGCGCGCCGATCAGCGTGCCGTGCGGCCCGGACGCGAGCGACACGCTCGGGAAGCCAGCCAGCCGGCAGCCCCCCGACGAGACGTTGGTGAAATCGAGCGGCACGAACGACGTGCCAGCCGCCACCCCCGCCGAGCTCGTGTCCAGCCGCACCCTGATGTCCGATGGTGCGCACGCCACATTGGTCGAGGTGCCGTGGTGGTGCCGGTGCCTGCCGCCGTGCGCCTGGTGATGCTGGCCGTTCTGCAGCCCGCAGCCCGCCGCCACCACCGCGATCGCACCGAGGATCACGACCCGGCCGGCGTGGTCGCGTGCCCAGGATTGCCCCATTGCCATCGTGATCCGCCCCGTAACGTTTCTGAGTCAGCACTCATAGAGAAGGACGCGAGAATGGCAGCGCCGGGTTGAGGCGCCGGGCTGAACCGCGGCCAGGGTTGGTCACCGGCCGGTCAAGGATCTCGCCTGGCGGTGGGCGGTTCGGTCCCGCGAGGCGGCCGCCTGGCTGGCCTGGTCTCGTCCGTCGCTCGCGGCGCCGCCGCCGCCTGGCCGAGCGCCAGGCTCAGGTCGGCGGCGAACTCGGTGCAGCTGCGGTAACGGCCTGACCGGCTCTTCGAGAGCGCCTTTGCCAGGACGGCGTCGACCGTGGCCGCGATCCCCGGCCGCCGTGCGGCCAGGGACGGCGGCGGCTCGGTCATCTGGGCGTAGATGATCGCCTCGCGCTGGCCGCGCCGGAACGGCGGGATGCCGGCCAGCAGCTCGTAGGCGGTGCAGGCGAGCGAGTACTGGTCGGCGCGACCGTCCAGCGGCCGCCCTTCGAGCTGCTCGGGTGCGATGTAGTCGAGCGTGCCCACGATCTGCCCGGTGACGGTCAGCCCGGGGGCCAGTACCTGCTTACTGACACCAAAGTCGGCCAGGTACCCGTGGATGGGGTAGCGGCCAGCCCCGGCGGCCTCGACGGGGGCCTCTAGGAGCATGTTGGCCGGCTTGACGTCGCGGTGCACGAGCCCGCTCGCATGCGCGATGTCGAGCCCCGAGGCGATCTGGGCGATCACGGTTCCCGCCAGGCCAGGGGGGAGCGGCCCGGCCCGCCTGAGCAGCCCGCGGACGTCGCCGCCGCGCACGTACCGCATCGCGATGTACAGGTGGCCGTCGGCCTCGCCGGCATCGTGGACCGGCAGGATGTGCCGGTGGCTGACCGATACTGCGGCCTGCGACTCGCGCACGAACCTGGCCCGGAACTCGGCGCTGCGCCCGAGAGCTGGAGTCAGCACCTTGAGCGCCACCAGGCCGCTCGTGCGGTCGTGCCTGGCAAGGTAGACGACCGCCATCCCGCCCTGGCCGAGCCGCTGCTCGAGCCGGTAGCCGCCCACCGTCCCGCCCGGCACCAGCCGCGCAGGCACGGCACCGGGGGTCACCCGGCCCTCCAGGCGGCTGCGGCGTCCATAACGGCCATCGTCGCACGTCCTGGCGGATGGCCCGGGTGAGTTACCGGCCACAAACAGCGCCGCGAATATCCTTTATGTTGGGCTGCGGTGGGTACATCGCCTTCGATCCCCGAGCCGACCGGAGCTGCCCGTGGCCGTCAGCCAGCCGTTCACCACCCGACCGCAACTGGCCGGCACGTTCGGCATGGTGGCGTCCACGCACTGGCTGGCCTCGGCGGCCGGCATGGCCGTGCTCGAGGCGGGCGGCAACGCATTCGACGCCGCGGTGGCGACCGGGCTGGTCCTCCAGGTGGTCGAGCCGCACCTGAACGGGCCGGGCGGCGAGGTCCCGGTGATCGGCTACAGCGTGGCCGACGGCGGGGCTTTCGTGGTCGACGGTCAGGGCACCGCGCCCGCCGCGGCCACCCTGGACGCGTTCGCCGATCTCGGCATCGAGCTGATTCCGGGCAACGGCCTGCTCGCCGCCACCGTCCCTGCCGCGTTCGGCGCGTGGATGCTGCTGCTCGGCCGGTACGGCACGCTGCCGCTGCGGGACGTGATGAGCTACGCGATCGGCTACGCCGAGCACGGCTACCCGATGCTGCCCACCGCCAGCGCGGCGATCGAGGCCATGGTCCCCACCTTCACGAGCCACTGGCCGACGTCCGCGGAGATCTATCTCGGGTCGGGCACACCGGCGCCCGGGAGCCGTTTCGCCAATAAGGCACTGGCCGCGACCTACCGCCGGGTGCTCGCCGAGGCGGAGGCGGCTTCCGGCGACCGGGACGCTCAGATCGAGGCGGCCAGGCGGGCCTGGTACGAGGGCTTCGTCGCCGAGGCGATCGAGGGCTATCTGGCCCATGCCCAGGTGATGGACGCCACCGGCCGCGCCCACCGCGGGCTGCTGACCGGTGCGGACCTGGCCGGCTGGCGGGCCAGCACCGAGCCGCCAGTGACGTTCGGCTACCGCGGCCTTACCGTGTGCAAGACCGGTCCGTGGGGGCAAGGGCCGGTCTTCTGCCAGCAGCTCGCCCTGCTCGAGGGCTTCGACCTGGCGGCCATGGGCAGCGCCGACCTCATCCACACCGTGATCGAGTGCGCCAAGCTGGCCTTCGCCGACCGGGAGGCCTGGTATGGCGACCCCCGGCACACCGACGTGCCGCTGGCCGGGCTGCTGTCCGAGTCCTACGCGGCGCGCCGCCGCGCGCTGGTCGGCGAGCGTGCCTCGGCCGAGCTGGTCCCTGGCCGGCCGGGCGACGCCGAGCCGGCGCTGCCCGGCTACGCGACCGGCGCGGTGGCGCTCGCGGGGCTGGCCGGCACCGGCGAGCCGACCATGGGGCCGGGCGACACCTGCCACCTGGACGTGGCCGACCGGTTCGGGAACATGGTGTCGGCCACGCCGAGCGGGGGCTGGCTGCAGAGCTCGCCCGTGATCCCCGGACTCGGTTTCTGCCTGGGGACCCGGGCCCAGATGTTCACCCTCACCCCGGGCCTGCCCAACAGCCTCGCCCCGGGTAAGCGCCCGCGGACCACGCTGACCCCCAGCCTGGCGCTGCGCGGCGGTGAGCCGTGCCTGGCCTTCGGCACGCCGG
>DATIZP010000008.1:0-20856 GCA_035517035.1 Streptosporangiaceae bacterium | reverse complement strand
AGCATGGACTACCACGTGTTCATCCTGAGCCGGATCAAGGAGCTCCGGACGGCGGGGGAAACCACGAAGAACGCCGTGGTCGGCGGGATTGCCCGCGGTGCGGGCGTGGTCACCAGCGCCGCGGTGATCATGGTCGCCGTCTTCTCGATCTTCGCGTCGCTGTCCACCATCGACCTGAAGATGATCGGGGTGGGCCTGGCGTTCGCCGTGCTCGTCGATGCCACGGTCGTGCGCGGCATCTGCGTGCCCGCGGCCCTGGCGCTGCTCGGCGAGCGCAGCTGGTACCTGCCGCGCTGGCTGCGATGGCTGCCGCAGGCCACGATCTAGCCGCTGGTACCGGCTAGCGGACGACGGTGGCCACCGCGGCGAGCAGCGCGAGCAGCATCGTGACCGTGGCCAGCGTCCCGTGCGCCGCGATCAGCAGGGCCGGCGCCCTGGCCGCATGCGGGCCGCTCAGGAACGCCATCAGCGTGGCCATCCCCAGGCCGACGACGGGCAGCAGCACGCCGACCGCGGTCCAGGCGAGCGGGTGCCAGCCGGTGGCCAGGTAGCTTGCCCAGATCGCCAGGCCGGACAGGGCGAGCCCGAAGTGGCCGACGATCACCGGCCTGGGCAATGTCGCCGGGCCGGTGCCCGCGGTGCTGGTGCCCGCAGTGCTGGTGCCCGCGGTGCTGGTGCCCGCGGTAACGGCGGGCCGGCGCAGCCCGCCGGCGGCCACCCACCGGCGGATCAGCATGGCGCCGCTGGCCGCGGTCAGCAGCCATGCGACCAGGGTCGCGCCGTCGAGCGGAATGCGCGTGCCTGACCCAGGCTCAGCGGCTCGGGTCGGTCCTCGCTCCCTGCGGCGGGCGGCCGCGGCGGCAGACGCGGCGGCCTGCCGGCTGGCGGCGCGCTGGGCGGCGGCGACCAGGCCTGCCAGGCTGGTCCTCGCCCGGTAGGCCAGCCTCCGCCTGATCGCCTTGTCATCGGCCATCGACAGCTGGCTGACCGCGATCGTGACGGCCTGGCCGAGCTGAGCGGCCCCGAGACCGCGGCACGCCCTGGGAAGGCCGACCACCCGAGTCGCGCTCGACCCGGAGCGGCCCGCCGCCGACTGGCGCCTGACCGCCGCCACGGCCGACCGAGCGCAGCCTGCCGGCGTGCTTGCCGGCCGTCCGCTCGCGGAGCCGCAGGCGCTCACGATCGCCGCCACCGGCACGAGAACCATGGCAAGGGCAGCGACCCGGCTCGCGCGAAAGACCAGCGCGGCCGTGCCGTGCAGCCCGTTCCGCGAGCCGTTCCTCCTGGTCATCGGGCCGGTCATGGTGAGCCGGCCGTTACGGCAGAGTGAGGATGTCGTGCCCGTCCGCGGTGACAAGGACCGTGTGCTCGAACTGCGCGGTGCGCTTGCGGTCCTTGGTGACGGCGGTCCAGCCATCCGGCCAGATGTCATAGGCGATCGTGCCGAGCGTGAGCATCGGCTCGATCGTGAAGGTCATTCCCGGCTCCATCACGGTGTCGGCGTCCGGGTCGTCGAAGTGCGGCACCATCAGGCCCGAGTGGAAGGTGGTGCCGATGCCGTGCCCGGTGAAGTCGCGTACCACCCCATAGCCGAACCGGCGGGCGTACGACTCGATCACGCGGCCGATCACGTTCAGGGCCCGGCCAGGGACGACTGCCTTGACACCGCGCATCATGGCCTCCCTGGTCCGCTCGACCAGCAGCCGTGACTCCTCGTCGACGGCGCCGGCCAGGAAGGTCGCGTTGGTGTCACCATGCACGCCGCCGATATATGCGGTGATGTCGATGTTGACGATGTCGCCGTCGGCGATCTCCGTGTCGTCGGGAATGCCGTGGCAGATCACCTCATTGATCGAGGTGCACAGGGACTTGGGGTAGCCGCGGTAGCCGAGCGTGCTCGGGTACGCGCCGTGGTCACAGAGGAACTCGTGCCCGATCCGGTCGAGCTCGTCGGTGCGGACGCCCGGCGCCACATGGCTGCCCACCTCGGCGAGCGCCTGCGCGGCGACCCGCCCGGCCACCCGCATGGCCTCGATCGTCTGCTCGTCCTTGACGTTCGGCTCGCCGGTCCACGGATACCGCTTCCCGACGTACTCGGGGCGCTCGATCCTGGCCGGAACCTGGCGGGTAGGTGAGATCCGGCCGGGCCGCAGCGTGGTTGCCATGATCTGAGATTCTAGATGGCATGGACACTTCGCAGCAGTGGTGGTTCTGCCTGAAGCATCATGAGGTCGAGCCTGCGGCGGGCTGCCCGGGGAAGTGGCGGCTCGGCCCGTACCCGACCCGCGAGGACGCGGCCAGGGCGCTGGAGACGGCACGGCGGCGGAACGAGGAGTGGGACGCTCAGGATGGGGACTCCTGAGTTCAAGGCATAATCGGCTACGTGACTACGCAGTGGTCGGGCAAGGGCCTGCCGCCAGCGGCGCAGGCCCGGATGGCCGAGATCAAGGCCAGCGGGACCTGGGGATCGGCGCTGAGCACCGAGGAGTTCGCCGCGATCAAGAGCGTCGGCTTCGAGCCGGTGGGCCAGGTGCTCGGCGCGGCCGTCTACAACCTGGGCTACCGCGGGTACGGCTGCCCGAGCTATTCCACATTCGGCACCTATAACAGGCTCGCCTACTCCGGCTGGCGCCCCGGCTACACGGCCATCTCCAGCTCGGGGTCGGGCACCGCCTACGCGCCACTCGTGGCCACGCTGTATAACGCCCGCAGGAAGGCGATCAGCCGGATGACCACCGAGTGCGCGCAGCTCGGCGGGCACGGCATCGTCGGGGTGCAGCTGACCATCGGCAGGTTCCCCTCGGGCGGGCTTGAGTTCAGGGCCATCGGCACGGCGGTCAGGGCGCCTGGTGCGGTACGGCTGCGCGAGCCGTTCACCTCGGACCTGACCGGCCAGGACTTCGCCAAGCTCGTCAACGACGGGGTGGTACCGGTCGCGCTGGTGCTCGGCATCTCGATCGGCGCGCGGCACGACGACTGGCTGACCAGGAGCCAGAGCAGGTGGAGCGCCGGGAACACCGAGATCGGCGGCTACACCGAGCTAATCAACATGACCAGGCACGACGCCGGGGACCAGCTGGCCAGGGACGTCCAGCGGCACGGCGCCGAGGGCGTGGTGATCCAGAACATGGACATGCAGATCGGCGAGCACGAGTGCCCGGCTCAGGAGGGCACCCGCGACCATGTCGCCGAGGTGACCCTGATCGGGACCGCGATCACGCACTTCACCAAGTCCAAGCGCGCGTCCGAGCGGCCCAGCCTGGCGATCCTCTCGCTTGACCCAGAGCGCCGCCAGGCCGTGCGGCGCGGTATGAAGCGAGTCTCGCCGGAATGAGCCTCACCCCGATGAGCCCGCAGGCACCTTCCCACCCAGCCGAGGAGCACCGATGACGCAGCAGTCCACCGACCCTGGAGCCCTGGGGATTCCGGCCGATGCCATGCGCCGGCTGGCGGAGCTGCAGCCGGGCAAGGCAGGGTCGATCTTCACCTCGGACCTGACCGTCAACGAGTTCCTGCTGGTCAGGGAGGCCGGGTTCCGGCCGCTCGGGCTGGTGCTCGGTAGCTCGATCTACCACGTGGGACTGCAGTTCCGGCGCTGGAACGCTAACCAGGAGCTGAACGTGCTGTCCCAGGCCATGTATCACGCAAGGGAGCTCGCGATGAGCCGGATGGAGGTCGAGGCGAAGACGCTGGGCGCCGACGGGGTGGTCGGCGTCCGGCTGGACGTCGAGCTCAAGGAGTTCGGCGCGGACATCGCCGAGTTCATCGCGGTGGGCACCGCCGTCAAGGCCGAGCCGGACGCCGCCGGGGGCGGCGTCACCAACTGGCGCAACAACAAGGACCTCCCGTTCACCTCCGACCTGTCAGGGCAGGACTTCTGGACGCTGATCAGGGCCGGGTACGCGCCGCTCGGGATGGTGATGGGCTCGTGCGTGTACCACATCGCGCACCAGCGCCTCGGCAGCGTGCTCGGCAATATCGGGCGCAACGTCGAGATCGAGCAGTTCACCCAGGCGCTGTACGACGCCCGCGAGCTCGCCATGAGCCGGATGCAGGCCGAGGCTGAGGCGCTGCATGCCGAGGGCATCGTCGGCGTGCAGCTACGTCAGCACTCGCACACCTGGGGCGGGCACACGACTGAGTTCTTCGCGATCGGCACGGCCGTCCGGCCGCTGCGTTCCGACCACGTGATCGAGCGGCCGACCATGGTGCTGAGCCTGGACGCCTAGCACCGGCCGGCCAGAGCATGGACCGGCCGGTGCTAGGTCCGGCTAGAGCAGGGCGCGCAGGACGAACTCGCGGGGGACGGTCGCGCCGCAGGCGAGCGCGCGGTCCACGCTGTTGCCGTCCACGCCGGGTTCGGCGACGGGCAGGTTGAGTGCCGCGGCGGCGCGGTCGATGCTGTTGCCGTCCACGCCGGGTGCCGCGGTTTGGAGCTGGTCAAGCGCCGGTGCGGTGTCGAGGAGGAGATCATGATCTTCATATGCTGTGAGTGCCATGCAATGATTATAGAGCACTCATAGCAGTTAGTGCTAGCCAAGGTTTATGCAGCTAGGGGACTGCCTACGTTGATCACGTGCCAGTCATCGACCCGCTCGGCCCCGACTTCGCCTACATCCAGGTCGCCAACCACATCGCGGCCAGGATCGAGCTGGGCGAGATCAAGCACAAGCTCCCGGCCGAGCGCGCACTCGCCGAGGAGTACGGCGTCGCTTACCAGACCGTCAGGCACGCCATGCAGGTGCTCAGGGACCGCGGTCTGATCATCACCCGTCAGGGCCGCGGCACCTTCGTCGCCCCGATGCGCACAGCGCAGACCCCGGCCGACTAGGGACAGTCCCCGTAGATCGTGGATTGGGTCGCGGCACCCGATCCTGACGGCCGTCTTGCGGTCTGGCGCGGGCCGTCCCCGAGGCTCCCGTCGGCCACAGCCCTGTACCGCCCGGAGATGATCTTGATGGATGTGACAGATGTCCCAGAATACGCAGTGGATGTGGCATCCATTCCACTGTCACCCAGATGATCACATGCGGTTTCGGCTGGTATGCGGCGATCCGGGCGGCCGTGCTCGCGCGGACGGCCGTGCTCGCCCGGGCGGGGGTGCTTGCCCGGGCGGGGGTGCTCGCCCGGGCGGGGTGCTCGCCCGGGCGAGTGTGGTCGCAACAGGCGGCCGTGGCCGCGCGGAGCGGCGGCCAGCCGCACTGCTCCGGGTTGTCCATGGCCGGTGATGCCGCGCGGTAGAGCCGTCGGTGCCCGCGGAGATCTACGGGACAGGCGCTCACCGTCTCGCGGACAGCGCGGGGTTCAGCCGGGCTGCGGTCCGCTGATCGTGTCGAGCAGCTTCGCCAGCCTGCCGCGGATCTCGGCACGCCGAACCTCGCTGCCGAGGCCGCCCGAGCTCGACCTGGCGCCGACGGGGCTGACCGTGCGCTCCCGACAGGCGTCCCCAACCGCGAAGCTGACCAGGTGCTGTGCCCCATCGAAGGAGACCGGGTCAAGCGCCGAGCGCACGGCGAGCGACTCGTGCGCGAGGCCGTCGAGTTCCTGGTCGCCCTGGTCGAGCGCGAAGATCGACGCTCCCGCTCTGCGCGCATCAGCCACCCGCTCAAGCAGGGCATCGGGGGCGGCCTCGGGACTGACCACGAGCAGCGTCTCCCGCCGGCCGGCCTGCTGCAGGCGGTCGATGCCGACCCGCAGATGCGGCGGGGCGTCGGCCGGCGGCGCCCACCGGACCAGGGTCGGCGCCAGCTCGGCGACGCCGGCCAGCCGGCTCTCGTCGGCGAGGTGTGCGGTCAGGTGCCAGGGCTCGTCGGCGGGCGTCCCGACGATCAGCAGTCCCTGCGGCGTCCTTGCCCGGCCGTAGAGCGCCCGCGCGAATCCGCGCGTTCGCTCCAGCCAGCCGGACGGGGCGAGCAGCAGGCGCAATGCCTCGACCTGGGCAATGTTCACGCTACCTATGCTGCCCGACGTGGCAATCAGCCGCAGCACCTGCGAGCGAAATGATCGCAATGGCCGCCCGAATGGATCGGCGGAATCGCTACCGGAATAGGACATCGGATGACCTCAGGCTCAGCCCGCCGACGGGAGTCCGCCACCGCGCCGGGATGGGACCTGTGCGAGTCTACGAAGGTAACCGTCGTCGAGCCTGGAGGCTGTCAGCAGATGAGTGTCGCCCACGTCGGCTATGCAGCGATGCTTGAGCAGTTCGGGCCGCTGGAGGTTACCGAGTACACCGTGGCCGCCGAGGCCGCCGGGTTCGCCGGCGTGATGGCCGCTGACCACTTCCAGCCGTGGGTCCCGAGCCAGGGGCAGGCGCCGTTCGTCTGGAACGTTCTCACCGCGATGGGTGAGCGCACCAGCGGTGATCTCGGCCCCGGGGTCACCTGCCCGTCGTTCAGGTTCCACCCGGCGATCGTGGCGCAGGCGTCGGCGACGCTGGCCGCCATGTACCCGGGCAGGCACTGGCTCGGCCTCGGATCGGGCGAGGCGCTCAACGAGCACGTGACGGCGGGTTACTGGCCCGAGGCGCCGGAGCGGCTCGAGCGGATGTGGGAGGCGGTCGACATCATCCAGAAGCTCTTCACCGGCAAGGACGTCAAGCACCGCGGCACCTACTTCAGGATGGAAACCGCGAGGCTGTGGACGATGCCGCAGGAGCCGCCGCCGATCTACATCGCGACCGCAGGGCCGCTGACGGCCAGGAAGGCCGGCCGACTCGCCGACGGGATCATCACGCCGGGCGCCCCGGCCGAGAAGATCACCAACCTGCTCGAGCGGTTCGACGCCGGAGCGATGGACGCGGGCCGCGAGGGTGGCTCGCAGGTCAAGATCCTCCAGTTGCACCTGTCCTGGGCGCCGACCGACGAGGCGGCCCTGGCCAACGCGGTCCGCGAGTGGCCTAACGGCGGCATGAAGTTCCCCAAGCAGGACATCCGCTCGCCCTACGACTTCGAGCAGATGGCCAAGCTGGTCAGGCCCGAGGACTTCGACGGCCGGATGCTGATCACGTCGGACCTGGACGCCCACCGCGCCGACATCCAGCGCTACTTCGACCTCGGCATCGACCGCGTCTACCTGCACAACGTCGGCAGGAACCAGACCGAGTGGATCGAGGCGTTCGGCAGCGAGGTGCTACCGAAGCTGACTCGCTGACCGCCGCCGGCAGCGGCACCGGCCCGGAGCGGCCCCGCGCCGGCCCGCTCGCGTCCCAGCGCCGCTCAGCGGTGCAGCTTAGCGGTGCCGCTCAGCGGTAGCTGTACTGCGCGGTCGGGAAAGACCCGCCGACCACCTCGGTCGCGAACGCCTGCGCGGCCTGCCTGAGCTGCCCGGCCACGTCGGCGTACCGCTTGGCGAACTTCGCCACGCTCGGGGTCAGCCCGGCCATGTCCTGCCACACCAGCACCTGCGCGTCGCAGTCCGGGCCCGCGCCGATCCCGATCGTGGGGATCGACACCGACTCGGTGACCCTGGCCGCAAGCTCGGCGGGCACGCACTCGAGCACGACAGCGAACGCGCCGGCCGCCTGCAGCGACTTCGCGTCCTGGAGCAGCCGGTCGCCGTCCTCGCCCCGCCCCTGCACCCGGTAGCCGCCGAACGCGTTGACCGACTGAGGGGTCAGGCCGAGGTGGCCCATCACCGGGATGCCGGAAGCGACCAGGTCCTCCACGCACCGCAGCACCCGGTGGCCGCCCTCGAGCTTCACCGCCTGTGCGCCGGTCTCCTTCAGGAACCTGATCGCGGTCTCCATCGCGGTCCGCGGTGACGCCTGGTAGGAGCCGAACGGCAGGTCGGCGACGACCATCGCCCTTCTGGTGCCGCGGACCACGGCTGCGGTGAGCGGTATCAGCTCGTCGACCGTCACCGGGATCGTGCTGTCGTGCCCGTAGACGACCATCGAGGCCGAGTCGCCGACCAGCAGGACGGGGATCCCCGCCTCGTCGAAGACGCGCGCGGTGAGAGCGTCGTACGCGGTGAGCATCGGCCATCTCTCGCGGCGGGCCTTGGCCGCTGCGAGGTCGCGCACCGTGATCCGGCGGGTACTCGTGCCGCCGTACAGTGCCTCGGATTCTGGTGTCCGCGCGGGTGTCGCGGCCTCCGGCTGGGAATGCTGTGCGGTCATCGCGGTCCTCCAAGTCTCGTGGCGCCACGCTGGCGTCCCCGGACGTTTCGATGATGACATGCGGTGACAACGAAGGGTAGGGGCGGCAGCGGCCCGCTCGCCGCCCCGCCGCCTTCCAGGGCAGATCGGCGTAGTTCCGGCTATCCAGGCCCGGCAGGGCACAGATATCGATACGATTTCGTTCCGTATCGATATCGATCGCCGTGCGCGCGAGTGAGGTGCTGCCTGCTGATGGTGCGGGAACCGCAGGAACACGCTCGCCGGGTCGGCCGACCGCGCAGCGAGCAGGCTGACCGTGCGATCATCGGGGCCGCACTGGACCTGTTCGCCGAGTCGGGGGCCGAGGGACTGTGCATCGAGAAGGTCGCCGCCAGGGCCGGCGTCGGCAAGGCCACCATCTACCGGCGCTGGCCAGGCAAGGAAGACCTGCTGCTCGATGCGCTCGCCGCGCTCGTCGTACCGCTGCCCGAGCCGAAGGGCGAGTCGGTCAGGGACGACCTCGCGTCGCTGGTCGAAGCGCTGAGGGTCGAGTCGATCGACCCGCGCAAGGCGCGGCAGGTTGCCTTGCTCCTCGGCGAGGGCGCGCAGTACCCACGGCTGATCGAGCGCTACGTGGACACCGTGGTCGAACCGCGCAGGGAGCTGTTCCGGCGGGTGCTGCGCCGCGGCATGGCCACCGGCGAGCTACGTGATGGCACGAGCATCGAGGTCGCCGTCGACATGCTGACCGGCGCCGTGCTCGCCAGGTCGCGGGGGACCGCCGACCGCGCCGACCGGGCGTACGCCAGGCGCGTGGTGGATGAGCTTCTGATCGGGCTGGGGTCGCGATAGGTTCGGCTCTGTCGGCATGCTGAGACTGGACTGGTGACAGATGCGGATGACGAAGCTCGGGCACTCGTGCGTACGACTGGCCAAGGACGGAGCGAGCATCGTCCTTGACCCGGGGATCTGGAGCGGCGAGGACCCCATGGCCGGTGCGAGTGCCGTGCTGATCACCCACGAGCACGTCGACCACCTGAACACCGCCGCGGTGCGCGCCGCGCTCGACCACGACCGCGCGCTCGAGCTGTGGACCAATGCGCCGGTGGCGGCACAGTTCGCCGACTTCGGCGGCCGGGTGCATACGGTCGCCGACGGCGACGCCTTCACCGCGGCCGGGTTCGACGTGCACGTGCACGGGCGCGACCACGCGCCGATCCACCCGGACATGCCGGTGGTGCCCAACATCGGCTTCACCCTGGACGGCAGCCTGTTCCATCCCGGCGACGCGTTCACCATCCCCGGCGAGCCCATCGAGACACTGCTGCTGCCGATCAGCGCGCCCTGGCTGAAGGCATCGGAGATGTTCGACTACGCCAGGGCCGTGCAGCCGAGGATCAGCTACGCCATCCACGACGAACTGCTGAGCGACAACGGCGTCCGGCTGATCGAGCAGCTCGCCGGCATGCTGCTCGGCGGCAGCGGCGAGGGCGGCTACCTCCGGCTGGAGCCCGGCGCCAGCGTTGACCTGTAGCCGTTGACCTGTAGCCGACCGGCCGCGGACGTCGGCTAGCCGGACGTCGGCTAGCCGGACGTCGGCTGGATGCTCGAGCTGACGATCGTGCCGTCCTGCACCGTGTAGGTTCCCGCGTAGTACTTCACGGTGCCGTCGGTCTGGGTGGCGGTCAGCCTGACCTGCACCTGGTCTCCGCTCACCGAGACGATCGTGAGCGCCACGTCCTGCGTGCCGGCGAAGCCAGCCCGGTAGGCCGCGTAGGAGCTCAGGCTGTGGGCGCTGTAGTTCAGCCGCCAGGCGAGCCGGTAGTGGTGCGCGTTGACCGCGTTGTAGTAGTCGGTCACCACCGCGGCCGGCGTCGTGGGCGGCGGAACGCTGGTGCTGCTGCTCGGGCTTGTCGGGCTGCTGGTCGGGCTGCCCGAGGAACTGCTCGGGCTCGACGTGACGGTCCTGGTGCTGGTGGGACTGCCGCCCGCGTGCGGGTTCCCGTTGCCGCGCAGCCGCAGCACGGCGTAGCCGGCCGCGGCGAGAACGATCACCACGAGCAGCCCGATGAGGACCGGCATCAGCGCGCCGCGCCTGCGCGGCGGCGGGGGAGATCCCGGATAAGGCGGGGGAGATCCCGGATAACTGGCCGGGCCCTGGCCCTGCCAGAGCACGCCCGTCGGGTCACCGGGCGCCCCGCCGTAGCCGGACTGGCCGGCATACCCGGACTGGCCGGCATACCCGGACTGGCCGCCGTAACCCGACTGCACGCCCGATCCTGACCCGCCGCCGGTCGCTCCTGCCGCGCCCTGACCAGCAGGCCCGCCACCCGGCGCGCTCTCGGTGACGGTGTCCTCGAACCCAGGCCGCACCCCGCCGCCTGGCGGCATCGCCCCGGCTGGCTCATGACCCAGCCCACCCGGGCCAGGCCCGAACGCGAATTCGGTTGCTGGTCGGGCCTGGCCCGGCGCCTCCGCCGCCCCAGGCCCCGCACCCGCCGGCCCGAGCGCGCACGCAGCCCGAAGCTCGGCGGCGAACTCCAGGCAGCTCGACTGCCGGTCCGCGGGCGACTTGGCCAGCGCCTTGGCAAGCACCTGGTCCACCTGCGCTGGCAGTTCGGGCCGCAGCACGCGCACCGACGGCGGCGGAGTGGAGACCTGGGCCCACATCACCGCCAGGTTCTGCTCTCGCCGGAACGGCGGCTCGCCGGTGAGCATCTCGAAGGCCGCGCAGGCCAGCGCGTACAGGTCGGTGCGGCCGTCTACCGGGCGACCCTCGACCTGCTCGGGCGACATGTAGTCGATGGTGCCGAGGAACTGCCCGGTACCGGTCAGGCTGTGTGCCGAGACCGTCACCTTGCTCAGCCCGAAGTCGGACAGGTACACGTGGTCAGGGGTGGCAGCAGTGTCGGCCGAGGCGATCAGCATGTTGGCCGGCTTGACGTCTCGGTGGATCAGGCCGCGAGCGTGCGCAGCGTCAAGGGCCGACGCGACCTGGGTGACGATGCTGACCACCCGGCTCGGCCGCAGCCGACCCTCGCGCTCGATCAGCGCACGGACGTCCTGGCCGGCCACGTAGCGCATGGCGATGAACAGCACGCCGTCGGCCTCGCCGGCCTCGAAGACCGGGATCACGTTGGGGTGGTCCACGGAAGCGCCCGACCGTGACTCCTGGATGAACCGCTGCCGGAAGGCGTCGTCCCTGACCAGCTGCGACGCGAGCACCTTGAGTGCAACCTGGCGGCCGAGCCGCACGTCGGTGGCCCGGTAGACGGTCGCCATGCCGCCACGCCCGATGAGCTGCTCGATCTGGTAGCTGGCGATCCGGGCGCCGGGCGGGAAGTCGCCGATGGCCGGAAGCACCTCGCCGCTCACTGATCGCCTCCGAATAGGGCCTTTCGGATATCTGGCGTCTGGTTGGGACCGTCCAAGTATCCGGCCTTCCCGCCATTCGCTCAACCCGGCCTGCCGCCAGGTGGCGACTTTACCCTTCGCGCCACCCCGCCCGGGCTGCCGCCCGAACGGCTGCCGCCCGAACGGCTACCGCCCGAACGGCTCCCGCCACCGGTTGGTGATCGGCAGTCTGCGGTCCCTGCCGAAGTTCTTCGCGGTGATCTTGGGTCCCGGCGGGTACTGCCTGCGCTTGTACTCGGCATGGTCGACCAGCGCGATCACGCGCTGCACCAGGGCCGGGTCGTGGCCGGCCGCGATCAGCTCGGCCGAGCCCATGTCCTTCTCCACGTAGTCGTCGAGCACCGGGTCGAGCACCGCGTAGTCGGGCAGCGAGTCGGTGTCCAGCTGACCCGGCCGAAGCTCGGCGCTCGGCGGCTTGACGATCGAGTTCTCCGGGATCGGCGGGTCCTGCCCGCCGGCGGCCGCGTGCTGGTTGCGCCACGAGGCCAGCCGCCAGATCAGGGTCTTGGGCACGTCCTTGATCGGGGCGAAGCCACCCGCGGAATCGCCGTACAGGGTGGAGTACCCGGTCGCGATCTCGCTCTTGTTCCCCGTGGTCAGCACCAGGTGACCCTCGGCATTGGACAGCGACATCAAGATCATGCCCCGGATCCTGGCCTGCAGGTTCTCCGCGGCGAGGCCGTCAAGCTCCAGGTCCGTGCCGAACGCGGCCACCATCGGTGCGATCGGCACGGTCCTGGCGTGCAGGCCCTGCCGCTTGACCAGGTCGGCGGCATCGGCGACCGAGTGCTCCGATGAATAGTCGCTCGGCATGAGCACCACGTGCACCCGGTCGGGCCCGATCGCGTCGGCCGCGATCGTGGCGGTGAGCGCGGAGTCGATGCCGCCGGACAGCCCGCAGATCACCGAGCGGAAGCCGTTCTTGGTGACGTAATCCCGAGTGCCGAGCACCAGCGCGCCGTACACCTCGGCCAGGTCGTCAAGCAGCGGCCAGACCGGGCCGTCGGCGGGCCCGGGCGGCGCCTGACCCGGCGGCGGCGCTCCCGGCAGCACCACCCGCCTGATCGTCATCGCGGTACCGTCCCGCGCGTCGCCGACCGCGTCCCCGGACGCATTCCCGGCCGAGCCGCCGTCCTGGCCGCCGCCCGCCGCGCGCACCGGCACGTCGACGACGATCAGGGCCTGCTCGAACTGCGGGCCGCGGGCGAGCAGTCGGCCGTCGGCGGCCACCACGATCGAGGCGCCGTCGAACACCAGCTCGTCCTGGCCGCCGACCAGGTTCACGTAGGCCAGCGGCGCGCCTGCCTCGGCCGCCCGGCGGCGGCACAGCGCGAGCCTGGCGTCGACCTTGCCGCGCTCGTACGGCGAGGCGTTGGGCACCACAAGCAGGCCCGCTCCTGCCTGCCTGGCCACGGCCACGGGCCCGCCCTCCTGCCACAAGTCTTCGCAGATCGCCACGGCGACGTCGACGGGCTCGCCGGATCCCGCGGTCAGCCTGAGCACCGGCAGCACGTCGCCGGGCACGAAGTAGCGGTACTCGTCGAACACGCCATAGTTCGGCAGGTGGTGCTTGGCCGAGGTGACCACCACGGCACCGTCGTGCAGCGCCGCGGCCCCGTCCCTCGGCGCTCCGGCCGGCAGCCCCACCCGGGGCGCCAGTCCGGCCTGGCGGTCCAGGTAGCCGGTGACCACGGCCACCCCGCCCAGCCCGCGCTGGCCGAGTTCGGCCGCGGTCCGCCGCAGGGCCTCGATCGACGCGCTGACGAACGATGCCCGGAGCGCGAGGTCCTCCACCGGGTAGCCGGTCAGCATCATCTCGGGGAACACCACCACCGACGCCCCCGCGGCCACGGCCCGCTCGGTCCAGCTCACGATGGCGGCGCTGTTGGCGTCAAGATCGCCCACAGTGGAGTTCACCTGGGCGAGCGCGATCCTCAGCTGCGGCACCAGATCAGCTTAGATCCGGCCGCAACCGCTCGCGGTGGCGGTTCTTGCCGGGCTGGCCTGACCGGGCGCCGTGAACTCTGGGCGCCCGTTCTGGCGGGTCGCGTTACAGGTTGGAAACACGCACCGGGCAGACTGGCGAGGTGGACAGGCAAGAGCAGTTCGTGCTGCACACGCTCGAGGAGCGCAACATCAGGTTCGTCCGGCTGTGGTTCACCGACGTGCTGGGCTACCTGAAGTCGGTCGCGGTGGCCCCGGCCGAGCTTGAGGGCGCGTTCGCCGAGGGGATCGGGTTCGACGGCTCGGCGGTGGAGGGTTTCTCCCGGGTCTACGAGGCCGACATGATCGCCAAGCCGGACCCGTCGACCTTCCAGCTGATGCCGATGCGCGACGACCCGGCCGGGGTGGGGCGGATGTTCTGCGACATCCTGCTGCCCGACGGCTCGCCCTCGCACGCCGACCCGCGGTACGTGCTGAAGCGCACCCTGGCCAAGGCCGCCAGCCTCGGCTTCACCTTCTACACCCACCCCGAGATCGAGTTCTTCCTGCTCAGGGAGCGGCCGGAGCCCGGCCAGAAGCCACGGCCGATCGACCAGGGCGGCTACTTCGACCACACGCCGCACCAGATCGCGCACGATTTCCGCAAGTCAGCGATCACGATGCTCGAGAACATGGGCATCTCGGTGGAGTTCAGCCACCACGAGGGCGCGCCTGGCCAGCAGGAGATCGACCTGCGCTACGCCGACGCGCTGAGCACCGCGGACAACATCATGTCGTTCCGGCTCGCGATGAAGGAGGTGGCGCTGGACGAGGGGGTCTACGCGACCTTCATGCCCAAGCCGTTCACCGAGTACCCGGGCTCGGGCATGCACACCCACATGTCGCTGTTCGAGGGCGACCGCAACGCGTTCTACGACCCCGGCGGCGAGTTCCAGCTGTCCAAGGTTGGCCGGGCCTTTATCGCCGGGCTGCTCGCGCACGCCGCCGAGGTCACCGCCGTCTGCAACCAGTGGGTGAACTCCTACAAGCGGCTGTGGGGCGGCGCCGAGCGGATCGCCGGAGCGGGCGGCGAGGCGCCCGCCTATATCTGCTGGGGGCACAACAACAGGTCAGCGCTGATCCGGGTGCCCATGTACAAGCCGAAGAAGCGGAATGCGACCAGGATCGAGTTCCGCTCGCTCGACCCGGCCTGCAACCCCTACCTGGCCTTCGCTGTCATTCTCGCCGCTGGCCTGAAGGGGATCGAGCAGGGCTATGAGCTGCCGCCGGGCGCCGAGGACGATGTCTGGGCTCTCACCGCCGCCGAGCGGCGGGCGCTCGGCATCGCGCCGCTGCCGCAGAGCCTGTCTGACGCCTGCAACGTGATGCAGACCAGCGAGCTCGTCGCCGAGACGCTTGGCGAGCACGTCTTCGACTTCTTCCTGCGCAACAAGCGCGAGGAATGGCAGGAGTACCGTCGCCAGGTGACCGAATTCGAGCTCGACCGTTACCTGTCGGTGCTGTGATCGGTGCCGCCGCCGGTGGAACGGCGCCGCGGGCACCGACGTCCAAAGGGGTGAAGGCCGGGATAATCAATGGTCGGCCCGCCCCAAGGAGGCAGTCATGCGACGCGGCAACGGATCGGAACCCTCGTCCGCGCGGACGCTCGCGCGGATGCCCGTGCGGCTGGCAGTCGCCGGGCTGGTCGTGCTGGCGTTCACGGCAGCGTGCGGCACCGTCCCGGCGTCAGGCACCGGCAGCCATCCGACAGGCGTGACCACGACGAGCCATCACGGGCCGCCGTGGCAGACGCGGGCCGGATCGGAGCAGATCGCCACCCGGCTGCTCGCCAAGCTGCGGCTGCCGGCGGGCGCGCTGCGGCTGCCGCAGCGACCGCTGCCGTCCCAGCTGCGCCGGCCGGGCAGCGCGATGGCCGCGAAGGATTACGTGGACAGGTACCAGCTGAACCGGCTGCCCATGTCGGTGACCGCGGCCCTCCGCTACCTGCGGGCACACGCCCCGAGCGGGATGACGCTGCAGGGCGCCGGCCGTTCGTCGAGCGGCGGCGTCATCGAGCGTGACCTGACGTTCGTGCCGAGGAAGACGCCGTGGGGCATCGAGTCCCTCAACCTGACCGACACCGTCGTGCGCGGACCAGGCGGGCACGCGCTGCTGCGCTCGGACGCCCAGGTGATCTGGTACCCGGCAAGGTCGGCCGCCGAGCACCTGATCGCCGCGGACTTTAGCTCGGTGCGGATCACGGCGTTCGTGGCCGGAGTGGCGACGCACACGGTCGTCAGGACCTTCGCCTCCGCCGCGGTCATCGCCCGGCTCGTGGCGCTGCTGAACAGCCAGCCGGCCTCACCGCGTCAGGTTGTGTTCTGTCCGCTCATCACGGTCACCTACCGCCTCGCCTTCCGGCCGGTCGCCGGGCACCCGGCGGTGGTCGTGAGCAGGTACGGATGCACCGGAGACTCGATCACCGTGGGCGGCGTCGCCCAGCCCGTCCTCGCGGACCTCGGCAAGCTGCCCGCGCTGGTTGACCGGCTGCTGCACCTGCGCCAGCCGGTGCTCCGCCAGCCCGTGTCCCCGCATACCGCGAGCCGGTGACCAGCGAAGGGAACGTCATCGTGACCGGCGCCACGCCGTGGCATGAGATCCTCGCCAGCCATGCCGCGGTGTACGTGCGGGTCGCGATCGCGAACATCGGCCGCGAGTTTCCCAACGGCATCAACCACGTCATGGCCGGCCCCGGCGACTTTCCCGTCCGGCCCGCCGGGCGCAACCCGGTGTTCTATGGCAGCTACGACTGGCACTCCTGCGTGGAGATGCACTGGCTGCTGATCCGGCTGCTGCGGATCGCACCGCAGGCGGTGCCGGGCGAGGAGATCAGGGCCACGCTCGACCGCCAGTTCGCCGCCGACGGGCTCGCCGCGGAGGCCGCCTACGTCGCCGGGCCCGACTCGCCGGGACGGTACGGCTGGGGCTGGGCGCTTGCCCTGGTGCACGAGGCGGCCGCGCTCGACGACCCCGACGGCAGGCGCTGGTCGGCGGCCATGGCGCCGCTGGCCGACACGGTGACCGACCGGTTCCTTCGCTGGTTGCCCAAGGCCACCTATCCGGTCAGGTACGGGGTCCACCCGAACACCGCGTTCGCGCTGTCCAGGTCGCTGCCGCAGGCCCTCGACCGCGCCGCGGCCGGGGACCGGCGGCTGGCCGACGCGATCGCCGCCACCGCACGCCGCTGGTACGGCGCCGACGCGGACTATCCGGCGGCCTGGGAGCCGTCCGGTGCCGACTTCCTGTCCCCGGCGCTGACCGAGGCCGAGCTGATGGCGAGCCTGCTGCCTGCCGAGGAGTTCGCGGCCTGGCTGGCCGCGTTCCTCCCGGGCATCGCGGACGGCCGGCCGGCGTCGCTGTTCACCCCGGCCGAGGTCTCGGACTCCAGCGATGGGCAGATCGCGCACCTGCACGGGCTGAACGCCAGCCGTGCCTGGTGCTGGCGCAGGCTGGCCGAGAGCCTGCCGGCCGGGGACGAGCGGATCGGGTCGGCCCTGGCGGCGGCTCGCCTGCATGCCGACGCCGCGCTGCCGCACGTGGTCGGCGACCACTACATGGTCGAGCACTGGCTCGCCGCGTACGCCGTGCTGCTGCTGAGCTGAGGAGATTGCCTGCGACTGTGGCCAGATTGACCGAATGTCCGGTCTAATGGTGCCACGCCGGCCGAGCTGGGGCGTGTCCAGGACCTTCTTCGAAGCGGTCACGCTCGGCTCGTTCGCCGTGCTGATTGCCCTGGGGCTGGCGTTCTGGGTTCTCGGCAACCGGGCCAGGCGGCAAGGCAGGCTCGGGCCCGAGGTCGCCGACCCGTGCTGGCCGACAGCGCGCTCGGCCAGCACGGGTCGGGGGCCTAGCCGAGGAACACCATGCCCTGCGCCTCCAGGACCGCGCCGAACGCGCGGTCAACCCTGTCCGGCCGGTGGCCCGTGTCGATAGCGTTCTCGCGTGGGCATGCCGCGCGGGGCGACGCTGGCCGGACGGCTGGCCGGGCTGGGATTCGCCGATGCCGGCGCCGCGGCCGGCCTGCTGGCCTCCCGGCTCGGGCTCGACGCGCTCGGCGCGGACGCGCCGATCGTCGCGGCGCTGGCCGGGTCTGCCGATCCTGACCAGGCCCTGGCCGGGCTGGCCAGGCTGCCGGACGCAGGGCCGCTGATCGAGGCGCTGAGCGCCGATCCCGACCTGCTGCTGCGGCTGACGCGGGTGCTTGGCATGAGCACGGCGCTGGCTGAGCACCTGCGCCGGCATGGTGATGACTGGCGGCTGCTCGCCGGGGCGCAAGGCGGCGCGGCGCCGACCCCGGGCGAGCTTCGGGCCGAGCTGGCGGCGGCGGCGGACGGGCCCGGCGCGCTGCGGGTGGCCTACCGGCGCCGGCTCCTCATGCTGGCGGCACGGGACCTGACCGGCGCGGCCACGCTCGACCAGGTCATGGCCGAACTCGCCGACCTGGCCGGAGCGGCCCTCGAGGCGGCGCTCGGCCTGGCCCGTGCGCAGCTGCCGGCCGACGCGGTACCGTGCCGCCTGGCGGTGATCGCGATGGGCAAGTGCGGTGCCCGGGAGCTCAACTACGCCAGCGACGTCGACGTGATCTTCGTCGCTGAGCCGGCCGACGGCCGACCGGACGGCGCGGACGGCGAGGCCGCGGCGCTACGCACCGCCTCGCAGCTCGCCAGGTCGATGATCAGGGCGTGCTCGGACACCGGGCCGGAGGGCGCGCTGTTCCCCGTCGACCCGAACCTGCGGCCCGAGGGCCGCGACGGCCCGCTCGTCCGCACCCTGGCCAGTCACCGGGCCTACTACCAGCGCTGGGCGAAGACCTGGGAGTTCCAGGCGCTGCTGAAGGCAAGGCCCGTGGCCGGGGACGCGGAGCTCGGCCGCGCCTATCTGGACACGGTCTCCCCGCTGGTATGGCAGGCGGCGCAGCGGGAGGACTTCGTGGCCGACGTCCAGGCCATGCGCCGCCGGGTGCTGGCCAGCCTGCCCGCCGACGAGGCCGGCCGTGAGCTCAAGCTTGGCCCCGGCGGGCTGCGCGACATCGAGTTCGCCGTCCAGCTGCTACAGCTCGTGCACGGCAGGGCCGACGACTCGCTGCGCGATCCGGCCACGCTGCCCGCGCTCGCGGCCCTGGCCGACGGCGGGTACGTGGGCCGGCACGACGCGGCCAGCCTGGCGCAGGCATACCGGTTCCTGCGTGCCGTCGAGCACCTGCTGCAGCTACGCCAGCTGCGCCGCACCCACTCGCTGCCGACCGAACAGGGGGTGCTGCGCCAGCTCGGTCGGGCGCTGCGCGCCAACGGCTACCTGCCGCCGCCCGCCGCCGCGACCGTCGCCGACCCGGCCGCCGACCTGACGGCACAGTGGCGCACCCACGCGGCGGCGGTCAGGGAGCTGCACGAGAAGCTGTTCTACCGCCCCCTGCTCGATGCGGTCGCCCGGCTGCCCGGCGACGTGATGAGGCTGACCTCGCAGGCCGCCGCCGACCGGCTCGAGGCGCTCGGTTACGCCGACCCGGCCGGCGCGCTGCGCCACATCGAGGCGCTGACCACGGGCGTGACGAGAAGGGCAGCGATCCAGCGCGCACTGCTGCCGGCGATGCTCGGCTGGTTCGCCGACGCGCCGAGGCCCGACGCAGGCCTCCTCGCCTTCCGCCAGGTCAGCGAGGCGCTCGGCCGCTCGCCCTGGTACCTGCGACTGCTCAGGGACGACACCGCGGTGGCGGCCAGGATGGCCAGGCTGCTCGCATCGGGCTCGTATGCCACCGGCCTGCTGCTGCGCGCGCCCGAGGCTGTCGCGATGCTCGGCGATGACGCGCGGCTCGCGCCGCAGCCCGAGTCGGCCCTGCGGGCCGAGGCGCACGCCTTCGCCAGGCGGCACGCCGGCCCGGCCGACGTGGATCGGGCCGTGGCCGGCCTGCTCGCGCTGCGCCGTCGCGAGCTGTTCCGCACCGCCGCGGCCGACCTGCTGGGCAGGCTGGACGTCACCGGGGTGGCTGACGCGCTGGGCACCGTGACCGCGGTGACCGTGGACGCGGCGCTCGACGTGGCGCGCCGGAAGGTGGAGGGCTCGGCGGGGGAGCTGCCGGCCAGGATCTGCGTGGTCGGCATGGGCCGGTTCGGCGGGCACGAGATGGGCTACGCCAGCGACGCCGACGTGCTGTTCGTGTACCAGCCGTTGCCCGGCGCGGACGAGGAAACCGCCACCAGGGCGGCGCACGCCGTGGCCGAGGAGCTGCGTCGTCTGCTCGGCAGGCCAGGTCCCGACCCGTCGCTGCAGATCGACGCTGGCCTTCGGCCCGAGGGCCGGCAGGGACCGCTGGTGCGCACCCTGGGTGCCTACCGAAGCTACTACGACCGCTGGGCCCAGCCCTGGGAGATGCAGGCTCTGCTGCGCGCCAGCCCGGCGGCCGGTGACCTGGCACTGGGCGCCGAGTTCACCGCGATGGCCGACGAGGTCCGATATCCGCCAGGCGGCATTGCCGACCAGGCGGTACGCGAGATCAAGCGGATCAAGGCCCGGATGGAGGCCGAGCGGATGCCGCGCGGCATCGACCCCGCCATGCACGTCAAGCTGGGCCCCGGCGGGCTCAGCGACACCGAGTGGGTGGCCCAGCTGCTGCAGCTCACCCACGCGGGCACCGTTCCAGGCCTGCGCACTACCCGCACCGTGGCGGCCCTGGACGCGGCCAGCGAGGCCGGCCTGCTCGCGGCGGGCGACGCCGCGGCGCTCGGCGCGTCCTGGCTGCTCGCCACCCGGATCAGGAACGCGGTGATGCTGGTGACCGGCCGCCCCGCCGACGTGCTGCCGACCCGGCGACCCGAGCTGGCCGCCACCGCGCGACTACTCGGCTACCGCCCGGATGCGGCGCAGGACATGGTGCAGGACTGGCGCCGCGCCGCCCGCCGCGCCCGCGCGGTGATGGAGCGCCTGTTCTACGGCTGACCACCCCCGCCCGCCCGCCCGCACTTCTCACCCGCTCGTGTCACTTCTCATCGGGTAGCGTCATGATCACGACCTTTTTGAGTAGATTTGTGAAACGCTAGAGGGTAATGAGTCGACCTCTGCCATGGTGGCGGCGGCGGCCGGGTAGGCCAGTGGGGCGCTCAGGCCGGAGATGCGTCGGCCCAGGCCCGGTCGAGCACCTGCACGATGGCGGCCGCCGGCTGCGCACCGGAGATGCCGTAACGGCGGTGAAACACGAAGAACGGAACCCCGGTGACGCCAAGCTGGCTGGCCATCGCCTCGTCGGCGTCCACGGCCGGCCCGTACTCCTCGCCCGCCAGCACCTTGGCCGCCTCGTCGGGGTCCAGGCCTGCGTCTGCGGCGAGCCCGGCGAGCGTCTCGTGGTCGAAGATCGAGACCTGCTCGGT
>DATIZP010000007.1:0-22970 GCA_035517035.1 Streptosporangiaceae bacterium | reverse complement strand
CGCCGGGTGCCCGAGGGCGCCGAGGTGCTGGCGAAGGTGTCCCACCGCGTGCGGGCCCAGACGGCCTGACCTGCGCACAGGCCCTCTCGAAGGGCTCGGCACGAAGGAGTCCCCGCCGGCCATGGCCGGCGGGGACTCCTTTCTTCCCTGGATTCCACCATTGACTAGTCCATATCCGGCTATCACCGTAGTTCTTGGGACCAAGGTCCCTGCCGCACGTGACCGAAATCCCTGCAATCCATTGCCGCGCGCGGCCACAGTTGAGGAAACCTGGCGCGCCCAGGCCGGCCACATCCGAACTTCCAGGAGCTAGAGATGGACCCCATCGCCCTCAGCCACGCGGGACCACTGGCTTTCAACCTGAATCAGCCCACGAGTCCGCTGCAGTGGTCGTTCATCGACATCACCAAGGCGAACCTGATCGTCATCATCGTGATGATCGTCATCTTCGGCGCAGCCCTGATGCTCCGCTTCCCGCACAAGGCCTCGGCGGACCTCCCGCCCGCCGAGGACAGCGACGCGGCCGAGGATCCGGCGGTCGCCGCGGCGGCTCCTGAGCCCGGCGACGCCGGCATGTGGACCGCGCGGGTGCGGACCAGGGCCGCGAGGCTGCTGCCGCCGAAGAAGCTGCTCCCCGACCGCCAGCCCGCCTACGTCGCCTCGTGGATCTACACCTTCGGGGTCGCCAGCCTGGTCGCGCTCGCGATCGTGATCGTCTCGGGCATCGGGCTGGCGCTCGGCGGCTCGGACTGGTGGCACTACAACGCCGTCGGCCACTTCTTTAACAGCGTCCACCTGTGGTCGGTAGAGCTGTTCATGGCCTTCCTGGTCATCCACCTGTGGGGCAAGTTCTGGATGGCTGCGTGGCGCGGCCGGCGCGCCATGACCTGGATCACCGGCGTGATCGCCTTCATGGCGTCGATCGTGACGTGCTTCACCGGCTACCTGTCCCAGCAGAACTTCGACTCCCAGTGGATCGCCACCAACGGCAAGGACGCGTTCAACGCCGTGGGCGTCGGCGCCATCTGGAACGCGATGAACTTCGGCCAGATGTTCATGTGGCACATCGTGCTCATGCCGATCGTCCTGGTCGCGATCATCGGCTGGCACGTCGTGCTGGTGCGGATCCGCGGCGTCAGCCACCCGCTGCCCGAGCAGGCGGCCAGGGGCCGGCAGGCACGCAAGGCGGCGGCAGCCGCCGACGCCGGGCCGTGGCGCGGCCCGAACCGCCGCTACGACATCATCAAGGAGGGCACGATCGCCACGGTGATCGTCGGCGCGATCACGCTCATCATGGCCGGGGTGCTCTCCTCGCCCGACGTGCCGCCGCTGACGATCCAGACCTGGGCCAGGATCGACCCGCACGGCTTCGTCAACACCGCGTCGACCGAGCTCGACGGCACTGCGGAGTCCGCCGACTACGGCCAGCCCTACAACCACGGGACCGGGCAGCTCCAGCAGGTCGGCCCCGTCAGCTGGCAGAAGCTGGCGGGGATCACCCAGCCGATCAACTCAGGCAAGGACTTCGTGGTGACCCCGCTCACCTCGCTGGCCAAGACCACGCCGGCCCTGGCGGCCGCGCTGAACACCTACGCCAGCGCGTCGGCCGCGCAGCAGGTCACGTGGGCGGCGGCCTACGACAAGGCCACCGCGCCTGGGGCGAAGAAGATCCCGTTCAACAACGGCAAGCTGGCGCTCCCGGCCGCCGGCCCGGTTCCGGTGATGATGTACTGGGAGCTCGCCATGGCCAAGAGCGGCGCCCTCGACGCCGACCTGCTCGCGCAGCGCCAGTTCTACGGGACCGACTTCACCAAGCCGCTGCTGTTCATCGCCGACGGCGGCTATTACAACAGGCAGGCCGACCATGCGCATCTCACCGGTGACCAGTGGGGCGTCATGAACGAGACCGGCAGCTACCCGGGCCAGCCGTGGCTGTGGCTGTACCAGTTGTGGTACCACGTCGGGCCGTTCCAGTCCTCGGCCAGCGTGGACGTCTGGGCGGTGTACCTGACCGGGATCGGCACCCTGCTGCTGCTGTTCGTGCCGTTCATCCCCGGGCTGCGCGACATCCCGCGGGTGATCCCGGTGTACCGGCTGGTCTGGCGGTCCTGGTACCGCTCGCAGAAGCCGCCCGAGCCGGGACCCGGCCCGGCGGCCGGTGTGGCGAAGGACACCCGCCAGACGGCATAACCAGTCCGAGCGCGTTCATCCCGGTGCGCAGGGCCAGTCAGGGCGGACGGCCTCTCCCCTGGCTGGCCCTGCCATGTGCGCAGGCTCCGCCGCCGCGGATCGCCGCGCGGCCCGGCTCCGCCGCCGGTAGGGTCCGATGCGTGCCGTCCGTCCCGCTGAGCCGCTGAGCGCCGCCCGCCGTGCTCTCGGTCAGCTGGGACACCGTCCGGCTGTTCCTGCACGTGCTGGCGGCGACGGTCTGGGTGGGCGGCCAGATCACGCTCGCCGCGCTGGTCCCCGCGCTGCGCCGCCAGGGGCCCGACGCCCCGCGGGTCGCGGCCCGCAGGTTCAACCTGGTGGCCTGGCCCGCCTACGGCGTGCTGATCATCACCGGGATCTGGAACATCGCCGCGATCGGCCCGATGACGCCTGCCTACCGGACCACGCTGATCGTCAAGCTCGCGGTGGTGGCCGCGTCCGGGATCAGCGCGGCGCTGCATGCCAGGTCCAAGACCACGGCCGGCCTGGCGATCTGGGGCGCGCTCACCGGGCTGACCGCGCTGTCCGCCCTGTTCCTCGGCATCCTGCTGGCCGGCTAGCGGCCTTGCGGCTGGCGGCTGGGTCAGCCGGCGTGCTTGCGCCCGTGCACGACCACGACCGGGCACTTGGCATGGTGCACGCAGCGGGCGCTGACCGATCCGATCAGCGCGTCGGTGAACCCGCCATGGCCGCGGTTGCCGACGACAAGCAGGTCCGCGTCCTTCGCCGCGTCCAGTATCACCTGCGCGGCGTTGCCGTCCTCGACGACCTGGTTGACGATAACGCCGGGCGGCGGGCCGACTTGCTCGACCGCGGCGCTGAGCGCCTTGGCGGCCAGCTCGGCGTAGTCGGTATCGTCCAGGCCGGAGGTCGGCGCCCAGCCGAGGCCGCCGGCGGCCATCGGGAACTCCCAGGCGATGACGGCATCCACGACCCCGTTGCACAGCTCAGCCTGGTGCACGGCCCAGCGCAGTGCCTCGACCGACGGACCTGATCCGTCCACCGCGACCACTATCCGGGGGGGTGCGCTCTCGCGCGTTCCAGACATCACGACCTCCTAGGGCGATAACGGCGGAGAATTGCAGATCCCGCCGATACCTTCAGCTTCGGTCACCGCCGCGCCGGCCGCTCAGAGGCATTGCGCCCGGTCGGAGGGGACCTTCGGCCGTGTCCGGACGAGCCGGTGCCCGCACGGGCCCGCGCACCTGCCCTGGAGGCTAGCGGAGCCGGCGCAGGAACGGGTCGGCGGGCTCGGCGGGCACGACCCTGATCCGAGCGTCCACCGGGAAGGCGCCGTCGCGTTTGGCGATCACCGGATCCAGGTCGAGCTCGGCGATCTCGGGTACCTCGTCGGCCAGCCGCGACACTCGCAGCAGCACCTCAGCGAGCGCGGCGACGCTGACCGGGGTGCTGCCGCGGTGGCCGAGCAGCAGCGGCGCGCCCCTGATGCCGCGGATCATCTCGGTGGCGTCCACGTCGGTCAGCGGGGTCAGCCTGGCCGCGCGGTCATCGAGCACGTCGGTGGCCGCGCCGCCGAGGCCGAAGACCACCAGCGGGCCGAACACCGGCTCGTGCACCACGCCGACCAGCACCTCGACGCCGCCGCCTGCGTCGTCAGCGTCCGCGATCTTCGCCGTGGGCGCCAGTGCGATGCCGTAGCAGGCGAGCAGCTCGCTGACCTGTTCGGCCGGGAGCCAGCCGCCGAGATGGTGCTCGGCGAGAAAGCTGTCGACCAGCTGCCGGGCGTCTCGCGCCCTGATGCCGTCGAGTTCGGGGATGTGACCGTGGCTGCCCGAGCGCCAGGCGCTGTACCGCACGGCGCGCCCGAGTGCGCGGGCCGCGCCCTCCGGGTACAGGTAGGCAGGGATGAGGCGGTCGGCCTGGTCGGCGTCGCCGTCCTCGTCGGTCCCGCCGTCCCCCCGGCGCAGCAGCGTGACCGACTCGCGCTGGTCGAGCATGACCGCGACCACCGGCTTGGTCACGTCCGCCTTCGCGATCGCCGGGCCGAGGTGGCCGAGCGCCGTCGGCACGGTGAGCACCATCAGTGCGTCCACCCCGTCGTCCCTGGCCATCCGCTCGAGCGCCAGCCGGAAGGTCCGCTGGGTGACCGCCGCCGTGGTATCGACCGGGCCGGCCACCGCGGCGCCGCCGGGCAGCAGCCGCCGCAGCCGCTGCTGCGAAGGCTCGGACAGGACGGCCACTCTCAGGCCGGCGTCGCCGCACGCGTCGGCGGCGAGCACTCCGGCCCCGCCGGCGTTGGAGATGATGCCGACCCGGTTCCCGGCCGGAAGCGGCTGGGTGGCGAGCAGGGCGGCGGTGTCGACCAGCTCGCCGAGGCTGGTGGTGGCTACCACGCCGGCCTGTTCGAACAGCGCCTCCTGGGTGATCAGCGGGGTGGCCGCGACGGCGGTGAGCGACGCGGTCGCGCGCTGGCCGGCCGCGGACCGGCCGCCGATCACGGTCAGCACGGGGAACCGCATGCCCACCCGCCTGGCCGTCTGGGCGAACCTGCGCGGGCTGCCGAAGGACTCCACGTACAGCACGCCCAGCCTGGTCGTGCCATCCTGCTCCCACCACATCAGCAGGTCGTTGCTCGACACGTCGTACTTGTCGCCCACCGAGGCGAACGAGGAGACGCCGATCCCCAGCCTGGACAGGTGCTCGAGCACGGCGACGCCAATGCCGCCCGACTGGACCACCAGGCCCGCGGTGCCGGCCGGCGGCTCGGTGCTGGCGAACGTCGCGTTCAGCCCGATGGACGGCACGGCGATGCCGAAGCAGCTCGGGCCGACCAGGCGCATGCCGTAACCGCGGCAGGTGGCCAGCAGCGCCGAGCCGTTCTCGGCGCCGAGGCCCGAGGTGACCACGATCAGCGCCCGGACGCCCCGCTTGCCGCATTCCTGCGCCACCTCGTTGACGGCGTCGGCGGGGACGGCGATCACCGCCACGTCGGGTGGCTCTGGCAGGTCGGCGACGGCCGGGTAGCAGGTGATCCCGGCGACCGACTTGGCATGCGGGTTGACCGCGTACAGCCGCCCGGCGAAGCCCGCCGAGACTATGTTGCGCAAGATCGCGTGGCCGATCCGGCTCGGCTTGCGGCTCGCGCCGACGACCGCGACCGAGGACGGCTGCAGCAGGTGGCGCAGGCTGGCGACGTCGGCGAGCTGCTCTCGCATCGCGACCGTGTCGAGGTAGCTCTGCAGCCGCCGGTCGGCCTCGTCAGCCGGCAGCGGGAACGTGGTCTCGACCACGCCCTCGGACAGCTGCCGCTTCGCCGCGAGGCCGGCGTTGGCGAAGACCCGCAGCATGGCGACGTTGTCGGCGAGCGTCTCCGCGGTGAACGCCCGCAGGCCGCGCAGCCTGGCGATCGAGACAAGGTGATCGAGGAGCAGGGTCGCCACCCCGCGGCCGTGCATGTGGTCGCTGACCGCGAACGCGATCTCGGCGATGCCCGGCTTGCCGGTCGGCTCGTAGCTGGCGACGCCCACCAGCTGAGAGCCGAGCCAGGCCAGCAGCGCGCAGTGGTCGGCATCGGCCGGCCGGCAGACCCGCTTGGCCTCGCGCTCGGCCGCGAGCGGGCTGATGCTGAAGAAGCGCAGGTAGGCGTTGTCCGGCGACATCGCCGCGTGCATCTGGCGCACGGCGTCGGCGTCCTGCGGCCTGGCGGGCCTGATCAGGACCGTGGTCCCGTCGGTCAGCAGCGCGTAGACGCCGTCGTCATGCTCGGCTGCCGCGGCCGCCTCGTCAGCCTCGGCGGTCATCGCCGTCGCCGATAACAGTCGCCCATGCCAGCCTCCACCAACCGCGGGGTCGTCAGCACAAGCATGCCCGCACGGTCCCGTTCTGCGCACGCGGCATGGGGCCCGGGCAGCCCGGGACGTTGGCTCCGCCCGCAAGGTCTTTCGCCTCTAACTCGCCGGCGGCCTGCCCGGCAGATTGAAGGCAGGCGCGCGATTCGGAGGTGAGTCCGTGGACGAGCACAGGTGGCTACAGCAGATTTCCAGGACCAAGGCGCTCGACCTGCTCGGAAGCGTCCGGATCGGGCGGCTGGTCTTCGCCCCGCACGGGATCCCGGCGATCAGGCCGGTTAACCATCTCGTGGAGGGCGAGTCGGTGATCGTCCGGCTGACCTCGGGCGCGGCGATCACCGCGGCCGCGGGTCACGGCGGCCTCGAGGTCGCGTACGAGGCCGACTGCATCGACTCGCAGACTCAGCTCGGCTGGAGCGTGATCGTGACCGGGACGGCCAGGCTGCTGACCGACGAGAACGCGGCCGCACGGTACCGGGAGAGGCTGCGCCCGTGGATTACCGGCGCGATGGACGATGTGATCACGATCACCGCTGAGGTGGTCACCGGCTACCAGCTGATGGCTGGCGACCCGGTCGGCACCAGTGCGGCCGGAGCGGCCGGCCCGGTCGGCCAGCGCGCGGCGTCGGGCCGGTAGCGCTCCCGCGTGCACGTCACCCGGCCAGCGGCATGATCCCGGGTCGATCGGCGGCTGCTTGGCGGACTTTGGGCCCTTTAGTGTCATCGGTCACGGGCTTACCGTGTGAAGTGGCACCGTTCCGCGGCACGCGCCCTCGACCTGGTGCCACGGCAGGGTGCTCTAAGACCTGAGGAGATGGCGAGATGACTAACACAATCCTGCTGGCCGTCGATACGACGAGCCACACCGAGGCCGCGACGGACCTGGCCCGCGACCTCGCGACCGGAACAGGCGACCGGGTCGTCGTTCTGCACGTGCACGAGTTTGCCGTCGGCCGGTTCGGCAGGATCCAGGTCGACTGCGCGGACGGCGAGGGCGAGAAGATCGTCAGCGATGTTGTTGATCGACTCAAGGCGGGCGGCGTGACGGCCGAGGCCGACGTGCGCAAGACCCCGGTGGGCCACATCGCCAAGGCGATCGATATCGCTGCCGGTGAGACTGACGCCCGGATGATCATCGTCGGCTCCGCGACCTCGCACGACCTGCCCAGGATCCCGTTCGGCAGCGTGGTGCTGCGGCTGCTGCACATCTCGGACCGGCCCGTGCTGATCGTCCCGAGGGCGCACGCCGCTGCCGCCGCCGACTCCGCCGACTCGGTCGACGCGACGGTGTAGCCCCTCGTGGCCAGGCCAGGCCGCCGCCTGGCCTGGCCACGAGAACCGCTGTCGGCCTGGCAAGATAGGCCCATGCCGACCCATGTCGCCCTGCTGCGGGGTATCAACGTCGGGGGCGGCGGCAAGGTCCCCATGGCCGAGCTTCGCCAGCTTGTCTCCTCGCTCGGCCACGCCGAAGTGTCTACCTACATCCAGTCGGGCAACATCATCTTCACCCCGGCCACCGACGACATGGCCGACCTCGCCCGCGAGTTGCAGGAGGCGATCGCCGCCTCGTTCGCCGTCCGCACGGCCGTGATGCTCCGCTCAAGGACCGAGCTCGCGGCCGTGGTCAGCGCCAACCCCTACGCCGCCGAGCCGAACCCAAGGTACGTGCACGGCGTCTTCCTCGCCGCCGAGCCCGACGAGGCCACCCGCCGGCGGGTCGGCGACGCCGTCGCGGCGGTGGCCGACCTTCGCAGCAGGGACGAGGCGGCCATCGTCGGCCGCACGCTCTACCTGCACACGCCGGACGGGTTCGGCACCAGCGAGCTGGCCAGGGAGCTCCTGCTGAAGAGGCGTACCAGCCCGCCGGCCGACGGAACCGCGCGCAACTGGGCCACGATCACCAAGCTGCTCATGCTGTGCGGCTAGCCGCGCCCGTCCCGTAGATCTCCGCGGGCACCGACCGCTCTACCGCGCGGCATCACCGGCCACGGACAACCCGGAGCAGCGCGGTCGGCCTCCGCGCCGCGCGGCATCACCGGCCCTGGACAACCCGGAGCACAGCGCGGTCGGCCTTCGCGCCACGCGGCCGCGGCCGCCTGGCCGAGCACGCCCGCCCCGATCCTCGCATACCACCCGAAACTGGATGTGATCACCTGGGTGTCGGTGGAATGGATGCCACATCCACTGCGTATTCTGGGACATCTGCCACATCCATCGAGATCATCTCCGGGCGGTACGGGGCGCGTCCGGGCCGTACGGGGCGCGTCCGGGCGGTACGGGGCGCGTCCGGGCGGTACGGGGCGGGGCGGTCGGCGGCGGCCTTGGGGACGGCCCGCGCCAGACCACACGCTCGCGGCCGGCGGGCGCGGCCTCGCGGCCGGCTGGGCGGCCGGCTTGATGGCGTGTCCGGATCTAGGCTACCGTTCGGTAATATGATTTTCGGCTCAGGGCAGCGGCACATCAGGGCCGATATCGTCATCGTCGGGGCCGGGTTCGCCGGGATCGGCATGGCCATCGCGCTGGACCGGGCCGGCCGGCACGACTACGTGATCCTGGAGAAGGCCGCCGAGATCGGCGGTACCTGGCGGGAGAACACCTATCCCGGCTGCGCCTGCGACATCCGCTCGCTGCTCTACTCGTTCTCGTTCGAGCCGAAGCGCGACTGGTCGCGGCAGTTCCCCATGCAGCCGGAGATCCTCGAGTACCTGCGGCACTGCGTGGACCGGTACGGGCTGGCCGACCGGATCGAGTTCGGCGCCGAGGCCACGTCGATGGCCTACGACGAGGCGGCCGGGAGGTGGACCGTGCGCCTCGCCGACGGCCGGTCGCTGGACTGCCGGGCGCTGGTCACCGCGATGGGCCCGCTGCACCAGCCGAACATCCCGGCGATCCCCGGCGATGAGTCGTTCGCCGGGCCGAGGTTCCACTCGGCGCAGTGGGATCACGGCGTGGACCTGGCCGGCAAGCGGGTGTCCGTGATCGGCACCGGCGCGAGCGCGATCCAGATCGTGCCGCAGGTGGCCAAGGTAGCCGGGCACGTGACCGTGTTCCAGCGGACGCCGCCGTGGGTGCTGCCCAAGCCGGACCGGCCGATCACCGGCAGGCTGCACCGGCTGTTCCGCACCGTGCCGGGCTTCCAGCGCGCCTACCGGTGGCTCATCTACTGGGAGGCCGAGGCGACGATCGTCACGTTCACCAGGCCGCGGCTGGCCGGGCTCGGCGAGCGGATGGGGCGGGCGTTCATCGCGAGGCAGATCCCCGATCCGGCGCTGCGCGCGAAGGTGACCCCCAATTACCGGATGGGCTGCAAGCGCGTGCTGCTCGCGAATGACTACTACCCGGCGCTGACCCGGGCCAACGTGGACCTGGTCACCGAGGGGGTGACCGGTATCACGCCGGACGGCGTCGTCGCGGCAGACGGCGGGAAGTACCCGGCCGACGTGATCGTCTACAGCACCGGATTCCATGTCACCGATGCCTTCGCGCATGCCGACATCACCGGGGCCGGCGGGCGGCGGATCGCCGACGTCTGGCGGGACGGCCCCGAGGCTTACCTGGGCGCCACGGTGGCCGGGTTCCCCAACCTGTTCGTCCTGCTCGGCCCGAACACCGGGCTCGGCCACAACTCGATGATCTTCATGATCGAGTCCGAGGTGCACTACGTGACCAGGTGCCTTGACCTGATCGACGCCAGGGGCCCGCTCGCGGTCAGCGGCCAGGCGCAGCTCAGGTACAACGCCGACCTGCAGCGGCGGCTGGCCGGCTCGGTGTGGAACGCGGGCGGCTGCGCGAGCTGGTACCTGGACGCCAACGGCGTGAACCGGGCGATCTGGCCGGGCTCGACGGTCAGGTACTGGTGGCTTACCAGGCGGCTGCGCGCCCGTGACTACGCGCCGGTTCCGGCGGGTGCAGCCGGAGCCGGCGCGGCTGAGTCAGCCATCGCTCGTCCCGCGACCCGCGAGGTGGCGAGATGACCAGCGGCAGCGAGGAGTCGCGCCGGCCAGCCGTGCGGGCCGGCGGCCCGTTCGCCGGGAGGGTGGCGATCGTGACCGGCGGAGCGTCCGGGATCGGCGCGGCCCTGGTCCGTGCCCTGGCGGCGCGCGGGACCACGGTGGTGATCGCCGACGTGGACGAGGCGGGCGCGAAGGCGGTGGCCGATGAGATCGGCGGCACGTCGAGCGCTGCGGCGCTCGACGTGCGCGACGCCGGCGCGGTAGCCGACCTGGTCACCGGGGTGGCCGGCGAACACGGCCGCCTTGACCTGATGTTCAACAACGCGGGGATCGCGGTCGGCGGCACCGTCGACGAGATGACGCTGGACCACTGGGACCGGGTCATCGACGTCAACCTCCGCGGCGTGGTGCACGGCATCCACGCCGCCTACCCGGTGATGCTGCGCCAGGGCGACGGGCACATCGTCAACACGGCCTCGCTGGCCGGCCTGGTGCCCGGTCCCGGGCTCGCGCCGTACGCGGCCGCCAAGCACGCCGTGGTCGGGATCAGCCTGTCGCTGCGCGCCGAGGCGGCCAACCGGGGCGTCAGGGTCAGCGCGATCTGCCCGGGATTCGTGAACACGCCGCTGCTCGGCCGGGTCAACCCCGACCTGCCGCAGACCCAGACCGGCGCGAACGCGGCCGCGCTCGCCAGGACGCTCGGCAAACTGTACGAGGCCGACGCGCTGGCGCAGGACGTGCTCAGGGGCATCACGAGGAACCAGGCGCTGATCGTCGCGCCCGGCTCGGCCCGCTTCGCCTGGCGGATGGCCAGGTACGCCCCCGGCCTGACCATGCGGACGATCATCACCGGCATCCGCCGGAGGGCCGGCGCCGCCGACGCCGGCGCCGGTGCCGAGCGCAGCGGTGATGACGCGGGGTGACCGGGGGCGAGCGGCGCGACGGCAGGCCTGTGCCGCCCGCGCCCCGGCCGATGCTGGCCATCTCGGGCGGCCTGCCCGCCGACGACCGTGCCTGGGCGTACGAGATGAAGTGGGACGGGCTGCGGGCGATCGCCACCGTCGAGCGCGGCGCCGTGACGCTCACGTCACGCAGCGGCCGTGACATCACCGCCGGCTATCCCGAGCTTGCGGGTCTGGCCGGCGCCGTGGCGCCGCACCGGGTGGTGCTCGACGGCGAGATCGTGGCCTTCGGCGGCGGCACCTGGCCGAGCTTCGAGGCGCTGCAGCAGCGGATGAACATCGCGCCGGCCCAGGTGCGCCAGCGGGCCGCCGAGGTACCGGTCAGCTACCTGGCGTTCGACCTGCTCTGTCTCGACGGCACGCCGCTGCTTGACCAGCCGTACCAGCGCCGCAGGGACCAGCTCGAGGCGCTCGGCATCGACGGCCGGCACTGGCAGACGCCGCCCGCGTTCGTCGGGCTGCCGGGAGCCGAGGTGCGGGATCTGTCCGCCAGGAACGGCCTGGAAGGCATCATGGCGAAACGGCTCGCATCCCGGTATGAGGCGGGCAGGCGCTCGTCCGCCTGGCGGAAGATCAAGAACGTCCGCAGGCAGGAGTTCGTGGTGGGCGGCTGGCGTCCGGGCGAGGGCGGCCGGGCCGGCCTGATTGGCTCGCTGCTAATCGGGGTGCAGGGCCCCGAAGGGCTGGTCTACGCCGGCCACGTGGGCACCGGCTTCAGCGACCAGGCGCTGCGGATGCTCACCGCGCGGCTCGACCGGCTGCGCCGCCCCACCTCGCCGTTCGGCGCCAGCGTGCCCGCCGAGCACGCACGCGGCGCGGTCTGGGTGGAGCCCGAGCTTGTCGTCGAGGTGGAGTTCGCCGAGTGGACGAGCAGCGGCCGCCTCAGGGCGCCGTCCTACCAGGGGCTGCGCACCGACAAGGACCCGGCCGAGGTCGTGCGCGAGCCCTCGCCCTAGCCGATCGGGCAGCCCGGCTCGGCCCTGGCCTCGCCGGAGTTCGGACTGACCATCAGGCACGCGGTGTCCACCGCCTGGAAGTCCTTGGCCGGGATGTCCTTCAGCAGCGACACCAGGGCGTCCGGCCACTGCGGGTACGCGCTGCCGCCGAAGTACCAGTTCGAGCCGTTGTCGGCGAGGATCAGGCCGTAGTGCTGCATCTCGACAAGGACGGCCTTCGCGTCGGCGCAGTACGGCGTGGAGTTCTGGCAGTAGCCGGCCACGTTGAAGCTCAGCTTCAGCCGGAACCGCGCCCCCATCGGCGGCACGTCGATGCTGTGGTTGCTGCTCGCGTCGTGGCGGGCAGGCCACACGTACGCGGCCCGCGTCACCTGCGCGGTGAACCTGATCGCGTGCGTGATCGGAGTGCCTGTCCTGACCGCCTGCTGCACCTGGGCGAAGTTCAGCAGCCCGGGCAGGATCGGCAGCCCGGCCGCGTCGGCCGAGGTCCAGCCGGCCGGCCGCAGCGCGTTGGAGCGCAGGTTCCAGATGGCACCCGAGCCCGCGGTGGCGTCGTGCACCGCATACGTGGCATGCCAGAGTTCGTACAGGGTGCAGGTGTCGGAGTTCACCATCAGCGCGTGCCGGTCGGTATTCTGCGGCGCGTCATGGCCGCCCTCGATCGGGGTGCTCGCGCCGAACGGATAGGGGCCGCGGTTGCTCTGGCTGGCGTACTGGAATCTGATGGGCACGGTCGGGTAGGCGTTCGTCACGATCGTGTAAGGAATGCCGTACGGATAGCCGCCCGACGGCCCGAAGTCGGGGTGCAGCAGCGTCGTGGCCGAGTCCATGCTGGCGAGCCAGGCCGCGCTGTGCGGGTCGACGGGCAGCTTCGAGATATCGGTGTTCCAGATGTTGTCGGCAGGGAACATCGGGCAGTTCGGGGCGCCGGGAACCGACGTCCCTGGCACGGCACCGCCGTGCGCCGTGCCTGACCGGGCCGCCCGGTCGCTCGCTCGCCGCGCCGCGGCCAGCCGCGTCGATGCCGCGTGCCTGGCCAGCGCAGCACCGGATGACTCGGCCGCGCGCCTGGCGGCCTGCTGGCCGCCCGCGGCCCCGCAGGCCGCCAGCGCGGCAGCGGCTGCCACCGCAAGCGCGACATGTACCGGCCCGGCCGTCGAACGCCGAGAAGTCAGCACACGGCGATCGTGGCACAGCCGCACCGCTCGCGCCGGCCCAACGCGGTGGCCCGCCGGCGGCGGGCTCGCTTGCCTGCGGCGCGCGCCTGGCGCAGTATCGGACAATCGAGATCGGGCAATCGAGCCGAGCCTTGGAGCAGACCATGAAGGTGCCGCTGACCGTTTCCGACTTCCTGCGCCGCGGCGCGCTTGTCTACGCCGACCGGCCGGCGCTGATCGACGAGCCGGAAACCGCCGGCAGCCTCGGCACGATCACCTACCGGTCGATGCAGCGCCGCGCCCGCGGCGTGGCCCTCGCGCTTGACCGGCTGGGGGTCGCGCACGGCGAGCGGGTCGCGGTGGTCAGCCCCAACGCCGCCAGGTTCGGCATCTTGTTCTTCGGCGTCAGCGGCTACGGGCGCGTCCTGGTCCCGATCAACTACCGGCTGAACGCCGACGAGGTCGGCTACGTGGTCGAGCACTCGGGCGCGTCGGTGCTGCTCGTCGATCCGGAGTCCGACACCGCGCTGCGCGACGTCAAGGCCAGGCACCGGATCGTGCTCGACGGCGTGGAGGACGAGGAGCTTTTCGCCGAGGCGCCGGACGACGCGGAGCCCGAGTCCTGGGAGCCCGACGAGGACGCCACCGCGAGCATCAACTACACGAGCGGCACCACCGCGCGGCCCAAGGGAGTCCAGCTCACCCACCGGAACTGCTGGCTGAACGCCGCGGTCTTCGGCTGGCAGGCCACCGTGACCGACCGCGACGTCTACCTGCACACGCTGCCGATGTTTCACTGCAACGGCTGGGGCATGCCGTACGCGGTGACCGCGATGGGCGTCCCGCAGGTGGTGGTGCGCAAGATCGACGGCGAGGAACTGCTGCGCCGGATCGACGAGCAGGGCGTGACGCTGATGTGCGGCGCTCCGGCCGTGGTCGCCGCGATCCTGGACGCCGCGACGGCCAGGCGGGGGGCGGGGCAGCCGGTGCCCGGCCGGGACCAGGTGCGGATCGTGGTCGCCGGGGCACCGCCGCCGTCCAAGACCATCGAGCGGGTGGAGGACGAACTCGGCTGGGAGTTCATCCAGATCTACGGCCTGACCGAGACGGCGCCGCTGCTGACCATGAACCGCCGCCCGGCCGAGTGGGATGACCTGCCTTCGGCCGAGCGGGCCAGGCTGCTGTCGCGGGCCGGTGCCCCGGCCGTTGGCGTGCAGATGGCCACCGACGCCGAGGGCGAGGTGCTCGCCCGCTCGAACCATGTCTTCGCCGGCTACTGGGAGCAGCCAGAGGACTCGGCGAAGGTGCTGGTGGACGGCTGGTTCCACACCGGCGACGGCGGCCACATCGACGCCGAGCAGTACCTGACCATCTCGGACCGGAAGAAGGACGTGATCATCTCCGGCGGGGAGAACGTCAGCTCGATCGAGGTGGAGGACTGCCTGTACCAGCACCCGGCCGTCGCCGAGGCCGCCGTGATCGGCGTGCCCGACGCCAGGTGGGGCGAGACGGTCAAGGCACTGGTCGTGCTCCGACCCGGCCAGCAGGCTACCGAGGCCGACCTGATCGAGTTCTGCCGGACCAAGCTCGCCCACTACAAGTGCCCGACCTCGGTCGAGTTCGCCGGAACCCTCGCCAGGACCGCAACCGGCAAGCTGCAGAAGTTCAAGCTGCGCGCCCCCTACTGGGAGGGCTACACCCGCCAGATCAACTAGCCGACGCCGGTGCTTACGCGGCCTTGGCCGCGTAAGCACCGGCGTCGGGTTCCAGGGCCAGGGAGAGCACCTCGCGGACGTCGGCGACCGGGTGGATGTCCAGAGCCTGCCGCACCTTCTCGGGGACGTCGTCCAGGTCGGGGGTGTTGCGAGCCGGGATCAGCACGGTCGTGATGCCGGCCCGGTGAGCGGCGAGCAGCTTCTGCTTCAGCCCGCCGATCGGCAGCACCCGGCCGGTCAGCGAGACCTCGCCGGTCATCGCGAGGTCGGCCCTGACCAGGCGCCTGGACAGCAGCGACGCCAGCGCCGTGGTCATCGTGATGCCCGCGCTCGGCCCGTCCTTCGGCACCGCGCCCGCGGGGACGTGCAGGTGCACGCCGCGCTCGGCCAGCTCGCTGACCGGCAGCCCGAGCGACGGGCCGTTTGAGCGCAGGTAGGACAGGGCGATCTGGGCGGACTCCTTCATCACGTCGCCGAGCTGGCCGGTCAGCGTCACGCCGGTGCTGCCGCTCGACGCGTCCGCCAGGGACGCCTCGATGAACAGCAGGTCGCCGCCGGTGCCGGTGACGGCGAGGCCGGCCGCGACGCCGGGGACCGCGGTCCGCTCGGCTGACTCCGGCGTGTGCCTGGGACGGCCAAGGTAGGTGACCAGGTCGCCGGCGTGGACACTCAGGGGAAGACCGTCCGCGGGCTGGGTGGCGAGCTTCGCCGCGATCTTGCGGAGCACGCGGGCGATGGAGCGCTCCAGGGAGCGGACGCCGGCCTCGCGGGTGTACTCGGTCGCGAGGTTGCGCAGGGCGTCGTCGGTGAAGGTGACGTCGCCGTGGGCCATGCCTGCCCGCTCGAGCTGCCGCGGCAGCAGGTGATCGGTCGCGATCGTGACCTTCTCGTCCTCGGTGTAGCCGTCCAGGCGGATCAGGTCCATCCGGTCCAGGAGCGGGTCGGGGATCAGCTCGGCGACGTTGGCCGTCGCGATGAACAGCACGTCGGACAGGTCAAGCTCGACCTCGAGGTAGTGGTCGCGGAAGGTGTGGTTCTGCGCCGGGTCGAGGACCTCGAGCAGCGCGGCCGTCGGGTCGCCGCGGTAGTCGGCGCCCACCTTGTCCACCTCGTCGAGCAGGATCACCGGGTTCATCGACCCGGCCTCGCGGACCGCGCGGACGATCCGGCCGGGCAGCGCGCCCACATAGGTGCGCCGGTGGCCGCGGATCTCGGCCTCGTCCCTGACGCCGCCGAGCGCCACCCTGGCGAACGTGCGGCCCATGGCGCGCGCGACCGACTCGCCGAGCGAGGTCTTGCCGACTCCGGGCGGGCCGGCCAGGGCGAGCACCGCGCCGCTGCGGCGTCCGCCGGCCACGGCCATGCCGCGGTCGGCCAGGCGCTTGCGGACGGCGAGGTACTCGATGATGCGTTCCTTCACCTCGTCGAGTCCGGCGTGGTCGGCATCGAGCACGGCGCGGGCGCCGGCGATGTCGTAGGCGTCGTCGGTGCGGACGTTCCACGGCACGTCGAGCACGGTGTCCAGCCAGGTCCTGATCCAGCCTGCCTCGGGCGAGGCGTCCGAGCCGCGCTCCAGCTTGGCTGCCTCGCGCAGCGCGGCCTCGCGCACCTTCTCCGGCAGGTCGGCGGCCTCGATCCTGGCCCGGTAGTCGTCCTGCTCGGTGGCCGGCGTGCCGTCCAGGGCGGCCAGTTCCTTGCGGATGGCGGCAAGCTGCTGGCGCAGCAGGAACTCGCGCTGCTGCTTCTCCATCCCCTCGCGGACGTCGTTGCCGATCGTCTCGGCGACCTCAAGCTCGGCGATGTGCTCCCGCGCCCAGGAGACGAGCCGCTCGAGCCGTTGCCCGGCGTCGAGTGTCTCAAGCAGCTCGGAGCGCTGCTCGACCGACAGGTAGCTCGCGTAGCCTGCGCTGTCGGCCAGCGCGGACGGATCTGTTATGCGGGAGAGGACATCAACCACCTGCCAGGCGCCGCGCTTTTGCAGGATGGCAGCCGCGAGGCCGCGGTACTCGCGGGCAAGCTCGGCCGTGCGCGGGCCGGGCGGCGACTCGTTGGCGACGGTGCCGTGCACCCACAGCGCGGCGCCCGGGCCCACCGTGCCGGCGCCGATCCGCACCCGCGCCACGCCGCGGATCACCACGCCCGGCTTGCCGTTCGGCAGCCTGCCCTCCTGCTCGACCACGCCGAGCGTGCCGACCGGGGCGTACTTGCCGCCGATTCGCGGCACCAGCAGCAGGCGCGGCCTGGCATCGCCCTCGGCGGCCGTCGCGGCCGCCGCCACCGACGCCCGCACCTCGGGGTCGGAGGCGTCGAGCGGCACCACCATGGTGGGCAGCACGACGTCGTCGTCGAGCGGCAGCACGGGCAAGGTCAGGCTCTCTGGCAGGGTCTCGGTCATCTCAGCCCGTCTTCCTGGGGATTACTTAATTACGTCACAGGTCGAATTACGCAGAGGTAAGCGCGGCGCGGGCCAGGTTTGTTTCCGGCCGGTGTTCGCGGTCAGCAAACGCCCGTCCGCGCTGACCGCAGGGCCATCTGGCCGGACCTGGCGCCGGGTCTGGATAGGCTCTGACCGGGTACGGCAGGACTCGTCGACCATCTGCCGTGGGGAGGCTGCCGTGCGGGCCAGGGAGATAGGCGCGCCGCTGCGGATCGCACTGCTCGGCTGCGGCACCGTCGGATCCCAGGTGGCCAGGCTGCTGACCGAGCAGGCGGCGGACCTCGCGGCCAGGGCGGGCGGGCCGCTGCAGATCGCCGGGATCGCGGTGCGCAGGCCCGAGCTGGCCAGGATCGCCGCGGTCGACCGGGCGCTGATCACCGGCGACGCGGCAGCGCTGATCGCGCGGCCCGACGTGGACATCGTGGTCGAGCTGATCGGCGGCCACGAGCCGGCCAGGTCGCTGCTGCTCGCCGCGCTCGACTCGGGCAGGTCCGCGGTGACCGCGAACAAGGCGCTGCTGGCCAGCGACGGCGCCGCGCTGCACAAGGCGGCCAGCGCCAACGGCGCCGACCTGTACTACGAGGCCTCGGTGGCCGGCGCGATCCCGCTGCTGCGCGCGCTGCGCGAGTCGATGGCCGGCGACACCGTCCGGCGGGTGCTCGGCATCGTCAACGGCACCACGAACTTCATACTCGACCAGATGGACTCGGCCGGGTCCGACTTCGCGCGGGCGCTCGCCAGGGCGCAGGAGCTCGGCTATGCCGAGGCCGATCCGACCGCTGACGTGCAGGGACATGACGCGGCGGCCAAGGCGGCGATCCTGGCGGGGCTGGCGTTCCACTCCGAGTTCACCGCGTCGGACGTGTACACCGAGGGCATCACGGCGATCACCGCCGAGGACATCGCGAGCGCCAGGTCGCTCGGGTTCGTGATCAAGCTGCTTGCCATCTGCGAGCGATGCAACGGCGGAGTCTCCGTCCGGGTGCATCCGGCGATGCTGCCGCGGGTGCACCCGCTGGCCGCCGTGCACGAGGCGTACAACGCCGTCTTCGTGGAGGCCGAGGCCGCGGGCAGGCTGATGTTCTACGGCGCCGGCGCCGGCGGCCAGCAGACGGCGAGCGCGGTGCTCGGCGACATCGTCGCCGTGGCGAGGAACCTGCGTGCCGGGCTGTGCGGACCTGAGCCCGCCACCTACGCCGAGCTGCCGGTGGTGCCCATGGCCGACGCGCTGACCAGGTATTACGTCGCGCTGGACGTCGCGGACCGGCCTGGCGTGCTCGCGCCGGTGGCGGAGAGCTTCGCCAGGCACGCGGTGTCGATCAAGGCCGTACACCAGGAGGGCAGGGGCGAGGAGGCCAGCCTGATCATCGTCACCCACACCGCGCGTGAGGCCGCACTCGCCAAGACCGTCGCCGACCTTTCTGCGATGGAGGCGGTGCGCGCCGTGCGCAGCGTGCTGCGGGTCGAGGGCCAGGAGGGCGAGTGAGGGAGGGGGGAGCCTGGCGCGGGGTGATCGGAGAGTACGCGCCGAGCCTGCCCGAGATCGCGCCCGAGGCGGTGGTCACACTCGGCGAGGGCGGGACGCCGCTGCTGCCCGCGCCTGCCCTGTCGAAGCTGACCGGCTGCCAGGTCTACCTCAAGGTCGAGGGCATGAACCCGACCGGGTCGTTCAAGGACCGCGGCATGACCGTCGCGGTCTCGCTGGCCGCGGCGGCCGGCGCCAGAACGGTGATCTGCGCGTCCACGGGGAACACCAGCGCCAGCGCCGCCGCCTACGCCGCGCGGGCAGGGATCGAGTGCGTCGTCCTGGTGCCCAGTGGCAAGATCGCGCTCGGCAAGCTGGCCCAGGCGCTCGCCTACGGCGCACGCCTGCTGCAGGTCGACGGCAACTTCGACGACTGCCTGGAACTGGTGCGCAAGCTCGCGGCCGGCAACGATGTCGCGGTCGTCAACTCGGTGAACCCGGACCGGCTTGCCGGGCAGAAGACCGCCGCTTTCGAGGTCGTGGACGTGCTGGGGGACGCGCCCGACGTGCACTGTCTGCCGGTCGGCAACGCAGGCAACATCTCCGCGTACTGGATGGGTTACCGCGAGTACCTGGCCGCCGGCCTGGCGACCAGGACGCCCCGGATGCTCGGCTACCAGGCAGCCGGCGCCGCGCCGCTGGTCACCGGCGCACCCGTGCTGCAGCCGGTCACCGTGGCGTCGGCGATCAGGATCGGCAACCCGGCCTCCTGGCAGCTCGCGCTGCAGGCGCGGGACGAGTCGGGCGGGCTGATCGGCGCGGTGACCGACGCGCAGATACTCGACGCGTACCGGCTGCTCGCGGTCAGGGAGGGCGTGTTCGGCGAGCCGGCGTCCGCGGCCGGCGTGGCCGGCCTGCTGCAGGCCTGCCGGGACGGGCAGGTCAGCGAGGGCTCGGTGGTGGTCTGCACGATCACGGGGAACGGGGTCAAGGACCCCGACACCGCCGTCGCCGGCCTGCCGACCCCTCCGACCGTCCCCGCCGAGGTGGACGCGGCCGCCGCCGAACTCGGCCTCGCATGAGCGAGCCGGTCGCCTCGCGGAGGCGAGCGGGCAAGCAGGTGAGCGAGCCGGTCGAGGGGTGGGCTCCTGGGCCGGTGCGGGTGCGGGTGCCCGCCACCAGCGCCAACCTCGGCCCGGGGTTCGACTCGCTCGGTCTGGCGCTGAGCCTGCACGACGTCGTGACCGCTGAGGTCACCGAGGGCGGCCTTGAGATCGAGGTCAGCGGCGCCGGCGAGGAGACCGCCAGGCTCGGCGAGGCGCACCTGGTGGTGCGGGCGATGCGCGCGGCGTTCGGCCGGCTCGGCGGTCACCCGCCGGGAGTCAGGCTGAGCTGCGTCAACGCGATACCGCACGGGTTCGGCCTTGGCTCGTCGGCTGCCGCGATCGTGGCGGGGATACTCGCGGCGCGTGCGTTGCGCGGCGAGGTGGGGGACCGACTGCTGCCCGACTCCGCGGCGCTCGCGCTTGCGGCCGAGCTCGAGGGCCATGCCGACAATGTGGCCGCCTGCCTGCTGGGCGGCCTGACGATCGCCTGGTTCGCCGGTCCGCCCGAAGGCCGGGCGGGCGGCGGGCCGGCCCGGTGCGTGCGGCTTGAGCCGGTGGCCGGGCTGACGCCGGTGCTGTGCGTTCCCGCGGTGCCGCTGGCGACGCAGGCCGCGCGGCAGGTGCTTCCGGCGACGGTCTCCCACTCCGACGCGGCCGGGAACGTGGCCCGCTCCGCCCTCCTCGTCGCCGTGCTGACCAGGGCCGAGCTGGCCGGGGAACCCGGCCTGCTTTTCGAGGCCACTCGGGACTTCGTGCACCAGCCCTACCGGGCCGGCGCGATGCCGGCCACGGCCAGCCTGGTCGGGGCGCTCAGGGCCGCTGGCATCCCCGCGGTGGTGTCCGGGGCTGGCCCGGCCGCGCTCGCGCTGATCGCGCCGGGAGCCGCGGTCGGCCATGCCGAGGTCGCCGCGATCGCGGGGACCTCGGGCGCGCAATGGGCCGTCCTGGCGCTCGACATCGACCGTGCGGGTTGCGTTATACAACGAATGTCGGTTTAGCCGACCGGTCCGTTTCGACATCGTGCCCCGTCGATGTCGTGATGAGCAGCATCAACGAGGCACGATGTCGAGCCGGGTCCCGGCCCGTCGGCTCAGGCCGCAGCGGTCAGGCGGCGCTCGGTGTCGGCGCGCAGCGCGGCGGGGTCGGCGCCGGCGGACTCCAGCAGCCGGAGCGCTCCGTTGTCGCCCTGGTCAATGATGCCGATCAGCAGGTGGCCCGACGACAGCGTGCGGTCGTGGCTGCGCTGTGCCTGGCGCAGGCCGAGCTCGAGCACCTTCTTGCAGTCGGCGGTCATCGTGACCCGCCGTCGCATGCCCGGCCCCTGGTGCGGATGATCAAGCGCACCGGGCCCGAATGCGGCCTCGGCCGCCCGGCGCACCCGGTCGAGGTCGATGCCGATCACCGCGAGCGCCTCAGCGTCCAGCGGCTCGGCGGGCCGGCGCCCGGCCGCGAGCTCGCTGAGCGTCGCCGGGTCGAGCCCGGCCGCCCGCAGAGCGTCGGCGGCCGGTCCTGACCTGCCGTGTGCCAGCGCGATCAGGAGGTGCTCACAGCCGATCTGCCTGGTGCCCTGGCTGACGGCCTCGGACCGCGCCACCGCGACCGCCTGCCGAGCCTGTGTCGAGAATCGCTCGAACATCGCTGCTCCTCTCCGCCTGCCGACCGTGCCCGTCCGCCCGCGTGCCGCTGCGTCCGCCTGTTCGGCGGACCTTCGGATCGGCGGGCCGGCGGGCCGATCAGGTCCGGCCGGCGTATTTCTTGTGGACGGCCTGCTTGCTCACGCCGAGGAAGAATGCGATCTCCTGCCACGACCAGCCGCGCGTGCGCGCGTTCGCGACCTGGAGCGCTTCGAGGCGCTCTGCCAGCTCGCGGAGCTCGCGCGCCGCCTGCAGCCCGGCTGCCGGATCTGGTCCGCTGGCCGCCTCGGCCAGGCCCATGCCCTGACTCATACTGTCAATATAAGTTGACGCCGCATCCGTGTCAACTTTGGTTGACCGGAGTAAATGATGGTTCAGGTCGGCCCGCTGGGGTCGCCGGTGCCGCCTGGGCCGGGGTCGGCTGGCTGGTCCCATTTGCGCGGCTCAGACCGGAGCAGCCGCGCGGTCTAACCCGCGGCGGACTCGGGCTCGTCACCGCAGATCAGCGTGCCGATGTCGGCGCCCTCGCAGATCGCCTTCATGGCGCCGGCCGCCGCCACGTCGAACACGTGCATCCTCAGCCCATGCTCGTTCGCCAGCACGAACGCGCTCGGGTCCATCGCCTTGACCCCGGCCGCGAGCGCGCGGGAGTAGGTGAGCCTGGTGAAGCGGGTCGCGGCCGGGTCGATGTTCGGGTCGCGGTCGTAGACCCCGTCCACGCCGCGCTTGGCGACAAGCAGCGCGTCGGCGTCGAGCTCGAGCGCGCGCTGGACCGCCGGGTAGTCCGTCGTCACGTACGGCTGGCCGATACCGCCGGCCAGCAGCACGATCAGCCCGCGCCGCAGGTGCCGGTCGGCGCGCAGCCTGATGAACGGCTCGGCCACGCTCTGCATCGGGATCGCGGTCATCACCCGCACGTCGGACTCGTGCCGCCCGGTCAGCACGCCGCGGAGCATGAGCGCGTTCATGACGGTGCCGAGCATCCCGATGTTGTCGGCTTCGGCCCGGCCGATGCCCCAGCCCTGCGCCATCCGGCCGCGGAAGTAGTTGCCGCCGCCGATGACCACGCCGAGCTCGACGCCAAGTTCGTGCACGGACAGCAGTTCGTCGGCAAGCTTGCCCAGGCTGGCCGGGTCCGTTCCCCATCCGGAGGCGCCGGCCAGCGCCTCGCCGCTCAGCTTGATCACCACACGCGAATAGCGGATCACGTCTCGCACCGCCTCTCGTGAGCCGCACGCGCGGCGACCCGGGCCAGGATACGAGTAGCCGCTCCGGCGGGCGCTCGGCTGGCCCGCGCCGGTACTTGCCCAGGCTGCGGCGCGGCCGCATTGCTACCGTTCGGCCATGGCTCATCGCCTCGGCGGCGCGGGTGGCAGCGGCCCGGGTGGCGGCGGCCCGGGTGGCAGCGGCCTGGGTGGCAGCGGCGTGGGTGGCAGCGACGCGGGTGGCGGCCGGATCGGGCTGGCCACGATCGCGCGCGAGTGGGGCCGGATCGGCTGCATCGGATTCGGCGGGCCGCCCGCGCACATCGCGTTGCTGCGCGCGCTCTGCGTCGCTGACCGCGGCTG
>DATIZP010000006.1:0-13696 GCA_035517035.1 Streptosporangiaceae bacterium | reverse complement strand
GACCTTCAGCGGCACGGAGACCTACACGCTGGTGCTGCACGACGCCACTCAAGGCTGGACCCAGACCGTGGTGAAGAACCAGTCCGGCCTGGACAGGTCGTCCGCCGAGGTGATCACCGAGGCGCCGTCGTCCAGCAGCGGCGTTCTTCCGCTGGCCGACTTCGGCACCGTGAACTACTCGGTGTCCGCGGCCAACGGCACCTCGCTCGGCACCCAGAACCCGGTGCAGATCATCATGGTCGACAACAGCGGCCTGGATAAGGACTCGACAAGCACGATCAGCAGCGGCGGCGCGTTCAGCAACACCTGGCTGCGCGCGAACTAGCGCGATCTAGCTCAAGCTCGCGCGCGCACTGCCCGGCGGCCCTTGCGGACCGCCGGGCAGTGCCGTGTGCGGGCCTCAGCCGACCGGCTTGAGCGCCCTGGCGAACCCGAGCAGCACCTTGGGCCGCTCGCCATACGAGGTCGCCAGGTAGCCGATGCCGTGCCGCTGCCAGGTCAGGAACAGGTAGATCCTGGTCGAGGTGCACGACGGCATGCCGTGCATGCCGCACTCGCCGGACAAGATCGCGGTCACCCCGTGCAGCACGACCTTGGCCAGCCGCCTGCTCTTGCCGGTGAGCGCGCAGGTGGAGCCCGAGTTGCTCTGGCCGATCGTGAAGCCGGCCGTGGGCTTGCGCCCGTAGGTGGCCACCACCAGAAGGTGCTTGGAGACCTTGCCGCCCTGCTCGCACCTGGTCACGATGATCTTATTGCTGCGCGCCTGCCCGTAGGTGCGGCCCGGCATCAGCAGCATGAACCCGGCAGCCTTCTGCGCGGCCCGCCAGCTGGCGAACTCGCCGAGCCTGGCCGGGGCATTCTGGCCGGCCACCGCGGCGGCGCCGCCCGCGGCAACCACCCCCGCGACGACGGCCGCCGCCATTATCCGCTTGAAGCGCATGGTCACGTCCTCCCGTAGCTGGCCCGGTCACCTGACCGCGCCCTCGTCGTCAACGGACGATATGCAGAGAGAGCGTAGGAGCCCGAGGCCGCCGTTGTGGTCACAAGGAGAACTTGCCTGATTACTGATGGCTATGTCACCGACGCCTGACTGGCGTGGCATGTGGGCCGGCCGCCGGGAGCCCGCTGTCGCACCTCGCCGGTAGGGTGCCGGACATGAGGAACGTGGATCCGGAGGTCTTCCTGGTCGCCAGGCCCCAGGTGGACTACGACGCGCTCGCCGCGTACCTGGCCGAGGTGGGCGGCGAGAGCTGGCTCGAGCATCTCGACCGCGGTCATCTCGACGACGCGCAGAACCTGGCCGAGTTCGCCGGCAAGCTCTGCTACCGCGCGTGGGAGCCGGGTCTGAACCCCAACGTGGTCCGGGTGCGTACCGACCAGCCCACGTACCTGCAGAACATCCTGAGCCAGGCGCACGGGTCGGTGCTCGAGCACGTCAGCTTCTCGTTCGTGCTGCACAACGTCAGCCGGGTGCTGACGCACGAGCTGGTCAGGCACCGGCCGGGCACGGCCGTCTCGCAGGAGTCGCTGCGGTTCGTGCGGCTGGCGGACATCCCGTTCTGGTTCCCCGAGTGGGCGCGCGCCGACGCCGAGCTGATGAGCAGGGCCACCGCGCTGCTCGAGCAGATGGAAGAGTTCCAGCACTGGATGACCGGTCACTTCGACCTTGAGGCGCCGGGCCTGCCGTTCGCTGAGAAGAAGCACAAGACCTCGTTCATGCGACGGTTCGCCCCCGACGGTGTCGCCACCGGGATGCTCTGGTCGGCGAACATCAGGACGCTGCGGCACACCATCGAGGCGCGCACCGACAAGGGCGCCGAGGAGGAGATCCGGCTGGTGTTCGGCAAGATCGGCGAGCTGATGCTGGCCGAGGCACCGGCCCTGTTCGGCGACTACGCCGTGCAGGACGGCGCCTGGGTGCCGCGCTGGCGCAAGGTCTGACCGGGCGCCTCAGCGGCTGAGGTGGTCCACCTTGGCCGGGCGCTGTGCCTGCTCGAGCGCGTCGATCGGGTCGTGGTGCAGCCGGTCGGCGGGCACCCGGCTGGCAAGCGCGGTGACGGTGGCGCTGACCAGCCCTGCAGGTCCCGCGACGTAGACGTCGCAGTCGCGGTAGGACGGGTGCATCGCCACCACGTCGGGCAGCCTGCCGACCCGGCCGTCGAAGTCGAGTTCCCGCTCGACCACGGGAATCACCCGAAGCGAGGGGTAGGCGAGTCGAAGGGTCTCCAGGTCCCGCATGTCGTACAGGTCCCTGCTGTGCCGCACGCCAACGTAGAGCGTGACCTCGCGCCTCGGCCCGTGCCCTGACGCCCCGACCACCGCCTCGGTGATCGCCTTGATCGGGGCAAGCCCGGTGCCGCCGGCGACGCCGACCAGGCCGCGGCGCGGATCGTCGATCACCCGCAGGTCGCCGCGCGGCGCCCCCAGCGTCAGCACGTCGCCGGTGCCGCAGTGGCTGACCAGCGCGGAGCTGACCAGGCCGCCAGGGACAGCCCTGACATGGATGTCGATCAGGCCGTTCTCCCTGGGCGCGTTCGCGATCGAGTAGCTGCGCCAGATCCGCAGCCAGCGCGGCGCCTGGACCGAGATGTACTGGCCCGGCTGGTAGTGCATGGGCCTGTCCGGCCTGATCGAGAGCACAGCGATCGTGTCGGCCCTTCGGTCGTGCTGCACGATCTCGCCGGTCCACCAGGCGGGCTGCGCCTTCTCGTCGGCGCGGGCGGCGGCGGTCATCACGCGGGAAAAGTAGTCGAGCACCGACCGCCAGGCCGCGCGGGTCTCCGCGGACCAGCGCTGGCCCATGTGGTGCTCGGCCGTGTCCAGCATGGCATCGAAGAACGGGCGATAGTGCTTCTCCCTGACCCCGAACTTGCGATGGTCCCTGGCCAGCTGCGCCAGCGTACGCTCGGTGGCCGCCGCGTCCTCGATGCCCCAGACCAGCCTCGCCAGCATCTGGAAGACCGCCGACCTGGTCTGGGTCATCTCCAGCGGGTACAGACCGCGAAGCTCGGGGTTGGCTGCGAACAGCCTGGCGAACAGGTACTCCATCGCTTGCCGCGAGTCGAACATCAGGTGCGTGAACGACTGCCTGACCAGGTACCTGTCGACCATCTCCGGACGGACCGATCCGGCCTCATCCTGCTGGCCGAGCCGCGCCGAGCTCTCGGTCCGTGCTACGGAGTCCAGCGGTATGGCCACGGGATGAAGTCTGGCAGCTACACCGGGTATCTACCACCGATTCCGGACAAGGCGCGATGATCGCCTCGGCGCGGCTTTGATCACCCTCCGTGATTAATCATACACGTAGCGTCTCAGAACTGCCGTGCGGAAACGGCGGGGCTGGGCTGATCTACGATATGGCGGTGGCTGATTCCCGATACCTGAGGTACCCGAACCTGCGCGGCGACACCCTGGCCTTCGTCGCCGACGACGATGTGTGGCTGGCACCGGCCGACGGCGGCCGGGCCTGGCGGATCTCTGCCGATCAGGCGGCAGCCTCGTACCCGCGGATCTCGCCCGACGGGACCTTGATCGCCTGGACGAGCTGGCGAGACGGGCCGCCCGAGATCTACCTGGCCGATACCGACGGCAGCCGCGCGGCCAGGGTCAGCTACTGGTCGAACCTGACCACGCGAGTGCGGAACTGGAGCGCCGGCGGCGAGATCCTGGCCACGACAGGCTCGGAGCGACCGTTTCCGCGCAGCGCCTGGGCCTACGCGATCCCGGTGAGTGACGGACGAGGGGTGTTCGCCGCGCACCGCAGGCTGCCGTTCGGCCCGGTGGCCGACGTGTTCATCGGGCCGACCGCCACCGCGCTGCTGACCGCGTCCGTCGGCCAGGAGCCCGCGTTCTGGAAGCGGTACCGCGGCGGCCGGACGGGCAGGCTGTGGGTCTCGGACGCCGCCGCGCAGGGCGATGGCGCCGGGCCTGCACCGTTCCGGCGGCTGCTAGCCGACGTCGGCGGGCAGTTCTTCAGCCCGATGCTGGCCGACGGCAGGCTGGCGTTCATCAGCGACCACGAGGGCACCGGGAACCTGTACTCATGCGCGCTGGACGGGACCGACCTGCGCAGGCACACCGACCACGCCGACTTCTACGTCCGCAACGCGAGCACCGACGGCAGCCGGGTGGTGTACCAGTGCGCCGGCGACCTGTGGCTGCTGGCCGACCTGAGCGCGGACAGCGTGCCTGAGCCGATCTCGATCAGCCTGGGCAGCCCGGCGTCCGGACGTGCGCCGCAGCTCGTCTGCGCCGACGACCAGCTCGACGACCTGTGCTGCGACCAGACCGGGCAGTCAAGCGTGATCGGAGTGCGCGGCACCGTGCACTGGATCGCGCACCGGGAGGGCCCGGCCAGGGCCCTGTCGGCGATACCCGGGCCGCTGGCGCGCCTGCCGCGGCTGCTCGGCACGACCGGGCAGGCCGTGTGGGTGGTCGAGGCGGACGGTGCCGACGCGCTGGAGATCGGCCCGGTCAACGGCGCTGCGCCTAATCAGCCGCGGCGCCGGATCGCGGCCGGCCAGATCGGCTGGGCCTGCGACCTGGCCGCCGCACCGGACGGCGCGACGGTGGCGGTGGCGGCGCGGGACGGCGGGCTGTTCGTGGTGGCCGTCGAGTCAGGCGAGGTGACGGAGCTGGCCAGGTCGGCATACGGGCCGATCGCCGACCTGGCGTTCGCCCCTGACTCGGCCTGGCTGGCCTGGTCGGAGCCGGTCGAGGACCCGCTGCGCAAGCTCAGGCTGGCCAGGCTCGCGAGCCGCGAGGTCACCGACGTCACCGACGGGCGGTTCGTCGACACCGATCCGTCGTTCACCCCGGACGGCCTGTACCTGGCGTTCCTGTCCAGGCGCACCTTCGACCCGGTGTACGACGCGCACGTGTTCGATCTCTCGTTCCCCTACGGCAGCCGTCCCTACCTGCTCACGCTCGCATCGGACACGCCGTCGCCGTTCGGGCCGCTGGTCGGCGGCCGGCCGGTGGGCGGCCAGAAGGACGAGGACAAGCCGGGCGACTCCCGCTCCCGTGCCGGGCAGTCAGCTCGCGATGTCGAGGAGCCCCAAGGCAACGATGCAGCGGAAGCGGGTGATCAGACCGAGGAGAACGGCGCGGGCGGCGAGGCGGCCAAGGCCGGCAAGGACGGCGAAGCGGGGTCGGGGGAGGCCGGGCCGGACGAGGCGGTCAAGCCGGTCAGCATCGACCTGGACGGACTGGGCACCAGGATCGTCCAGGTGCCGGTGCCCGAGTCCAGGTACCGGCAGCTGCACGCGGTGGACGGCGGGCTCGCCTGGCTGCGTGACCCGCTGGCCGGGAACCTGGGGGAGGGCGGCGCGCGGCTCGACGACACCGGCCCGCACCCCGCACTCGAGTACTTCGACATCAAGCGGTCGCGCTGCACCGAGCTTGCCGGCGAGGTCAGCTGGTACGCGCCGAGCGGGGACGGCACCCGGCTGGCGGTCTACGACCATCACCAGCTGGTCATCGTTCCGGCCACCAGGAAGGCCGACGCCGACAGCGAGGACCGAGCTTGCGTCGACCTGAGCCGCGCCAGGTTCATCGCCGAGCCAGCCGCGCTCTGGCGGGCCGCCTACGCGCAGGCCGGCCGGACGATGCGGCATGAGTTCTGGATCTCCGACATGGCCGACGTGGACTGGGACGCCGTGCTTGACCAGTACCGGCCGCTGCTCGACCGGATCGCCACGTCGGACGAGTTCGCCGACCTGCTCAACGAGGTGGTCGCCGAGCTCGGCAGCTCGCACGCCTACATCAGCCCGGCCGGCGGCTCGGGCAGCACCGGGCACATCGCCGGCCTGCTCGGCGCCGACCTGGAGGCCAGCAAGGACGGCTGGCTGGTCGGCCGGATCCTGCCCGGCGAGGCCTCCGACCCGCGGGCGCGCTCACCGCTCGAGGCGCCGGGCACCGGCATCGCCGCAGGCGACCGGCTGATCGCGGTGGACGGCCAGCCGGTCGACGTGAGCAAGGGCCCCGGCCCGCTGCTGGTCGGCACGGCGGGCAAGCCGGTCGAGCTGACCGTGCTGCGCGCGGCCGACGGTCAGCCGCACCGGGCGGTGGTGATCCCGCTCGCCGACGAGCGCAGGCTGCGCTACCAGGACTGGGTCGCCAGCCGACGCGCGCTGGTGCGCGAGCTGAGCGACGGCAGGCTCGGCTACCTGCACGTGCCGGACATGCAGAGCGAAGGCTGGTCGGACTTCCACCGGGACCTGCGCCGCGAGATGCACAGCGAGGGCCTGATCGTGGACGTCCGGGCCAACCGGGGCGGCCATACCTCGCAGCTGGTGGTGGAGAAGCTCGCCAGGCGGATCATCGGCTGGGACGTGGTGCGGAACATGGGCGCCGAGAGCTACCCACTGCAGGCGCCGCGCGGCCCGGTGGTCGGCATCACCGACGAGACCGCGGGATCCGACGGCGACATCGTGACGGCCGCCATCAAGATCCTCGGCATCGGCCCGGTGGTGGGCGCAAGGACCTGGGGCGGCGTGATCGGCATCGAGGGCTGGCACCACCTCGTGGACGGCACGCTGATGACCGTGCCCAAGGCGTCGTTCTGGTTCGCCGAGCTCGGCTGGGGCGTGGAGAACTACGGCGTGGAGCCCGACGTGGAGGTGCTCATCTCGCCGGACGACTGGGCGGCGGGGCAGGACACCCAGCTCCAGGCCGCGGTGCGGCTCGCGCTCGAGGCGCTCGAGGCGCACCCGGCCGCGACGCCGCCGAGCACCGCTGACCGGCCGTCGCGCCGCCGGCCTCCGCTGCCGCCGCGACCGCAGCAGCAGCATCAGCCGTAGCCGCAGCAGCAGCATCAGCCGTAGCCGTAGCCGCAGCCGCAGCCGCAGCCGCCGGCAGGCTAGCGGACGGGGTGACCTAGAGCGGGGAGTAGTAGCCGCCGAACCAGTGGGCCTTCAGCCAGATGACCGCACTGGTCCAGGCGCCGGTCACCTCAAGCAGGCCGACGGCGATAAGCAGCATGCCGCCGATCCGGGTGATCATCCTCGCGTGCCTCCTGGCGAAGCCGAACACGGCCATGCCGCGGTCGACGGCGACCGCCACGATGAGGAACGGTATGCCGACCCCGAGCGCGTAGACGAACGCGAGGACGGCGCCGCGCGCTGCCGTGCCTGTGGTGACGGTGAGGGTCATCACGGCGCTGAGCGTCGGGCCGGCGCACGGCGTCCAGCCGAGCCCGAACAGCATGCCGAGCAGCGGCGCGCCCGCCAGCCCGGCCCGCGGCCTAGCCGATGGCTTGACGATACGGCCGGCGAAGCTGAACCGGTCGAAGGCGCCGGCGAAGAGCAGGCCGAGCAGGATCAGCACACCCCCGAGGATCCGCGACAGGCCCTGGTAGTGATCTTGCAGCGCCACGCCCACGGCGCCGAAGGCCGCGCCGTAGAGCGAGAAGAGCACCGAGAATCCAAGCACGAACAGCAGCGCGCCGGCCACCGTGCGCCCGCGGGCCGGCCTGGTCACCGCGGTGCCGACTCCGGCCACCGCCCCGCCAGCACCGGTCACCACCACTGCCCTGCCGGCCTGCCCCGCGCCGGCCTGCCCCGTGGCGGCCTGCCCCGCACCGACACCAACCACCGCCCCGGCCCCGCCGCCGTCCTCAGGCTCACCGGGCTCAGGCCCGCCTGCGTCAGGCCCGCCTGAGGCCACCGCGCTTAGGGCCGCCCCACCTGAGGCTGCACTTCCAGCCAACGACGCACCGGACATGCCGGTGATATAGGAGAGGTAACCGGGCACCAGCGGCAGCACGCACGGCGACAGGAACGTCAACGCACCCGCGGCCGCCGCGACCGGCATCGCGAGCAGCAGTGGCCCGTCGGCGACCAAGCTGACGATGCTCATCCCGCGCCCCGCCTCCGTCTCGCTGTCCGTCGCGACCCGCCTGGGTCCAGTATCCGCCGGGGTCCAACATATCCGCGCGCCGTAATCGGCAACCGATAGGCCGTCACCGGCGGGGCCAGCCACCGTCACCGGCAAGGAGTCACGGTGACCGGCAAGGAGTCACGGTGACCGGCCCACTGCTACTCCATCCCACATATCATCCGCTGACGTCACGCAAATCATCCTAAAAGCCCCGTGATCATGACGCTAGTGGATGCAAAGTGGCCGTGCCGGATGAAAAGTGGCCGCGGAGGAGGAGCGGGCGCCGCGGATGACGAGCGGGCGCCGCGGAGGAGGAGCGGGCACGGCGGAGGAGGAGTCGGCTCGAACTGGCGGTCCTGAGACCACACTAAGCAAGGTCCGCGAGGGCGGGTTCGATGGCGCGGTGGAATGTCGGGTAGGCGTAGATCATCTCGCGTAGCCGCTGCACCGGCACCCTGGCGTGGACCGCGAGGGTGAGCATGCTCAAGACCTCGCCGCCCATCGGGCCCGCCGAGGTCGCGCCGACCAGTGTCCCCGCCCGCGCGTCCTGAATGAGCTTGATGAACCCCTCGTTGCCAGCCTTGTGTATCCACCCCCGCGTCGATGAGGGTACTTGGGTAAGGCTCACCCGGACCTCGATGCCCTGCTTGCGTGCCTGCGCCTCGGTGAGCCCGACCGAGCCGATCTCCGGATCGGTGAACGTCACCCTCGGCACCGCGTGGTACTCGGCGCCGTGGTGCGCCGTGCCGAGGATGTCGGCGACCACGATGCCCGCGTGATACATGGACATGTGGGTGAACGCGCCCTTTCCCACGATGTCGCCAATCGCCCAGACTCCAGGGGCCGCCCGCATCTTGTCGTCGACCGGGATGGTCCTGGCCTTCTCGTCGATGCCCACCGCCCCAACGCCGATTCCGGCCAGGTCCACGCGCCGTCCCGTGGCCACGAGCAGCCGCTCGGCGCGCAGCAGATCGCCGCCCTCAAGCGTCACGGCGAACGCCGCGCCGTCATGGCCGACCTGCCGCGCCGCGCTGCCGGTGCGCACGACGATGCCCTGGCCGGCGAAGACCTTGGCAAGCAGGTCACTGGCCTCGGGCTCCTCGAATGACACCAGTCGGTCGAGCGCCTCAACCACGGTGACCCGCGCGCCGAACCTGGCGAAGACCTGGGCGAGCTCGACCCCGATCGCGCCACCGCCGAGGACGATGAGCGACTCAGGCACCTCGGTCGCCTTGACGGCCTCCCTGTTGGTCCACAGTGGCGTCCCGGCGAGGCCGGGGATCGGCGGTATGGCCGGCGCGGTGCCGGTGTTGATCACGATCCCGCGCCTGGCCCGCAGCACCGTGCCGTCTTCGCCCCCTTCCCCGTCACCGTCAGGCAGGGGAGTGACCCGCACCTCGCTGGGGCCGGTGATCCGGCCGGTGCCGCGGAACAGGTGACCGCCCTTGCCGGTGAACCTGTCCGCCGCGACGGTGTCGTCCCAGTCGTCGGTGGCCTCGTCCCTGATCCTGGCGGCGACCGGCGCCCAGTCGGGCTCCACGTCGGACCGGCCGGCCATGCCGGGGATCCGGCGCCCCTCGGCGAGCAGGTTCCCGGCCCTGATCATCATCTTCGATGGCACGCAGCCGAAGTACGGGCACTCGCCGCCGACGAGGCGGGACTCCACCCCGGCCACCGCGAGACCGGCCTCGGCGAGCCGCTCGGCGACGTCCTCACCGCCCGGCCCCATCCCGATGACGATCACGTCGAACTCTTGTGCGTTCATCCCGTTCCTCCCGCTCGGGCCGACCGCCAGGTCATCTGTGTCAGACCCGCCTGTTATGGATAGGTCAACAACATCAGGGAATTACCATGCCCGGCCGACAGTTGGCATGCACAGTGCCCGGTGCTGCCCGACAAATACCTGGGAGACGGCGATTGAGCTGCACCCTGACAGGATGAGCACGGACAGGATGAGCACAGCCCTGATCAGCGCTCAGGGGCGAGCGGGCGCGCGGCCGCTCTCTGAGGTCGAGGCCGAACGCCTGATCGGGGCGATCTGCTTCAAGACGGGGCCACCAGGCAAGATCGGCGCCGAGCTGGAGTGGCTGGTGCGCGACCTGCGCGACCCCTTGCTGCCCGTATCGCTCGATAAGATCCGCCAGATCCTGAGCCGCCTCGAGCGGCCTGGAGTGCTCCCCGGAGCGGGCCTGCTGACCCTGGAACCTGGCGGCCAGGTGGAGCTAAGCACGGCCCCCGCGAAGAACCTCAGCGAATGCGTCGCCGCCGCTGGCGGCGACCTCGCCGTCATGCGCGAGGCGTTCGGCCAGGACGGCCTCGCGCTCACCGGCTTCGGCCTCGATCCGCTCCGCCCTCCACGGCGCGTGCTTGATCTGCCTCGGTACGCCGCGATGGAGCAGTACTTCGATCGGCGCGGCCACTGGGGCAGGCTGATGATGTGCAGCACCGCGTCGGTCCAGGTGTGCGTGGACGCGGGCACCGCCGCGGCCGACGCCTCCGGCTGCTCGTTCCGGTGGCGGCTGCTGCACGCGCTAGCCCCGATCCTGGTCTCCGCGTTCGCTAACTCGCCGCTGCGCCGCGGCAAGCCCACCGGCTGGAAGTGCACCAGGCAGCTGGTCTGGGAACGGCTCGACCCGTGCCGTACCCACGCTCCCGCCGGAGCCGAGCCGGCGCTCGGGGCGGAGGATGCCCTGTCGGGCTGGGTGAGCTACGCGATGGACGCCGACGTCTTGTGCGTGCGCGAGCCCGACGGCCAGCCTTGGACGGTCCCCGCTGGCCTGTCCTTCAGGGACTGGCTGCGCCAGTCCGGCCCGACCGCCGACGACCTGACCTACCACCTTTCCACCCTGTTCCCGCCGGTCAGGCCGCGCGGCCACTTCGAGCTCAGGATGATCGACGCCCAGCCCTATGACGGCTGGATCGTCCCGGTCGCGGTGGTAGCCGCACTCACCGACGACCAGCGCGCCGCCGAGGCCGCCATGGCAGCCGCCGAGCCGGTATGGCGGCATGACCTGTCCCCTGACCCGTGGCTGCGCGCGGCCAGGTGCGGCCCGTCGGACCCGGTACTTGCCAGGGCAGCGCGCCATTGCTTCGAGGCCGCCGACGCCTCGCTGGCCAGGTCGGGCGCGGATGCACTGGTCAGGCACGCGGTGGCCGGCTTCGCCGAGCGCTATGTCAACCGCGGCCGGTGCCCGGCCGACGACCTTCTCGAGCCACGCAGACCAGCGCAGTCACGGATGCCAACGCAGTCACGCACATCAACACGTGGGGGAGCCCCATGACGATCTCCGCCGATATCGCCACGCTGCGCGACGACATTGCCGCTAGGCTCGCGTCCGCAAGAACCAGAACGCGGGGACTGACCGACTGCGTCGATGACGCCGACCTGGTCATGCAGCACTCGCCGCTGATGTCGCCGCTGGTCTGGGACCTGGCCCACGTGGCCAACCAGGAGGAGCTCTGGCTGCTCCGCGGCGTCGGCGGCCGGGAGCCGATGCACCCGGAGATCGATCCGCTGTACGACGCGTTCGAGCACCCGCGCGCGAGCAGGCCCGCACTTCCGCTGCTGCCGCCGGCCGAGGCCCGTGGCTATGCGCATGACGTGCGCGGCCGGGTGCTCGATCTGCTCGAAGGGGTCAGCTTCACCGCGGGGCCGCTGGTCGAGTCGGGCTTCGTGTTCGGCATGATCGCGCAGCACGAGCAGCAGCACGACGAGACGATGCTGGCCACCCACCAGCTGCGCCGCGGGAACGCGGTGCTGTCCGCGCCTCCGGCCGGGCCGCCGCCATCCGACGCTCTCAGGCTGCCGCCCGAGGTGCTCGTGCCCGGCGGTGTGTTCATCATGGGCACGTCGACCGAGCCGTGGGCGCTTGACAATGAGCGGCCGGCCCACGAGGTCGACCTGATGCCGTTCTACATCGACACCACGCCAGTCACCAACGCGATGTTCGCTGACTTCGTCGCCGACGGCGGTTACTTCGACCAGCGGATCTGGTCGGCGGATGGCTGGGCGCACCGGCAGCGGGCCAACCTGACCGCACCGCTGTTCTGGCAGCAGGACGGGCCGGGCCGGTGGCTGCGGCGCAGGTTCGGCGTCACCGAGCCGGTGCCGCCCGCCGAGCCCGTGCTGCACGTGTGCTGGTACGAGGCTGACGCCTACGCCCGCTGGGCCGGGCGGCGGCTGCCCACCGAGGCCGAGTGGGAGAAGGCCGCGCGGCACGATCCGGTGTCCGGCCGGTCCCGCCGCTACCCCTGGGGCGATGCCGACCCGACGCCGGCGCACGCCAACCTCGGCCAGCGGCACCTGCAGCCCGCGCCCGGGGGCTCCTACCCGGCCGGTGCGGCGCCGTGCGGAGCCCGGCAGCTCATCGGCGACGTCTGGGAGTGGACGGCCAGCGACTTCCTGCCCTACCCGGGATTCCGCGCCTGGCCGTACCGCGAGTACTCCGAGGTCTTCTTCGGCCCCGACTACAAGGTGCTGCGCGGCGGCGCGTTCTCGGCCGACCAGGTGGCCTGCCGCGGGACGTTCCGCAACTGGGACCATCCGATCAGACGCCAGATCTTCGCCGGATTCCGCACCGTGCGCGACGGGGACCAGGGCTGATGTGCCGTCACTTCGCCTACGTGGGCGACGAGGTCACGATCAGGTCGCTGCTGCTCGACCCGCAGCACAGCCTCGCCGAGCAGGCCTGGCGGCCGCGCAGGCAGCGGCACGGGACGATGAACGTGGACGGGTTCGGCATCGGCTGGTACGCCGACGGCGACCCGGTGCCCGCCAGGTACCGCCAGGCCCGCCCGATCTGGTCCGACGACTGCCTGGCCGACCTGGCCAGGGTCACCCGCACCAGGGCCATGCTCGGCGCGGTCCGCTCGGCCTCGGTCGGCACCGACACCGAGGCGTCGTCGGCCGCTCCGTACACCGAGGGCCGCTGGCTGTTCAGCCTCAACGGGGCCCTCGTGGGCTGGTCGGCTGCCGCGGGCGGATCGGTCACCCCGCGACGCAAGGCGACGGCGACCGCCGGTGTCGGCCTGGCGGGCTCGGCCCCCGCCGAGTCCGCCCTCGCAGCGGCGGTGGCAAGGGCGGAGGCGGCGGGCGACCCGATCTCGGAGCCGTGGCCGGTGCCGCCCGAGATTGGCATCGACGAGGCCACCGAGGCGGTGCGCAGGCTCTGCGCGCTGCTGCCGGCCGCTGACCTGCTGAGCCTGCAAGCGCGCTGCGACACCGCGCTGATCTGGGCGATGGTGCTCGCCAGGCTGCGTGCCGGGGATGGCCAGGCGCAGGCGCTGGCAGGTGCCATCGCCGACATCAAATCGGCCGGCGCGGTGGGCAGGTTCAACCTGCTGCTCACCGACGGCGCGACGATCACGGCCACCTCCGCCGGGGACACGCTGTACTGGCGGCACCGGCCGGACGGCGTGGTCGTCGCGTCCGAGCCGTCCGACGACGACCCCGACTGGCACGAAGTGCCTGACGACAGCGTGGTAGAGGCGTCGGTGCGCGGGGTAGCTGTCCGCCCGCTGGCAGCCGATGCCCCTCTCGGCCACCCGCTAGGGGCCGACCAGACACCGTATCCGAACGGAGGATCAGGCAGGCGATGACGCAGATAGCGATCGACCGGCGGCTCACCGACAGCTACTTCGAGCAGGTGCTGCGCGCCGACGTGCTGGCCGGCCTGCTGGCCATGCCCAAGTCGCTGCCGCCCAAGTGGTTCTACGACGAGCGCGGTAGCGAGCTGTTCGACAAGATCACCAGGCTGGACGAGTACTACCCGACCAGGGCCGAGCGGGAGATCCTGGCCGCTGCGGCGGGCGAGATCGC
>DATIZP010000005.1:0-60807 GCA_035517035.1 Streptosporangiaceae bacterium | reverse complement strand
CACGATCGCGGTGTCGACGCGGTAGAAGGCCGAGTTCGGAGTGATGAACGACGCCAGTCCCGGGACGTGCAGGTCGACTCCGGCCGGCAGCGGCGGCACCGGCCGCGCCGCGGCGGGCAGCTTCAGTGATTTCACGGCGGCTGCGACGCTGGCCCGCTCGCTCAGCAGCCGACCGCCTGCGTAGGCGACGGCGGCGCCGCCGGCCGCCGCGGCGCTCAGCGTCATGAACTGCCGCCGGTCGGGCTCCTTTACCGCGAGCCTGGCGGTTGGCCTGGCCGGCTGCCGTGCGTCTCCGGCGGGCCGACGGTCAGGTCTGGGCCACCGGGCGGCGGCCTCCTCGCGCGACGGCACCTCGGTTGGCTGGCCGTCGGCCGGCAGTTCTCCAGCTGGCTGGATCTTGGCTGACGGGGAGCCAGCCACCCTGATCAGCCTGACGAGCGTGAACGCCGCGACGCCCGAGCCGATCAGGGTCGGCAGCAGGTCGACGGGGCCCGCGGTGGGGCGCGTCCCTGCCGCGATGAGGCCAATGACGGCGAACACGCCCACACCTATGAGGCCGCGGCTCATCTGCCGCTGCGCGGCCATCCCGATATACGCGGCGAGCACGGCGAGCACGACGATCACGCCGATCTGCAGGACCAGCTTGTCGTTGGTGCCGAACTCCTTGATCGCGAAGTTCTTCAGCGCTGGCGGGCTGAGGTCGATGGCCATCTCGGCGACCGCGACCACCGGCGAGCCGACCGAGCCGGTCAGTCCGGCCACCAGGAAACCCACGCAGACGCCGACCGCTCCGGCGAGCAGTCCGGCGAGCATGCCTCGCATGCGCACGCCACTATCAACCGTCACACTTGTAATTCGTAGCAGCACCGGCCAGGGATTGGACCGGGAGGCCTTCGCCAAACCGGCAGGCTCCCGGCGACGAATATATGAGTGTGGGCGTGTCTGACGGCGAGCAGCGGGGCATCGGCCCGACCCGGCGGTCTCGCGCCGGGCGGGCACCACGACCTGACCCGACGTCACGGCCTGACCCGACGCCACGGCCTGACCAGACGCGACAGCGCCTCGAGGACCTGCTGCCCGCCGTGGCCAGGGGCGACGAGCGGGCCTACGAGGCCGTCTACGACCAGGCGGCGGGCTGGGTGCTCGGCGTTGCCAGGAAGGTCGTGCGGGATCCCGCGCAGGCCGAGGAGGTCATGCAGGAGGTCCTGCTCGAGGTGTGGCGGTCGGCGAGCAGGTTCGACCCGGCCGTGGGCAGCGGCAGCGCGTGGATCATGACGCTCGCGCACCGGCGCGCCGTGGACCGGGTGCGGTCCGAGCGCAGCCTCGCCAGCCGCGAGCTGCGGTCGGCGACCGCCGTGATCGACTACGACGACGTCACCGAGACCGTCGAGGCGAGCCTGGACCGGGAGCGCGTCCAGCGCTGCCTGACCTCGCTGACCCAGGTGCAGCGCGAGTGCGTCCGGCTTGCCTATTACGGCGGGTACACCTACGCCGAGGTCGCCGAGCTGCTCGGAGTGCCTGCCGGCACGGTAAAGACCAGGATGCGCGATGGCCTGATCAGGCTCAGGGACTGCCTGGGGGTGCAGTGATGACGTCCGGAGACCACCTGCACACGCTGTCCGGAGCCTACGTGCTCGACGCGATCTCCGACGACGAACGCGCCGCGTTCACCGCGCATCTGGCCGACTGCGGGCCGTGCCGCGATGAGGTACGCGAGCTGCGCGAGGCGACCGCCAGGCTGGGCACCTCGCAGTACCTGTGGCCGCGACCAGAGCTGCGCGGACACACGATCCGCGCGGCGACGATGACCAGCCAGCTTGGTCCCGTTATCTCCGCTCATGACCAGGCAGCTCCTGACGCGGCAGCCCTCGTCGCGACCAGAGCCCCGGTCTGGCGCCGGCTGGCGCTCGCGGCGGCGGCCGTCGTCGTCGCCGCGGGGGTCGGGTTCGGTGTCGTGATGCACGACACGATGCAGACGCTGCACCACTCGCAGCGGCAGAACCAGCTGATCGCCGCCGTGCTCAACGCGCCCGACGCGGTCATGCGCACGGCGCGGGTCGGCACCGGCATGGCCAGGGTAGTGATGTCGCACCGCAGGCACATGGGGGTGTTCATGGCCTACCGGCTGCCGTCGCTCCCGCGCGCCGACCGCTACGAACTGTGGCTGATGGGACCGCTCGGCGACCGGCCGGCCGGGATGCTCAGGACCCGGCCGGGCGGCATGGCCGGGCCCGCGGTGATCTCGGGGATGGCCTACGGCGACATGATCGCGCTGACCGTGGAGCCGGCCGACGGATCGCGGATGCCCACCTCGGCCCCGCTTGTCCTGATCGGGCCCTGACCCCGGCGGGCGCATAGCCCGGTCGTATTGCGGTAAGTAGTCAGGTCATGAGCTCACGCGCACGGGCCGTGACGGCCGTGATCGCGCCCGTCGTCGCGCTCGCGGCCGCCGCCTGCAGCACCACGGCAGGGCCGGCCGCGACGGGCTCGGGCACGCCGCCGCCGGCCGGGCTGGTCGGGGCCGACTGCGGCATGTTCCCCGCGCACGGCGGCGGCAGCGTGCGGACGCTGCGCGCCAAGCCGGTGCTCGCGGCCGCGTCGAGCAACCCGCAGCTTTCCGTCTTCGTCGCCGCGGTGCGCACCGCGGGGCTTGACCACACGTTCGCGGCCAGGCGCCCGTTCACGCTGATGATCCCGGCGAACCTCGCGTTCGGCGGGCTGACCAGGCCGCAGATCAGCACGCTGCACGGGCACGCCGCGCTGCGCAGGGTCGTCGGCTATCACGCCATCGGCGCGGCGATCAGGCCGGCCCAGTTCGGGCGCGGCGCCTCCTACCGCACGGTGCAGGGCGCGTCCCTGCGGGTGTCCAGGTCGGGCGCCGACTACAAGGTGAACGGGGCCACCGTGCTGTGCGGCAACATCCCGACCGCGGGCGGCACGCTCTACGTGATCAACAAGGTCCTGCTGCCGCCCGGCAGCTAGCCGAGTCCGCCCGTGCCAGCGGTCGGGCGCGCGCCGGTCGGCCGGCAGGCTAACGTTGGCACGTGAAAGCATCGCCAGAGGCGCAGCTTCGGCTGCTTGAGGTAACAGACATCGATGCCGAGCTTGGCCGGATCGAGCACCGGCGGCGCGGACTTCCCGAGCACGAGCAGATCGCGAGCCTGGAGACACGCGACCGCGAGCTGCGGGACTCGATCGCGGAGCTGACCGCCCGCGGCAGTGACCTCAAGCGGGAGCAGGCCAAGGCCGAGGCCGACGTCGACCAGGTGCGCTCCCGCATCGACCGGGACAGGCAGCGGCTGGACGGCGGCATGGTCGGCTCGCCCCGCGAACTCGAGAACCTGCAGTCCGAGGTCGTCTCGCTCCAGCGCAGGCAGTCTGACCTGGAGGAGATCGTTCTCGACGTGATGGAGCGGCGGGAGACCGCGCAGGCCAGCCTGGACGCGGCGACCGCGGAGCTGACCAGGCTGGAGGGTGAGCTGCAGGCCCTCACGGCCGCCAGGGACACCGCGCTCGCCGAGCTTGCCGAGCAGTCGGCCAAGGCGACCACCCGCCGGGCCGAGGTCGTCGCCGAGGTGCCCGCCGAGCTGCTTGACCTGTACGACAGGCTGCGGGCACAGCACGGCGGCGTCGGCGCGGCGGCGCTGCGCCAGCGGCACTGCCAGGGCTGCCACCTGACGCTTAACACCGTCGACCTGAACGCGATCAGGCAGGCGCCGGCCGACGACGTGCTGCGCTGCGAGGAGTGCAGGCGGATCCTGGTCCGTACCCCCGACTCGGGCCTGTGAGCGAGAGCGAGGCAACGGCCTCCGGGCCCGGCTGGGGGACCGCGACGGGAAAGCCGACCACCACGCTGCTGCTGCGGCACGGCCAGACCGAGCTGTCCACCGAGCGCCGGTTCGCAGGGCGCGGCGACATCCCGCTCACGGCCGAGGGGGTCAGGCAGGCCGGCCTGGCAGGCCGGCGGCTCGCCAGGACCGGCGTGGACGTGATCGTGACCTCGCCGCTGCAGCGTTCCCGCCGCACCGCCGAGGCCGTCGCAGAAGCCACCGGCGCCCCGCTCGTGGTCGACCAGGACCTCGCCGAGGCCGACTTCGGCGCCTGGGAGGGGCTGACGTTCGGTGAGGCCAGGCAGAAGTGGCCGGACGAGCTCGCGGCGTGGATGGGCAGCCCGGACGCGGTGCCGCCGGGAGGCGAGAGCTTCGCCATGGTCGCGCTGCGCGTGCTCGCCGCACTCGACCGGCTGACCAGCGGCTACCCGCAGGCGACGGCGGTGGTGGTCAGCCACGTGACGCCGATCAAGACCCTCATCTGCCGGGCGCTGCTCGCGCCGCCCGAGGCCATGTTCCGCATGAACCTGGACGTGGCGTCGCTGTCGCGAGTGGACTGGTTCGACGGCCGCTCGGCCCTGGTCCGCTCGCTCAACGACACCGCGCACCTGGACGGCCAGCGCCGCCGGCGCCGCTAGCCCACGCTGTCCCGGCGGCCGACCGACATTCGCGGCCGCTGGCGTTCGCCGTCGGCGGGTGACCGTTCGTTGGCTCTACACTGACCTCAGCGGCGGGCGAGATGGCCGGGCGGCCGCGTCGGCTCCGGCTCGGCCGGGACCGCCGAGGAAGGTCCGGGCTCCGAAGGGCAGGGTGGTCGGTAACGCCGACCCGGGGTGACCCGCGGGACAGTGCCACAGAAAACAGACCGCCGCCGGGTCGCGGTTACGGCCGAGGCCCGGCGGTAAGGGTGAAACGGTGGTGTAAGAGACCACCAGCGCCGCAGGCGACTGCGGCGGCTCGGTAAACCCCACCCGGAGCAAGGTCAGAAGGGAGCCGGACCTGCGAAGGTCCGGCGACTGCGCGAGCGTTCGAGGGCGGCCCGCCCGATGCTCGCGGGTGGACCGCATGAGGCTGCCGGCAACGGCAGTCCGAGATGGATGGCCGCCGGCCCGCGCAAGCGGGTGCACAGAACCCGGCCTACAGGCCATCTCGCCCGCCGCCCACGCCGCTGACCTGCGCCCTCGGCAGGACGCACACTGCCTGGGCGCATTCAGGGCACATCCGGCACCGGCCGGAGCGCGTCGAGTGCGTCACGCGCGCGCCCGCTCGCTTCGGGCACCCGGGCCGTCCCCCGGAGATGATCTTGATGGATGTGGCGGAAGTCCCAGAATACGCAGTGGATGTGGCATCCATTCCACAGGCACCCCGATGACCACATGCGGTTTCACGTGCTAATTGAACCAGTGGAAGCTGCCGAGCGCGGAGATGATGATCGCGGCGTCGGCGCCGATGAACAGGTACATACACCACCGCCAGACGTGGTAGATGAGGCCGTCCACGGTCCACAGCGTCTGCGGCGTGGTGTGCCTCGGTATCGCGTCCTCGCGGTCCAGCTTGCCGAGCAGAGCGTCGGCGTGCAGGTTCTCCGAGAGCCTGTTGACCAGCTCGGCGTGGTTGATGGCGCGGCCGCGCTGGTTGTGCATGAGCTGCACCGACGCCAGCGCGATCACGATCGACAGCCCGGCGGCGAGGCCGACCGAGACCGTGTTGTTCCCGTGCGTGAGCGCGATCGTCAGCAGGAACGACTGGGCCGTGAGGCTGAGCGCGGGCACCTGCCAGAGCAGCGTCGTGTACGAGCCGAACTGGCCCGCGTACACGCTCAGCAACGTGATCTTGTTGTCCAGGGACAGTTCGGAAACCTCCGACCGCGGCAGGGTGCTCGTTGCCGCCCAGTCCGGTACCGGTACGTCGGGCCTGTTGCGTTCCCATCCGATATGCACGCGGATTCCCATGCCAGCACGGTACGCGTGTTCCGTGCCGATCATGAACTGGATGGCCCGGTACTGGTCTGCCCGCGGGCGTGGGCAAGCAGCGTCTCGCGCAGCGACGGTGACGGCCCGGCGGGTTCCAGGTCCACCTGCACCCAGCCGTCGACAACGGCGCACTCGTAGTGCCTGACCGATTCGGACGGCACTCCGACGCACCTGCCGGAGCGCAGGTCAAAGCGCCTGAAGTGGCCGGGGCAGGTGATTACGCCGCCGGTCACCAGGCCTGCGGAGAGATCGGCCGCCCGGTGCGGGCAGCGATCATCGACCGCATGCGGCTGCCCGTCGGCGAGCCCGACGCAGACCGAGCGCCCCTGGTACTCGAAACGGCGCCCGGACGTCTCGCTCAGCTCGGCCGCGGGAAATGCCCGCACCCACGTCATGGCGGCGGCTGGGCACCGCGTGCCACCGAGTAGGGCTCGCCGCCGATGCCCCACTCGTCGTGGCCGACCTCGTAGATGGCGACGCGCACCCGCTCGAGCGGTGTGTCGAGCGAATCGGCCACCGCGCGGCTGACCGCGGCGATCAGCACGTGCTTCTGCTCGACGCTTCGACCGCGTACCAGGGTGACCTGCACGAAAGGCATAGCGTTCTCCTCATGGCGGGCACGGCAGCGGGCCGCGCACGGCTAGCGGCACGCGACCTCGACCGTACCAAGCCGGTCGAAGCGGGCGACGATCACGTCACCGGGAGCCACCGGCACGGCCTCGGTCAGCGCTCCGGAGAGCACGACCTGGCCAGCGGTCAGGCCGCGGCCGCGCCGGGCGAGCGAGCGGACCAGCCAGGCGACCGAGGCCGCCGGGTGGCCGAGCACCGCGGCGCCCGCGGCGGTGGCGACAAGCTCGCCATTCTTCTCGAACACGATGCCGGTGAGCCGCAGGTCGAGTCCGGCCGGGTCGGTGGCCTGGCCGCCGACGACGAAGCCGGCCCCTGACGCGTTGTCGGCTATGACGTCGGGAAGGGTGAACGAGTAGCCGGCGAACCGCGAGTCCAGCACGTCGACGGCGGGGCAGACCGCCTCGGTGGCGGCAAGCACGGCCGACGCGGTCACGTGCGGGCCCGCCAGGTCGGCGCCGAGCACGAACGCGATCTCGGGCTCGCACCGGGGCTGGATGAAACGATCACACCGGAGCGGCTGGCCGACGTCGACCGCCATGTCACCGGTGAGCCAGCCGTAGAGCGGCTCGTCCACGTTCATCTGCCGCTGCTTGGCCACGGCCGTCAGGCCGAGCTTGGCGCCGACGATCCCGGCGCCGCGCGCGACCCGGTCGGCGACCACCGCGTCCTGCACCTGGTACGCGGTCTCCGCGTCGAACGGGCCGACGGCGGTGGTCAGCGCCTCGATCCCGGCTCGCTTGGCCGCGGCATCGACCAGCAGGGCCGCCAGGGCGGCTGGGTCGCTCATCACGCCTCGTCCCCGGCCGCCGCCTCGCGGGCCGCCGCCTCGCGGGCCGCCGCCAGCTCGAGCGCCACGTCGATGATCATGTCCTCCTGGCCGCCGACCGCCTTGCGCCTGCCGAGCTCGAGCAGGATCTCCGCCTGCGGCACCCCGTACCGGCGCGCCGCCCGCTCCGAGTGCAGCATGAACGAGCCGTACACCCCGGCCAGGCCCAGGGTCAGCGCTGCGCGGTCGACGACCTGCGGCCGCCGCAGGGCCGGCCGCACCACCTCCTCGGCGACGTCCATCAGCGGCAGCGCGTCGATGCCGGTCTCGATGCCCATCTTCTGGCAGACCGTGACCAGGGTCTCGGTCGGGCAGTTCCCGGCCCCGGCCCCGGCGCCCGCGGTGCAGCCGTCGACGTGGGTCGCCCCGGCGTCGAGCGCGGCGAGCGAGATCGCCACCGACAGCGACAGGTTCTCGTGCGCGTGCATGCCTACCGCGATGTCCAGGCCCTGGACCAGCGCGGTGACCCGCTCCACCGCCTGCGGCACGGTCAGCGCGCCCGCCGAGTCCACGCAGTAGACGATGTCGGCGCCGGACTCCTGCATCACCCTGGCCTGGGCGAGCAGCTCGTCGGGACCGAGCATGTGGCTCATCATCAGGAAGCCCACCGCCTCCATGCCCAGCCGCTTGGCCATGCCGATGTGCTGCTCGGCGATGTCGGCCTCGGTGCAGTGGGTGGCCACCCTGGCCACGCTGACGCCAAGATCGCCGATCGCCCTGAGGTCCTCGGCCGTGCCGATGCCCGGCAGCAGCAGGCAGGCGATCCTTGCCTGGCGGGCGGTCTTGACGGCCGCGGAGATCAGCGCCATCTCGTCGGTGCCCGAAAATCCGTAGTTGAACGAAGAGCCACCGAGCCCGTCGCCGTGCGAGACCTCGATCACCGGCACGCCGGCCGCGTCAAGCCCGGCCACGATGTCGGTCACCTGCTCGAGTGTGTACTGATGTGCTACGGCATGCGACCCGTCGCGCAGCGTGGAGTCGGTGAGCCTGAACCTGGCCGTCATGCCAGCGCCCCGGAGAGATGGCCGGCCTTGGCCTCGCCGACCCTGACCGCGGAAGCCGTCATGATGTCGAGATTGCCGGCATAGGTGGGCAGGTAATCGCCGGCGCCCTCGACCTCGAGCAGCACCACGACGCGGTGCGGCACCGTGCCGCCCGGGGCGCCGAACGGGCCCTCCTCGATCACCGGCCGGTTCTTCAGCCGGTATCCGGGCACGTAGCTGGCGACATCGGCCACCATCTGCTCGACGGACGCCACGACCGCGTCGTGGTCGGTGCCATCGGGCAGCGCGCAGAACACCGTATTCCGCATCAGGATCGGCGGGTCGGCCGGGTTGAGCACGATGATCGCCTTGCCGATGCCCGCGCCGCCGATCTCCTCGAGCGCCCGCGCGGTGGTCCTGGTGAACTCGTCGATGTTCTGCCTGGTGCCCGGCCCGGCCGAGCGCGAGGCGACCGTGGACACCATCTCCGCGTACGGCACGTCAGCCGCCCGGCTCACGGCGGCGACGATCGGCACGGTGGCCTGGCCGCCGCAGGTGATCATGTTCAGGTTAGATGCGCCGAGGTGCTCGGTGAGGTTCACCGTGGGCACGACCTTCGGGCCGCGCGCCGCCGGGGTCAGGTCGATCGCGGCTATGCCCAGCTCGGCGAGCACCGGCGCGTTCCGCACGTGCACGTAGGCGCTGGTCGCGTCGAAAAGCAGGTCGATGTCGCCGGCGTGGTCGCGCACCCAGTCGATGCCGGTGTGCGAGGCCTCGATCCCCAGCGACGAGGCCCTCGCCAGGCCGTCGCTGCCGGGGTCGATGCCAACCAGGGCCACCAGATCGAGCGCGTCGGACCTGAGCAGCTTGATCATCAGATCGGTGCCGATGTTCCCGGATCCCATGACCGCGCACCGCAGTGTCATCGGTGTCTTCCTCTCTCGTGCCGCTCCAGCGAGACTCAGGCCACGCGCATGCCGACCGGTCCGAGCCGGTCGATCTCGGCCCGGTACCGCTGGCCCGGCGCGATGTCCACCGCCGCGTGCAGCGCCCCGGTCATCACGAACTGCCCCGCCCTCAGCGACTCGCCAATGCTCGCCAGGGTGCGCACCAGCCACGCCGCGGCGTGCAGCGGGCTGCCGAGGGCGGCGGCGCCCGCGCCCGTGGCGATGACCTCGCCGTCCCTGGTGAACACCATCCCTGCCAGCCGAAGATCCAGGCCAGCGGCCGGGGTGACCGCCGAGCCGAGCACGATCGCGCCGCTGCTTGCCAGGTCGGCGATCGTGTCGGCGAGCCTAATCCGCCAGCCGGCGATCCTGCTGTCCACGATCTCAATGGCCGGGACCGCCCCGGTCACGGCCGCCGCGACGTCGAAGGCGGTGCAGTCGGACCCGGCCAGGTCGGCACCGAGCACCAGCGCGATCTCGGCCTCGACCCTGGGATGGATGAAGGCGGCGGCCGCCACCTGGGATCCGTCGGCGTGCACGTGCGAGGCGAGCACCGGGGCGAAGTCGGGGGAGTCGATGCTCAGCATGCGCTGCATCGGTGCGCTGGTCAGGCCGAGCTTGTAGCCGACGACCCGGTCGCCGTCGGCCACCAGCCTGCCGACCAGATCCCGCTGCACCCGGTAGGCGTCGGTCATCGACATGTCCGGATGGCTGTCGGTGAGCGGCTCGATGGGGAGTCCAGAGATCCGGGCGTCGTAGAGCGCGGCGCCGAGTTCGGCGACGACAAGGTCGGACATCACGGTCAAGAAGGTACCTCCCCGGCTCTGGCCAGCTCGCCCCAGCCCAGCCGCCTGCTGATCTGGGCCGCGCACTCCGTGACAGGGCGGGTGAACCGGCGCAGGTTGTCGCCGTCCAGCCGCTGCACGGGGCCCGCCACCGACAGGGCGGCGACTACCTCGCCCGCCGGGCTGCGGATCGGCGCCGCGACCGATGCGAAGCCCATCTGCGCCTCGTTCACGTTCTCGGCCCAGCCGCGCGTCCTGATCTTCCTCAGCTCGGCCCGCAGCTGCTGCTGGCTGGTGATCGTGTAGGGAGTCCGCCGGACCAGGCGGACACCGGCCAGGCGCCGGTCGAGCTCGTCGGGCGGGAGGAAGGCGAGCAGCACCTTGCCCGAAGCGGTGGAGTGCGCCGCGCCCCGGTTGCCGATGCGGCCGAACATCTGGATCGCCCCCGGGCTCTCCCGGCGCTCCACGTAGACGACCTCGAGACCGTCAAGCACCGACAGGTGCACCGTCTCCTTGGTCAGGGCCCTGAGCTGGTCGAGCGTCGCGGTGGCCGCGCTATGCAGCCCGGAGGTCGCCTGGGCGCTGGCGCCGAGTATCTGCATGGTGACGCTGAGCCGGTAGGCGCCGGTCTCCTCCACTCGCTCGAGCAGGCCCTGCGTAGCCAGCGTGTGCACGATCCGGTGCGCGCTGCTCTTGGCGATTCCCAGCCGCCTGGCCAGCTCGCTGACCCCGAGCTGCGGCTCGCCCCGGCCGAACTCGCGCAGGATCCGCGCCGCGTTCGCCACGCTGGTCAGGACCTGGGTACGGCCGGCGGCGGGGGCGCGCCCGCGGGCGGGGGGCGCCTGGTCCGGCGCGTTCATGGCCGGCCAGCAGATCGTGCCGCCGTGAGCACCGCCCGCCGGACGGCCGCGTCGTCGTGGCCGGCGATGGCCTGCGCCACGCCCTGGTCATCACCGGCCAGCGCGGCGGCCAGCATGCGCAGGCTGTGCCGCATGCCGAGCCGCTCGGCCGTGATGAACTCGTCCACCAGCCCGGAACGCCCTGGCAGCAGCGCGCGCAGGCTCTCGCCGTCGCGCGCTGCGGCGGCATGCTCGCTGATCAGGGCCGTTCCCGCGTGCATGGCGTGGTGCGCGGTCAGCCCGCCGCCCGGGCTGACGGTCAGGTGGTAGAGGACGTCGCCGACGCCCAGTGCCCGCCTGACCGCCGCCGGTGCCTGCCCGGCGTCCGCGCCGACCAGGCCGAGCTCGGGAAGGATGACCGGGTCGTAGAAGCGCACGGTCCAGCGCATGCCGTCGGCCTCGCCGGGCTCCGCCACCTCCTGCCCGGTCGGTGCGGGCAGGAGGTCGGTGGTACCGATCAGGTGCAGGTCCCTCGCCGCCGCGACGACCACGGTGAGGTTCCGCGCGGACAGCAGCGGCAGCGCGGCCCGCTCGGCGGGAGCGAGCAGGCGGGCCCCCTCCAGGTAGGCCTCATGCAGGGCGCGGACGTACGCGCAGAGCGTGGCCCTGGCGTCCTCCGGGCGCCCGAGCGGTGACTGCGCGGCCGGCATGCGACGACGGTAAGACGTGTGTCCCGCATGGAGGCACATCGGTCCTATATGCGGGACGCCGGATCTACCTTCCGAGCAGACGCTGGCGCCACCCGCCGGGCCGGCACAGGTAAGGAGCGACACCGTGGGCATCCTGCGGCTGTCCCATGTCGACATCACTGTCACCGACCTCGATCTTGCCTGCGCCTATTACACCAAGGTCATCGGCATGACAGAAGTGCGGCGTACGACCGACTCCGCCTACCTGAAGTGCTGGGACGAGGCCGACCACCATTCGCTCCGGCTGACCTACGCGCCCAGGGTCGGCTTCGACCTGATGTCGTTCAAGGTCGAGCACCCCGACGACCTGGCGGAGTTCGAGACCGCGGTCACCAGGTACGGGTTCCCCGTCCAGCGGGTCAGTCGCGGCACGAGCGTCGGGCAGGGCGAGTCCATCAGGTTCGAGACGCCCAGCGGTCACGTGATGGAGCTTGTGCATGATGTCGAGAAGGTCGGCGGCGCCCTCCCGAAGCTGAACCCTCGGCCGTTCGTCGTGAACCGCGGCGGCGCGGACGGGATCGCGCCGCCGCGGATGGATCACGTGCTCGTCACCGCAGAGGAGGTCGGCGATGCCACCAGGTTCTACGCGGGCGTGCTCGGGTTCCGGCTGACCGAGCAGCTGCTCGACGGCAACGGGCATCAGATCGGCGCCTGGATGGAGCGCTCCCATACCCCGCACGACCTCGCGGTCGTCGCCGGGCCCAACGGCGGGCTGCACCATTTCGCGTTCTGGCTGGACGACTGGGATCACGTCCGCACGGCGGCCGACATCCTCGCCTACAACGGGATCTCCGTCGATGTCGGTCCGACCAGGCACGGCATCACGCGCGGCTCGACGATCTACTTCTTCGACCCGCTCGGCACCCGCAACGAGGTGTTCACCGGCGGCTACCGGCCGGACCCTGACTTCCCGACGATCACCTGGACCGAGGACAACGCGGGCCGGGCGATCTTCTACTACGAGGGCGCCCTCAACGACCGTTTCATGAAGGTGCATACCTGATGTCGATCCTGCGGCTGTCCCACGTCGAGATCCGGGTGCCGGACCTCGAGCTCGCGACCGCCTACTACAGCGAGGTCGTGGGCCTGATCGAGACCGCGCGGGAGCCCGAGCGGGTCTTCCTCAAGTGCTGGGACGAGCATCAGCACCACTCGGTGGTGCTGAGCTACGCGCCGACGCACGGCCTCCGCCACTTCGGCTTCAAGGTCACCGACGCCAGCGACCTGGACCTGTACCAGGGGCGGCTCGAGGCGGCCGGCCTGGCCGTCCGCCGTTTCGACAAGGGGGAGTGCGGCCCGGGGCACGGCCAGGCGATCCGCTTCGCGCTGCCGAGCGGCCACGAGATGGAGCTCGTCCACGGGATGGAGCAGGTGGGGAACATGCTGCCGCGCACCAACCCGCCGCCACGGCCGATGGGGCTAACCGGGATGGCCCCGCCGCGGATCGACCACATCTTCCTCACCGCCGAGGAGGTCGACACGGTCACCGCGTTCCTGGTCGGAACGCTCGGCTTCCGGCTGACCGAGCAGGTCGTCGGCGACGACGGCTTCCAGATCGCCACCTGGCTCGAGGTGTCCCACACCTCGCACGACATCGCGCTGATCACAGGGCCGAACGCAGGCCTGCACCACTTCGCGTTCTGGGTGGATGACTGGAACGAGATCCGCGCGGCGGCCGACACCTGCGCCTACCACGGCGTGCACATCGAGACCAACCCGACCAGGCACGGCGCCACCCGCGGCCAGTGCCTGTACTTCTTCGACCCGTGCGGCAACCGCAACGAGGTCTTCACCGGCGGGTACTGGGCCGATCCCGACGCCGAGCCGACGACCTGGACCGAGGCCGAGATGGGACGTGCCCTGTTCTACTACGACGGCGTGGTCAACCAGCGATTCCTGACGGTACACACATGAGCGAACCGGAGCCTGTCCTGCCACGGACCGACCGGCCCGACGCCCCCGCCTACCTGACCGCGTACCAGAGCCGGGCGGCGGCCGGGCGGCAGGGAGCCGCGGCGCCGGACGACGCCGACCCGGCCGTGCCGCTGTACCTGCGCACCTTCCGTGCCCGCAAGGCCGGGCCCAACGGCGCGGCCGCGCCGACCGTGCACTGGCAGGGCGCCGACCTCGGCGTGCCTGCCGCCTGGGCCGAGATCACCAGGACCAAGGAGATCGTCCCCGAGCGGCGGGAGCATGCCGCGAACGTCGTCACCGACGTCTACCTCGTCAGGCACGGCGAGACCCAGGGCTACTCGTCGGAGTCCGGCCTGACCCCGCTGGGTTCCTGGCAGTCACACCGCCGCGGCCAGGAGATCGCCCGCCGGGTGATGGACGGGCACCGCGTCGTGCTCGCATGCGCCCCCACCAACCGGGCCAGGCAGACCGCCGACCACCTGCGCCGCGGGCTGGTCGACAGCACGGCGCTCTTCGGCAGGGACGCCGACGTCGCTCAGGTCGCGGAGATGGCCGAGTTCGGTAACTTCGCCGTGGCCACTCCGGCCGGCCCGCGCGACGTGACGGCGGCCTTCCGCCTCTATCACAGGGAGATGGAGCGGTACGAGCGGATCGGGCTCGGGGAGCGCCCCGGCTGGCTGGTGGAGATGGACAGGTTCTGGGGGGTACAGCAGGGCGGCGGTGACCCGATCACGCACTGGCTGACCATGCCGCTGCTCTACTTCGAGCCGCCGGTCTCGTGCGTCCGCCGGTTCTGGTCGGGCGTGCTGCGGATCCAGCGGGGCACGCCGGGCAACACCGTGGTGGTCGCCACCCACTCGGGCCCGATCCGGGCGTTCGCGACCTGGGCCATGGGCTACGACCCGGGGGAGCCGTTCAACGCGGAGTTCGTCCGGGTGCGGCTGATCGAGGGCGGCGTCACCGCGCTGGTGCTCTACCGCAACCGGGTCCAGGAGGTACGGGTGCCCGCACCCGCCGACCTAGCCGGCATCGACCCGCGGTTCGAGGAGGTGCCGGCATGACGCACGTCGTCTGGTTCGACTCGTTCACCGATGAGCACCGGTCCTGCCTGGGCGGCAAGAGCGTCAGCCTCGCCGAGCTGATCAGCGCCGGGCTGCCCGTCCCGCCCGGCTTCGCGGTTACCACGCACGCGTTCCGGCTGGCGAGGGACGCCTCGATGACGATGCCGGCGATCCGCCGGCACCTGGCCGACCTGGACGCCGGCGACCCCGCCCAGGTGTCCGAGCGTGCCGCGCTCCTGCGCGGCCTGGTCGCCGGGTGGCCGCTCCCCGCTGAGGTGGAGCGGGAGATCAGGGCGGGCTACGCGGGGCTGTGCGACCGGACGGGGACGGCCGACGTCCCGGTCGCGGTGCGCTCGTCGGCGACCTACGAGGACTCTCCTGACGCCTCGTTCGCGGGCGAGCACGACACCTACCTGTGGGTGCGCGGCGCGGACTCAGTGGTCGAGCACGTCAGGCGCTGCTGGGCGAGCCTGTTCACCGACCGGGCGATCAGCTACCGCGCCGCCATGGGCTACGGCCACGTCGAGGCGGAGATGTGTGTCGCGGTGCAGAAGATGGTGCGGCCGCGGGCGGCTGGCGTGGCGTTCACGCTCAACCCAGGCAACGGCGACCGGTCCGCCGTCGCCATCGACAGCGCCTGGGGGTTCGGCGAGGGCGTGGTCTCCGGCGCGGTGACGCCGGACAACTTCCTCGTCGACAAGGTGCTCGGGTCGATCTCCCGGCGGACCGTGTCGGCCAAGAGCCACGCCTACCGGCTCACCGACGACGACCAGGTGCGCCTGGTCGAGCTGCCGCCGCACGAGGCCACGGCGCCCAGCCTGTCCGACGAGGAGGTCGCCGCGATCGCCAGGTTCGCCCGGGCGGCGGAGCGGCACTACGGCTGCCCGCAGGACGTGGAGTGGGCCGTCGACGCCGACCTGCCGGACGGCGCGAACATCGTGCTGCTCCAGGCGCGCCCGGAGACCGTGTGGAGCAGGAAGAAGGTGGTCGTCTCCTCCGGCACCGATCCGGTGTCCAGCATCGTCAGCACGCTGATCAACCCCTTGTACGCCCGTAAGCCGTGAGCTAACCCCCGGAGGATCCAATGCCAGATCGGTTCCCGAGCCCGTTCGAGATCCAGACTCCGCCAGGGGCGGAAGGCTGGGAGCAGCTCTACCTGTACTCCTCGCTGTTCAGCGAGGACCGCCGCGAGTACGAGGACGCGGGCTTCTGGTTCCAGGACGGCGTGCACTGGCCCGAGGTGCTGACGCCGTGGGACGCCACGTTCTACGAGTTCGCGCTGGCCTCGCTGTCGCAGTACAACACCAGGCATTACCTCATCCCGCCAGCGCTCGGCGTCGACTTCCGCATCCTGAACGGCTATGCCTACCTGTCGCCGGTGGGGGTCGCCAACCCCGCCCAGATCGAGGCGCGGGTACCGCACTTCCTTGAGCGGGCCGGCTACTACTTCGGCAACTGGGACCGGCTCTACGACGACTGGCTGGTGAAGATCCGCGCCCTGGTCAAGCAGATGGGCGAGATCGAGGTGGAGCCGCTGCCGGAGAAGGAGCCCCTGGAGGTGATCACGCAGGGCCGCGGCGAGGGCAGCGGCATGACGATGATGGAGAGCTACCACAGGCTCTGCGACCTCGCGCTGCGGCTCTGGCAGCACCACTTCGAGTTCCTGAACCTCGGCTACGCCGCCTACCTCGACTTCTTCGGCTTCTGCAAGCAGGCCTTCCCGTCCATTCCCGACCTCGGCATCGCCAAGATGGTGGCCGGGGTCGACGTGGACCTGTTCCGCCCCGACGACGAGCTCAAGAAGCTGGCCAGGCTCGCCGTGGATTCCGGCGTCGACAGGGCGTTCGACGCCGCGAGCCCCGACGAGGTGCGCGAGGCGCTCCGCGGCAGCGAGGCCGGCCGCGACTGGCTCGCCCACTGGGATGAGGCATGCGAGCCCTGGTTCAACTTCTCCAGCGGGTCAGGCTTCTACCACACCGACCGGATCTGGATCGAGCACGTCGAGATTCCGTTCGGGTTCATCAGGGACTACATCGCCAAGCTCAAGGAGGGCACCGACCTGGCCCGCCCGGTCGGCGCGATCCACGCGGAGCGGGACCGCATCATCGCCGAGTACCGCGAACTGCTCGGTTCCGACGAGGACCGGGAGGCTTTCGACGCCAAGCTCGGCCTGTCCCGCACCGTCTTCCCTTACGTCGAGAACCACAACTTCTACGTCGAGCACTGGGCGCACTCGGTGCTGTGGCGCAAGATGCGCGCGTTCGGCGACGTGCTCGTCAAGTCCGGGTTCTTCGAGCAGCCCGACGACATCTTCCTGCTCAAGCGGGACGAGGTGCCCGAGGCGCTGTGGGACATGTACGCGGCGTGGGCCGTCGGGACCGAGCCGCGCGGCGGCAGGTACTGGCAGCCGGAGATCGCCAGGCGCAAGTCGATTCTCGCGGCGCTCGCCGGGTGGAGCGCGCCGCCCGCGCTCGGCGTGCCGCCCGAGGTGGTGACCGAGCCGTTCACCGTCATGCTCTGGGGGATCACCTCGGAATCCGTGGCGGGCTGGCTGCGCGCCGCGGACAGCGGGGACGGCGGGGCGGTGTCCGGCTTCGGCGCCTCGCCCGGCGTGGTGGAGGGGCCGGCCAGGGTGATCTACTCGGCCGACCAGATCGGCGAGGTCCAGCCCGGCGACGTGCTCGTAGCGCCGCTGACCGCGCCGAGCTGGGCGCCGATCTTCGGCAAGATCGTCGCGACCGTGACCGACGTCGGAGGCATGATGAGCCACGCCGCGATCGTGTGCCGCGAGTACGGGCTGCCCGCGGTGACCGGCACGGCCTTCGGCACCGCGAGGATCAAGACCGGCCAGCGGGTCCGCGTCGACGGCAACGCCGGCACGGTCACCGTGCTGGACTGAGCAGCGGAAGGATGCCGGGACATGCTGACCGTCGAACAGAACGAGGAACTGACGCGCGTCGGTCCGGGCAGGCCGATGGGGGACCTGCTGCGCCGCTACTGGTACCCGATCGCCTTCGAGCAGGACTTCGACGCCACGCCGAGCAAGACCGTGCGGCTGCTCGGCGAGGACTGGACGCTGTACAAGACACCGTCAGGCAGGTACGGCATCATCGCCGAGCACTGCCCGCACCGGCGTGCCTCGCTCACCTACGGCGTCGTGCACCCCGACGGCATCCGGTGCGGCTACCACGGCTGGAAGTTCGGGTTCGACGGGCAGTGCCTGGAGCAGCCGGCCGAGACCGAGAGCAGCAACTTCCGTGACCGGGTGCGGGCCAAGGCGGGGCGCGCCGAGCCGCTCGGCGGGATGGTCTGGGTCTACGTCGGGCCCGAGCCCGCTCCCTTGCTGCCGCGGTTCGACGTGTACGTGCTCGACGGCGTCCGCGACATCGGCTACACGACGCTGCCGTGCAACTGGCTGCAGATCATGGAGAACGCCGTCGACCCGCATCATGTCGAATGGCTGCACGGCTACTATTTCGAGTTCCTCGGCCAGATCGGCGGCTTCGAAGCACCCAAGTCCTTTCAGAAGAAGCACGTCAAGGTGGCGTTCGACGAGTTCGAGTTCGGCATCATCAAGCGGCGCGTGCTCGAAGGGCACAGCGACGAGGACGATGACTGGAAGATCGGGCACCCGCTCGTCTTCCCCTACTGCATGCGGGTCGGCGGCATGTGGGTCGACCAGATGCAGATCCGGGTCCCGATCGACGACACTCACACGTGGAAGCTGTTCTACACGCTGCATCACCCCGAGGCCGGCACCTGGGAGCGCCAGGACCGGCCGGTCGTCTACGAGTTCCCCTGGCGTCGCGACGACGGGACGCTGATCACCGACTACGTGGAGGGCCAGGACATCATGGCCTGGGTGTCGCAGGGGCCGATCGTCGACCGCTCCACCGAGCACCTCGGCCGCAGCGACGCGGGGGTGGCGCTGCTCCGCAAGTTGTTCAAGGAGAACATGCAGCTCGTGCGGGACGGAGGTGATCCGCTCGGGACGGTGCGGACACCGCACGAGATCATCGAGCTGCCGTGCGAGAGGGATAAGTTCGGCGCCGGAACGGCCTTCACAGACCAGTGGATCAAGGGCGGGTCGATGCGCTACGCGCCGATCAGGGACGAACTGCTCGCACTGCACAGGGACGCCGCGCAGGCTCGGGCCAGGGCAGCGGCCGGTGGCTGAGACCGGGCTGCCCGCTGACCCGCACCGGCTGCCGCCGCCCGGGGAGTGGTTCGCGCCCGACGCCGAGCGGCACCTGCTTGACCGGCCGAGGTTCTGCCCGATGTGCGGCGCGGCGCTGGAGCGCGGCATGGTGTGCGAGTCCTGGTCGGGAGCCCAGCGCAACTTCATGACCTGGTGCGCGGCGTGCTCGTGGATGGGCGACGTGGTCCGCTACGACCGGGTCGCGATCAGCGAGCAGCACCGCTGACCGCTCACTGCGCAGCACGCGGTCACTGCGCAGCACGCGGGCGCTCCCGGTACCCGCCGGCCCGCTGCACGGCGTCCGCTCGCCTGGCCAGTTCGCCGGGGATTGCCAGGTTGCGCAGGTCGATCGCCGCGTGGACGAGCATGGCCACGAGCAGCGTGCCTGAGGCAAGGGTGATCCAGCAGAACAGCGCACCGATGACGGCGGTCCACACGGCCGCCGCAGCGCCCTGGTAGAGGTGCCCGAGGCCGAAAGGCACCGAGGTCGCCAGGATCAGCCAGGGCCACGGGGCGGCGGGCCACAGCCATCGCAGGTACCCCACGGCGAAGCCGCGGAACAGCAACTCCTCGCAAATCCCGGCGGTCACCGACAGGGCCGCGTAGCCCGCGCGCTCGCCGCGAGTGATCGGGACCAGCCCGATGACGCGCTGCAGATGCGTCACCATCATCTCGTCATGCCGCTCGCCGCGCCGGCGCAGCACCATCATCGCGGGCACCATGCTGGCGCACGTCAGCGCCAGCACCTCGGCCGCCAGCGCCATGTCGGCGCCGCCCGGGTAGGCGGGCAGGCCGACCGACCGGGGCGTCCGGCCGGCCAGCGCGCCGATGAGGACGACCAGCCCGGCCGCGGCCCAGTCCCTGGCGATGACCCTGCGGTACTGGGACAGCCGGGCGCCGGGATCGGCGGCGAGCCTGCGCAGGTAGCGCCGGTACGCGGGCCGGGCGGCCAGCGGCAGCACCACGGCGAGGACGACAGCGAGCGCGCTGGCCAGTACGGCGGCGAGGACCACGCGGGTCAGGCCCGCTCGAAGCTGACCTGATCCCCTCCGTGCGCGTCCACCAAGGTGGCGAGCACCTCAGCGGCGATCCAGTCTCGGTAGCCGAGCAGGTCGGCGTCGGCGGCGGGCAGCGAGAGCACGATCCGGTCGGACAGGCCGAGGCCGGCCTCCTTGCGCATCGTGTTCACGTGGTGGATGAGGTCGTAGACCCTGCCCTCGCTCCTGAGCTCGTCGTCCAGGGCAGTGTCCAGGGCGACAGTGACCCCCTCGTCGGAGGCGACCGACCACCCTGGCTTGTCCAGCCGCTCGACGACCACCTCGGCAGGCTCGAGCACGAACTCCATGACCTTGAACCGGCCGCCGTCAAGCTCGGTGAACTCCCCGGCGTCGAGCGCCTTCTTCACCAGCGGCATGCTCGCGCCGAGCCGGGGCGCCAGCACAGGGAAATTGGGCCTGACCCGCAGCCCGGATGCCTCGACCGTGCCGACCGTGACGGTCTTGACCCGCAGCTCGTCGGCGATCTCGGCCAGGTACGGCTCGATCCCGGCCGCGCCCTCGACCACGAGCGTGCGCAGCGGCTGGCGCAGCTTCAGCTTGGACAGCGCCCTGGCCCGGCGGCCAAGGTCAACCACCTGCCGGACCGCGGCCACCTCGTCGAGCACCTGGTCGTCGACGGCGCCGGCCTCCGGCCAGCCGGCCAGGAAGACCGACTCGGGCGCGCCCGGGCAGGCGGACACCACGAGCCGGCGCCACACGTGCTCGGCCAGGAACGGCGTCACCGGCGCGATGACCCTGATCGCCTGCACCAGCCCGGTCCACAGCGTGCGCAGCGCGACGGCGTCCGAGTTCCAGAACCGGCGGCGCGATCGCCTGATGTACCAATTGGACAGGTCGTCAAGGTAGGACTCGAAGGCCCGAAGCACGTTGACGGTCAGGTACCCCTCGTAGCCCCTGGTGGCGTCCCGCACCAGCCGCGCCGTGCGAGCGAGCAGCCAGTGGTCAAGCGGCGTGAGGCCCGGCCAGCGCTCCTGCATCTCGCCGGCGGGCCCGGCCAGCGCGACGGCAGCGTCCAGGTCGGCGAGGTCAGGGGTGAACTGCGAGGTGTTCGCGTAGCTGGAGAAGAACGAGATGCTGTTCCACAGCGTCAGCAGCTTGCGCTGGATCTCCTTGCCGGGACCGAAGCCGAACAGCAGGTTCTGGCTGGGCGGCTGCTGGCAGTACTGCCAGCGCATCACGTCGGCGCCCATCGTGGCGAACGCCTCATCGGCGCTGATCGCGTTGCCCCACGAGCCGTGCATCTCCCTGCCCTGCTCGTCGAGCATCCGCTCGTAGCCCAGTACCCGCCGGTACGGTGCCTTCCCGGTCAGCGTCACCGACATGAACAGCTGCGAGTAGAACCAGAGCCTGATCTGCTCGCGCATCTCGGAGACCCAGTCGGCTGGGTACCACTTCTCCCAGTACGCGTGGTCAGGCAGGTCCGCGGTGGTCAGCCCTTTCGCGGCGCCGGTGCCGTAGCCCTGCGGCACCCAGGTCGGGTTCTCCCAGCCAAGGGTGGAGAACGGCACGATGCCCGCGTCCAGCCACACGTCGCCGACCTCGGCGATCCTGGTGGCGTCGCGGTCGCACTTGGCGCACCTGATCGTCACCGCGTCGATCCACGGCCGGCGAAGCTCCTTGAGCCCGTCAAGCGTCGCCGGGTCGACCGCGCGCTCGGCAAGCTCGGCGCGGGAGCCGATCACGGTCAGGTGGCCGCACGAGCAGGGGTAGAACGGCAGCGGAAGGCCGTAGTACCGGCGCCGGGAGATGTTCCAGTCCGACATGTTGACGAGCCAGTCGTCCATCCGGCTGCCCATGTAGGCCGGGGTCCACTCCACCCCGCGGTTGGCCTCGCGCATCGGCTCCCTGATCGCCTCGACCGAGATGAACCAGTCGTCGGAGACGCGGAAGATCAGCGGCGTATGGCACCGCCAGCACTCCGGATAGCGGTGCTCGATCGTGCCCGCCGCGACCAGCAGGGAGCGCTGCCGCAGGTCGTCGATCACCCGGTCGGCGACCTCCGCGGTGGACAGCCCGGCCAGCCAGCCGTAGTCGGAGTAGAACCTGCCCGACTCGTCGACCGGCGCGAGCACGACAAGGCCCTGCTCCTTGCCCAGGTCGAAGTCCTCGGCGCCGCAGCCGGGCGCGATGTGCACGATCCCGGTGCCGTCCTCCATCGAGACATCTGGCCAGCCGACCACCCGGTGGTCGGCGCCGCCGCCGGGACCGACCTCGTCGAACGGCCCCAGGTACCGCCAGCCGACCAGGTCAGCGCCCGGCAGCAGCTTGGTGAACTCCTGGCCGGCGGCGAAGTCCCACGCGCTCGCCCGCGCCGTCGCGATCCAGTCGCCGCTCGGCAGGCGGCCGTACTGCGCGTCGGGCCTGACCGCCGCCGCCACGTTGGCCGGCAGCGTCCACGGCGTGGTGGTCCAGATGACCAGCGCCTCGCCGGGCCGGTCGAGCAGCGGGAAGCGCACCGACAGCGACGGGTCGGACCTGTCCACGTAGCTGCCGACCAGCTCGTGGGCGGAGATCGAGGTGCCGCAGCGCGGGCACCACTCGGTCGGCCGGTGTCCCAGGTAGAGCCAGCCGCGCTCGTGCACGACGCTCAGGAACTTCCAGATGTACTCGATGTTGGTGTCGGAGAACGTGAAGTAGTCGTTGCCCCAGTCCATCCACTGGCCGAGCCTGACCGACCCGTCGGTCAGCTCCTTGGCCGACCACTCGACGACCTCGCGGCACTTCGCCGCGAACGCCTCGAGGCCGTACTCCTCGATCTCGTGCTTGGAGTTGAGCCCGAGCTCCTTCTCGACCCCGACCTCGATCCACAGGCCCTGGCAGTCGAAGCCGTTCTGGTAGCGCTGGTCGAAGCCGCGCATCGCCTTGTAGCGCTGGAATGCGTCCTTCAGCGTGCGGCCCCAGGCGGTGTGCACGCCGAGGATCTTGTTGGCGGTGACCGGCCCGTCGATGAAGCTGAACGTCGGGCCGCCGGCGTTGCGCGCGCGTACCTTGCCGAAAATGTCCTGACGATCCCAGAATTCGAGGATCGCGTGCTCCAGCGAATCGGCGTCTGGCTTATCGGACAGGACTTCGAACATGGCCGGGAGTCTATCGTCCCGCCGCTCCTGCGCCGACCGGGTTAACGGCCGCCGGATCGCTACCGCCGCGCCACCAGCCCGCGCAGGTAGGCGGCCTGCCCGGCGTGCTGGAGGTCGTCAGCGAGCACGCTGACCAGCCGGACGCCGAGCGAGACCGGCGGACTCCAGCGCTCGTCCACGATCCGGTCCAGGTCGCCGTCGGTGATGCCCGCCACGAACGCGGCCGACGCGTCGAAGACGTCGTCGTGGTAGCCGGTCAGCAGGTCCGCCGACGGGACCCGGACCGCGGCCACCGCCTCGGCGTTCTGTCCCCAGCCGGTCTCGGCGTCGTCGAATGGCAGCCCGAACCTGGCCGACCAGCCGCGGGCGGTCCACACCTGCTCGGTGCCCGCCACGTCGGCGACGTGGTCGTCCTGGATCCTGGTCAGGTGCCACAGCAGCCACCCGATCGAGTTGGCCTGCGGCTGCGGCCGGAACGCGAGCTGCTCAGGGGTCAGGCCGGCGGCCACCTCGTGGACCACCTCCCTGATCCGGCCGAGGGCGTCGGCGAGCAGTTCGGCTGTCGTCATCGGGGTACATCCCTTCGCGTGGTTCGATGGAGCGATCCCCCGCCAGTATCCACCGGCTCGATGACTTGGGGAGGACGACTGCGATGACGCCGAGGCCGCACGCACCGCGACGGAACAGCATCGAGATCAACCCGCTTTTCGCCCGGCCCGGCGAGGCCACCGAGCGGCCAAGGTTCGCGCTCTCCGACGAGCCGATGCTGCCGGAGACTGCCTATCAGGTCGTGCACGACGAGGCCATGCTCGACGGCAACGCCAGGCTCAACCTCGCGACGTTCGTCGGCACCTGGATGGACCCGGCTGCCTCGCGCCTGTACGGCGAGTCGTTCGACAAGAACATGATCGACAAGGATGAGTACCGCGCCACCGCGGCCATCGAGGACCGGTGCTGGAAGATCCTGGCCAGGCTGTGGAACGCTCCCGAACCGCACGCTGCCATCGGCACGTCGACGATCGGGTCGTCCGAGGCGTGCATGCTGGGCGGGCTGGCGTTCAAGCGCCGCTGGCAGCAGGCACGCAAGGCGGCCGGCCGGCCGGCCGACCGGCCGAACATCGTGATGAGCTCGGCCGTGCAGGTCTGCTGGGAGAAGTTCGCGAACTACTGGGACGTCGAGGCCAGGATGGTGCCGGTCACCGAGGAGCACAAGACGCTCGACGGGCACGACCTGGAGTCCTACGTGGACGAGAACACCATCGGAGTGGTGGCCATCCTGGGCGTCACCTACACGGGGATGTACGAGCCGGTGCACAAGATCGCCGCGGCTCTGGACCGGATACAGGAGAAGACCGGGCTCGACGTCCCGATCCACGTGGACGGCGCGTCGGGCGCCTTCATCGCGCCGTTCCTGCAGCCCGAGCTCGAGTGGGACTTCAGGCTGGACCGGGTGCACTCGATCAGCACAAGCGCGCACAAGTACGGCCTGGTGTACCCGGGCCTTGGCTGGGTGATCTGGCGTAGCGCCGAGTACCTGCCCAGTGACCTGGTCTTCGACGTGAGCTACCTGGGCGGGTCGATGCCCACCTTCGCGCTGAACTTCTCCAGGCCAGGTGCGCAGGTGCTGCTCCAGTACTACAACTTCCTGCGGCTCGGCCACAGCGGCTACCGCGCGGTGCAGCGGGCCTCGCACGACGTCGCGTGGCATCTGGCCGACGAGGTCGACAAGATGGCGCCGTTCGAGCTGTGGGGCAACGAGGGCCCGCACATCCCGGTCTTCGCCTGGCGGCTGAAGGCCGGCTACACCGACAAGTGGGACCTGTACGACCTGGGCAACCAGCTGCGCCAGCAGGGCTGGCTGGTCCCCGCCTACCCGATGCCCGACAACCTGTCCGACCTGACCGTGCAGCGCGTGGTCGTGCGCAACGGGCTGTCCATGGACCTCGCCGACGAGCTTCTCGACGCGATCACCGCCGCCGTGCGCTACCTGGACGGGCTGGATGGCCCGCTACCGCACGAGCGCAGGGACACCGTGGCGTTCCACCACTAGGTCCCCGGCAGCAGCCCGTCGCTGGTCAGCGGCAGCGACCGCAGCCGCTGACCGGTCGCGTCGCAGATGGCGTTGGCGATGGCCGGGGCGATCGCGATCATCGGCGTCTCCCCGGCGCCGGCCGACGGCAGGTCGGGCCGGTTCAGCAGCAGCACCTCCACGGGCGGGACGTCGCCGATCCTCGGCACCCGGTAGGAGGAGAACGCGCCGTTGGTGATCACCCCGTCGGTGAACCTGATCTCCTCGAACATCGCGCCGCCGAGTGCCATCACGGCCGCGCCCTCGATCTGGTTGCGCACCGTCTCCGGGTTGACCACGGCGCCGCACTCGTAGCCGGTGACTAGGGCGGCCACCCGCACCCGGCGGTCCCGGCCCACGGCCACCTGCGCCACCGTGACCACCCGGCCGTCCTTCTCGAGGCCACAGGCCACGCCGACGCCCAGGCCGGGGATCGGATCCCGGTCCGCCTCCCAGCCGACGTGCTCGGCAACCGCGCGCAGCACCGCTGCCAGCCGGTCGTCACCCAGGTTGCGCAGCCTGAACTCCACCGGGTCCGCGCCGACCAGGCGGGCAAGCTCGTCGATCATCGACTCCCTGGCGAAGTTGTTCGCCGTGGCGGCCAGCGCCCGGTAGGACGCCTGGGGGAGCGGGCTGGCGGCCGGGATGTACTCGAGCCGCTGGTCGGCCACCAGGTAGGGCACCGAGATGCCCGGGGCGCCCGAGTTGACGTTGGTGAAGCTCCAGCCCGACATGGTGCCCGCAGCGGTCACCCCGGCCGCCACGTCGATCACGGCGGCCGGGCGCAGCGTGCCCGCGGTGAACTCCTCGGACCGGCTCCAGTGCACCCGGACGGGCCGGCTTACCTCCCGCGCCAGGATCGCCGCCTCGGCGGAGATGCCGCCCGCGTGCTTGCCGCCGAAACCGCCGCCGGTGGCGGGCACCACGATCCGCACGTCATGCTCGTCGATCGCCAGCGCCGCGGCCACCTGGGCACGCACCGGGAACGGCGTCTGGGTGCCGGTCCACACCGTGACCCGCCCGTCGTCATCCCAGGCGGCCACCGCGGTCCTGGTCTCCAGCGCGGCCGGCGCGATGTAGGCGGCGGTGTAGGTCGCCTCGCAGCGCACCGCCGCGCTCTCCAGCGCGGTCGCTGCCGACCCTTCCTGGTGCAGGAACGGCCCGCCCCACCGGCCGCCGGGCGAGCCCTGCGTCGGGTGCCTGCGCAGGTAGTCGGCCAGGCCAGAGTCGGACGGCGCATCGGGGATGTCCCAGGTCGCCGCCGCCCGCAACTCGTCGAGCGCGGCCGAGGCGGCCGCCTGGCCGGCTGCGACCACCCCGGCCAGTTCCGGTGTGCGCACCACCACCGCGCCGGGGACGGTGACCGCGGCCGGGTCCACCGAGCGGAGCACCGCGTCAGGGGCCGGCGGCCGCAGTACCGCACCGTGCCACAAGCCTGAATGATCAAGATCGGAAACGAACTGGCGGGCGCCGGTCACGGCGGCGACAGCGCCAGGCGGCAGGTGTGGCCGCCCGGCCTGTTGCCAGCTGGCGGGCGGCACGAGCGTGGGCTCGCCGGTCACGATCTCCAGCCGCCGCTCGCCTGGCCGCACCGGCGACGCGGTGCGCGCGTAGGAGGCCGTGGTGCGCAGCGCGGCGCCGGCGTCCGGCATGGACCGGCTGCCGAACGTACCCATGTCGTAGGGGCACACGTCGGTGTCGCCCATCGCCAGCCGCACCCGTCCCACCGGCACGCCGAGTTCCTCGGCCACGAGCAGCCGCAGCGCCGTGCGGTTGTCCTGGCCGACATCGACCTTGCCGGTGAACGCGGTCACGACGCCGTCCGCGCTCACGTGCAGCCAGGCGCCCTGGCTGGTGTTCCAATTCCCAGGCGGCGGCGGGTTCAGCACCACCACGAGGCCGTCGCCGAGCGCTCCGAAGTAGTCGCGGTCCTCGGGCTCGGTCATGTCCCACGGCCTGGTCGGCCGGTAGTGCTCGGTGCTCGGCACCGGCGGCCCCCACCGGTCGCCGTCCGGCCCGCCGTCGGGTGCCTGCGCCACGATCGTGCTGCCGGCCGACGCGGCTCCGCCGCCAGTCAGCACAGCGCCAGCGCCGTTCGACAAGCCGGCAGCCCGGTGGACCGCGCGCCTGATCCGCGGGTAGGTGCCGCAGCGGCAGATCTGGCCGGCCAGCGCCGCGTCGACCGCCGCGTCGTCGGGGTCGGGATCGGCGGCCAGCAGCGCGGTGACGGTGAGGATCATGCCCGGCGTGCAGTAGCCGCACTGCGCGGCGCCCTCCAGCGCGAACGCCTGCTGCACAGGGTGCAGCGCGGCGCCCGGGCCGGCGATGCCCTCGATGGTCGTGACCTGCTGCCCGGCCACCGAGGCGGAGGTCCGCTGGCAGGACCTGACCGGCTTGTCGTCGAGCAGCACGGTGCAGGCGCCGCAGGCTCCTTCGCCGCAGCCGAGCTTGGCCCCGGTCAGCCTCAGCCGATCGCGGAGCGCCGAGAGCAGCGTGGCGTCGCCGGGCACCGAGGCGCTGATCCCGTTCACCGTGAACGTTGCCTGGCCGGTCGGCTCGGAGGCGGTCGTCATCGCACCTTCCTCAGCCGCCGGTGATCGCACCGACGACAAGCAGCGGCTCCTACCTGGTCAGTTCAGGATAGGTGCCCTGGGCGCCCGCGCTCAGTAGCCGTTGCCGTTGCCGGAGTAGCCGTACGGGTCTATCGCGTACGGGTCGGCGGAGGCATAGTCGGCGGCCGCATAGCTGTCGGGCTCGGGATAGCCGGGCGGCTCGTAGGCCTGGTACGGGGCGGTCGGCTGGCCCGCCGGCGGCGCGGCCTGGTACTGGCCAGACGGCAGGCTGCTGCCGAACGGCGCCGACCCCTGGTATGCGGGGAACGGGCCGGACGGGTGCGCCGTCGGCTCAGGGACACCGAATCCCGGCTGGCTGTCGCCGCCGTAGCCCGTCGCCGAGTACTCGCCGCCGTATTCGCCGCTGTGGCCGTAGCTGGTCTCGGGGCGCGCGTGCTGCCCTGAGTTCCTGCCGTACGCGTGCTGGAAGTTCAGCGTCTGGTCGGCCGGGCCGAGCCCGAGCTCACCGGCGGGAACGGCGGAAGGGACCGGGTACGAAGCGGTGGCCGGGGCGCCTGGCTGGTGGTAGCGCGCGGTAGCGGAGTCCGCCGGGTAGCCGGCTGGCAGCGAGGTGCCGGGCAGCGAGTACGGGTCGCCCTGGTATCCGGCCGCGGGCTGCACCGGCGGCATCAGATAGCTGCCGGTGCCGCCCTGAGCCTGGTAGCCGGCGTCCGCCGGGTATACCGGGCTGGCCTGGTAGCTGTCCGGGCTGGTCGGGTAGCTGGCTGGCAGCGCGCTGGCCGGGACCGAGTAGCCGCTCGTGGCCGAACTGCTGCTGACGGGCACCTGGTAGCTGCCGGTCGGGGCCAACGCGCGGTAGGGGTCGGCGGGCGGCAGCGCGTGCTCGCCGCTGAGCTGCCCGGCGCTGAGCTGCCCGGCGCTCGCCGGCGGGCGCGCATAGCTGGCGGTCTGGCGTGAGTCGTCCGCTGAGCGGGCCGGCAGCCCTTGGGGTACGGCCGGGAACCGGTCGCTGTCGGCCGGAAGGCTGCGCGAGTACGGGTCGCCCGGGCGGCCCGCAGTGCCAGGGCTGGTCGGCGAGGCCGATCTGGACCGGCGGTAGGACCGGCTGTCGTCGGTCTCGATCCGCGGGAACGACGGGCTGGTCAGCGGGTCGTCGTCGTCGATCGCGACCTTCGGCAGCGGCCCGCTGATCGGGCCTGACCGCGCGGCAGGCATCGCGGGGAGCGGTTCGCTCGCCGGCGGCACGGCGCGTCGTGAACCGGTATCGAGGTAATCGGGCTGCCTGACCGGCCTGCTCGTCCCGTTCCTTGTCGCGTCCCAGTCGCTGGCCGGCCGCTCGCTCACGGGCCGGTCGCTGGCCGGCCGCTCGCTCACGGGCCGGTCGCTCACGGGCCGGTCGCTCACGGGCCGGTCGCTCGCAGGCCGGTCGCTGGCTGGCCGGTCGCTCGCAGGCCGGTCGCTGGCGAGGCGGTCGGCGCTGCGCCGGCCGCTGCGATGCGATCCGGTGTCGGCGTCCCTGCCGCGCGGCTCGCGCTCCGGCCGGACCTTCGACCCTGGCTGCGTGGTCGAGGTGAGCGGCTTGTCCGATGCCACCTCGGCCCAGTAGTCGACGTCGGAAAGCTCGTCCCACTCGTTGCTCGGCCAGTCGTCGCCGTCGCTGTCCCGCTTGCCGCGTGTCGGGCGCGGCCGTACCGACGGCAGTGAGTCGTCACGATCTAGCCCACGCCTGCCGTCCGGCCTCGCATTCGGCCGAGTGGAAGAGCGCCGGTCCCGGTCGTCGCGGCTCGGCGCCGCATCGCGGCCGCTCGCCGCGCGCTGGCCGTCGCCAAGCCTGCTGTCCCAGCCGCGGTCGGAGCGCTCGCGGCCATCCGAGCCGCGGGTCTCTGCGCCGCGGCCGTCCGAGCCGCGTCCGTCCGAGCCGCGTCCGTCCGAGCCGCGGTCAGAGCGGTCCCGGCCCGCGAGGTCCCGTCCGACCCGCCCGTCACGAGCGTCCCTGCTACCCCTGCCATCCCTGCTGTCACGACCGTCGCGCCGGTCACGACCGTCACGGCTGGCAAGGTCGCGCAGGCTCGCATCACTGCGGTCGTAGCCACGGTCGACCGCGGAAGCGCTCCTGTCGTGGCCGCTGCGGCCATCCCTGTCGCCCCTAGCGGCCCTCTCGTCACGGGAACCCCGGTCGCCGCGGGCGTCGCGCTCGCGCGGCACCCGGTCGTACTCGTCCATGTCGCGCCGGGTGCCCGGCCTGCCCGGCTCTCGGTGCGGCACAGGCTCACGGCTCGGGCGGTCGACCCTGCCGTCTATGTCCGACCACCCGCCGCGACCCGATCCGGTCCGGCTGACCTCGCTCCTGCCCTGTTCACCCGGACCGGAATCACCCCGGCCCGACTCGCTCCAGCCAGCCTCGCCCCGGCCGGCCCCGCGGCCGGCGAGCGCGCGGTCGGAACCGGAGCGCGGCCCGCGCGCCTCAGCGTGGGTGCGGGCCCGGTCTCGGTCGTGATGCGGATGTTCGACACGGCCGCGGAGTCCGCCACGCTCGGCGTGAACGTCGTCGTCAAAGTCATCGTCGTCCTCGGCCCGCAGGTAGCGCATGCCGAGCAGGACCACGACGACGATCAAGGCGACCACGGCTGCCAGAATGATCAGCACGGTCTCGCGCATCTCACCATCCAACGCGGTGTGGCCTTCATCGATGACGCTCGCCGACTCCGCGCGGCCAACAACGCGAGTCTCCTGGCAACCGCGAGCGCCCTGGACGAATCAGATCCCGGGTGAATCGGTTAAACGACGATTCTGTCGGAGCGGAATGCTCCGTGTCACGGAATTCGTGAAGTTTCACCGCCTGTGTCAACTCTGTGTGATCTTATGACTACTGCTTGGCTCGAACTGTCAGCCGACCGACGGCGATCACGTGGCTGGCGATCATCGCCCAGGTCTGCCGCAGTCCGGCGCCATTACGCAGGTTGCTGAGCGAGGCATTGAGTGCATACACCGTGAAACGGTAGGTATGCGGCTGGTTTCCGACCGGGCATGGCGGGTCGTAGCGGGCCGTTCCCTTGCTGTTCAGCGCTTCCCGCGCACCAGTCGGAAGCTGATTCTGCGCGATGGCCGTGGTATCGGGGCTGATGCCGAACACGATCCAGTAGATGTATGGCGTGATCGGCGCCTGGCCGTCGTCCACCACAATGGCGTAGGACTTCGGCTTGCGCGCCAGGCCGCCCGACCAGAGCAGCGGCGGGCTGAGCCCGGCGCCGTGGCAGGTGTACTGCGGCGGCAGCGCGCGGTCGGCGCTGAAATCCGGGCTCATCACGGCCAGCGAGGCCGGTGTGCTCAGACCGGACGCACTCAGCCCGCCGAGCAGTCCGCAGCCGCCGAGCAACGGGAGCAGCGCCGCCATGGCGACCGCGCAGGCGGCCCGCCGTGCGCGCCGGCCGGTCCTGGCTGCGACTCCGATCGTCGCGATCACACAGCGACCCAAGCATCGACCCCTAACCCGACCGTGACGGCATGCCTGCGTGTGGATCCTACGCGGCCGGCCGGGGCGGCAGGCCGGGTTCGCGCTGGCCGGGAAGGGACGCGGGAAGGCTACTCGGGCTGACGTGAATTGCCGAACATGATCTCGTCCCAGGACGGCACCGACGAGCGCCGTGAGCGTCCCGACGAGCGCTTGGCCGGCCTCGCTGGGGCGGCCGGAGCGAGCGCCGCCGCCTCCTCGCCGGAGGCGGGCGACAGCGGCTCGGAGTCCGCCTGACGGTCGCCGTCGGCCGCGGCCGGCCGACCAGCGGGCACCGGCATCCTCGCGGGGTCGGAGGCCGGCTCGGCCGGTGCAGGCGGCACGTCGGCCGACGGCATCCGCAGCGCAGCGGGCGGCGGGCGGCGCACCGCGCCTGCCGCGGCCGCCGGTGCCTGCCGGGACGGGTGCACAAGGGCGCGGCCCGACGGCCGGTCAGGCTCCGAGCGCTGGTCGGCGTGGTGCGACGCGCCCGCCGCGCGGCCGATCGGCGTCACGGTAGCGGTGACCGGCGCGCGGGCCTGCGGCCGCGGCTCGGGCCACTGCGACTCGTCAAGGCAGAGCCTGATCGCCTCGTCGTCGTCCGGCGTGACGTGCTTGCTCCTCGCGTCGTACACCCACTCGGCCATGTGCATCCGCCCGGCCACGGTGTAGGCGAGCTGGACCTGCCAGTTGCCGTCCGGCCGCTTGCGCGAGTCCCACTCGGCCTCGTCGGGGGTCGCGCCGATTCCGGCGAGCCGCTCGGAGACGATCTCGCCGAGTTGCGGCCCAGGCCCCGCCTCGGCGCGGCTGCGCACGCTCGCCCGCTGCGCCTCCTGTGCCCAGCGAGCCCGCTCGGCCAGCGGCGGTCCCTCGAACCTGCGGATCCGGTCCACCGCGAGGCCGGCCGCGTCCGCGATCTCCTCGGCAGTCTCGCCGGCGCGGATCCGGTCCTGGATCTCCTTGGGTCGCAACGGACTCTCCACCTCGATCTCGTACTGTGCGAGCCGCGAGAACTGACCCCGCGCCACGGTCCTGAGCCGCTCGTCGATGGGCAGCGCGAAACGCCCGCTCCGGCCGGGAACCACGAGGACCGCGTAGCTGCCGTCCTCGCTGACTGCGACGAGTCGCAGCTCCTGCATCAGCGTCCCTTTCGAGCTGTCCCTTCGCGCTCCGATCCCTCCGCGCCGCCGGCCCGGGGCCGGCCGGCTCGGCCTGTCGAGAACGAGTGTGACCGGCCAGGACCGGACTGGCCAGCACCGGCACCGGCATGTCCCGGATCTGCCGGCAGATTCGGCCCCGTGCCCGCGCCGGGCCGCGCCCGTGCCTGTGGCCAGCACTGATGGGCAGGGTATTCACCGGGCCCCGCCGCGGTCCGCCGAACCGGGATAATCGTCCGACCGATGAACCCACGCCGAGCGCGGCGCGAACGGAAGCCGGCGGCCGCCGGGCGACCGCGGGACGACTCAAGGGCGGCGGCCAGGTCACCCGGCCCGCTCTACTACGCTCACCGGCATGAACGTCGACGCCACCTTCGGCGCCCTTGGCCGCTTCAGCGTTCGGTTCCGCTGGCTGATGACGCTCGCCTGGATCGTCGCTGCCGTACTTGCCGTGACGTACCTGCCGTCGCTTGCGAGCGTGACCCAGAGCAACAACACCAAGTTTCTCCCGGCCAGCGCCCCGGTGGAGAAGGCGACCGCGCTCGCGGCGCCGTTCGGCACGTCGAACCTGATTCCCATCCCCGTCCTGGCCGGCCGGGCGAGCGGGCCGCTGACCGCCGCCGATCTGGCCGCCATCTCGCACCTGGAGACGACACTGCGCTCGGTGCCGTCGGTGCACAAGATCATCGACCTCGGCACGTCGCCGCTGCGGCGGTCGGTGCCGGGCCAGGCCGACCAGCTGCTTGTGCTGGTCACCCAGGTGGGCGGCAACCAGAGCGCGATCACCACCCTGGTCGACGCCACGCGGGCCAAGATCGCCGCCGCGTCCCTGCCCGCCGGCCTCAAGGTGCACCTGGCCGGGGGCATCGCGGTCGCCGTCGACCAGCAGAAGGCGAGCGGCGACCAGGGCAACCGGGTGCAGAACCTGTCGGTGATCTTCATCATCCTGCTGCTCGTGCTGATCTTCCGTTCGCTCACGCTGTCCCTTACCACGCTGATCCCGGCGTTCATGTCCGTGCTCATCTCCGGCCCGCTGGTAGCCGAGGCCGCGCACCACGGCCTGCAGGTCTCGCCGATCGCGCAGCTGCTGATGATCGTGCTCGTACTCGGGGCCGGTACCGACTACGGCCTGTTCCTCGTGTTCAGGGTCCGCGAGCAGCTGCGGCTGGCCGACTACGACGGCGGGCCGGCCGACGTCGCGGCGGCCGGCGGGCTCGGCCGTGCGCTCCTCGCCGACCTGCGCAGGCCGAGGGAGCCTGCCAGGCAGGCGGTCGTCGCCGCGGTGACCAGGGTCGGCGAGTCGATCACGTTCTCCGCGGCGACCGTGATCGCCGCCGTGCTGACGCTGCTGCTCGCGACCTTCGCTTTCTACTCTGACCTCGGCATCCCCTTCGCGATCGCGATCGTGGTGACGCTCGCCGCGGCCCTCACGCTGCTGCCCGCGCTGCTGTCGATCAGGCTGTCGCTGCTCGGCGTCAAGCGCACGCTGTTCCAGCGCATGTTCGGCCGGGCCAAGCTGATCCCCTGGGATATCCAGGGCAGCGGCAGGCCCGGGGTGTGGGGCAAGGTGGCGAACCGGATCGTCAGGCACCCGGCACCGACCCTGCTCGCCGGGGTGGTTTTCTTCGGCGCGCTCGCGGTCGGGGTGACCGGGTACAAGGCGGCCGGCTTCGGCGGGAACACCGCGCCGCCCGCGGGCAGCGACTCGGCGGCCGGCCAGGCGATGCTCGCCCGGTACTTCCCGCAGTCCTCGGCGAACCCGACCGACCTGATCTTCCGCTTCGCCAAGCCGGTATGGGAGACCCCGGGTGCGCTGGCCAGCGCGACCGCGCAGCTTCAGGCGAGCGCGCTGTTCTCCCAGGTCACCGGTCCGCTGAACCCGGTCGGGGTCAAGCTCACCGGCACCCAGTACGCCGAGCTGCACGCCGCGCTCGGCTCGGCAAGCACGCTGCCGCCCACCCCGCCCGCCGGGTCGAAGGTGCCCGCGTTCGCCTACCAGCTCTACCGGGCAACCGCGAACTACGTCAGCGCCGACGGCAGGACGGTCCAGTTCTCGGTCGGCCTGGCCGCCGGCAATCCGGCCAGCACGCGGGCGCTCAACGCGGTGCCGGCGATCCGCGCCGAGACCACGGCGGTGGCCACCTCGCACTCGGTCCGGGCGACCGCCTCGGGCGTCGCCGGCGAGGCACCCGCCCTGTACGACATCAGCACGATCTCCGGCAGCGACCTCAAGCGCATCATCCCGGTCGCCATCCTGGTGATCGGCCTGCTGCTCGCCCTCGTCCTGCGCAGCCTCGTCGCGCCGCTCTACCTGATCGCCTCGGTGGGCGTCTCCTACCTGGCGGCGCTCGGCCTGTCCGTGCTGCTGTTCGTCAAGCTCCGCGGGTCGGGCGGGCTGGTGTTCTTCCTGCCCTTCCTGATGTTCATCTTCCTGCTGGCGCTCGGCGAGGACTACAACATCCTGGTGATGACCAGGATCAGGGAGGAGGCGCGCAAGCTTCCCCTGCGCGAGGCCGTGACCAGGGCGGTCGGCGTCACCGGGACGACCGTGACCTCGGCCGGCCTGGTGCTGGCCGGGACGTTCCTGGTGCTCGCGCTCGTGGCAGGCACCGGCCCTGGCGGCAGCAGCCAGATACTTGACATAGGCATCGGCCTGGCCCTCGGCATCTTGATGGACACGTTCCTCGTCCGCACCCTGCTCGTGCCGTCCACCGTGGTCCTGCTCGGCCGGTGGAACTGGTGGCCGTCGCGGCTCACTGTCGACCGGCAGGAGCCGCAGGGCGGCGAGGAAGAGGCGCTCGCCCCGGCCGACCAGGTCGGCTGACCGACCCGGCCCGTCGTGACCCCGCTGATCAGCGTCGTCATCCCGGTCTACGGGGTACGCGAGTACCTGGCCGACTGCCTGGACTCGGTGCTGCTACTCGGCGGGGCGGGGGCGGGCGGCGTCGAGGTCATCGCGGTCGACGACGCATCGCCGGACGGCAGCGGCGCCCTGCTCGACGAGCGCGCGGACGCCGACGGCAGGCTCAGCGTCATCCACCTGGGCCGCAACGCCGGCCAGGGCAGCGCGCGGAACGCCGGCCTGGCCAAGGCGGCGGGGGAGTACGTGTGGTTCGTGGACGGCGACGACACGATCGCGCCTGGCGCGCTCGCCGCCATCGGGGCGAAGCTGGCCACCGACCGGCCTGACATGCTGCTGATCGACTACGAGGAGCGCCTTCCCCGCGGCAGGACGCGGCCGAGCACGGGCGGCCGGCTGCTGGACGGCGCGCCGCCCGGCACGTTCTCGCTCGCCGACGCGCCGCAACTGGTCAACTTGACCATGACGGCGTGGAGCAGGGTGCTGAGGCGCGACTTCCTGATCGGCCTTCACGAGCCGTTCCGGCCTGGCATTCACGAGGACATCCCGGTGACCTGCGCCGCGCTGTTCGCCGGCCGACTGGCCGCGCTGGCGCGCGTGTGCTACGGCTACCGCCGGGCGCGCGGCGGATCGGCGATGACGTCAAGCACCGGCCAGCTCGCGGTCTTCGATGCCTACCATGAGGTTCTCGCGATGCTGCGCGACCTCGCCGAGGCCGGCGACCCGGTGGCGACGCCCGCCGTGCGGCGCGCCGTGTTCGAGCGGGCGATCTCGCACTACGCGTCCGTACTTGCCGCAACCGGGCCGGGGATCGGCCCGCTCGGCCGGCCTGGCCTGGTGCCGCGCGGCGAGCGCAGGCAGTTCTTCGAGCGCATGCACGAGGACTACGTCAGCTACCTGCCGCCAGGCTACCGGCTTCCGCCAGGGGCCCGCGGCGCCAAGCTCCGGCTGATCAGCGCCGGTGCGTACCGCACCTACGAGATGCTCGAACCGCTCAACAGGATCCGGGTGGCGCTGGCGCGCGTTGCGCCGATCCGATGACGCGCTGATAACTAATCGGTAACGTGACGTGTGGCTGCGCCCGACGTGTCTGGCGTGCGGCTGCGGGTGCTGCCGAAGGCAGCCGCTAGCCGACCAGCCCTGCCCCTGCTGCGTCGGCCGGCGTTGGGGGAGCCAGGTCCTCGAGCGATCCTGCACGAAGGGATGTGGCGCATGCGGCACTTGATTGGCCTGCTACTGGCACTGGCTACCGCGGCGGCCCTGTTCTTCGCCGCCTGCTGGGGAATCGGGCAGATCACGACGCTGCACGGGCCGGGCGCCGGGCTGGGCACCGGCCACCTGACCAGCGTGCACGGCCTCGCCGCGATCGCCGCATTGATCGGCACCGGGCTGCTGATTGGCGTCGCGCTTGCCGCGCCCCGCATCTCGCCACTGGCCGGCGGGCTGCCGGGCCTCGTGCTGCTCGCCTGGACCGGCCTGGTGATCGCGCACAGCGCGCTGGCGCTGCGGTACCTGCCACTCCCCGGCAGCGAGGACAGCACCGTGCTGGTCTACCTGCTCGTGCACGGCATACTCGGGTTGCTCGGAGCGGCGATGATCGTCCCGGTGCTGGTGCCTTCGCGGTGGCGCAGGCCCGAGTATGAGGAGGACGACGAGGAGGACTTCAGCGTTCCCGCCGCGCTGGGGCTGGTTCCCTGAGCCGGCCAGCGCCACCTGCGCCGCCAAGGCCAGCGGGGGTGCCGGCCCACCTCGGTGCGCCGGCACCCCCGCTACCCCTCTCGGAACTCCCCCTGGGCGGAAGGCCCCTTGGCTGGCTCTGCCGCCCGGTCAGCGGTGCGCCCCGGCGAACTGGTCGGCCTCGGTTGATCCGGCCAGCGCCGTTGTGGACGCGCCCGGGCTGATCGCCGAGGTCACCATGTCGAAGTAGCCGGTGCCGACCTCGCGCTGATGCCTGGTGGCCGTGTAACCCTCCTCCTCCGAGGCGAACTCGGCGTCCTGCAGCCGCACGTAGGCCGACATGCCCTCGTCGGCGTAGCCGCGGGCGAGCGCGAACATCGAGTGGTTGAGCACGTGGAAGCCGGCCAGGGTGATGAACTGGAACTTGTACCCCATGGCGCCGAGCTCGCGCTGGAACTTGGCGATCGTGGCGTCGTCCAGGTTCGCCCGCCAGTTGAACGACGGCGAGCAGTTGTAGGCCAGCATCTGGTCCGGGTAGACCGAGTGGACCGCGTCAGCGAACTCGGCGGCGACCGCAAGGTCCGGCGTCGATGTCTCCATCCAGAGCAGCTCGGAGTACGGCGCGTAGGACAGCCCGCGTGCGATGCACGCGCCGATGCCGTTGCGCACCCGGTAGAAGCCCTCCGCGGTACGCTCGCCGGTCACGAACGGCTGGTCGCGCTCATCGACGTCGCTGGTCAGCAGCGTCGCGGCCTGGGCGTCGGTCCGCGCCACGATCAGCGAGGGCACGCCGCAGACGTCGGCCGCGAGCCGCGCGGCGGTGAGCGTCTTGATGTGCTGGCCGGTGGGGATCAGCACCTTGCCGCCAAGGTGGCCGCACTTCTTCTCCGACGCGAGCTGGTCCTCCCAGTGCACCCCGGCAGCCCCGGCCGCGATCATCGACTTCATCAGCTCGAACGCGTTCAGCGCACCGCCGAAGCCCGCCTCGGCGTCGGCCACGATCGGCGCCAGCCAGTGCGGTGCCCTGGCGTTGCGTGACTCTGCCCAGGTGATCTGGTCGGCGCGCAGCAGGGCGTTGTTGATCCTGCGGACGACCTGGGGGACTGAGTTCACCGGGTACAGGCTCTGGTCCGGGTAGGTCTGGGCCGCCAGGTTCGCGTCGGCGGCGACCTGCCAGCCGGACAAATAGATGGCCTTGAGCCCAGCCTTGACCTGCTGCACGGCCTGGTTGCCGGTCAGCGCGCCGAGCGAGTTGACGTAGTCCTCGCTGCGCAGCAAGGACCAGAGCCGCTCCGCGCCCAACCTGGCCAGGGTGAACTCCTCCTGGACAGAACCGCGCAGCGCGATCACGTCGGCGGCTGTGTAGGTCCGCTCGATCCCGTCCCAGCGCGAGTCGGTTGCCCAGCTTCGTGCCAGCTCTGCCACCTGGTCGTCAGAGTTCTGCGTGCCCTCGAGGCGACGAGTAGTCACTGGACCTCCTGATGCGTGCCGTCCCCGGGTGATCTCACCAGCCTCGCCGCCTGGCCTGAGCCGCGGCTAGGGACCCACGTAATCAAAATCTTGACTTTTTCGTCTAGCATCAAGATGTGACGAGTTTCGCTGAGAAAGAACTTCAAACTTTGCCGAAGAGTGAGCTAGATCTCGTTCTCTTTGGTCAGCGGCTGCGTCACCTGCGGCGCGTGCGCGGCCTGACCCTGGCCGAGCTCGGCGAGCGGGTCGGCCGGGCGCCCTCGGTGCTCTCGCTGCTGGAGAACGGCCGCCGCGAGCCCAAGCTCTCGCTGATCGAGGCGCTGGCCGGCGCGCTCGGCGTCAGCTCCGGCGAGCTGATGCGGCGGGAGGCACCCAGCCGGCGGGCGCAGCTCGAGATCGCGCTCGCCGAGGCGCAGCGCGACCCGGTCTACGCCGGGCTGCGGCTGCCGTACCTGCGGCCAGGCCCGAGAGTGCCGAGCGAGGTGATCGAGCACCTGCTCGCGCTGCACGAGGAGCTGCGCAGGCAGCAGGCCAAGCCCACGGCCACGCCCGAGGAGGCCAGGGCAGCCAACGCGGACCTGCGCGCGATGATGCGGGACCGGGGCAACTACTTCGCCGAGATCGAGCTCGCCGCGGCCAGGGCTCTCGAGCCGGTCGCCTACACCGGCGGTGCGCTGTCCCAGGGGATGCTCCTCTCCGTGGTCAGCCACCACGGCTTCTCCGTCCGCTACGTCACCGACCTGCCCAGGTCGGCCAGGTCGGTGACCGACCTGCGCAACCGCAGGATCTATCTGCGGCAGGAGTCGCTCGGCATGCACACGCCGCGGGCGGTGCTGCTGCAGACGCTTGGGCACTTCGTGCTCGGCCACGCCGCGCCGGCCGACTTCGCCGACTTCCTGCGCCAGCGGGTGGAGGCCAACTACTTCGCGGCGGCGGTGCTGGTGCCCGAGCAGGCCGCTGTGCCGTTCCTGCGGCACGCCAAGGAGACAAGGAACCTGTCCGTGGAGGACATGCGGGACGTCTTCTCGGTCTCCTACGAGATGGCCGCGCACCGGTTCACCAACCTGGCCACCCACCATCTGGACCTGCCCTGCCACTTCGTGAAGAACGACTCGGGCGGCATCATCTACAAGGCCTACGAGAACGATGGCGTGAGGTACCCCGCCGACGCCTCGGGAGCGATCGAAGGCCAGCGGATGTGCCGGTACTGGTCGGGCAGGCAGGTCTTCTCCGCCGCTGACCGGTTCAGTCCCCACTACCAGTACTCGGACACCCCGTCAGGCACCTACTGGTGCGTGGCGTCGGTCGACCCCGGCAGCGAGCGCGGGTACGCGATCACGCTCGGGGTGGCGTTCGACGACGCGCGCTGGTTCCGCGGCAGGGACACGACCAGGCGGACCAAGTCAGCCTGCCCGGACCCGAACTGCTGCCAGCGTCCGCCGGCCTTGCTGGCCGCCCGCTGGGACGGGAACGCCTGGCCGTCCGCTCGCGCCCACTCGCACATCCTGCTCGCGCTGCCGTCCGGCAGCTTCCCCGGCGTGGACGAGGCCGACGTGTACGCGTTCCTCGACCGGCACGAGCAGGACTAGCGCGAGGCGGCCCGGCCGAGACCGGCCAGGAACTAGGCCGCCGGCCTGTCAGGCGAACTTCGGCGGCCGCTTCTCGCGCAGCGCCGCCGCGCCCTCGGCCAGGTCAGGTCCCATGAAGGTGAGCATCTCGTAGGCGGCCGACTGGTCGAAGATCGGCCCGGCCGTGCGCAGCCAGCTGTTCAGCGCGCGCTTGGTCAGCCTGATCGCCAGCTGGGACCCGGTGGCCAGCGTGTCCGCCACCCGCAGCGCCTCGGCGAGCACCTGCTCGCGCGGTAGCACCTTGCTGACCAAGCCGATCCGCTCCGCCTCCACGCCGTCCACCATCTCGCCGGTAAGCAGGTGGTAGCGGGCCTTGGCCATGCCGCACAGCAGCGGCCAGATGATCGCGGCGTGGTCACCGGCCGCCGCACCCAGCTTGACGTGGCCGTCGCCGAGCCTGGCGTCCTGCGCGCAGATGCTGATGTCGGCGAGCAGCGCGACCACCAGCCCCGCGCCCACGGCGACGCCGTTGATCGCGGAGATGATCGGCTTCTCGCAGTTAGTCATGTTGTAAACCAGGTCGCTCATCTCGCCCAGCATGTGTGCGGTCCGGTCGAAGTCGCCGGCCATCCGCTGCACCATCGCCAGGTCGCCGCCGGCCGAGAACGCCTTGCCCGCGCCCGTGATCACCGCCACCCGGGTCTGCGGATCGCGGGACACGTCCGTCCAGACGGCGGCGAGCTGGCTGTGCATCTGCTCGTCGGCGGCGTTGTAGACCTCGGGCCTGTTCATCGTGATCAGCAGCACGCCGTTGTCGCGGCGCTCGACGAGCAGGTGGTGGTAGCTGGCGTAGTCCATGCCGCGGGCTCCTCGGTCGTGCGGGGCGGCCTGCTGATGAAGGAATGATCGCATGACCCCCGGCTCTCGGCTCGGCGGCCGTGGCGGGCCATACTACCGTCGGGTAACTTGTGGACAGAGTGACCATGCGTCCGAGGAGGAAACCCGATGAGCGACGACGAGCAGGCGGCCGGCGGCTTCTCGCTCGACCTCTCCGACGATCTGCGCGAGATGCGCGGCTGGGTGCACGAGTTCGCGCAGAACGTGATGCGCCCTGCCGCCGCCGAGTGGGACGAGCGGGAGGAGACGCCCTGGCCGATCCTCGAGGAGGCGGCCAAGATCGGCCTGTACTCGCTGGACTTCTTCGCCGGGCAGTGGTTCGAGCCGACCGGCCTCGGCACCCCGGTGGCGTTCGAGGAGTTGTTCTGGGGCGACGCGGGGATCGGGCTGTCGCTGACCGGAAGCTGCCTGGCCGCCATCGCGGTCAGCAGCAACGGCACGCCGGAGCAGATCGGCGAGTGGCTGCCGCAGATGTTCGGCGGCCCGGGCGATGTCAAGCTCGGCGCGTTCTGCTCATCGGAGCCCGACGCGGGCAGCGACGTCGGCGCGATCAGGACCAGGGCTGTCTACCACGAGGCGACCGACGAGTGGGTGCTGAACGGCACCAAGGCGTGGGCCACCAACGGCGGCATCGCCGACGTGCACGTGGTCGTGGCCTCGGTCGACCCGGCGCACGGCAGCCGCGGCCAGGCGAGCTTCATCGTGCCGCCCGGCACCAGGGGGCTGTCGCAGGGCCTGAAGTTCCGCAAGCACGGCGTGCGGGCCTCGCACACCGCCGAGGTGGTGCTCGACGACGTGCGGGTGCCCGGCAGCTGCCTGGTGGGCGGCAAGGAGCGGCTGGACGCGCGGCTGGCCAGGCTGGCCGGCGGCGGAGCGGGCGGCGAGCAGGCGGCGATGAAGACCTTCGAGGCCTCGCGGCCTACGGTGGCGGCAATGGCGGTCGGGGTGGCGCGGGCGGCGTACGAGTACGCCACGGACTACTCGACCAAGCGGATACAGTTCGGCAAGCCGATCGGGCAGAACCAGGGCGTCGCGTTCATGCTCGCCGACATGGCCGCGTCGGTCGACGCGGCTCGGCTGCTGACCTGGCGGGCGGCCTGGATGGCCAGGCACGGCCGCGGGTTCACCGGAGCCGAGGGCTCGATCTCCAAGCTGGTCGCCGCCGAGACCGCGGTCCGGGTCACCGAGCAGGCGATCCAGGTGCTCGGCGGCAATGGCTACACCAGGGACTACCCGGTGGAGCGATGGCACCGCGACGCGAAGATCTTCACGATCTTCGAGGGCACGTCCGAGATCCAGCGCATGATCATCGGCAGGGCCGTCACCGGGCTTGACGTGCGCTAATAAACGCAATGCTGGCCCTGGTACTCGGCGTCGGTGACGTGCGGTCCCCAGTGAGGCGCGCCTTCGGTGATAGACAGGTGCGTCATGAAGTGGTCGGGGCTGGCGCCGTGCCAGTGTTCTTCGCCGTCGGGTGCGAAGACGACGTCGCCGGGATTGAGCTCGGTGATCTGCTGGCCACGGGCCTGGACCAGGCCGCGGCCGTCGGTGACGTAGAGGGTCTGCCCGCCGTCGTGGGAATGCCAGGCGGTGCGCGCCCCTGGTACGAAGCGGACCGCGGCGACATTCAGCGCTGAGGGCGGCAGCCCGCGGGTGATGGGGTCAAGCCATACGTCTCCGGTGAAGGTCTCGGCGGGTCCCTTCGCCGTGACTGCGTTGCGAGAAATCTCCATCTGTGTCTCCTCAAAGGTGACCGGGCATGCTCCCGGCGCGGATTCCAGAGTGATCAGGCGAGCGCCAGCTCACCGAAGAAGTACGAGGCGGTGACGCCGCCGTCCATCAGGAAGTCACTTCCGGTGATGAACGCCCCGCCCGGCCCCATGAGAAGCGCGCCGACGGTGCCCACCTCGTCCGGCGTTCCGGCGCGCCCGGCCGCGGATAGCTCGAGCATCCGGCGGTATCCCTCGCCGCGCGGGCCGGTCAGCTCGTCCCTGGCGAGCGGGGTCATGATGATGCCAGGGCTGATGGTGTTCACCCGCGCGCCGCGCTTGCCCCAGCGCACGGCCTCGGCCATCACGCGCAGTGAATTCCCGCGCTTGGCGAGCTGGTAGGCGTGCAGCGAATCGATGACCTGGCCGGGCTGCAGCATCGGCAGTGACAGCAGCTCATCAGCTGGCGTCGTGGCAAGAGCGGCGTCCTGTTCGGCTGTCAGCGCGCCGAGGCGATGACCCGATTGCGATGCGATGACGACAGCGGAGCCGCCGGGCGCGATGATGTTCCCGAACTCCTCGAGCACCAGCGCGGTTCCGTACAGGTCGACGCGGAGGATGACCTCCGGTGCCGCCTGGCTGGGTGAGACACCGGCGGCGTGGATGACGCCGGTGATGTCGCCGCGCGCCGCGGCGGTTTGGGCGAGGGCATGCACCGATTCGCGCGATGACACATCGAGGATTGCGGTGCTGACGTCAAAGCCGGCGTCGGCCAGCACCTCAGCGGCGGCGTCGGCGCTGGCCTGGTGCAGATCGGCGAGCAGCACGTGCTTGCCGGCGCTGACACGGCGGGCGATCGCCTGGCCGATCTGCCCGGCGCCGATGACCACGGTGACGTCGCTCATGGCGAGTTCCCTCCTCTTACAGCGAGCCGATGCGGATGAGCGACTTGATGGCCCTGCGCTGGTCCATCGCGGCGTAGGCATCCGCGACGTGGTCAAGGTCGGTCTCGTAATCGAGGACGAGACCGGGGTTGATCGCGCCGCTGAGGACGTCGCCGAGCAGCTCGGGGATATAGATGCGGGCTGGCGCCGGACCGCCCCGCCAGCCGACGTTGCGGAAGAACGTCTGCGCCGTTGGCACGTCACCGTGCGGCACGCCGACCATCCCGACGGTCGAGCCCGGACGGGCGATGGCAAATGCCGTGGCTATCGCCTGGGGCGTTCCCACGCATTCGAGCGACGCGTCGGCGCCGATCCCGCCGGTCAGTTTCATGACGGCCTCGGTTGCCTCATCACCGCGGGCGGCGACTATGTCCGTGGCGCCGAATGCCTTGGCGACCGCCTGGCGGTCCGGATGGCGGCTCAGGGCGATGACACGCTCGGCGCCCAGCCTGCAGGCGGCCAGCACCGCCGATAGCCCGACCGCCCCGTCACCGACGACCCCGACGACATCGCCGGGCCGCACGCCCGCACTGACCGCCGCGTGATGACCGGTCGCCATCACGTCCGACAGAGTGAGCAGCGATCGGAGGGTCTGATCCGAGTGACCGCTGCCCGGAACGCGCACCAGAGTGCTGCCCGCCAGCGGAACCCGGACGGCCTCGCCCTGCCCGCCGTCGATGGTGCCGTCGCCGAAGCTGCCGCCCAGCTTGCAGGAGATCGTCGAGCCGTGCTGGCAGTGCGGGCAGGACATGTCGCTGAAGATGAACGGGGCCACGACCAGGTCCCCTGGTGACACGGTCGACACGTCCGCGCCGACCTGCTCCACCACACCGATGAACTCGTGGCCGATCGATCCGGCGGCATGGGGGCTCTCGCCCCGGTAGTACCACAGGTCCGACCCGCAGACGCAGGCCAGCACGACCCGGACGATCGCGTCGGTCGGCTCCCGGATCACCGGGTCGGGCCGCTCGCCGACCTCGATGTCCTGTGGCCCGCGGAAAATCGCAGCTCGCATGACCTATCTAGCCTCCTTGATTATGCCGGCGGCGGACTCTGCTGTGGGGGTCATGTCGCCTAGTCAACGCGCTGAACTGCGGCTGCGGGAGTGACGGGTGTTCCAGGTAACGCCAGTACCTGCTAGGCAGCAGGACGCCCGGCTACCGTAGAGGCCATGGACAACCGTGCCCAGGTCCGCGAGTTCCTCACCTCGCGGCGCGAGCGGATCTCGCCTGCCGATGCCGGGCTGCCCGCCTACGGCGGCGGCAACCGGCGGGTCAAGGGCCTGCGGCGCGAGGAAGTTGCTCTACTTGCGGGGGTGAGCATCGACTACTACGTGCGGATGGAACGCGGCAACCTGACCGGCGCCTCCGACTCCGTCCTCGACGGAGTGGCGAACGCGCTCCAGCTCGATGAGGCCGAGCGAGCGCACCTGTTCGACCTCGCCCGCGCCAGCCAGCCAGTCTCACCGCGGCACCGGCGGCCCAAGACCTCCGGCCTCACCGACGGCATCCGGCAGATCCTCGATGCCATCACCGAGGCGCCGGCCTGGGTACGCAACGCCCGGCACGACATGCTCGCCGCCAACCAGCTTGCCCGAGCCCTCTACGCCCCGGTCCTCGCCGACCCGCGCAGGCCGGCCAACAATGCCCGATTCGTCTACCTCGACCCCGCTGCACGCGAATTCTTCGCCGACTGGGACCGCGCCGCTGACGACATCGCAGCCATGCTCCGATCCGAGGCAGGCAGCAACCCCCACGACAAGCAGCTCATCGAGCTGATCGGCGAACTATCCACCCAGAGCAGTGAATTCCGGACCCGATGGGCCGCCCACAACGTCCGCTTCCACCGGACCGGCCACAAGCGCATCCACCACCCGGTCGTCGGCACCCTCGACCTCGACTTCGAGGCCATGGAGTTCCCCGCCCACCCCGGCCTGACGCTCCTCGCCTACACCGCAGCCGCCGGCACCCCCACAGCCGACAGCCTCACGATGCTCGCGAGCTGGGCCGCCACCGCCGAGCAAATCGGAGACCTGCCCGCCGGAGTCTAGGCAGCGCGCTTCACCCAGTCAGCGGCTCGAGCAGCTCGGCCACGTCCTGTCGGCCCTCGCTCCGGGCAGCCTCCAGCGGTGTCCCGCCAAACTCGCTCCTGATGCTCGGATCGCTGGGGTGTAGCCGTCGGAGTTCCGCAGCACCATCGGCCGCCCGCCGGGCGCGGAGTACGGAGTCAGGAAGTCGACGCGATGCTCGATCAGCAGCCTGACCCGGTCGCGCATGTCGTGCACGATCGCCCGCCACAGCTGACTGCGCAGCATCTCCTGCGGGGAGTCCGCGGCTGGCCCGAACCTTGCGGCCCACGGTCCGCCGTCCCCGCGACCGAGGCCGTGCGCGAACAGCAGCAGCAAGTGCCGGTTGTCTTCCCCGAACTGCCGGTTGTACAGGGCTTGGCTGTCGCTGGCGTCGGCGCCCGCGGTCAGCAGTAGCTCGGCCAGCGCGAACCCGTGCGGATGCTCGTCCTCGGCATGGGTTCCGAGCGCGCCGGTCACCGCGGTGCAGGGCGGGTACAGCCCGTGCCACAGGTACCCGGCGTTCGGGTCGGCCCCGTGCTCCAGCAGCGCCCCGGCCGTGCCCAAACTCGCCTCTTCGCTGATATGCGGGTCGTGCCGGGCGAACGCCAGGTACAGCAGCGGTTCCCAGCCGTAAGGGCCGCCTGCCTGGCTGGCCCGAGCCGGGTCGGCGGCCAGGTGCGCCCGCAGCGCCGACTCGTCCGCGGCGGCCGCAGCGACATGGATGCTCGCGGCGGCCAGCAGCCGAGACGCTCGTTCCCATCTTTGCGGTGAATCGTCCCCGCCGTGCCGCAGGCAGGCGTAGGCGAGGAACTCCTCGGCCGGGTCCGCCGTCTCATCGACCTCGTCGGGCGCGTAAACCGGCTGCGCGCCCTTCGGGTGATACTCGGCGACCAGGTCCAGGGCGCCGGGCACGCCCGCCTGGGCCAGGTTACGAAGATCCTTGACCAGCTTGCGGGCTCAGCCCTGTCCGCGGACCCGGCGGCGCCCCGCGCGCCGTCTCCCAAAGACTACGCCCCGGACTGAAGGTGCGCCCGTCCGGGCCGTGGCAGCGGCGGATTCACTTTCCCGGCGTATCCTCACCATATGCGCAGCGGCGCCGCCAAGGTCCGAGGTTCTTATGCCGACCAGTAAGGCTCAAACGACTCCGAAGCCGGGGCACGACGCCGAGGTACTTGCGCGCAGAGCGGAGCATTTCGCCTCCTGTATGCGGTTCAGCCTGGATGAGCCTGCGGCGATGCGGCGCCTGCACCTGGTGACCAGGAAGTTGAGCGACGCATCCGATCTGAGCAAGCTGCTGCCCGAGGTCCTCGAGGGCGCGATGGCACTGACCGGCGCGGACTTCGGCAACGTCCAGCTCTTCGATCCCGCAACTGGGGCGCTGGCGATCGCCGCGCACTCTGGATTTAGCGCTGAGTTCCTTGAGTACTTCGCGATCGTGGACGACGAACACGCCGCCTGCGGCCGCGCGGCCAAGACCGGCGCTCAGGCCGTCATCGTCGATGTCGACACCGACCGCGGCTTCGCGCCGCACCGGGGGATCGCCGCCACAACAGGGTTCCGTGCTGTCCAGTCCACCCCGCTGGCCGACTACTCCGGCCGCATGATCGGGATGGTCTCGACCCACTTCCGGCGCCCGTGCCGTCCGCCCGATCGGGACCTGCAGATCCTGAGGTACTACGGTGACGTCGCCGGCGAGGCCCTGGCCGGGCGGCTCGGCACGATCGCAGCGCAGGATCACGACCCGATCGGCAGGGCCGCGCTCGCCGCCGTGCTCGATCCCCGCGAGGAATGGCCGGCCGACTCCGCGGACCCTTGGCACACCGTGAGCAAGCTCTTCTCGGCGGGCCTCCGACTGGAAAGCGCGCGGAGCATGATCGGCGACGGCGCAGCGGGGGACCGGATCGCGGCGGCCGTCGATGAACTCGACCGGATGGTCCGGGATATCCGGACCACGGTGTTCAGCATGCACCAGCGCTAGCGACACCCGCGACCAGCTGGTCAAGGACCGCGGCAAGGCTGTGCAGCTCGACCAGGTGCGCGGGCGTCAGCTCGCTGAGGATACGGTCGCCCTTGGCGGTCAGCCGCACCCGGACGAGCCGGGCGTCATGGCTGTCGGCGATGCGCCGTACCAGTCCGGCTGCCTCGGCGCGGTCGACAAGCTCGACCGTGCTGTGGTGACGCTGCAGCAGGTAGCCGGCCAGGTCGCCGACCGTGGGCGGCTCGGCGCCCGGATGGCCCTTGACCGCGACGAGCAGCTGGTGCTGCACATGGGTCAGCCCGGCCGCGCGAGCCTGGTCCTCGCTCCACCGCTGGAAACGGCGCAAGCTGGAGCGGAATGCCAGCAGGTGCTCGAAGTCCTCGTGGGTCAGCTGGTGCGCGCGGTCATGGTCCATTCCGTGGCCGGTTGGTTGCATCGTTCCACGATAGGCCCGGCGGATGCCGGTCACGCGGCGGCCGGCTGATTCTCGGACTCGGCCTTGGCGTGGACTTCGTCGGCGAGCTCAGCCGCTTCGGCGAGCTGACCGACGCGGTCCAGCGCGGTCACCTGCTCGACGAGGGCGCCGACCTGGGGCGGCGCGGTGGCCTGGACGGCTTCGACATCGCCTTGCCAGCCTCCGCGGAGACCGATCTTGACGCGATGGCAGAGGCCGGGGCAACGTGGGCCATCTGGGCCTTCCAGCCGGGCGAGCCGCTGACCGACATCCGGGCCCGGATCAGGGCACGACCAGGGAGGCCGCGATGAAGACACCGATCTGCGACATGCTGGGCATCGAGCTGCCGCTGCTCGCGTTCAGCCACTGCAGGGACGTGGTGGCCGCGGTCACCAACGCGGGCGGCTTCGGCGTGCTTGGCGCGTCCATGCACTCCCCCGAGCAGCTCGAGCACGAGCTGGCCTGGATCGATGACCACGTGGACGGCAGGCCGTACGGCGCGGACATCCTGGTGCCCGAGAAGTTCGTGGGCAAGGGCGAGGGCCTTGACTCGGCCGCGATTCACGCGATGATCGGGCAGCCGCAGCGGGACTTCGTCGCCGCGCTGCTCGAAGAGCACGGGATCCCGGCCGCCGGGCCGGGCGGGCCGTCCAGGCTGCCGACCTCGGTGGCGATCAGCGACGACGCGGGGGAGCAGCTGCTCGAGGTGGCCTTCAGGCACCCGATCAGGCTGATCGCCAGCGCGCTCGGCACGCCCCCGGCCTTCATGATCGACCGCGCCAGGCAGGCCGGGGTGCCGATCGCGGCCCTCGTCGGCGCCAAGGAGCACGCGATCAGGCAGGTCCGGGCCGGGGTGGACATCATCGTGGCAGCCGGTACCGAGGCCGGCGGGCACTGCGGCGAGGTCACCACCATGGTGCTCGTTCCCGAGGTGATCGAGGCGATCAGGCCGATCAGGAAGGTGCCGGTGCTGGCCGCGGGCGGCATCGTGACCGGGCGCCAGATGGCGGCCGCGATCGCGCTCGGCGCGGACGGCGCCTGGACCGGCTCGGTCTGGCTGACCACCGAGGAGGCGGAGACCGCGCCGTACACCAAGCAGAAGATGATCGCGGCCACCTCCCGCGACACGGTCAGGTCACGCAGCCGCACCGGCAAGCCGTCCAGGCAGCTCAAGTCCGACTGGACCGCGGCCTGGGAGAGCGAGAAGAGCCCTGGCGCGCTGCCGATGCCGCTCCAGTCGCTGCTCAGCGAGCCGGTCATGCGGCGCATCGACGCGCTGGCCGACCAGGGTGATCCTGGCGCTCAGCAGCTCGCGACGTACTGGGTCGGCCAGGGCGTCGGGCTGATGAACAAGGCGACCACGGTGCGCGAGGTGGTCTACGAGATGGCAAGGGACTTCGCCGAGGCCGCCGAGCACCTGGCCCAGGTCGTCTCCGACTGACGGCCGGCCATGACCTCGGCAGCCGAGGACGCCGCCGAAGGCGCCTTCAGCCGGCTGACCTCGGGGCGGTGGGCCGCGCTTGCCTGGCTGAGCCTCGCCGTGGCCGCCTGGGTGGCCGGCGGGCAGGTCAGCTCGATCGTCGCCGAGGTGACGCCCACCGGCCAGTACTCGGCCGCCGAGCTGTTCGGCGTCGGCCAGCTCGGCAGCCTGACCGTCCCGCCGTACGACACGCTGCGCGCCTGGGCGCAGGCCAGCGGGCACTTCAGGCTGCTGCCTGCCTGGCTGTGGTGGTACCTCGGGCTTGACGGGGTGTTCCTCGTCGGCCTGCTGATGCTCGGCATCGCGCTGCTGCGCAGGTACGTCGCCCGCCGCCGTGAGCTCTGGCCGCTGTACGCCCTGGTGGCCGGATTCGCCGCCGAGGCCGCGCTCGCGGCGGCCGCGCTGGCCGCCGGGCCCGGCGGCTGGCAGGACGCCCTCGCCTGGGCGCTGCACGCGGTCACGATCGCCAAGTGGCTGGCGGTCCTGGTGCTGGCCGGCTGGCTGGCCGTCCGGCTGCACGCCAGCCATGCGGACTACAAGGACGCGGTGGCGCCGCTCCAGGCCGGCCGGGCGGCAGGCGAGCTCCCAGCACCGCTGGCGGCGGCCAACGACCCGCAGGGCATGTACGCCGACGTCAGGCGGGTCGCGATCGCGCTCGAGGTGCAGCGCTTCTCCGCGCTCGTCGTCGTGCTGCTCGGCCTGATCGCGATCGGCCCGGCGCTGAATGACGTCTTCCAGCAGGTCCCCGACGTTGCCAGGGCCATGCTCAGCAACTGGTCGGCCGAAGGCGTAGGGCAGCTGCTGATCGCGCTGGTCGCCCAGGCGCTGCTCGCCCTGCTGGTCTTTCACCTCGGCCGGATGCGCGAGCGACGCGCCGAGGCGAAGTTCGGCGCCGCCCAGGCCGGGCGCGAGGACGGCAGGCTCGGCCATCAGTACCGGGTCTGGTACGTGCTGCCTGCCGTGATCGCCGGACTGGCCGTGGTACTGCGCTTGCTCGGCTGGGCGAGCGTGGCCTGGCAGCGGGTGATCGCGTTCAGCGTGATCCTGCTGGCCGTCGCCGGGCTCTCGCTGCTGATCGAGCGCCGTGACGGCAGCTACCGGGCCGGCCGGCCCGGCAGGCCCAAGCCGCTGGCCGAGCCGAGAGTGGTGGACGTCACCAGGCAGGCCGGCGAGGTGATGGCGGTGATGGCTTTGGTGGTGCTGCCGGTCGGGCTGGTGCGGGCACTGACCGTGCCTGCTCTGGTCGGCGGCGACCTCGGGCCCCTGGTCGCCTTGATCGCCGGGCTCGCGCTTGCCACGGCGGTGCCGATCGCGCTGCCGGTGTGCTGGCCGACCCTCTGCCGGCTCGCCCGCCCCGTCGACCATCTCATCGACCGGGCATCCGGCCGGCCGGCCCGCCGGGCCAGGCGCAAGGCCAGCAGCCACCTGGCGGGCAGGACCGAGGTGATCTGGCTGCTCGCCGTGCCCTTCGCGGTGGCCGACGTGGCGCTGATCGCGCTGCCGCTCGCCGCTACCCGGGTGCTCGGCGTGCTCGGCACCACCGTGATCGGCATGGGGACACTCACCGTGCTGCTCGGCGTGCTCGCCTACCTCGGCCAGACCAGGCTGCCGCTGCCGGCGTTCCGTGCGCTGCGCCTGAACGTGACGCCGGTGATCACGATCGTGCTGCTGATCGCGATCATCGACGGGGTCGCTGACAGTAACTCGGCGCTGCACCAGCTCAGGCCGGTCGCGGCCAGTTCGGTGCCCGCCAGGCCGACCCTTGCCGCCAGCTTGGCCCGGTGGCTTGGCGCGTTCAGGGCCAGGCCGCGCTGCGCGCTTGCGGCAGGCACCGCGGACGGCCACCCGGTCAGAGTGCTGCCGCTGGTCCAGGTGGCCGCCAACGGCGGCGGGATCAGGGCGGCCTGGTGGACCGTCAAGGTGCTCAGCGACCTGGCGCGCAGCCCGTGCGGCACCGCCGATGTGTTCGCGGTGAGCAGCGTGAGCGGCGGCTCCGTCGGGGCGGCGGTGCTTGCGTCAGTGCCGGCCGGGACCCGCCACCCGGTCGCGCTGGCCAACGCGGGCATCGCCGCGATGGCCGGTCCCGACGCGCTGGCGGCCGCGTCCGACGGGCTCATGCTCCGCGACGCCATCGCCGGCTACACCGGCATCGAACTGCGCGCGGTCACGGTCCCCGGTGGGCCCGCCTTCCCCGACCGAGCCGCCCTGATGACCCTGGCCTGGCAGCGCGAGTACCCGCCGATCGGCCGCCGGTTCCTGGGCGGCGGCTGGCTCGGCTGGGACCTGCTGTTCAACGCGACCTCGGTGACCAGCGGCTGCCGCGCGATCTTGGCCACGGTCGCGCTGCCGCGGTCGAGGCCGGTCGGGCCGGGCGGCGCGCTGTGCGGACTCGGCACCGCGAGCCCTACCGGCAGCTACGACTTCTTCACGCGGCTGCACTGCATGGACGGCATGTCGGCGGCCACGGCGGCGATGCTGTCGGCCAGGTACGCGTTCATCACCCCGTCCGCCACCGTCGAGTGGTGCCCTCCGCGCAGCGGCAGGCTGGCCGACCAGATCGTGGACGGCGGCTACGGCGAAGGGACCGGGCTGTCCACCCTGATCGACCTGGCGCCCGCCGTGATGGCCCAGGTCAGGCAGTTCAATGCGCGGGCGCTGCGCGGCGCGGGCCGCGGCGCGCCCGTCACCCTCGTCGTGCCGGTCACCGTCTACCTGCAGAACAGCGTGCAGTCCGAGCCCGTGACCCGGCCGGCCGCCCGCACGCCGGAGATCAGGGCCGTGACGGCCGGCCAGTCCGCCGGCCCGGCGACCGAGCTCACCGGCACCACCGCGCTGCTGCAGGCCATGCTGGTCGCGACGGGGCAAGCCCAGTGGCTTGACTGCACCGGCGCAGTGCCGTTCTGCGCCGCCGCGGCACGAGCGGCCGCCGCCCGGGTACCCGACCCGGCCATCATCGTCGCGCCCAGGGAGTCGCCCGGCGTGGCCACGCCGCTCGGCTGGCTGCTGTCGCCGGCCAGCAGGGCCGATCTGGACCAGGCGCTGGCCGCCGACGACGCCGGCCTGCCGTGCGGGCGGTACCTCGATGCCAGGTCCTATCGGGCGGCGCACCCGTTCTGCCTGCCCAGCGTCGGCGGCCTCGCCGACCTGCGCGCGCTGATCGGCCGCTAGCTCGCTGCATCTCGTCGGGCAGCCCGCCCGACTAGACTCGGCGCATGCCTGTCACCGGTGAGTACGAGCCGAGCCCGCGCGGCTGGGTCAGGAATCAGGTGGACCTGTTCGAGAGCTCGGGCGGCACCGAGGGGACCACGCTGCTGGACACGGGGCTTCCGGTCGTGATCGTCACGAGCATCGGCGTGCGCAGCGGCAAGGTGCGCAAGACGCCGCTGATGCGGGTCGAGCACGACGGCAGGTACGCGGCGGTCGCGTCCATGGGCGGCGCGCCCACCCACCCGCTCTGGTACCACAACCTGCGCGCGAACCCGCGGGTTGAGCTGCAGGACGGGGCGGTCCGCACCGAGATGATCGCGCGCGAGGTGAGCGGCGACGAGCGGGCGCAGTGGTGGGAGCGCGCGGTGGCCGCCTACCCCCCGTACGCCGAGTACCAGATCAGGACCGCCAGGCAGATCCCGGTGTTCGTGCTCGAGCCGGCCGCAGGCTGACCCGAGCGCTTCGCTCTGGACGAACGCCCCTGGCTCATCCTCCGAGGTAATGTTGTAATCATCTCGGAGGAGGTCCGATGGCTGCTGACGCGCCTCTCGACGCGTACTCCGCGATCGTGGCGGCGGTGGCCGCAGAGCTGACCCCGGCGGTGGCCAGCCTGCGGGTGACCGGCGGGTCGCGCCGCTCGCCGGAGAGCCTCGGGTCGGCCGTGGTCTACACCACCGATGGCTTCCTGCTCACCAACGCGCACGTCGTTGGCCGGGCATCCGGCGGAACGGCGCTGTTCTCCGACGGCACGAGCTCGCCGTTCACCGTGGTCGGCGCCGACCACCTGTCCGACCTCGCGGTGGTCAGGGCGGGGGCGGGGACGCCGCCGCCCGCCGAGCTCGGCGAGGCCACCGACCTCGTGGTCGGCCAGCTCGTGGTCGCCGTGGGCAGCCCGCTCGGCCTGGCCGGGTCGGTCACCGCCGGCGTGGTGAGCGGGCTCGGGCGCTCGCTGCCGACCAGGAGCGGATCGGCAGCCTCGCTGGTCGAGGACGTCATCCAGACCGACGCCTCCCTGAACCCGGGAAACTCGGGCGGCGCGCTGGCGGACTCGCGGGCCAGGGTGGTCGGGATCAACACGGCCGTCGCCGGGGTGGGCCTCGGGCTCGCGGTCCCGATCAACGCGACCAGCAGAAAGATCATCTCGGCGCTGATGCGGCACGGCCGGGTGCGGCGCGCCTACCTGGGGATCGTCAGCGCTCCGACCCCGCTGCCCGCCTGGCTGCACCAGCGCGCCGGGCGCAAGGAGGGCCTGCGGGTGGCCGAGCTCGTGCCGGGCGGGCCGGCCGACCGGGCCGGGTTGCGGGCCGGCGACATCCTGGTCAGCGCCGCGGGCCGACCGGTGACCGCGGCGCAGGACCTGCAGCGGCTGATGTTCGGCGAGGCGATCGGCAAGCCGCTCGAGATCACCGTGCTGCGCAACGGCGCGCTGGTCGACGTGATCGCCGAACCGTCCGAGCTAGCCGCCGCGTGAGCCCCGGCGGTGCCGACCAGTCCGTACGGTGCGCAACAATGACGTATGAGCAAGCAGCCTAGCGCGCCGCCGCCGGGAGACAAGCCGGTGCCTACCGCGCCGCCACCGCCGCCCGCCTGGCGGCACTGGCTCTGGCCGATCGCGCTGATCGCGATGCTGGCGCTGTACTTCTTCCTGCCCGGGCTGAGCACGTCGAGCACGGTCACGCTGAACTACTCCCAGTTCATCACCTACGCGAACCAGCACAAGATCAAGAACGTCACGTTCGAGTCCTCATCGAGCGGCGGCAACACCTCGGCCAGCGGTACGCTCAGGAACGGCAAGCCGTACACCACCGAGATCCCCGGGGCGCCGACCACCCAGCTCGGCAACCAGCTGCACGCCGACGGCGTGACCGTGACCGCCAGCGCGTCGTCGCCCGCGCTCGGGTCGATCATCTTGTACTTCCTGATCATCTTCGCGCCGCTGATCTTCGTGATCTGGCTGTTCCGCCGGATGTCACGGGGCGCGTCCGGCGCCTTCCAGGGCGCGATGGGCGTCGGCCGGTCGCGTGCCAAGGTGTTCGACGCCGAGCGGCCGAGCACCAAGTTCGCCGATGTGGCCGGCTACACGGGCGCGAAGGAGGAGGTCAGCGAGATCATCGACTTCCTGCGCAATCCGGGCAGGTACCAGCGGGCCGGCGCGATGGCGCCGCGCGGCGTGCTGATGGTCGGCCCGCCTGGCACCGGCAAGACCCTGCTGGCCAGGGCCGTGGCCGGGGAAGCCTCGGTGCCGTTCTTCTCGGTGACCGGGTCGAGCTTCGTCGAGATGTTCGTCGGCGTGGGCGCCGCGCGGGTGCGCGACCTGTTCGCCGAGGCCCGCAAGCGCGCGCCCGCCATCATCTTCGTCGACGAGGTGGACGCGATCGGCCAGCGCAGGGCCGGATCGGGCTCGGTCGTGGCCAACGACGAGCGGGAGCAGACGCTGAACCAGCTGCTGTCCGAGATGGATGGCTTCGACATGACCCAGGGCATCGTGGTACTCGCGGCCACCAACCGGCCGGAGGTGCTCGATCCCGCGTTGCTGCGCCCGGGCAGGTTTGACCGGCAGATCGTTATCCCGCTGCCGACGCTGGACGAGCGGGCCGCGATCCTCGCCGTGCACTGTCGCGGCAAGCAGCTGGCCGGCGACGTCGACCTCAAGGTCATCGCCAGGGGCACGCCGGGGTTCTCCGGCGCCGATCTCGCCAACCTGGCCAATGAGGCGGCGATCTTCGCGGTCCGCGGCAACCGCGAGGTGATCACCGCGACCGACTTCGACGACGCCAGGGACCGGATCCTGCTCGGCCGGCGCGAGGGCTCCAACGTCCTGCTGCCCGAGGAGAAGCACTCCGTCGCCGTGCACGAGGCAGGCCACGCGATCGTCGCCGCGCTGTCCGACCATGCCGACCCGGTGGCCAAGGTCACGATCCTGCCCGCCGGCCAGGCATTGGGCGTGACCCAGCAGCTGCCGCTGATCGAGCGCCACCTGTACGGCGAGGACTACCTGAGGGACGCGCTCGCCGTCCGGCTCGGCGGCCGGGCCGCCGAGCTCGTGGAGCTCGGCCAGGGCTCGACCGGCGCGGCGAACGACCTGTCCACCGCCACCGACATCGCGACCAAGATGGTCCGCGAGTACGGGCTCTCCGACAAGGTCGGCCCGGTCGGCTACCCGGAGGGCGGGTCGGTGTTCCTCGGCGGCGGCAGCAGCGGCTTCTCGAGCAGGCCGTTCGCCGAGTCCACCCAGGCCGCGATCGACGCCGAGGTGGCCAGGCTGCTTCGCCAGGCCGAGCAGACGGCGGTCGAGCTGATCCGCGCGCACAAGGACATGCTGGACCGGCTGGTCGAGCGGCTGCTCGAGCACGAGACCGTGGACGGCGACGAGGTGTACCGGATCGTGGGCAAGCCGACCCCCAGGCACCGGCCCGACGAGGTGGCGATCGCGCCGCGGGCGAAGGTGCCGTCGCTGGCTAAGGGTGGTCGGCTGGCACAGAGCAGCCCGCTGGCGCAGAGCGCCCACGGCCACGGCCCAGCCGCAGGCGCCGAGGTCGCGGCCGACGGCCACCAGGACCCGCGGTAGGCCCGCCCGTGCAGCTGCTCGTGCTGTCCGGCAGTGCCGTCCGCGGCGTACTCGGCTACGCCAGGTGCGCCGAAGCCATGCGCGCGGCGCTGGTCGCGAGGGCACGAGGCGAGGTCTTCCAGCCGCTGCGGTCGGTGATCAAGCCGGACGGCGCGGCCGGGTTCATGGGCCTGATGCCCGCCTACCAGTCGGGCTCCGCGGCCGCCTACGGTCTTAAGGCGATCTGCGTGACCCCGGCCAACCCGGCGGCCGGGCTCGACGCGCACCAGGGCATCGTGCTGCTCTCCGACGCGGCGACCGGCCAGCCGCAGGCCGTGCTGAACGCCTCGGCGGTCACCGAGATCAGGACGGCCGCGGTCTCGGCCGTGGCCACCGAGCTGCTGGCCAGGCCGGAGGCCGACGTGCTCGCGATCGTGGGCACCGGCGTGCAGGCGAGGGCGCACCTGATGGCGGTCAGCGCCACCAGGCCGCTCGCCGAGGTCAGGATCGCCGGACGGACGCCGGAGAAGGCGGCCAGGTTCGCCGCTGACGTCGCGCCTGCCGCGCTCGCCGAGGTGGACGCCCAGGCGCCCGACGAGCAGATGCCGCACGCGGCCGACGCCACGGTCGTAGCCTGCCGCTCGGCCGCCGACGCGGTCCGCGGCGCCGGGATCGTGGTGACCGCGACAAGCTCCGCGGTGCCGGTGATCGTGCGGGACTGGCTCGATCCCGGCACGCACCTGAACGCGGTCGGCGCCTGCCTGCCGCACGCCCGCGAGCTTGACACCGCGACCGTCGCCTGCGCCAGGCTGTACGCCGACAGCAGGGAGTCGGTGCTCGCCGAGTCCGGTGATTACCTGCTCGCCGCCGCCGACGGCGCGATCGGGCCCGATCACATCAGGGCCGAGATCGGCGACCTGCTGGCCGGGCTGGCCGACGGCCACGGCCGCAGCGACGCCGCCGAGATCACGGTGTTCGAGTCGCTCGGGCTGGCGGCGGAGGACCTGGCTGCGGCGGTCGTCGCCTACCGGGCCGCGCTCGAGGACGGCGCAGGCGCCTGGCTGGACTTCGACTGACCGCATTTCCCGGTCATGCCAATCGTCTCCGTCATGCCATTAATATGCCATTGGATGTCAGCTAATCGGAATCTGCTCGAATTAACTGTCACCCGATTAATGCCAGTGATCTGCGGCATTGCATGCGATTCTTAGCACATGAGCAAGCATGCCGCCTTTTACGTGGCGATCTTCGCCACCGCGGCACTGGCGATCGGCTGGCACAGCCGCGCCTTCGATGCCGCGCGCCGGGACGTGACATCGCTGATCGGCAGGCTCGCCAACACCAAGAAGGAGCGGGACCGCTACCTGGGCACTGCCGCGCTGCTTGCCGTGATCACCGCGGCGGTTCTCTTCGTGGTCGCCACCGGGCACCGGTAGCACGGCGGACCGGCCGCCCACGCGGGGGCGGGGCGGCCGAGCGGAACCGCGCCCGGATGGCATGCGTCACATCCCACGATGCGACGCATGTCAGGAGACCCTCGTGAACCTTGCCATCAAGCCCAGGTACCGCGCGCCGCTGATCGGCGCGGCCGCCGCCGCCCTGCTGATCGGCTCCTTCCTGCTCGGCACCACGCGATCGGGCGGACCCGGCGGCGTCGGCGTCGGCGGCCGCCCGGTGACCACTCTGCTCAGCTCGTCCTCGGGCGACGGGAAGATCACCGTGACCGGGAGCGGTACCGTCACGGGGACGCCGAATCAGCTTGTGCTCGACATGGGCGTGCAGGTGAACGCCGCCTCCGTTTCCGCCGCGCTGAGTCAGGCCAACAGCGCAGCCGCCAAGGTCATTGCCTCGCTGGAGAAGAACGGCGTCGCCAGGAGCGACATCCAGACCTCGGACCTGTCGATCCAGCCGACCTACCGCGGCAAGGGCATCGCCCCGGTCGGCTACGGCGTCAGCGAGGAACTCACCGCCACCCTGGTCCACCTCGCCACGGCGGGCACCCAGATCCAGGACGCGGTGACCGCGGGCGGCAACGACGTCGTGGTCAACGAGGTCTCGCTGAACCTGACCGACACAAGCGGGCTGCTCGCGCAGGCCAGGGCCAAGGCCGTGGCCGACGCGCAAGCGAAGGCCACCCAGTTCGCCAGGGCGCTGCACCAGCCGATCACCGGCGTGATCAGCGTCTCCGACCAGACCACCACGCTGCCCACGCCGTTCTACGCGGCCGCGCAGCCGGCCAGCGCGGCGCCTTCCGTGCCGGTCTCACCCGGCTCGCAGCAGGTGACCGTCCAGATCACGGTGGTGTACGCGATCGGCTGATACGCTGCCTGCGTGATGACAGCGAACCCGACCGCACGCTGGTGGCGCCGCCGTTAGGCGGCCCCGGTTCGCGCACCCGCGCAGATCCCACGAGGCGACCGCCCGGCTATCGAGCGGTCGCCTCGGCGCGTCCGCCGTGATCCGGGCCTGACCAGGCAGGACGGTCTCATGCCAGCAGCACCGAGCACCGAGCTGAGCGTCGAGTACGGCCCCGGCTTCGCAGCCCCGCCACCGCACGGGGTCTCCCGCTACACCACCGCGGGCGGCATCGCGGTGACCAGGACGGTCACGCCGTTCGAGCCGGCCGAGCTGGCCGAGATCACCAGATGCGTGGACCGGCGGCGCGGCGGGGTGTTCAGCTCGGGCATGGAGTACCCGGGCCGCTACAGCCGCTGGCACATGGGCTACGTGGACCCGTGTGTCGAGCTCACCGCCCGCGGCAGGGAGCTCACCGCGACGGCGCTGAACGAGCGCGGCGCCGTGCTGCTCCCGGCGATCGCCGCGGTGATAAGCCGGGCCGGCCAGAGCGCCGCCCGCGACCACGACCGGGTCGCCGTCACGATCCCGGCGTCCGCCGAGGCGGTGCCCGAGGAGCGGCGGAGCAGGCAGCCGACCGTGTTCAGCGCGATCAGGGAGGTCATCGCGCTGTTCGCCGGGCCCGATGAGCATCTCGGGCTGTTCGGTGCGTTCGGGTACGACCTGGCGTTCCAGTTCGAGCCGATCAGGCTGCGCCCCGGCAGGACCGGTCCCGGTCAGGGCGAGCTGCGCGATCTGGTGCTGCACCTGCCCGACCAGATCTACGTGATCGACCGCAAGCGCGAGACCGCGCTGCTGCACCGCTACGACTTCGCGGTCGGCGGCCGGTCCACCGAAGGACTCGACCGGGCGACCCAGCCCGCGGCGGGACCGGCCGGGCGGGCCGGCGCCGCGGGGCTGGATAGCGTTATCGCGGGTGGGGTTCCTGCCGATCCCGAGCCGGGTGGCTACGCCAGGGTGGTCGAGCAGGCACGGCAGCGGTTCGCGGCCGGCGACCTGTTCGAGGTCGTGCCCAGCCACGAGTTCTGGGCGCCGTGCGGGTCGCCTGCCGCGTGCTATGAGTCGCTCCGGCGGCGCAACCCAGCGCCCTACGAGTTCTTCATCAATCTCGGCGACGGCGAGTACCTGGTCGGCGCGTCGCCCGAGATGTACGTCCGGGTGACCGGCGACCGGGTCGAGACCTGCCCGATCGCGGGGACCGTGCCGCGCGGGCCGAGCCCGCTGGCCGACGCTGAGAACATCAGGACCCTGCTCACCTCCGCCAAGGAGGAGTCCGAGCTCACCATGTGCACCGACGTGGACCGCAACGACAAGTCGCGGATCTGCGTGCCCGGCAGCGTGCGGGTGATCGGGCGACGCCAGATCGAGCTGTACAGCCGGGTGATCCACACGGTCGACCACGTGGAGGGCAGGCTGCGGCCCGGGTTTGACGCGCTCGACGCGTTCCTCACCCACATGTGGGCGGTCACGGTCACCGGCGCGCCCAAGACTTGGGCGATGCAGTTCATCGAGGACCACGAGGCAAGCCCGCGCCGCTGGTACGGCGGCGCCGTGGGTGTGCTCGGCTTCGACGGCTCGATGAACACTGGCCTCACCCTGCGCACCGCCCACATCAGGGGCGGCCTGGCCTCGGTCAGGACCGGCGCTACGCTGCTCTTCGACTCCGACCCGGCCGCCGAGGAGGCCGAGACCAGGCTGAAGGCCCGCGCGCTGCTTGAGGTGCTCAGGCAGGCTGATCCGGCCGCGGCGGCTCCCGGCGATCACACCCATACAGAACGCAGTTCGCCCGGCGACTCGGCTGCGCGGCGGCCGGGCTTGCTGGTGGCCGGCCCGCCGGGCGAGGGGCTTTCGGTGCTGCTCGTTGACCACCAGGACTCGTTCGTGCACACCCTGGCCAGCTACCTCGCGCAGCACGGCGCGCGGGTGACCACGCTGCGGGCCGGGTTCAGCCCGGCCCTGCTCGACGACTACGACCCCGACCTCGTGGTGCTCTCGCCAGGCCCGGGCAGGCCGTCCGACTTCGGGTGCTCCGATCTGCTCGGCGAGCTCGACGCGCGGGCGATCCCGGCGTTCGGCGTGTGCCTCGGCCTGCAGGCCATGGTCGAGCACTCGGGCGGAACGCTGAGCCTCCTCGCCACCCCGTCGCACGGCAAGCCGGGGACGGTGCGCGTTACCGGCGGCGAGCTGCTGGCCGGCCTGCCCGAGCGGTTCATCGCGGCGCGGTACCACTCGCTGTACGCCGCGCCCGGCGGGGTACGCGGAGGCTTTTCGGTCACCGCGCTGACGACCGACGATGCCGCCGACGGCGGCGAGGTGGTGATGGCGATCGAGGACGCCGCGGCCGGGCGCTGGGCGGTGCAGTTCCACCCCGAGTCGATCCTGACCGATGCCGACGATACCGGGCGACTGGTCGTCGGCAACGTACTACAGCTCTG
>DATIZP010000004.1:0-72341 GCA_035517035.1 Streptosporangiaceae bacterium | reverse complement strand
TGTGGCTCTTTTGGAGTGAGCTGCCGGGTTGCGGTGGCGTGGCGGTGTGGCGTGGCTGCGTAGTAATGAGGCTTCCGTTCCGTATGGTCCTGAAGTGCGAAATCGGGACCGCGGAAGGGAAGCCTCTGGTGGAAGAGTACGTGCTGGATGCGCTGGCGGCTAGCGCGGAGTCGGTGCTGGCGGGGCTGGGGCCGCTGGCGGTCGGGCTGGCGCGGCTCGCCGTCGAGGCGGGGCAGGCGATGACGCTGGGGGATATGGAGCTGCTGGCCGTCGAGCGGGGCCGGGAGATCCTGCGCGGGGTGCTGCAGCTCGGCCTGGACAGGCAGGCCTCGGCTGAGGTGCGGCTGGCGGGGGTGACCGGCGCGGACGGGGTGCCGCGGACCCGCGCCGAGCGCGGTCATGCCCGGCGGGTGGTGACGACGCTGGGCGAGGTGAGCGTGCGGCGGATCGCGTACCGGTCCGGGGTAACGGGCGTGCCGTCGCTGTTCCCGCGCGACGCGGCGCTGGACTTGCCGCCGGCGGGGTATTCGTGGCAGCTGCAGCGGCTGGCGGAGATGTCCAGCCGGTCCGGTTCCTACGGCCAGGCGAGCGAGCTGGTGCTGGCCGCGACCGGGGTCAGCATCGGCAAGCGGCAGCTGGAGCAGATCACCGCCCGGGCCGCGGCTGACGCCGAGCAGTTCTACCGGGACCAGGACCGGGCCGCCGTCCCTGCGGCGGGCGGGGAGAACCTGCCGCCGCTGGCGATCTCGGCGGACGGCAAGGGCGTGGCGATGCGGCCCGAGGCGCGCCGGGCCACGGCCAGGGCGCCGGGCGAGCGGGTCCGGACCTTCGGGCACCGGCGGGGCACCGGGGAGAAGACCGGGCACAAGCGGATGGCCGAGACCGGCTGCGTCTTCGACGTCCAGGTCCGCGCCGGGCCCGGCGGCCCGGCCCGCACCCCCGAGCAGGTCCTGGGCCCGGCGCCGGGCGGCGGCAAGACCGCGCCGCGGGCGGTGAACCGCTGGTACGTCACCGACATCACGGCCGGCCGCGACGTCACCATCGGCAAGGTCCTCGACGAGGCCGACCGGCGCGACCCCGGCCGCCGCCGGACCTGGATCGCCCTGGCAGACGGCGACATCTACCAGATCGGCCGGATCCAGGCCCAGGCCGCTCAGCGCGGCGTCACCATCACCATCCTGATCGACTTCATCCACGTCCTCGAGTACCTGTGGAAGGCCGCCTGGTGCTTCCACTCCCCCCGCGACCCCGCCATGGAAGACTGGGTGACCGCCCAGGCGGCGGACATCCTGCACGGCCACGCCGGCGACGTCACCGCCCGGATCCGCCAGCTCGCCGCAGCCAGCCCGCCCCGCCCCGGCAGCGAGCACCACAAGATCATCCGCAAGACCCTGCACTACCTCGACGCCAAGCAGCCCTACCTGGACTACCCCCGCGCCCTGTCCAGCGGCTGGCCGATCGCCACCGGCGTCATCGAAGGCGCCTGCCGCCACCTCGTCCACGACCGCATGGGCATCACCGGCGCCCGCTGGGGCCTGCCCGGCGCCCAGGCCATCCTCTGGCTCCGCGCCATCCACGCCAGCGGCGACCTCGACACCTACTGGGACTACCACATCCGCCAGGAACACCAGCGCAACCACCTCAGCCGCTACCAGGACAGCCACGCACTCGCCGCCTGAGGCTCACTCCAAAAGAGCCACACCCATGTGGCATCCATTCCACCGACACCCAGATGATCACGTCCGGTTTCGGCTGGTATGCGGGGATCCGGATGGAGCGCTGCGGCTAGCAGGGGCTGCGGCTGGCAGCGGAACTGGCGGTGAAGGCCAGGACGCTACCTGGCCGAGGACTGTGGCAGGCCGGGGAAGGCCTGCGAATGACCGCTCCACCTGGTGTATCTGACCGCGGCGGCCTGCATCTGCTCAGCGCCGAACGCCCGCAGCGCCAGATCGGGCACCGCCACCAGCCCGAGGTAGGCCGACTCGACCTGCCGCTCCAGGATGATCGCCAGCGCTACCGCCTGCGCGGCGGTGCTCACCTTGACCGGAAGCCGGTAGGCGACGGCGGCGGGCCGAGGGGCCGCGCCGCGCGCGGTGAGCAAGCCGACCAGGCTGTCCTTGGCCTGCTCGTGGGCGACGCAGTCGGCCGACGCTGCGCCGAACTGGCGCGGGAACCCGGTCAGGTGCGAGCCGACGATGCCATAGCCATAACTGGCCGCCTCCTCCGCTGCCAGGGCGTCCTGCAGCGCAGACACGCTGGCCTGGCTGGCCGTGTCGCCTGCGCTGTCGCCGGCCCGGCCGGCCGCGCGGCGCGTCACGTCAGCCTCGCCTGCGCGAGCAGGGCCACGTGCCCGGCCTCGGACGCGCCGATGCTCGCCATCAGCTGTGCCAGCGGGCCCGGCGCGTGCTTGAGCTGGCCAAGCAGCCTGGTGGCCGCGGCCTGCTCGGCGGCCGACAGGTCGGCGATCACGCTCGCCACGCCCGAGGGGAGCGGCGGCGGGGACGAGCTTGGCCGCGGGCTGGCGGTGGCCAGCCTCGGCGGCAGGATCAGCCGCGACCGCAGCGCGGCCAGGTGCCTGGAGTGCTCGGCGAGCAGCGAGGTGGCCACCGCGGCCGCCTTGCGGTTGCCGCGCAGCGCGGTCAGCGCGGCCCGGTACCTGGCTACCATCAGCTCCTCGTCGGCGATCGCGTGGTCGAGCGTAACCACGTCGGCGGTCAGCTTGGGCAGCGGGCCCAGTGCCGCAATGCCCTTGCAGCCGGCTACCAGGCAGCCGGAGGCGGCAGCGACGAGCAGGGCCCGGCGGCTATGGTCGGCGCTCACCTGACTCCCGTCCTCGCTCCCGTCCTAACGATCGCTGACGGCCCGTGCCCGCCGGGACCTGGCCGGCCCGGATCGCGCACCGGCCTCCGGCATCGTCGTGATGAACCAGCATGCCATGCGGGCGGCACCGGGAGGTCCGATCGCGGCCCGAGGGGCACGGACCGCAGCCGAAGAGCATCAGGTCAGAACAGCAGGCCCCGGTCCCAGCTACGCTAGATCAGGATCAGGGCCTAGCAGCAGGGCACAGGTCGGCAGGGCACCGACTGACGGCGGTGGCGGCTGCGCGGCCCGCCTCGGGGGTCGGCAGCCACAGTCCGGCGGCCGGGCAGGGCGCCGGACCACGGCGGCTGAGGCCACGATGGCTGGCTCAGGACAGCCGCGATCCGGCACGTGGCGGCCGGCCGAGGCGGTCCAGCCGGTCCAACAAGTACAGCCAGGTCGCCGACGAGGAGGCGGGATGCGCGAGGGATCTCGTCGTGGCGCTCCGCGCCAGGCGCGGGCGGGCGGTCGCAGTGGCGCGGCCAGGGACGGCCGGGCGCGCGGTTCGGGCGGCCGCGGTGCCGGCCCCGGTGCCACCCGTTCAGGCCAGGCCGGGATCAGGCCCGCACCAGGCAGCCGTGGTGCCGCGCCGGGAGCCGCCGAGACCGCGCGGGTGGCGAGCCTGATCGAGCCGGTGCTGCGGGCCATGGACATCGACCTGGAGGCTGTCAAGATCACCTCGGCGGGCCGCCGCCGGGTGCTTCGGATCATCGTCGACGCCGACGGCGGCGTCAGCCTGGACGAGATCGCCGAGGTCAGCCGGGAGGTCTCGGCGCGGCTTGACGCCAAGGACGCGATGGGCGACGCGCCCTACACACTCGAGGTGTCCTCACCGGGGGTGGACCGGCCGCTCACCCAGCCCAGGCACTGGCGGCGCGCGGTCGGCCGGCTGGTCGTCGTTCCGCTCGCGCCGGGCGATGCGGTGTCGGAACGAGATGAGCAGGCTGGTCCTGTTGAGCATGAAGCACGAGTCATCGACGCGGACGAAGACGGCGTAACGCTCGAGATCGGCGGAGAGCGCAGGACCGTGCTCTACCGCGATCTAGGGCCCGGCAGGGTGCAGGTCGAGTTCGGCCACTTCGGCGGCCCCGAGGACGTTGACGAAGAAGCAGGATATGACTTCGACGACGTCGGCGAGTCCGTGGACGGTCCGGACGAGGAGGGACCCGATGGACATTGACGTGGCTGTGCTGCGCAGCCTTGAGGCGGAGAAGGACATCTCGATGGACCTTGTGATCAAGGCCATCGAGGACGCACTGCTTGTCGCCTACCACAAGTCCGACACGGCGGCGCCGACCGCCAGGGTCGAAGTGAACAAGAACACCGGGCACGTCACCGTGTGGGCCGCCGAGACCGACGAGAACGGCATGCGGTTGCGCGAGTACGACGACACCCCGGACGGGTTCGGACGGATCGCGGCGACCACGGCCGGGCAGGTCATCTTGCAGCGGCTGCGTGACGCCGAGGACGAGCTGACCTTCGGTGAGTTCGCCGGGCAGGAGGGCAACGTCGTCGCCGGCGTGATCCAGCAGGGCAAGGACCCCAAGGCGGTGCTCGTCGACCTGGGCAGGATCGAGGCGATCCTGCCGCCGACCGAGCAGGTGCCCGGCGAGCGCTACGTGCACGGCGAGCGGCTGAAGTGCTACGTGCTGCACGTCAGGAAGGGTTTCAGGGGCCCGTCAGTGACGCTGTCGCGTACCCACCCGAACCTCGTGCGCAAGCTGTTCGCGCTTGAGGTGCCTGAGATCGCCTCGGGCGCGGTGGAAATCGCCGCGATCGCGCGCGAGGCCGGGCACCGCACCAAGATCGCGGTGATCGCGCGCGAGCCAGGCGTCAACGCGAAGGGGTCCTGCATCGGCCCGATGGGCAGCCGGGTGCGCAACGTGATGGCCGAGTTGCACGGCGAGAAGATCGACATTGTCGACTTCTCCGAGGATCCTGCCGAGTTTGTCGCGCACGCGCTGTCGCCGGCCCGCGTGTCCGCGGTGCGGATACTTGACGAGGCCAACCGGGTCGCCCAGGTGATCGTCCCCGACTACCAGCTCTCGCTCGCGATCGGCAAGGAAGGGCAGAACGTCAGGCTCGCGGCCCGGCTGACCGGCTGGCGGATCGACATCCAGCCCGACAGCCAGCCCGGTGACCACGGCGGTCATGGCGGTCACGGCGGTCACGGGGAGCAGGCCGGACGCGGCGACGCCCGGGCTGACAGGGTGGCTGGAGCCGCCGACAAGGTGGCAGGTGCCGCCGACGCGCCGGCCCTGTAAGCTGATTCCAGGTGGCTACGCGGTCTCCGGATTCGATCGTGCCCGGATCAGTGATCCGGACATGCATAGGATGCGGGGCCCGGGCCGCGAAGTCTGACATGCTCCGCATCGTGGCGGTTGACGGCGAGGTCGTCGTTGATCCCGCGGCGCGCAGGCCCGGCCGGGGGGCATACTTGCATCCCAGCCCGGACTGCGTGGAGCGAGCCAGGCGCCGCCGGGCAATCCCGAGAGCGCTGCGCGCGACGGGACCGCTCGCCGATGGCGGCCTCGCCAGATATCTCGCCGAGGCCTGACCGGACCGCGCCGCGTCGAGCGGCACGCGACGGAGGGCTGGGCGGGATGACGGCGGACCGCCGCCGGGGATGATGGCGGATGCAGGGACACGGGCGGTGCGCGTCCGGACGGAATCGCGCCGCGCGTGCGGGTGTTGCACCAGCGGGCCGGATCGCATCCGGTCCGTGGCAGTGCAGGTAGCAGCAGGTGTGCCGGAGAGACAGGCTGAACTGTGATGAGCGCTCGATGAGCATGCGGCGATGATGAGCAGGAGCTGACGCCGGACGGAGCCCACGCGCCCCGTTCCGGCTGACTGGCCCGGATCGAAACCCCGGGCCGAGTAGAGGGAGCGTAGTGGCGAAGGTCCGGGTGTACGAACTCGCTAAGGAGTTCGGAGTAGAGAGCAAGGCCGTGATGGCCAAGCTCCAGGAAATGGGCGAGTTCGTTCGGTCGGCGTCATCGACTATCGAGGCACCGGTCGTCCGCAGGCTCAAGGAAGCGTTCGCTGGCCAGGCCGCAGCCGCCAAGGCGGCCGCGCAGGCCGACGGCGGCAGGTCGGCCGCGAACGGTCATGCCGCGTCGGCAGGGACCGCCGAGCGGGCCAGGCCCCAGGCGACCGAGCCCGAGCAGGCTCGGCCCGCCGTCGCGGCTGAGGTGGCCGAGCAGTCCGGGATCGCCGAGCGCGCGGCCGCGGCCGCTCAGGCGCAGGTTCCCGACGGTGAGCGCCCGGCAGGCACGCCAGTGCCCCAGGTGCCGTTCTCGCAGCCTGAGCCAGGCGCGGGTGGTCCTGGCGTGGGTGGCACGGAGCGTGCCAGGCCGGCTCCTTCGGTGCCGTCGCCGGGCGGCGCGCCGCAGGCACCGCGGCCAGGAGCGCCGCGGCCAGGGCCGCGCCCCGGCAACAACCCGTTCAGCTCGACTCCGACCGGGATGGGCTCGGCGCCGCGCACCCCGCGGCCCGGCCAGTCGGCCGGCGGACCTGGTACTCAGGCCGGACCCGGTGCTCCGGGCACAGGCCGGCCCGGCCCTGGCGCGCCAGGCGGGCCGAGGCCCCAGATGCCGCGTCCGATGGGCAGGCCAGGGCCCGGCGGTACCGGCGACATGAGCCGGGCGCTCGGCCCCAGGCCAGGCGGTCCGCGGCCGAGCCCGAGCAGCATGCCGCCGCGCCCGTTCGGCGCCCGCAGCGGCCCTGGTGGCGCTGGCGGCCCGGGTGGCGGGCCAGGCGCCGGCACTAGGCCGCCGGGTGGCGGCCGTGGCGGGCCAGGCATGGGCGGCCGCGGCGGCCCGGTCGGTGGCGGTGCTGGCGCGCCGAGGACGGGAGCCCCGGCGCGTCCGGGGGCCGGGGGCCGTGGCCGGACCCCGACGCAGGGCGCGTTCGGGCGTCCAGGCGGCCGGCCGTCGCGCGGCAGGAAGTCCAAGAAGCAGCGCCGCCAGGAGTTCGACAACATGCAGGCGCCGTCGATCGGCGGCGTGCAGGTTCCGCGCGGCAACGGCCAGATCATCAGGCTGTCCCGTGGCGCCTCGCTGAGCGACTTCGCCGACAAGATCGGGGTCAACCCGGCGTCCCTTGTCCAGGTGCTTTTCCACCTCGGCGAGATGGTGACGGCGACCCAGTCGGTCAACGACGAGACGCTCCAGTTGCTCGGCGCCGAGCTGAACTTCAACGTCCAGGTCGTGTCCCCTGAGGAGGAGGACCGCGAGCTGCTCGAGTCGTTCGACATCGAGTTCGGCGAGGACGAGGGCGAGGAGGCGGACCTCGAGGCGCGGCCGCCGGTGGTCACCGTGATGGGTCACGTCGACCACGGTAAGACCAAGCTGCTCGACGCGATCAGGCACACCAACGTGGTCGCGCACGAGGCTGGCGGCATCACGCAGCACATCGGCGCTTACCAGGTGAACACGGAGGTGGACGGCCAGGAGCGTGCCATCACCTTCATCGACACCCCCGGCCACGAGGCGTTCACCGCGATGCGGGCGCGCGGCGCGGAGACCACCGACCTGGTGGTCCTGGTCGTGGCTGCCGACGACGGCGTGAAACCGCAGACTACGGAGGCGCTGAACCACGCTCAGGCGGCCGGCGTGCCGATCGTCGTTGCGGTGAACAAGATCGACAAGGAGGGCGCCGACCCGGCCAGGGTCCGGGCGCAGCTCACCGAGTACGGGCTGGTGGCCGAGGAGTTCGGCGGTCAGTCCCTGTTCGTCGACGTGTCGGCGCGCAACGGCACCGGGATCAAGGACCTGCTCGAGGCCGTGATCCTGACCGCGGACGCCGAGCTCGACCTGCGCGCGAACCCGCACCAGGACGCTCAGGGCGTCGCGATCGAGGCGCACCTGGACAAGGGCCGCGGCCCGGTGGCGACCGTGCTCGTGCAGCGCGGCACGCTCAAGGTGGGCGACTCGATCGTCTGCGGCGAGGCGCACGGGCGGGTGAGGGCAATGCTCGATGAGAACGGCGACCAGATCGCCGAGGCGCCGCCGTCACGGCCGGTCCTCGTGCTCGGCCTGACCGCCGTGCCGGACGCTGGCGACAGCTTCCTCGTTGTCAGCGACGACCGGATGGCCAGGCAGATCGCCGAGCGCCGCGAGGCCAGGGAGCGGACGGCTCAGTTCGCTCAGCGGCGCCCGCGGGTCACGCTGGAGGACCTGGAGTCCGCGCTCAAGTCGGGCGCGCGCGAGGAACTGCTGCTGATCATCAAGGGCGACGTGTCCGGTTCAGTCGAGGCACTGGAAGACGCGCTGCTCAAGATCGACGTGGGCGAGGACGTGGTGCTGCGGGTGATCGGCCGTGGCGTCGGCGCGATAACTCAGGACGACGTGAACCTGGCGATCGCGTCAGACGCGGTGATCATCGGTTTCAACGTCCGCCCGGCGGGCCGGGCAGGCGAGCTCGCGCAGCGCGAGGGTGTGGACATCAGGTACTACTCGATCATCTACCAGGCGATCGAGGAGATCGAGGCCGCGCTCAAGGGCATGCTCAAGCCGGAGTTCGAGGAGGTGCAGCTCGGGACCGCCGAGATCAGGGAGGTCTTCCGGGTGCCGCGGATCGGCAACGTGGCCGGCTGCATCGTCAGGTCGGGCACGATCACGAGGAACTCCAAGGCCCGCCTGGTCAGAGACGGCGTCGTGGTCTCGGAGAACCTCAGCATCGAGTCGCTGCGCCGGTTCAAGGACGACGCGACCGAGGTCCGCGAGGGATTCGAGTGCGGCATCGGGGTCGGCTACAACGACGTCAGGATCGGTGATGTGATCGAGACCTTCGAGATGCGGGAGAAGCCGCGGGCATGAGGGAGGCCAGGAGCTTAGGTCCGCGCCCGCCGGCCTGCCGGTCCGGTCGCGCTGGCCGGCCGCGCCCGGCGGGCTCGCGACCTGCGGGTCCGCGGCCTGCGGGTCGGTGGCTGGCGGGTCCGCGGCCCGCGAGCCGGTGGCTGGCGTTACCTGCGGCTGACGTGGATGAAGGGTCCGGCATGTATGTGGGTGCGCTCACGCTCGACGTGCTGCTCGGCGATGTCAGGTCGCTGAAGCAGAAGCGCTCTGAGGTGCGGCCTCTGATCGCCGAGGTGCACAGGAAGTTCCCGGCCCTGGCAGTGGCCGAGACCGGGCACCTTGACCTGCACCGCAGGACCGAGATCGGCGTGGCGGCGGTGTCCTCGACGGCATCGCACGTGATCGACGTGCTTGAGGCGTGCGAGCGGTTCGTGGCCGCCAGGCCCGGCATCGAGTTGCTGTCCGCGCGGCAGCGATTGTTCAGCGACGAGGGGGAGTGAGCAGCGATGGATCCAGCGAGGGCGCGCAGACTCGGCGAGCGGATCACGCAGATCGTTGCCGAGATGCTGCTCAAGCGCAAGATCAAGGACCCGAGGCTGGGGTTCGTGACCGTGACCGACACTCGGGTCACCGGTGACCTGCGCGAGGCAACCGTGTTCTACACGGTCTTCGGATCGGCGGAGGACAAGGAGGCCACCGCGGCCGCGCTGACCAGCGCGACCGGGGTGATCAGGTCCGAGGTCGGCAAGCAGACCGGGATCAAGCACACCCCGTCGATCACGTTCAGGCTTGACACCCTGCACGAGGGCGCCAGATCCATCGAGGACCTGGTGGAACGGGCCAGGCAGGCCGATGCCGAGCTCGCCGCGAGCCGCGCGGGCGCAGTGCACGCGGGCGACCCCGACCCGTACCGGAAGCCAGACGATCGGGACGACGATGGTTCGTGACCTAGCCCGTCGGCGGCGGCGAGAGAACACGGTGCCCAGATGACCGAGTCAGGGCTTGTCATCGTGGACAAGTCGGGCGGCATGACCTCGCACGACGTAGTCGCCAGGATCAGGCTCCTGGCCGGGACTCGCCGGGTCGGCCACGCCGGCACGCTCGATCCGATGGCGACCGGGGTGCTGCTGATCGGCGTGGAGAAGGCGACCAGGCTTCTCGGCCACCTGGCGCTGGCCGAGAAGGAGTATGCGGCCACCATCCGGCTCGGCCAGTCCACCATCACCGACGACGCCGAAGGCGAGGTCATCCCGGCCTCGGCGCCACCCGCTCGGCCCGCCGCGGGCATCGGCGAGCCGGAACTGCGGGCGGCGCTCTCCAACCTGACCGGCGAGATACAGCAGGTGCCGCCGAAGATCAGCGCGATCAAGATCAAGGGCAAGCGCGCCTACCACCTGACCAGGTCGGGTGCCTCGCCGGAGCTCGCGCCGCGGACGGTGACCGTCGCCAGGCTCGACCTGCTAGCCGCCAGACCCGCAGGCGACTTCCTCGACCTCGACGTGACCGTTACCTGCTCGAGCGGCACCTACATACGCGCCATCGCCAGGGACCTCGGCGTCGCGCTGGGCACCGGAGGCCACCTGACCGCGCTGCGCCGGACCAGGGTCGGCCCCTACGAGGTCGCCGCCGCCAGGACGCTCGACGAGCTCGCTGAGAACTTTGAGTTCACGCCGCTCGCCGTGGCGGCCGAGGCCGCGTTCCCGTCGTTGCGGCTTACCGCCGAGCAGGCCCGCCTGGTATCGCATGGCGTTCGGCTGCGCGCCTGCACCGCCGACGCTGCCGCTGATGCCGGAACGGTGGCCGCGTTCGACCCCGACCACAACTTGATCGCGCTGCTCACCGCGCAGAACGACGAAATGCAGCCCCTGGCCGTCTTCGTCCCCTGATCGCTGTGCACATCCATGTCACGCCGGCGCCGGAGTGTCGGCGAAGCTTTGCGTTATTTGGGCTGATTCGGGTAGATGATGCGTCCTGCGCCGTTGGCCGCGCAGGAGCGGGGCACCAGCGTCGTGTGGCTGGGCCGGCGTCACTCACTAAGCTGGGAGACCCAGACCTCGCCGGGGACGGCGCGAGCTGGCCGGGATCGGGCCGAGCTGGGATGCGCTCGCCCGGGCTGGCGTGGTCAGTACCGTGCGAGCGCGTGCGCGCCGTCGTGGTGGGAAGGAACTTACGGTGTACCGCTGGCAGGGCCTGCACGACATCCCGGCGACCCTGGGCAGGTCCGTCGTCACCATCGGTGTCTTCGACGGTGTCCACCGCGGCCACCAGCGGCTCATCGCCCGCGCCGCCGAGGTGGCGACCGGGCTCGGCCTGCCCTTGGTCGTCGTCACGTTCGACCCGCGTCCCGAAGAGGTGCTCAGGCCAGGCTCGCATCCCCCGCTGCTCTGCACGCCGCGGTTCAGGATCGAGCTGCTCGACCGGCTGGGCGCCGACGCCGTGTGCGTGCTGCCGTTCAGCGTGGAGTTCTCACGACTGCCCGCCGAGGAGTTCGTGCGCACCGTACTGGTCGACGGGCTGCACGCGGCAGCCGTTGTGGTCGGCGACAACTTCTTCTTCGGCCACAAGGCCGCCGGAGACGTCAGCCTGCTCGGCGAGCTAGGGGAGAAGTACGACTTCACCGCGGAGGGGGTCGGCCTGTTCACCGACTCGGGAGTCACTGTCTCGTCGAGCTCGATCAGGGAGCTGCTCGCGGCGGGCGACGTTGCCGGAGCGGCCAGGGACCTGGGCCGTCCGCACCGGGTCGAGGGAGTTGTAGTCCGCGGCCACCGGCGCGGCCGGGCACTCGGCTTCCCGACGGCGAACGCGGAGACGCCACCCTTCACCGCTATCCCGGCCGACGGAGTCTACGCGGGCTGGCTGGCCGCGCTTGAGGCCGATGGCAGCGAGATCGAGCGCTGGCCGGCCGCGATCTCGGTGGGCACGAACCCCACATTCGACGGCGACGAGCGGACCGTCGAGGCGTACGCGCTTGACCGCGACGATCTCGACCTGTACGGCGTGCACGTCGCGATCGAGTTTGCGCAGCGGCTGCGTGGCATGGCGAAGTTCGCATCCGTAGCCGAACTGGTCGAGCAAATGCGCCTGGACGTCGCCGCTGCCAGGCAGATCGTCGGCGGACAGCAAGATCTGCGCATTTAGACTGGTTCCCCCGGCGGCCCGGGGCCTGGTCGTAGCCGCGGTGGTCAGCGGCCCGCCTTAGCTCCGCACGACGAAATGCTGGCCGTCAGCGGCAGGAAGGGAGAACCCCTCGGCGGAACCGGGCTCCACATCGAGCAGCAGTTGCGGCTCGCGCCACGCCAGGTACAGGGCGGCGTCGATGTAGAACGGGCAGCCGCCGACATGGCCGAGCAGCAGGTCACCAGCCCCGACGGCGAACTCGCCCAGCCGGAAGCACATCGGAGCGCTGCCGCCGCAGCACCCGCCCGACTGGACGAACATGACCTGACCCCGGCGGCACAGGCGCTCGATGGCTGCCCGCGCCGCCGGAGTGGCGACGACCCGCCGGGCCGTCTCCTCGGTCCGCACCGGCACCTCCCGGAATGCTGGCCAGCCAGGCAGGCGGCCTGGCGGGAATCGGCTAGAACAGGCCCATCGCCTTCGGGTCATAGCTGACCAGCAGGTTCTTGGTCTGGCTGTAGTGCTCGAGCATCATCTGGTGGGTCTCCCTGCCGATGCCCGACACCTTGTAGCCGCCGAATGCCGCACCGGCGGGGTACTGGTGGTAGCAGTTGATCCAGACCCGGCCTGCCTGGATGGCCCTGCCCATCCGGTAGGCGCGGCTGCCGTCGCGGGTCCACACGCCGGCGCCGAGGCCGTAGAGCGTGTCGTTGGCGATCGCCAGCGCCTCGGCCTCGTCCTTGAAGGTGGTCACGGCCAGAACCGGCCCGAAGATCTCCTCCTGGAACACCCGCATCTTGTTGTCGCCCTTGAGCACGGTCGGCTCGTAGTAGTAACCGCCGGAGTACTCGCCGTCCACGTGCGCTTTGTGGCCGCCGGTCAGGACGACCGCGCCTTCGTCACGCCCGATGTCCACGTAGGAGCTGACCTTGGCGAGCTGCTGAGCGGAGACCTGCGGACCCATCATCGTCTCGGTGTCCAGCGGGTTGCCCTGCTTGATCCGGCTGATGCGCTCCAGGCACCGGGTGATGAACTCGTCGTAGATGTCCTCGGCGATCAGGGCACGTGACGGACAGGTGCACACCTCGCCCTTGTTGAACGCGTAGAGCACCAGCCCTTCGATGGCCTTGTCGAGGAAGTCATCGTCGGCTGCCATCACGTCGGAGAAGAAGATGTTCGGCGACTTGCCGCCGAGTTCCAGCGTCACCGGGATGATGTTCTGCGCCGCGTACTGCATGATCAGCCGCCCGGTCACGGTCTCTCCGGTGAACGCGACCTTCGCGATACGCGGGTTGGTGGCCAGGGCCTTGCCGATCTCCCCGCCAGGGCCATTGACGATGTTAAGAACGCCGGGCGGCAGTATGTCGCCGATGACCTCGGCGAGCTTCAGGATCGACCACGGCGTCGGGGACGCCGGCTTGATCACCGAGCAGTTGCCCGCGGCCAGGGCCGGCGCCAGCTTCCAGGCGGCCATCAGCAGCGGGAAGTTGAACGGGATGATCTGCCCGACGACGCCGAGCGGCTCGTGGAAGTGGTAGGCGATCGTGTTGGCGTCGATCTCCGTGGTGTGGCTCTCCGAGGCCCGGGCCGCGGCGGCGAAGTAGCGGAAGTGATCGGCCGCCAGCGGGATGTCCGCTGCCAGCGTCTCCCTGACCGGCTTGCCGTTCTCCCAGCTCTCGGCCACCGCAAGGCTCTCCCGGTGCGCGTCGATCGCGTCGGCGACCGCGTTGAGCACGGTGGCGCGGACCGCGGTGGAGGTTTCACCCCACTGCCGTGCGGCCGCGTGGGCCGCGTCCAGGGCGGTCTCGATGTCCTCAGGCGTGGACTCGGGGACCTCACAGATCGGCTTGGCGGTGGCCGGAGTCAGGTTGACCCGGTACTTGCCCTCTGCCGGAGGCAGCCACTTGCCGCCGATGAAGTTCTCGTAACGTGGCTCGACACTGACGACGCTCCCGGGTTCGCCGGGATGTGCGTACTTCATAACAATCCCTCCTAGGCACATGCCTCTGTGCGGCTGGCCGTAACGCGGCTACCAGGAGGGCGCTGCCAGGAGGGCGGGTTGGCAGGAGGGCGTTCACGAGCGTGCCCAGCCAGATCCGTTGTTCGTCTTCAGGTTCCCACCGCGTCACCTGGCAGAGGCAGGGACCAAAGACCGACCAAAGGTCCTGATCACCGCATTGCGGTCGGTCCGGGCGGTGCTGCGGCCAAGCCGGCACGGCGAGGCGGCCGCGCCGCTGGCGGAGCGGCATCAGGAATAACCGGGCCGTGATACCGTATCTGGTGGCGAGGAGTACCTCGCCTGGCTGGCTGCGCCCTCATGCGGCCTGCCGATCCGGGTCCGGGCAGTTCAAGCCCGTGCCTGCCGTACCCGGCGCGGAACCGCGCTTCCTGCTGCCGGAGCCGCCCTGAGAACCGCGAACAAAGAGGGAGCCCTGTGCCGCTCGACACCGAAGTCAAGAAGGAGATCATCGCCGCGAACGCGACCAGTGAGGGTGACACCGGCTCGCCGGAAGTCCAGGTCGCGCTGCTGACCAAGCGGATCAATGGTCTCACCGAGCACCTGAAGGTGCACAAGCACGACCACCACAGCCGCCGCGGGCTGCTGCTCTTGGTCGGCCGCCGCCGGCGGCTGCTCAAGTACCTCGCCCGGGAGGACATCCACCGCTACCGCGCGCTGATCGAGAAGCTCGGCCTGCGCAGGTAGCCGGGCCGTGCGCGACCTCGGCCGGGGCACCAGCGGCGGCAGCGGCGCGCTGCCAACGCTCGCTGCGCCCCTGCCGCGGGCGCTACATTGGTTCTCGGGATCACGCGTCCTGCCGCTGGCCAGGAACGTCCTGGTCAGGAACCGACCGGCCAGGAACCGAGCAGCCCTCGTGCCCGGCGCGGCAGGCGCTGAGCATGTCCGCCAAGACAACTGAACAGAAGCAAAGACAACTACACGTCCCGCGGCCCCAGCCCGGAGTGCTCACAGTGCGCCAGGGCCGGTCCTCGGTAGTGGTTCTCGGATCACCGCAGCGTGCGCCGCGTGTGCCGCTCCGCGATCCGGGGGCTTCGATCGAAGACCGGTCGGCAGCTACGTCCAGAGGAAACTGGACGCCGACGACGCTCCACTGGCGGCGGGCAGACGCGGGACCTCATCCGAGGAGGTCTCACCCTATGGAGGGTGTGCATACCGCCGAAGCAGTCATCGACAACGGTGCCTTCGGAGTACACAAGATCAGATTCGAGACCGGGCGGCTGGCCAAACAGGCGTCCGGATCGGCCGTCGTCTTCCTTGACGACGAGACCATGGTGCTGTCGGCGACCACCGTGTCGAAGCATCCTAAGGAAAACCTTGACTTCTTCCCGCTGACCGTGGACGTGGAAGAGCGCATGTACGCGGCGGGCCGGATCCCCGGCTCGTTCTTCCGCCGTGAGGGCCGGCCGTCGGAGGACGCGATCCTCACCTGTCGGCTGATCGACCGGCCGCTGCGACCGTCCTTCGTCAAGGGCCTGCGCAACGAGGTGCAGATCGTCGAGACGATCATGGCGCTGCACCCCGATCACCTGTACGACGTGGTAGCGATCAACGCGGCCTCGCTGTCCACCCAGATCTCGGGACTGCCGTTCTCCGGTCCGATCGGTGGCGTGCGGGTGGCGCTGATCAAGGGCCAGTGGGTGGGCTTCCCGGCCTACAGCCAGCTTGAGGACGCCACCTTCGACATGGTGGTGGCCGGCCGGGTGCTTGAGGACGGCGACGTCGCGATCATGATGGTCGAGGCCGAGTCGACGTCGAGCACGCTGCGGCTGATCGCCGACCCGGCGAGCGGCGCGGTCGGCCCGACCGAGGAGGTGGTCGCCCAGGGTCTTGAGGCGGCGAAGCCGTTCATCAAGACGCTCTGCGAGGCCCAGCTGCAGGTCGCGGCGCAGGCGGCCAAGGAGGTCGCGGCGTTCCCGACCTTCGCCGATTACCAGCCCGACGTGTACGAGGCCGTGGCCGCCGAGGCCTCGGCGGAACTGGCCGCCGCGCTGACCATCGCCGGCAAGCAGGAGCGCGGCACCGAGACCGACCGGATCCAGGCTGCGGTGAGCGAGCGCGTCGGCGCCAAGTTCGAAGGCCGGGAGAGCGAGATCGGCGCGGCTTTCAGGTCGCTCACCAAGAAGCTGGTCAGGGAGCGGATCATCAGGGACGGCCTGCGGATCGACGGCCGCGGGCTGGCCGACATCCGGCAGCTCTCCGCCGAGGCCGGCGTGGTCCCGCGGGTGCACGGCTCGGCCCTGTTCGAGCGCGGCGAGACCCAGGTGCTCGGCGTGACCACGCTGAACATGCTCCGGATGGAGCAGATGATCGACACGCTTAACCCCGAGCGGACCAAGCGCTACATGCACAACTACAACATGCCGCCCTACTCGACCGGCGAGACCGGCCGGGTCGGCTCGCCGAAACGGCGCGAGATCGGGCACGGCGCGCTCGCCGAGCGGGCGCTGATCCCGGTGCTGCCGACCCGGGAGGAGTTCCCTTACGCGATCCGGCAGGTCTCCGAGGCCATCGGCTCGAACGGCTCCACCTCGATGGGTTCGGTCTGCGCCTCCACGATGTCGCTGCTCGACGCGGGCGTGCCGCTGAAGGACATGGTCGCCGGCATCGCGATGGGGCTGATCCACGAGGGCGGCACCTACGTCACGCTGACCGACATCCTCGGCGCCGAGGACGCCTTCGGCGACATGGACTTCAAGGTCGCGGGAACCAAGGACGTGATCACCGCCCTGCAGCTGGACACCAAGCTGGACGGCATCCCGGCCTCGGTGCTCGGCGCCGCGCTGAGGCAGGCCAGGGACGCGCGGCTGACCATTCTCGACGTCATGCGCGAGGCGATCAACGCCCCGGCTGACATGAGCGAGCACGCGCCGCGGATCATCACGATCAAGGTACCGGTGGACAAGATCGGCGAGGTCATCGGCCCGAAGGGCAAGATGATCAACTCGATCCAGGAGGACACAGGCGCCGAGATCACCATCGAGGACGATGGCACCATCTACATCGGCGCCACCGATGGCACCTCGGCGGAGGCGGCCAGGTCGGCGATCAACGCGATCGCGAACCCGCACGTCCCCGAGGTCGGCGAGCGGTTCCTCGGCACGGTAGTGAAGACGACAACATTCGGCGCGTTCGTCTCGCTGCTGCCCGGCAAGGACGGGCTGCTGCACATCACCCAGATCCGCAAGCTGCACGGCGGGATGCGGATCGAGAACGTGGACGACGTGATCAAGGTCGGCGACAAGATCCAGGTCGAGATCCGCGAGGTGGACGACCGGGGCAAGCTGTCGCTGGTGCCCGTCGAGGTGATCGAGCGCGAGGCCGCAGGCGAGGACCTGGGCGGCGGCCGCGACGAGAGCCGCGGTGACCGCGGTGACCGGAGCGACCGCGGTGACCGCGGCGACCGGAACAGGGATCGCGGCGACCGCGGCCGCGGCGACCGGGGCGGCGACCGGGGCAGGGGCGAGCACTTCCGCACCCGGCATCGCGACCGCGAGTCCGGCAACTCATGACGCCTGGCGCGCGGAGAACCGGAGGCACCGAGCGGCTGGACGACGCGGAGAGCGTCGTCTGCCGCACGGTGCTCCCCGGCGGACTGCGGGTGATCACCGAGTCGCTGCCCGCGGTCAGGTCGGCCTCGTTCGGGATCTGGGCCGGCGTGGGCTCGCGTGACGAGGACTCCCGGCACGCCGGTGCCACCCACTACCTCGAGCACCTGCTGTTCAAGGGGACGGCCCGGCGGTCCGCGCTCGACATCTCGGCGGCGATCGATGCGGTCGGCGGGGAGCTGAACGCGTTCACCGCCAAGGAGTACACCTGCTACTACGCGCGGGTGCTCGACGCCGACCTGCCGCTGGCCATCGACGTGCTCTCGGACATGGTGACCGGGTCGCTGCTCGATGAGAGCGAGGTGGAGGCCGAGCGGGCGGTGATTCTCGAAGAGATCGCGATGACCGACGACGACCCGTCCGACACCGCGCACGAGGCGTTCGGCTGGCAGCTGTTCGGCGATACCCCGCTCGGACGCCCGATACTCGGCACCGCCGAGTCGATCAACGCGATCAGCAGGGATCAGATCGCCGAGCACTACGCGGCCAGGTACTCGCCGGAGAATCTGGTGGTCGCCGCGGCCGGCCGGCTCGACCACGACCAGGTGGTCGAGATCGTCGGCCGCTGCTTCGAGAAGGCACTCACCGAGCAGGCGGTCCCTGCGCCGCCCAGGCTGCCGGGCCCGGCGGGGCCCGACGTGGGCGCGGGCACCGGCGTGCGGCTGCTTGCCCGGCCGATCGAGCAGGCCAACCTGGTGCTCGGCTGCACCGGCCTGCGCCGCACCGACGACCGCAGGTTCGCGCTCGGCGTGCTCAACGCGGCGCTGGGAGGCGGCATGTCCTCCAGGCTGTTCCAGGAGATCAGGGAAAAGCGCGGCCTGGCGTACTCGGTGTACAGCTTCAACGCCCAGCACTCCGACGTCGGGGTGTGGGGTGTCTACGCTGGCTGCCTGCCAGCCAAGGCCGATGAGGTGCTCGCGATCTGCGCGGACGAGATCGCCAAGGTCTGCGCCTCCGGCCTGACCGCGGAGGAACTCGACCGCGGCAAGGGCCAGCTGCGCGGCTCGATGGTGCTCGGCCTGGAGGATCCTGCGTCCCGGATGACCAGGATCGGCAAGTCCGAGCTCGTCTACCCCAGGCTGGAGCCGGTGGACGAGATACTGGCGAGGATCGACGCGGTCACCCTGGACGACGTGCGGGACGTGGCCGAGCTGATCCTCACCAGGCCCAAGGCGCTGGCCGTGGTGGGACCCTACGACGACGCCGAGTCGTTCGCGGCGGCGCTCGTCTGAGCCAGCGGCCGCCTCAGCAGACAGGGGAACCCGGTGGTCAAGGTCGGAGTGCTCGGAGCCAGGGGACGGATGGGATCGCTGGTCTGCCAGACCGTGCGGGCGGCTCCGGACCTGGACCTCGTGGCCGAGGTCGACATCGGCGACTCGCCCGACCTGCTGAACGGCTGCGACGTCGTGGTCGACTTCACCACGCCGGCCGCGGTGATGGGAAACCTGCTGTGGTGCGTCGAGCACTGCGTGGACGCGGTGGTCGGCACCTCGGGCTTCGGGCCCGACCGGCTGGCCGAGGTGGAGGCCATGCTCGCGGACACGGCGGTCACGCCGGGGGAGAGCTCGGCGACCGGCTCCTGGGTGCCCAGGGTCCTTGTCGTGCCCAACTTCTCGGTCGGCGCCGTGCTGATGATGAAGTTCGCCGAGCAGGCCGCGCGGTTCTTCGAGTCCGCCGAGATCATCGAGCTGCACCATGCCGCCAAGGTGGACGCGCCGTCCGGCACCGCGTCCCGGACCGCGGCGATGATGAGTGCCGCGCGCGACGCGGCTGGCGTGGGACCGAGCCCGGACGCGACCGAGACCACGCTGCCGGGCGCCAGGGGCGCGGTGGTCGACGGGGTGCACGTGCACTCGGTCCGGCTCGCCGGGCTGGTCGCGCACCAGGAGGTCCTGCTCGGCGGCCACGGGGAGACGCTGACGATCAGGCACGACTCGCTGGACCGCGCCTCGTTCATGCCGGGCGTGCTGACCGCGGTGCGCGGGATCGAGTCGCTGCCCGCCGGGCTGACCGTGGGCCTCGAGGCCCTGCTCGGCCTGGCCTAGACCGCTGGCCGCGGCTGGCGGCAGGAAATTCGTTCAAGGCTTCGCGGCCGACCACCCTATGATTGGCCAGCACACCCCGAATCACGAAGGAGAGCAGATGCGCGAGGCGTTCACGTCCGTCGAGATGGCCTCCTGGCACCGATTCGAAGGGTGTGGCGCGTGTCGCGTAAGACGCTCAACCTGGGGATACTCGCGCATGTAGATGCCGGCAAGACGACGCTCACCGAGCGGCTGCTCTTCACCTCCGGCGTCATCGACCGGCCAGGCAGCGTCGATGCCGGGACGACCCTGACCGACTCGCTGCCGCTCGAGCGGCGGCGTGGCATCACGATCAAGTCCGCGGTCGCCTCGTTCCCGGTCGGCGACATCGACGTCAACCTGATCGACACGCCGGGCCATCCGGACTTCATCGCCGAGGTGGACCGGGTGCTCAGCGTGCTCGACGGGGTGGTGCTCGTCGTCTCGGCCGTGGAGGGAGTGCAGCCGCAGACCAGGATCCTGATGCGGTCTCTTGAGCGGCTGCGGATACCGGCCCTGCTGTTCGTGAACAAGATCGACCGCGCCGGGGCGCGGCCTGAAGCCGTGCTCAGGGAGATCTCGCGCCGACTGGCTGTGGCGGTCGTCGCCATGGGACGGGTGGACGCGGCGGGGACCCGCGGTGCCAGGTTCACCGCGTCGGCCGCGGAGGATGCCGGGTTCACGGCCGGGCTGGCCGAACTGCTGGCCGAACGGGACGACGGCCTGCTCGCCGCGTACCTGCGCGACGAGGCGGCCGTTCCCTACGGCCGGCTGCGCGCCGCGCTCGCCGCCCAGGCCAGGAGCGCGCAGGTGCACCCCGTCTTCTTCGGCTCGGCGATCACCGGCGCAGGTGTCGAGCAGCTGATGTCCGGCATCGCCGAGCTGCTTCCGGCATCGGCCGGGGACCCCGCCGGGCCCGTGTCCGGCAGCATCTTCAAGATCGAACGGGGCAGCAGCGCGGAGAAGATCGCATACGTCCGGATGTTCTCCGGCGCCGTGCGCATCCGGGACCGGGTGCGGTTCGGGGCCGGGCTCGACGGCCGGGTGACCGACGTCGCCGTGTTCGAGCGGGGACCGGCGGTGCGGCGGCCCTCGGTCAAGGCCGGCCAGATCGGCAAGCTCTGGGGCCTGGCAGGAGCGAGGATCGGCGACCCGATCGGCGAGCGGGCGCGGGGCGGCGTCGGCGGGCAGTTCCCGCCGCCGACGCTCGAATCGGCCGTCCTCCCGTGCGACCCCGGCGACGGGCAGCGGCTGCGGGCCGCGCTCGGCCAGCTCGCCGAGCAGGATCCGCTCATCAACGTCCGGCAAGACGACGAGCGGCAGGAGATCTACGTCTCGCTCTACGGCGAGGTCCAGAAGGAGGTCATCGGCGCCGTACTCGCCGACGACTTCGGCCTCGCCGTAACGTTCCGCGAGACGATGACGATCTACGTCGAGCGGCCGGCGGGCGCGGGGAGCGCGCTCGAGATCCTGCAGTCCGACGACCATCCCTACTCGGCGACGGTGGGGCTGCGCGTCGAGCCAGGGCCTGCCGATTCCGGCGTCGAGTTCCGGGTGGATGTTCACCCGCGGCTGATGCCCCTGTACATCTACAAGACCGCGGCGAGCTTCGCCGACGCGATGACCAGGTACGTTGAGCGCGCGCTTGAGCGCGGCCCGCACGGCTGGCGGGTCACCGACGCGGTCGTGACGATGACCGAGTGCGGCTACTACGTCGGCGACGGCCTGGGCAAGCGCCTGCTGCCGACGGCCAGGACGACCGCCGCCGACTTCCGCGACCTGACGCCGCTGGTGCTGAGGAAGGCGCTGCGCCAGGCCGACACGGTCGTCTGCGAGCCCATGGCCAGCGTCCGCGTCGAGCTCCCGGCCGCCAGGACCGGCGCCGTGCTCGCGTGCCTGGCTAGGCTCGGTGCCGACGTGCAGGCGCCGGTACCGCACCATGACCTGGCGATCGTCTCGACGGCGCTGCCGTCGGCGAAGGTAAGGACCCTGCAAGAGCAGCTACCGGGGCTTACCGGCGGCGAAGGCGTACTTGAGACGGGATTCGGCGGGTACCGCCCGGTCCGCGGCCGCGTGCCGTCGCGATAGCCAGCTCGCGGCGCGGGCGGGGCGGCGCCGGTGAGCCAGCCCGGCCCGAGTGGTGATCAAAGCCTCCCGGCGGGGAATCCTGTTAATGACCGGACGCGGGACGTCAGGGAACGGCCGGCGGGCGGGCTTGCCCGGCCGGCCATGTCGAGGGGGCTGGCCGACGTGCGAGTGATTCTTAACGTGATCTGGCTGGTGCTCGCCGGCTTTTGGATGGCGATCGCCTACGTGATCGTGGGCATCATCGCCTGCGTGCTGATCATCACGATTCCGTTCGGGATCGCCGCGTTCCGGATCGCGAACTACGTGCTCTGGCCGTTCGGCCGGACCACCGTGCCGCGCGAGCACGCCGGCGTCGGCTCGCTGATCGGCAACATCATATGGATCATCCTGTTCGGCTGGGAGCTCGCGCTGATGCACCTGATCACCGGGATCGTGCTGTGCATCACGATCATCGGGATCCCGCTCGGCCTGGCCAACTTCAAGCTGATCCCGATCTCGCTGCTGCCGCTCGGGGTCCGGATCGTGTCCTCCGACGAGGCAGGAAGGGCGTTCGCGACATAACGGCTCGCGCCCGCCAGCCGGGTCTGGCCAGTCGGCCGGGCTCCACGCGGCTCGCGGTCCTGAGCGCCCGCCGGCCGGGGCGGCCCTGAAGCTCAGAGCGAGCCGACCGCGGTCACCCAGACCACGGCCTCGCCAGCCTCGTCCGATCCCGCCAGGTCGATCTCGGCGGAGAACCCCCAGTCGTGATCTCCCGCGGGGTCGTCGAAGATCTGCCGCACCCGCCAGACGTCCTTGTCCGAGTCGTCGATGATCAGCATGGCCGGCCCGCGCGCATCGGCGCCGGTGCCGATCTCGCCGTGCTCGGCGAAGTAGGGCTCGAGCGCGTCCGCCCAGGCGGCGGCGTCCCAGCCGGCCTCGGCGTCCAGCTCGCCGAGCTCCTCCCAGCGCCGCTGCGCGGCCAGCTCCACCCGGCGGAACAGCGCGTTCCGCACCAGCACGCGGAACGCCCTGATGTTGCCGGTCACCGCGGGCGGCCGCTCGTCGAGCTGGCCGGCGGCCGCGCCGTCCTGCGCGGCCGCGTCCGGGTTGGCCAGCCGCTCCCACTCGTCGAGCAGGCTGGAGTCCACCTGCCTGACCATCTCGCCGAGCCACTCGATCAGGTCGACGAGCTCAGAGGTCTTGGCCTCGTCGGGCACGGTCTGCCGCAGTGCCTTGTAGGCGTCGGCGAGGTAGCGGAGCAGCAGGCCCTCGGACCTGGCCAGGCCGCACCAGGCGATGTACTGGCCGAACGTCATGGCCCGCTCGTACATGTCCCGCGCCACGGACTTCGGGCTGAGCTCGTAGTCGGCGACCCACGGGTGGCCGCGCCGGTAGATGTCGTAGGCGGACTCGAGCAGGTCGGCAAGCGGCTTGGGGTAGCTGACCGACTCGAGCAGCTCGAGGCGGGTCTCGTAGTCGACGCCCTCGGCCTTCATCTCGGCGACGGCCTCGCCGCGGGCCTTGAACAGCTGGGCGGCGAGCACCGGCCTCGGGTCGTCCAGCGTCGCCTCGATCACCGAGAGCACGTCAAGCGGGTAATCCGGCGAGGTCACGTCGAGCAGCTCGATGGCGGCGAGCGCGAGCGGGGAGAGCGGCTGGTTCAGCGCGAAGTCGTCCTGCAGGTCAACGGTGAGCCGCCACATCCTGCCCTGCTCGTCGGGCTCGGCCAGATGCTCCACCACCCCGCCGGCCAGCAGCGCGCGGTAGATCTGGATCGCGCGGTGGATGTGCCTGCGCTGCGCCGCGCGGTCCTCGTGGTTGTCGGTGAGCAGGTGCCGCATCGAGGCGAACGCATCGCCCGGCCTGCTGATCACGTTGAGCAGCATGGCGTGGGTGACCAGGAAGCTGGAGCGCAGGGGCTCAGGCTCGGCGGCGACCAGCCGGTCGAACGTGGGCTGGCCCCAGGAGACCATGCCGGGCGGCGGCTTCTTGCGCACGAACTTGCGCCGCTTCTTGGGGTCGTCGCCGATCTTGGCCAGCGCCCTCTCGTTGGCGACGACGTGCTCGGGTGCCTGGACTACGACGGTGCCGATCTCGTCGAATCCGGCCCGTCCGGCCCGGCCGGCGATCTGGTGGAACTCCCTGGCCTGGAGGAGCCGGGTCACGCTGCCGTCGTACTTGCTCAGCGAGGTGAACAGTACCGTGCGGATCGGCACGTTGATTCCCACGCCCAGGGTGTCGGTGCCGCAGATCACCTTGAGCAGCCCGGCCTGGGCCAGGGTCTCCACGAGCCTGCGATAGCGCGGCAGCATGCCGGCGTGATGCACCCCGATGCCGTGCCTGACGAGGCGGGATAGCGTTTTGCCAAATCCGGTGGAGAACCTGAACCGTCCGATCATCTCGGCGATCGCATCCTTCTCGGCCCGGCTGCACACGTTGACGCTCATCAGTGCCTGCGCCTGCTCGATCGCGGCGGCCTGGGTGAAGTGCACCACGTAAATCGGCGCCTGCCCGGTGGCCAGCAGTTCCTCGATGGTCTCGTGCAGCGGCTCGAGTACGAACCTGAACGTCAGCGGCACCGGGCGCTCGGCCGACCTGATCACCGCGGTGGGCCGGCCGGTCCGCCTGGTCAGGTCCTGCTCGAACCTGGTCACGTCGCCGAGCGTCGCTGACATCAGCAGGAACTGCGCTCTGGGCAGCTCGATCAACGGCACCTGCCAGGCCCAGCCGCGGTCCGGGTCGGCGTAGTAGTGGAACTCGTCCATGATCACCATGTCGGCGTCCGCGTCGGCGCCGTCCCGCAGCGCGATGTTGGCGAGCACCTCGGCGGTGCAGCAGATGATCGGGGCGGTCGCGTTCACGCTGCCGTCGCCGGTCATCATCCCGACGCTGGCCGGGCCGAAGATGTCGCAGAGCGCGAAGAACTTCTCCGACACCAGCGCCTTGATCGGCGCCGTGTAGAAGCTGCGGCCGCCGGCCGCCAGGGACGCGAAGTGCGCCGCGGTCGCCACCAGGCTCTTGCCCGAACCGGTCGGCGTAGACAAGATCACGTTCGCGCCGGACAGCAGCTCGATCAGCGCGTCGTCCTGGTGCGGATACAGGGTCAGCCCCTGCTCGCCTGCCCAGTCGGTGAACGCCGCGTACAGCTCGTCTGGGTCGGCCGAGGACGGCAGCTGATCGGTGAGCGTCATGACCTCTCCATGGTGCCAGTTCCGGCCGGTACTTCTGACCGGCCGTGCCGAGCGGTCGCGGCCGCCGCTCAGCAGTCGGGTGAGGTCCGTTGGCTGTCAGCCCGTGCGGCTAGGTTGGGACCATGTGCCGAAGCATCAAGACACTGCGCGAGCCCTATACGGAGCAGGCCACACCCGAGGACGTGCACGCGGCCGCGCTGCAGTACGTCCGCAAGGTCAGCGGTTTCCGCGCCCCGGCCGCGCACAACGCCGAGGCCTTCAACGCCGCCGTGGACGCCGTCACCCGTGCCACGGCCGACCTGCTCGACCGGCTTGAGGTTCGGGCCGGGCCGGCCAGGGCGGCGAAGGCCGCCGGCGGCTGAAGGACCTAGCTCTAGCGCCTGTCCCGTGGATCTCCGCGGGCACCGGCGGCTCTACCGCGCGGTATCACCGGCCACGGACAACCCGGAGCAGCGCGGCTGGCCTTCGCGCCGCGCCGCCTCGCCCGCCTGGCCGAGCACCCCCGCCCTGATCCTGGCATACCAGCCGAAACCGCACATGATCACCTAAGTATCCGTGGAATGGATGCCACATCCACTGCGTATTCTGGGACATCCGCCACATCCATCAAGATCACCTCCGGGCCGCACGGGGCACGGCGGTCGCCGGCGGCCTCGGGGACGGCCCGCGCCAGACCGCGAGGCGGGCCGTCAGGATCCTGGCGCCGAGACCCAGTCCCACGATCTACGGGACAGACCCTCGCCCGGGCCGGGTCGTCGGCGTGGCCGCCGGGTTCGGCGAGAGCTTGCCGTTGCGAATAGTGGTTCAGAAGCCGTTGATGACCTGCTGACGCTGCGCCTGGTACTCAGACTCGGTGAGGATCCCCTTGTCGAGCAGTTGCTGCAGCTTGGCCAGCCGCTCCTGCTGAGTTCCCTGGCCCGCGCCGTGGTCGAAGGAGCCGAACGACGAGGGCGCAGGCGGACGGTACGGGTCAGGGCCGCCGGACGACCCGGTGCCGCCGGAAGAACCGAACGACGTCGGCTGGCCGAAGCCGCCCGGCTGGTTGAAGCCGGTCGGCTCGCCGAACGAGCCGAACCCGCTGCCCGCCTGGCTGGGAACCGGCCCGCCTGTGCTGGCCGGGGTGCGCGGGGTGCCGATGTCGTCGAACGTGCTGGGGCCCGACGATCCGGAGAAGCCCTCGACGGGCGCGGGACCGCCCGGTGCGCCGCCCGGCTGACCCATGCCCCGCTGGCCCATGCCCGGCTGGAGCCCGGCCTGCTGCTGGACCTGCTGCTTGATCTGGCGAATCCGCTCCATCGCTGCCTGGCGGGAGGCGGCGTCGCCGGACATCATCGCCTGGGCCAGGTTGCGGATCTCATTAGGCTGCATGGCAACCGGCACCTGCTGGCCGCCTGGGCCGGTCACCTGCATCGACGCACCGCCGGCGGGAGTCTGGTTCATGCCGCCCATCGGACCCTGATTCATCGGGTCCTGGTTCATGCCGCCCATCGGGTCCTGGTTCATGCCGCCCATCGGGTCCTGGTTCATGCCGCCCATGGGGCCCTGGTTCCCGCCGCCGAACCCGCCCGCGGCCGCGATGCCGGCCACTCCGGCCAAGCCGCCGAGCGCGCCACCCGCCGCCGCGTCGCGCATCTGGTGCGCCATGTTGACCAGCCCGCGAACCGAGTCCACTCGCGCGCTCGGGTCGATCCTGATCTCGTTCGTCTTGGCGTTCACCTCGACCGGGACGGTACTGCCGACCTGGTGGGCGATGAAGCTCCGCTCGGTTACCTGGTTGCGGATCACGTCGCCGCTCGGCATGCGGACCTCGATCACGTACTGGTGCGTGGGGTGCATGGCACCGGCCACGCCGTGCCCGCTGGGCGGCCCGGTCTGTGCCTCAACCACGACCCCCTGCGCCCGCTCCCACTTGTGTCCGAGCATGTCAGCCTCCCGCGCACGATCCCGATTGGACTATACAGGCGCCCTTGCCCTGCTGATAGGCGCTGCGCACCCGCCCGGCCGGGTCCCGGCCGGGTCCCGGCTGGTCGCCCAGCCGCAGCTTGCCCGCCCCGCCGCCCCGCGCGGCTGGTCTGCCGGGCCAGCTGAGCTCCGCCGGCCCGCTGGACTGCCGGGCCTGCTGAGCTCCGCCCGCCCCGCCGGTCTGCCTGGCTTGCTGGATTCCGGCCGCGCGGCTGGTCTGCCGGGCCTGCTAGGCCCCGTCCGCGCGGCCGGTCTGCCGGGCCTGCTGTGTCCCGTCCGCGCGGCTGGCCCGCCCGCCCCGGGAGCTGACCGGATCCGCGGACATTGTGCCTCGTTGATGTGGCGCAGAGGGACATCGAGGGGCCACGATGTCGGGCCCGAGGCTTGGGGAGGCCCTGTGGGTTGGCGAGGGCGGGAGTTGCGGGAAAGCCCGGAGTCTCCGGAGGTCCCTGGGGTTCCAGGGATTACCCGGAGTTCCGCGAGCCCGGAGTTCCGCGAGCCCGGAGGTCCGGGAGCCCGGAGTTTCCTGAGGTCCCCGTAGTGCCAGGGAGCCCCGGAGTCTCCGGAGGTTAGGCGGTCTGGGTGTGGCTGGCGTCCTCGAGGCCGAGCTCGGTGACCGAGGTCTCGCGCATCTTGAACTTCTGCACCTTGCCGGTCACGGTCATCGGAAAGTCCCCGGTGAACCTGACGTAACGCGGGATCTTGTAGTGCGCGATCTTGCCCTGGCAGTAGTCCCTGACCTGCTCGGCGGTCAGCGCCTGGCCGGACCGCAGGCGGATCCAGGCGCATAGCTCCTCGCCGTACTTCAGGTCGGGAACGCCGATCACCTGGACGTCCTCGATGGCTGGGTGCGCGTAGAGGAACTCCTCGACCTCGCGCGGATAGATGTTCTCCCCGCCCCTGATCACCATGTCCTTGATCCGGCCGACGATGTTGAGGTACCCGGCATCGTCCATCACCGCGAGGTCGCCGGTGTGCATCCAGCGCGCCGCATCGATCGCCTCGGCGGTCTTCTCAGGCTCGTCCCAGTACCCGAGCATCACCGAGTAGCCGCGGGTGCACAGCTCGCCGGGCGTGCCGCGGGGGAGCACCCGGCTGGTCTCCGGGTCGATGATCTTGACCTCGACGTGCGGGTGGACCCGGCCGACGGTGGATACGCGGCGCTCCATGTCGTCGTCGGCGGTGGTCTGGGTGGACACTGGCGAAGTCTCGGTCATCCCATAGCAGATCGTCACCTCGGTCATGTTCATCTCGCTGACCACGCGCTTCATCACCTCGACCGGGCAGGGCGAGCCCGCCATGATCCCGGTGCGCAGTGTGGACAGGTCGTAGTCGGCGAAGTCGGGCAGGGCGAGCTCGGCGATGAACATGGTCGGCACCCCGTACAGCGAGGTGCACCCCTCGGCCTGGACCGCGGCGAGCGTCTGGGCCGGGTCGAATCCGGGCGCCGGGATCACGATGCACGACCCGTGCGTGGTGCAGGCCAGGTTGCCGAGCACCATCCCGAAGCAGTGGTAGAACGGCACAGGGATGCACACCCGGTCCGCCGCCGTGTAGCCGCAGCCGTCGCCGATGAACAGCCCGTTGTTCAGGATGTTGTGGTGCGACAGCGTCGCGCCCTTGGGGAACCCGGTGGTGCCGCTCGTGTACTGGATGTTGATCGGGTCGTCGAATGACAGGCCGGCCTCGCGCTCGGCGAGCGGGTCGGTGCCGTCGCCGCCCGTCGCCGCGGCCGCCGCGGCACGGCCCGCGGCGAACAGCGCGGCCCACTGCTCGCTGCCCAGGTAGATCACGTCCTGCAGGCCGGGCAGGTCGGGCCTGACCTCCTCGATCATGCCGCGGTAGTCGCTGGTCTTGAACCGCTCGGCGCTGACCAGCAGGCGGACGCCGGACTGGCGCAGCGCGAACCCGAGCTCGTGGCTGCGGTACGCCGGGTTGATGTTCACCAGGATGATCCCGGCTTTGGCCGTGGCGTACTGCAACTGCACCCACTCGGCGCAGTTGGGAGCCCAGATCCCGACCCGGTCGCCGGCCGCGATCCCGGCCGCGATCAGGCCGCGGGCAAGCGTGTCGGTCTCGGCGTCGAAGGCCGAGTACGTCCAGCGGCGGCCGGTCGGCACGTCCACGAGCATCTCGGCATCGGGGTGCGCGGCGGCGACTCGGCGCAGGTTCTGGCCTATGGTCTCGCCAAGCAGCGTGGCGCCGGACGCGCCGTGGCTGTAGGAAGGCTTTGCATGCCCGGACATGGCCCATCCCTTCGTGGAGCTGATGCACCCCATCGTGCCCGCCAGGCCTCCCGGTGTGAAGCGCGGTGACCGGCGGGTTCGACGCTGCCAGGAGACCGCCAGGCCGCTGCCGGAAACGCTGCCGGATTGATAGGGCCTTTCGGCTCGTGCTATCTGGACCCCGGCGGGATTAAGGTCATCATTGCAGGATTCAATTGGAGATAACCGGGGTGACCCGTGGGCCTGTGGGTGATCTGGCTGATCGCGGCCTTCGTGCTCGGCGTCGCCGAGCTGTTGACCGGGACGCTGGCACTCGTGCTGGTCGCGATCGGCGCGGTCTGCGCGGCGATCGCAAGTGCCGTGGGCGGCCCGGCGCTCATCCAGCTGGCCGTCTTCGCCGTCGTATCCGTAGCCGGGATCGTCCTGATCAGGCCGATCGCCCTGAAACGGCTGCACCGCGGGCCGAGGTTGCGGACGGGCACGGCGGCGCTGGTCGGTCAGACCGGCTACGTGCTCGACGAGGTGACTCCGCACGCCGGGCGGATCAGGATCGGCGGCGAGGAATGGTCGGCGCGGCCCTACGACGAGAGCTCGGTCATTCCGGCCGGCTCGACGGTTGACGTCCTGCAGATCAAGGGCGCGACCGCCCTTGTCCACGCAAGGGAGTAATCAGATGCCAGAAGTCGTGGCCCTCGTGCTGACTGTCGTTGTCGTCGGCCTCGTAATCTTGTTCCTGAGCCGGTCCATCTGGCTCGTACCGCCCGCCAGGGCGCGCAACGTCGAGCGGCTTGGCCAGTTCCACAAGACGCTCGAGCCCGGGCTGAACTTCGTCATTCCGATGATCGACCGGGTGAAGGACCTCATCGACCTGCGCGAACAGGTGGTGCAGTTCACCGGCCAGCGGGTGATCACCGAGGACAACGTCGTGGTCTCCATCGACACGGTGCTGTTCTTCCAGGTCACCGATCCGCGGGCGGCCGACTACGAGATCGTCAACTACATCCAGGCAATCGAGCAGCTGGCCGCCACCATGCTGCGCAGCGTGATCGGCAGCATGGACCTGGAGCAGACGCTGACCTCGCGCGACAAGATCAACACGCTGTTGCGCGGCGTGCTCGACGACGCGTCGGGCAAGTGGGGCATCAGGGTGACCAGGGTCGAGATCCGCTCGATCGACCCGCCCCAGTCGATCAAGGACGCGATGGAGAAGCAGCTCAAGGCCGAGCGGGAGAAGCGCGCCGCGATCCTGCACGCCGAGGGCCTGCAGCAGTCTCAGATCCTCACCGCCGAGGGCGACAAGAGGGGCGCGATCCTGCGGGCCGAGGGCGAGAAGCAGTCGGCGATCCTGCGCGCCGAGGGCCAGGCGCAGGCGATCTCCACCGTGTTCCGGTCCATTCACGAGGGCGACCCCGATCCCAAGCTGCTCGCCTACCAGTACCTGCAGACGCTGCCGCAGCTCGCTCAGGGCCAGGGCAACACCGTCTGGATGATCCCCAGCGAGCTGACCGGGGCCATCAGGATGCTCGGCTCGGCGTTCGGCAAGCCTGTTGAGCAGGAGAACGAGACGCCCGGGGCGGGCCGCGCACCCCTTGCGGCCCGCGCTCCGCTCCCGGCCGGCGAGGTCCCGGCCGGACCCCCCAACGGCGGCGTCAGCCTGCCTTCTGGCCGCTCGGCCGAGACGGTGCCGACCAGGGTGATGGATGACATCCGCTCCGCGTTCCTCGCCCCCGAGGACGGCGATCCGGGCGCGGGCCAGGCCGCGGAAGGGTAAGCGCCGGCCGGTCCGGCCCCGCGGTGCGGTGGCGGGGACGGGGGTGGCCGCGGGCCGGAACGGCCCGCGGCCCCTGGCCGGCGATCGCGGGCTGAAACGGCATCCGGTCGGTGATCGCGGGCTGGAAGGGCCTGGCCGGTGATCGCGGGCTGGAAGGGCCTGGCCGGCGGCCGCGGGTTGGAAGGGCCTGGCCGGCGGCCGCGGGCTGGAACGGGCCTGGCGGGGCGGGCTGGAACGGGCCTGGCGGGCGCTCAGGGCCTGACGGCGAGGCCGGCGGTCAGCAGCAGGCCGAACGCGAGCTGCAGCCTGCCGGTCTCGCCGAGCACGGCGATCAGCCCGCGCCCGGATGCCGCGGCGAGCACCTGCCTGACCGGGATCACCGCCAGCGGCAGCGCGGCGAGCGCGAGCAGGGCGAGCGGGGCGACCGGCGCCATCGCCGCGGCCACCGCGAACGGCACGAGCACGCAGGCCGAGTACAGCGCCCGGGTGCGCCGGTCGCCGAGCACCACGGCCAGCGTGCGCTTGCCGGTCGCCTCGTCGGTCGGGATGTCGCGCAGGTTGTTGACGATTAGCAGGGCGCAGGCCAGCAGGCCGACCGGGACCGCGGCGGCGGCGGCCAGCCAGCTCAGCCGGCCCATCTGCACGTAAGCGGTGCCAGCGACGGCGCCGACGCCGAAGAACGCGAACACCGAGACCTCGCCCAGGGCGCGGTAGCCGTACGGCCGGCTGCCCCCGGTGTAGAACCACGCCGCCCCGATCGCCGCGGCCCCGAGCAGCAGCAGCCACCAGGAGACCACAGCGGCGAGCACCAGCCCGGCCAGGCCGGCCAGCAGGAAGCAGCCGAGCGCCGCGCTGACCACCTGGCGCGGGGTGGCGAGCTTCGACCCGACCAGCCTGACCGGCCCGACCCGCTGTTCGTCGGTGCCGCGGATGCCGTCGCTGTAGTCGTTCGCGTAGTTGACGCCGACCTGCAGCGCCAGCGCCACGACCAGGGCAAGCGCGGCGCGCCACGGGACGAAGTCGCCGTACCCCGCCGCCACCCCCGACCCCACGGCCACCGGGACGACCGCCGCGGGCAGCGTGCGCGGGCGAGCGCCCGCTACCCAGTCCCGTGCCGCCGTCACGACCTGCCCTGTCCGCCGCGCTATGGAGGGTCACAGACTAGCGGTGCGGGCCGGCCGTACCGAATCGCGGTTCAGGCTCAGTCGATGGGCGGCAGCGCCCGTTCGGCGGCGGCGAAGACCATGGCGATCTGGCTGGCGTCCAGGTGGTGGCCGCGCGTCTGCTTGGACTGCTGCCGGAAGTAGGTGCCGACCCGCGACCCGTCGAGCAGAGCCACGCCCTTGACGGTGATGATCTTCCACATGGTGGCCGGGCCGTAAGTGACCAGGACGGGGTGCACTCTGACCTTCTGCCCGAGCTCGGCGCCGATCAGCGCGGCCGCCGAGTTAGCCTCCATGGTGGCGTGGTCGAGGCGCTCTTCCATGCTCCGCTGGCCGTGGTAGAGCATGCCGCCGATCATCCGCAGCGACAGCCGCTTGTCCATCCGCTGAGAGTCGATCGAGTAGATGCCGGCCGGGCCTACCACCAGGTGATCGATGACATGCGCCGTGCCGGGGATGGAGCGGGCGTTCAACGCCAGGTAGCCGGCGGGCTGGAGCACCCTCAGGCGGCGCCTGGTGTAGCGCTGCGCCGAGGTCACCCGCACCCCGGTCGGCACGACCGAGGTCGTCCTCGACCGGTAGATGATGTCGGCGGCCAGGTAGATGGCGGCCGCGGTGATGCCGACCCGCCAGCCGTGCCAGATCATGAAGCCGAGGAAGGCCACGATCGCCACGACAGTGCGGATGATCCAGACGCGCAGCCTCGGGTCCTGGCGCAGGTGCGGGCTGACCAGAGAGCGGCTGGCCAGCGGCAGGTTCAGCGGGCGGCGTGCGGCGGGCGGCGCCTGGCCCGGCCGCGCCGCCGGTCGCCCCGTCGGCGGGCTGGCGTGCGGTCCGGTGCCGCCGGCTGGCTGCGCCGGGGCGGCGGCCTTGACGAAGCTGGCCGGCCGGGACGGGCCGGGCTGCTCGCCTGGCGGCGCCGCGGCGGGCTTGGTGAGGTTCGTGGTGGTTGCCGGAGCGCTCGCGGGCTTGGTGAGGTTTGTGACGGCTGCCGGAGCGCTCGGGGGCTTCGCGAGGCTCGCGGGCCTGGCGGGCGATCCGCCCGGGTCGCCGGTGCGCGACTTGCGGAACAGCGCGCGCAGGCCCCTGCTGTCGTCGGCGTCGGCCTCGGCCGCGGCCGGCAGCTCGCCCGGCGGGTCCTGGACTCCTGAGCCCACATCCTGAGCGTAGCCGATTCTGTACTGCGCGAACATGACCGTTCCTGTTGGCGACGGTAACGCGGCGGGTTGAGATCGGCGACGCGGGACGTTCGGCCGGCGGTGCCCGGCGGCGAGGCCTGCCCTCGGCGCCCGTCCCGGGGCACCAGTCGCCCGGGGCGGCCTGGACGCTCCAGGTCGCTGCGTCTACTGTTCGGTAACGTGACCGAGATTCATGACATGACGGTGACCGAGCAGGCCGCCGCCATCAGGGATGGGCAGCTCTCGTCGGCCGAGATCACCGGCCATTACCTGGACCGGATCGACCGGCTCAACGAGCAGACCGGCGCCTTTTACACGGTGACCGCCGACCTGGCCAGGGAGCAGGCCGCGGCGGCCGACGAGCTCGCCGCCCGGGCCCGCAGGGACGGCGAGACGGCGGCGCTGCCGCCGCTGACCGGCGTACCGGTTCCGATCAAGGACCTGAACATGGTCGCCGGGGTGCGGATGACCATGGGCAGCACCGTCTTCGCCGACACCGTCCCCACCGATGACGACTACGTCGTCATCGAGCTGCGCAAGGCCGGGATCGTAATCACCGGCAAGACGGCCACGCCCGAGTTCGGCCTGCCGTGCTACACCGAGACGAGGATCGGCCCGCCCGCCCGCACCCCGTGGGACCTGTCCAGGTCCGCCGGCGGGTCGAGCGGCGGCGCCGCCGCGGCGGTCGCGGCCGGCCTCGCGCCGGCCGCGCAGGGCAGTGACGGCGGCGGGTCCATCAGGATCCCGTCCAGCGTGTGCGGGCTGTTCGGAATCAAGCCGAGCAGGGGCAGGATCTCCGGCGGCCCGCTGATGCCTGACCTCAGCGGCCTGTCCACGGACGGCCCGATCGCGCGGACCGTCGCCGACGCCGCGCTCCTGCTCGACGTGATGACCTGCAGTTATCCGGGCGACATGTACATGCTGCCCGCGCCGCCTCCCGGCGAGACGTTCCTTCGCCACGCCAGCCGCGAGCCGGGCAGGCTGCGGATCGGCCGGTCCATCGCCAACGTGGTGCCCGGCGCCACCGTGCACGACGACTGCGTGGCCGCCTACGAGGACGCCAGCAAGTTGCTCGCCGACCTCGGCCACGAGGTCGAGGACGTCGAGCTGCCGTTCGGGTCGGACGCCGTGCCGATGTTCGAGCTGCTGTGGTACTCCATGGCCACCCTGGCGCCGATCGACCCGGCCCAGGAGGGCGACCTGCTGCCGCTCACCCAGTACCTGCGCAGCAAGGGCGCCAAGGTGTCGGCCGGCGAGCTGATCTACGCCCAGGCCTACCTGCAGGGCGTGATGCGGCAGGCCATGGCCCGGCTGCACCGCTACGACGCGTTCCTCAGCCCGACGCTCGCCCTGCCGCCGGTGCCTGTTGGCTACTTCGACGAGGTCGACCCGGCGGAGAACTTCGAGCGGCAGAAGCGGTTCACCCCGTACACCGCGCTGTACAACATCTCGGGCCAGCCCGCCGTGAGCCTGCCGCTGTACTGGAACGCCCAGGGGCTGCCGATCGGCGTCATGCTGGCCGGCCGGATCGGCGACGAGGCGACCCTGATCGCGCTGTCGGCGCAGATCGAGGCGGCAAGGCCCTGGCGTGACAAGCATCCCGAGCTCTGGGCATCCTGAGCTCTGGTAATCGCCGCTGCTTGCCACCTGACTAGCGGTCTAGGTTCTACCATCGGGGGTAGCCCGCCGGCCGACCGGCCGGCGGGCTGCACGCGCTCACCGGGGTCAGCCCGCGGCAGGCGCGCCGGTCCCGGCGCGGCCCGGCCGCTGGCGGCGGCCCGGTGTCGGCATCAGGTGCCACGCGCAGACGGGGCCTGGCACCGGCCGGGAGCCTGGCGCTGGCGGGGGAGCAGGTCATCCGGAGGTGGTCCGGTCATGCCGTCCAGACGGCGCTGGCGGCGGGCGCGGCGGATCGGCAACGTCGCGGTCGCGGCGGGTGTGGCCGCCGCGGTGCTCGCGGTCTGCGCGGCCGGCTACGGCAGGCTGCCGGCGCTCGGCCCGGTCCTCGACCCCGGCCGCGGCGCGTGGGCGTCCGCGGCCGGCGGGCAGCTGCCGACCACGCAGGTCCTGACCCTGCCCGGACTCGGGAGAGCGGTGACCGTCGGCTTTGACGCCCACGGGATCGCGACGATCGACGCGTCCAGCGTCACCGACGCCATGCTCGCGCTCGGTTACCTGCACGCCAGGTTCAGGCTGACCGAGATGGACCTCGAGCGGCGGCAGGCCGAGGGCAGGCTCGCCCAGCTTGTCGGCCCGGCCGCGCTCCCGTCCGACCGGTTCGAGCTGCGGCTCGGCCTGCTGCGCACGGCCCGGCGGGAGTGGGCGGAGATGCCGAGGACCAGCGTGGCGGCGCGGGCGCTGCTGGCCTACGCGCGGGGCGTGAACGACTACCTGGACCAGGCCCGCGCGAGCGGGCAGTGGCCCGCGCTGTTCCCGCTGGAAGGCGTCTACCCGGCGGACTGGACTCCGGTGGACAGCCTGGCCATCCAGGGCGACCTGACCCAGGAACTCGACTACACCACCACGCCGCTTGACTACGCGCTGCTCGACCGGTCCCTCGGGGCGGCGCGGACGATGTCCTGGTTCCCCGTCCTGCCGGTGAACGCGCAGAGCCCGTACGACCCCGGCCCGTACCGTCCGCTCGGGATCGCGCCGATCCAGACCACGATGGTCACGGCGAACGCGGCAAGCTCGGTGACGGCCGGCCCCGCGCGGGGCGGCGCCACGCCGCCTCGCCCGGCACCTAGCCTGGCCACGACCCTGCCGCCGGGGACGGCCCGGGCCGCGGCCACCCTGCTCGCCCAGGCCGGCGCGCTGCCGGCCGGGCAGATCCACGAGTACCCGGACAGCAACGCGTGGGCGGCGAACGGCCCGCGCGTGCGCGGCGGCGGCGCGATGCTGGCCGGCGACCCGCACCTGCCGCAGACCCTGCCGTCGGTGTGGTACCAGGTGGCGATGATGGCTCCCGGGTTCGACGTGACCGGGGTCAGCGTGCCAGGCCTGCCCGGCGTGCTGCTCGGGCACAACAAGCACATCGCCTGGTCGCTCACCGACACGCAGAACCAGTCCACCCTGTTCTACGTGGAGAAGACCAGCAGGTCCCGGCCGGGCCAGTACCTCTGGCACAGCCGCTGGCGGCGGATGCGCACGGTCAGGTACACGATCCCGGTCCGCGGCGGCGCGCCACGCCACCTGGCCGTCAAGCTCACCGTGCACGGCCCGGTGATGACGCAGGTCGGGCAGACGGTATCGGTGGACTGGATGGGCAACGTGCCCTCGCCCGACGTCGCCGTCCTCTTCGGCATCAGCACGGCCAGCGACTTCGCGCAGTTCAGGGCCGCGCTGGCGAACTGGCGCGCGCCGACCCAGAACTTCGTCTACGCCGACGACCGCGGCAACATCGGGGCGATCTCGGCGGGCTACTTCCCGGTCGTCAGGCACGGCGCGCCCTGGCTGCCGATGCCAGGGACCGGCGCCGACGACGTCGCCGGGGTGATCCCGTACGCCGCCGTCCCGCACAGCTACGACCCGCCCGGTCACGTGATCGCCACCGCCAACCAGCGGCCGGTGGCCGGCTCGTACCCGTACTACATCGGCACCACGGCAAACGACTTCGATCCCAGCTACCGCGCGAGCAGGGAGTACGCGTTCCTGAATGCCAGGAACGGCATGACCATGGCCAGCTTCGCGGCCCTGCAGACCAGCGTGACCGACGACCTCGCCGTGCGGGTACTGCCGCGGGTGCTCGCCGCGTTCCGCCACGTCGGCCTCACCCCGCTCCAGCGGCGGGCCGCCAACGTGCTCAGGCGCTGGAACAGGGCGATGGCGCCCGGCTCGCCGGGAGCCTCGATCTGGTGGACCTTCTGGTCGGACTACCTGTCGGCGACCTTCGGCCCGTGGTGGCGCGCCAGCGCCGTCCCCGTCCATCTGGACCGCTCTGGCCTCGGGATCTCGGCCAGCCAGTTCAGCCTGGTCCAGGTGCTCGAGCACTGGACGCTCGACGATCCTGCCAACCCCGCGTTCACCCCGCCGGGCGGGCCGCGCAGGACGGCGCCGCAGGTGATCCGCGCCGCCTTCGGCACAGCGGTAGCGCACCTTCGGGCCAGGCTCGGTGCCAGCCCGGCGAGCTGGGCCTGGGGCAGGCTGCACAGCAGGCAGTTCCCCTCGCTGACGCAGGTCCAGGCGCTCGGCTACGGCCCGCGGCCGTCCGGCGGTGACGCCTGGACGGTGAACGCGGCCTACGGGCTGCCGGTCGCCACCGACGGCCCGAGCTGGCGGATGATCGTCCGCTGGCCGGGTACCACCGGGTCAGGCCACGCCGCCGCCGAGGGCATCTACCCGGGCGGCCAGAGCGAGAACCCCGCGTCGCCGTGGTACGAGAACCTGATCCCCTACTGGTGGAACGGCCGCTACCTGCCGATGCCGGCCGCCGGGGGCGGGCCGGCCAGCCCGGCCGCCAGGGCCGGCTCGGCGGCCGGCCGCCGGGTGCGATGGCGGTTGCGCCCATGAACAGGCTGGTCAGCAAGTCCGAGGCGACCAGGCTCGGCAAGCGGGGCTCGTACCGGCTCGGCGGGCTGGCCCAGCAGGGCGTCGGCCGACCGGCGGCGCCGCGGCCGTTCCGGCCGTCATTCACCAGGGCGTATCACGCCGGACCGGCCTGGGCGTGGGTCCTGGGCGCGGTCGCCGGCACCGGGCTGGTCGCGGCCGGAGCAGCGGGCGGGCTCTGGTTCATGCCCATGGTCGTTGGTCTTGCCGCCGGAGTCGCCGTACGGTGGGGTGGCTGGCGGCTGCGGGTCAGCACGCCGGTGGTCGCGGCGATGGCCGCGGCCGGGTGGGGCCTGGCGCTGTGGATCCCGGCGCTGAGCGGGCTTCCGGTCGGTGCCACCGCCAGGACGATCGCGGCGCTCGCCGGGCTGCCGCCGTACGCGGCCGTCGCGGTCGGCGTCACGCTCGCGGTGAGCGCCCTGCAGGGGCTGGCCGGCCTCTGGCTGGGCCGCGCTCTCGCGCCGCGCCCGCCCGAAGACGAGATCGACCGCTGACGTCCCGGCCTCGGCTCGCCGGACCGCGGTCGGGGCCTAGGGCGGGTCAGCGACCGCGGCGCGGGTGGCGGCCAAGCTGGCGGCGAGTGCTCCGCCGCAGGTCAGGACGGCGCCGCCGATCTGCAGCAGGGTGGGTCGCTGGCCGAGGAACAGGGCGGCGAGGCCGAGCGAGGCGGCCGGTTGCAGAAGCAGCATGAGTGAGGAGACCGCGGCGGGAAGCCTGGGCAGCGACGAGGTGATCAGCAGCCAGCCCAGGGTCTGGCTCAGCACCGCGAGCAGCGCGAGCCAGCCGATGGCCGGCCAGAGCGGGTGCAGCCCGAGGCCGCCGAAGGCCAGCCCGAACGCGAGCGACGCGATCGCGGCCCCGGCGGTGGCGTCGGCGACCGGCCCCGCGGCGTGCGGCAAGCCGGCCGAGGAGCGGCGCAGGATCAGCAGGAATCCGGCGTAGGCCATGGACGTCCCGATCCCGTACCAGATGCCCGCCAGCGGATGCAGGCCGGGGGCGGCCGGGTGCCCGATCAGTCCGGACACCAGCACCACGCCGAGCATGACGACCGGCAACGCGAACGCGACCGCCCTGGTCGGCCGCTCATGCCAGAGCAGCCAGGCAATGCCGGCCACGAATAGCACTTGCAGGTTGCCGAGAACGGTGGCCACGCCAGCGCCGACATCGGCGATCGCGTGCGTCCACAAGATCAGGTCGACGGCGAGGAACACCCCGGCAAGCGCGGCCCGCAGCCGCTGGGCGAGCGGACGTCGGCCGCGCCTGCGCTGCTCGACGACGGCCAGGCCAGCCAGCAAGGGCAGCGCGATCACCGACCGGTAGAACGCCGTCCCTGACGGAGCCGCGCCCGACAGCACGACGAGCACGGCCGAGGACGAGATCGTCGCCGCGCCGAGCCCGGCCAGCAGGATCGGCCTGCCGGCCAGCAGGCCGGTGGCGCTGCCTGCGGTGACATGGCGGGCGGCGCGTTCGGCGGGATGTACGCCGGGGGATTCGGCGGCGTTTCCGGCGCGATCATGGGCCGGGAGCTTTCGCGCACCGTCGTTTGGAGTAATGACCGTAGGCGTGTACGGTGCTGTCACATCCAGCAGGCTACCTGGTGGACCGGCGAGGTAACAGCGTGGGACTGGGGACTGACGAACTCGAGGCGCTCGCCGAGTGCGTCGACCTGATCAACTCGGGTCGGCCGGGCTCGGGTGCCGCGCCGCCGGGCCGATCCGCTGGCGCTGGCGCTGGTGCTGGCGCTCGCGCTGGCCGGGCCGATCCGCTCGCCACCCGGGCCGGCGTCGCCGGCTTCGCCCGACGGCACCGGGTGGAGAACATCGCCGCGGCCCGAGCCAGCGACGCGGCCCGCCTGCGCGACCTGCGGGCGCGCCTGGACGCCATCGCCGCCGCCTGCGAGGCTGGCCTTGAGGCCGCCGCCATCAGGGACCTCAACGCGCTCCTCGCCGAGACCGGCGCCGTCCCGCAGATCGTGGAACACGACGGCCGCGGCCCGCACATCCACGTCTCGTGCGCCACGGCGCCGCTGGCCGACCGGATCGCCGCGCACAGCGCGATGGGCCTGGCCGCGCTCATCGTCGCCGGGGCGAGCTCGCGCCTGCGTACCTGCGCGTCGCCGAGCTGCCAGTCGCTTTTCGTGGACCTGTCCAGAAACCACTCACGCCGCTACTGTGACAGCCGCACCTGCGGCAACCGCCTGCACGTAGCCGCCTACCGGTCCCGCCGTTCCTCCGCCACCCCAGCCCAAGCCGCCAGCTGACCAGCCCCGTTCGACGGGCCCCGCCCGCGCGCCCGCGCCCAGCCTGCGCTCCGTGGATAATGCCGTCGGCCGTGCCTCCGGCTGAGCCGCCGGCCGGGCTAGCAGCCGGCCTATCTGCCGCGCCCAGCCTGCGTGCGACGCGGGGCCAAGGAGATCATTAGGGGGTGACGGAACGGGAGCTGATTAGTCGGGCCGAGGCACTCGGCGTGTCGGCCAGCTACGTGGACTGGAGCAAGACGCGAGTCCGGGTTCCGCTCAAGACGCTGAGAGTGATCGTGGACGCGCTCGGCGAGTCGCCGGCCCCGGCAGGCACCGAAGGGGCTGGAGCCGACCCGAGGTCTGTGACGTCCGCCCGCCGGCTGCCGGGACCGGCCGATCAGGCGCTGCCCGTCCTGCCGAGCAGCCGCTCGTGGGGATTCGCCGTGCAGCTCTACTCGGTCCGCTCCCGCCGTTCCTGGGGCCACGGCGACCTGCGCGATCTCGCCGACCTGGCGCGCTGGTCCGCCAGGCAGCTCGGCGCTGGGTTCATCCTGATCAACCCGCTGCACGCCGCCGAGCCCGCCTGCCCGGTCAGCGACTCACCGTACTTGCCGATGACCAGGCGCTGGGTCAGCCCGCTGTACCTGCGGATCGAGGACATCCCGGAGTACGAGCAGCTAAGCGCTCCCGCCCGGCAGAGCATCGAGCGTCTCGCCGGGCCGCTGCGAGACGCCAGCCTGACCTCCGAGCTGATCGACCGGGACGCCGTCTGGTCCGCGAAGAGCCGGGCACTTGAGCTGATCTATCCGACCCCGCGTTCGCCCGGGCGCGAGGCCGAGTACCGGAGGTTCGTCGGCCGCGGCGGTGCTGATCTTGCCCGGTGGGCGACCTGGTGCGCGCTCGCCGAGCGACACGGGCCCGACGCGCGCACCTGGCCCGCCCCGTTCGCTGATCCCGAGCGCGCGGCACAAAGTTCAGCCGGGGACGCCGCGCTCGCTGAGCGGGCCGGGTTTCACGCCTGGCTGCAGTGGCTGGCCGACTCCCAGCTCGCCGAGGCCCAGCGCGCGGCCCTGGTGGCCGGAATGGACATCGGCGTGATCGGCGACCTGGCGGTTGGCTCACACCCGGGCGGCGCCGACGCGTGGGCGCACCAGGACCTGCTGGTTCGCGGCATGAGCGTGGGAGCGCCGCCGGACGGCTTCAACCAGCTCGGCCAGGACTGGCTGCAGCCGCCGTGGCATCCGCAGCGGCTCGCGGCGGCCGGGGCGCGGCCGCTAGCTGACCTGTTCGGTGCTGCCTTCTGCCACGCGGGCGGGTTGCGGGTTGACCACGTCATGGGGCTCATGCGGCTGTGGTGGGTGCCGGAGGGGATGACCCCCGACCAGGGCGCCTACGTGAGCTACGACTACAAGCTGACGGTTGGCGCGCTGACCTCGCAGGCTGCCCTGGCCGACGCGGTGGCGATCGGCGAGGATCTCGGCACCGTCGACCCGTGGATCCGCCGGTACCTGGCCGGCCACCGGGTGCTGGGCACGGAGCTGGCCTGGTTCGCCCGCGAGCCCGACCGCTCGCCGCTGCGGCCGCCGCACTGGCGGGCCGGCTGCATGGCGACGGTCGGCACGCATGACGTCCCGCCGGTCTCCGGGTTCGTCACCGGCGACCAGGTAACCGTCCGGGCCCAGCTTGGCTTGCTGAAAGACCCTCAAGGAGAACGCACAGCCGCGGAGCTGGCCCTGGCGGCCTGGCGGGCCGCCCTCGTGGCCGAACGCCTTCTCCCGCCCTCCCGCCTGCCCACCGCCGACGAATTCACGGTCGCCATGTACGGCTACTTGGCGCTGACGCCTGCGGTGCTGGTCGGAGTGTCGCTCGCCGACGCCGTCGGCGAGCGCCGGACCCAGAACATCCCCGGGACGTCGCGGGAGTACCCGAACTGGCGCGTTCCGCTCTGCGACGGCGAGGGCAAGGCCGTGCTGATCGAGGACCTGCCGGATATCGCGCTGGTCCGGGATGTCGTCAGCGCGGCGGCTGGAATGCCTCGCCGCCGTGGCCGGTTATCTGCGTCCGGGGGTGCAAGCCGCAGCGACATCAAGGAGATGGCATGACGGAGCAGACGCCCACGCAGGTCGATTTCTGGTTCGACCCGCTCTGCCCATGGGCGTGGATCACCTCCCGCTGGATGCTGGAGGTCGAACAGGCGCGCCCCATAGCCGTGCAATGGCACGTGATGAGCCTGGCCGTGCTCAACGAGAACCGGGAGGACCTGCCCGAGGACTACAAGGCCCGGATGGTGCAGGCATGGGGTCCAGTGCGGGTGTGTGTCGCGGCCGAGCAGAAGGTAGGCCCGGAGACCGTGCTCCCGCTGTACACGGCGATCGGCACCAGGTTCCACAACAACAAGGAGGAGCGGAGCCGCGCCACCATCGAGGCGGCCCTCGCCGACGTGGGCCTGCCGGCCGACCTGATCGACGCGATGGACTCAACCGAGTACGACGAGGCGGTCCGGGCCTCGCACGCCGACGGCATCGAGCGGGTCGGCGTGGAGGTCGGCACCCCGGTGATCTCGGTGGGCGGGGCATCGATCTTCGGCCCGGTGGTCACGCCGATCCCACGAGGAGAGGATGCCGGCAAGCTCTGGGACGGCGTACTGCTGTGCCTGGAGACCCCCGGCTTCTACGAGCTGAAGCGCAGTCGCCTGGCGCCGCCCATCTTCGACTGAGGCCGGGCGCCGCCTCACGGCGTGGAGCGGCTCCGGGCTATCTCGTGCCGGGCGGGCCGCCTGGGAAGCACGATCTTGGCCGTCCACGAGCATCCCGAGGTGATCACGAGGGAGTGGCGTCCGGCATCGCCGGTGGCCCAGGAGATCCCCTGGCCAGCCGCGCCGGACGAGCGGATCTCGATCGCCTGGCGGCCGTCCGGGTCAATCTCCCGCGCCATGAAGCGGCCTTGCCCGACCCGGCAGCTGAATCTCCAGGACAGGCCCCAGACGCCGGGCTGGTCGATGTGGAATATGTCGCGCCTGCTCGATCCGGCCCCGCGATAGTCGGCGATTGTCGATCCTGGCACCTTCGGCCAGGCCCGCGGCGACGGTCGCTGAGACGTGCGGTTCAGCGAGGCCGAGGTGTCCTTGGTCCGCTTGGTCGAGGCCGTGGGAGAGACCTTGGCACCACCGAAGGCGACCACTAAGGCGATCATGGCGAGGACGAGGCAGAGGCCAGCGCCCGCCGAGCCGGCCACCATGACCAGGCGCAGCGTTCGCATGGCGGGCGAGTGCGCGGGATGAGCCCATCGGCCGGGCGAAGGCGGCGTTGCGGCGGGTATGAGGCCGGAGAGCCGTCGGGTCAGCGTCACGGCGAGAACGGTGAACCGCGGTCGGGAATGCCGCACCCGCTCCTCCTCTCGGTTACGCCCTTCACCGGCGGTACCTACGGCCGCGCCTTGTCTGCCTCCGCCGTGCCCCTGTTCCCAGGTGAAGCGCTGTCGATTACAGATTGTTAGCAATTCCGATTACTTAACGAGAGCGTTGTATCACGAAATGAAGTGTCGCTGTAGGACTACTCACATACTCGCTGGTAAATGGATCAGGTGTCCTTTCCTGGGGACGTTCAACGGCGACGTCGGCGATTGGACATGGGCGTCAAGAAATATACACAAAGTAACCAAGAGGGGCACTGAGCACTGTGCCCCCCGGTCGGCGGGGGTCAGAACATCATGGGGGACCAGGGGGCGGGGTCCCAGAGCATGGCGGCGGACAACTCGGCGACCGCGCCCGGCCTTAGCTCGGCGAGCTGGCCGGCCCTGGCCAGGGCACCGAGCCTGGCGCCGCCCAGGTAGGCGGCACCGAGCGCCGCGACCGGCAGGGCGATGTCGGCCGCCTCGGCGGTCCGCTCGCAGGTCGGCTCCTTGTCGCCGAGCCCGCCGGAGCGCAGTCGCCAGCGCCCCTCGTTCGAGGGCAGCAGCGAATCACTCACCTCGACCACCACATCGACGCTCGCCGCGTAACGCCGTTGCCGCAGCGCCTCGGCCACGTCGACGAGCCTGATCCACAGCCCGTCGGACACCCGCGCCCTGGCCCGCCGCTGGTCGGCCAGCAGGTAGGGCAGCGGGTCATCGACCGGCCGCATCCGCATCGACACCTTGCCGACCAGGTCGCGCGAGAGCAGGTCGGACCAGAGGGCCGCGAGCGCGGCCGGGTCGGTGCCGACCAGCTCGTGCACCGTCAGGTCGTGCTCGGGAATCCCGTCGGCGTCCCAGCCGCCGTGCACCGAGTACAGCGCGTACCCGCGGGCCCGGGAAGGATCTTCAGCGATAACGCAACCCAGCGGGCTTCTGCCGTCCCGCATGAACTCCGGGTCGGCCAGATACAAGTCCCACCAGCCGTCATGCCTGGTCACCATGCCCGGGCGCTGGGGCCGGACGGTCTCGTAGACCGCCTTCATGCCGGCCGCTGCCGCCTTGGGCTCGGCCAGCCGGATGCCGAGCGACCCGGCCGTTTCCTCGCCCGGGTATGGCAGCGGCAGGAGCCGCCCGTCGCCGCGGTGGACCGTGAACCGGTAGTGGTCGCATGCCTGGCCGTAGCCGTACCTGCCATAGATCGCCGCCTCGGAGGCGAACAGCGCGGCGACCGGCTCGCCCGCCGCGGCGATGTCGGCGAGCTGGCGGCTGACCAGTGCGGTCAGGATGCCGCGGCGGCGGTGCGACGGGAGCACGGCGGCCGAACTGATCCCGGCCGCCGCCACGGTGCCGCCGGGCACCGTGAGGCCGAACGAGTAGGCGAGCAGCGTGCCGACCTGCCGCTCCCCGTCGAACGCCGCCAGCGTCCGCTCGGGCTCCACGACAAGCCGGTCGAATTCGAGCAGCTCGTCCGCGGGCCAGCTTGAGTTGAAGGCCTGGAGGCCAATCCGGCCGAAGGCCGGCAATTCAGAATTATCTACCGGACGGATGGGGTAGCTGGAGCTCATGCGGCAAGTCGTACCCCATCGCCGCCGGAGCCTGCCACTCCTTTTGTGGCCCGGCACGCGGCCGGTGAGGTCCCGGGACCTCGGCTGCCCAGCAATTGACCACTGGCGGACAGATCCAGAACCGGTACCCTTTCGCCATCATGGTTGCGCGTTCTAGTCGGCTCTGGTCGAGGGTGCAGTCCGCTGCTCTGTCGTTCCGCGGCCTGGTCCGACGTCAGTTCATCACGAGGAACCGCCGGATCTCGGCGGTCCTGGCACTGGCGTCGGTGGGCATCGGGATCGCCGCCGTGCAGGTGGGCGAGGTGTGGTTCTCGCCGGTGATGATGATCCTTCCGATCCTGGCCGGCGGGCTGCTGCTCTGGCCGCGCGCGCTATGCATACTCTTCGTGATCATCGCGGCGATGCTCGGTTACGACTTCGCCGAGAAGCCGCAGCGGACCGGGTTCGGCATCCTGGCGACGATCGCGATCACCGCGATCTTCGCGTTCCTGCTGGCCAGGACCAGGGCGAAGCTCGGGCTGCTCGGCCTGCGCGGCGACCAGATGCTGGTCGAGCTGCGCGATCGGATCCGGGTGCAGAGCGCCCTGCCGGCCATGCCGGAGGGCTGGGGCTCGGAGTCGGTGCTCCGGCCGGCGGGCGGCTCGTCCTTCGGCGGCGACTTCGTTGTCTCGGTCTGCGACGGAAAGACGCTCGAGGTCGCCGTGGTCGACGTGTCGGGCAAGGGCATCGATGCCGGGACCAGGGCGCTGCTGCTCTCCGGCGCCTTCGGCGGGCTGCTCGGCTCGGTCCCCGCCTCGGAGTTCCTCTCCTCGTGCAACGCCTACCTGCGCAGGAGCGAGCCGTCCGAGGGATTTGTTACGGCCGTGCATCTGGCTCTTGACCTGGCGACCGGGAACTACGTGGTTGCCTCGGCCGGCCATCCTCCGGCCGCGCACTTCGAGAGCGGCAGCGGGCTGTGGCGGCTGCTGCAGGCGCGCGGAATCGTGCTCGGCGTGGTGCCTGACCTGCGAACCGACGCCGAGCACGGCATGCTGCGGCCAGGTGACGCGCTGATGCTGTACACCGACGGGCTGGTCGAGCAGCCAGGACGGGACATCGATGTGGGCATCGACCGGCTGCTCGGCGAGGCCGACCGGCTGGTCGCCGCCGGCTTCGCCGGCGGCGGCGTGAGCCTGATCCAGGCGATGCAGGACGGGGCACGCCGGACCGACGACTGCGGGCTGGTCCTTATCTGGCGGGGGTGAGGTGCTGGCCGCCGTCGGAGATCCTGGCCAGCGCATGTTCCACCAGGGCGACGAGCACGTCCCGGCTCGAGGCGCGCTGGCGTGCGTCGCACAGCAGCAGCGGCACGTCGGGAGTGAGGTTCAGCGCCGCGCGCATCGTCTGGACCGGGTAGCTGCGCGCGTCGTCGAAGCAGTTCACGGCGACCACGAACGGCATTCCGTTGCGCTCGAAGTAGTCGATCGACGGGAAGCAGTCGGCGAGCCGACGGGTGTCGGCCATCACGACGGCGCCGATGGCGCCGTAGGCGAGCTCGTCCCACATGAACCAGAACCGCTTCTGCCCCGGCGTTCCGAACAGGTAGACAACCAGGTCGTCACTGATCGAGATCCGGCCGAAGTCCATCGCCACGGTCGTGGTGGACTTGCGCTCCACCCCGTCGAGCTGGTCGATAAGCGAGCTCGGCGCGCTCAGCGTCTCCTCGGTCCGCAGCGGGCGCACCTCGCTGACCGCGCCCACGAGCGTGGTCTTGCCGACGCCGAACCCGCCGGCGATCAGGATCTTGATCGCGACGGGAACCCCGGAGTGGTCTTCGGGCGGCCGGTCCTGCGTCGGCTCAGAGCCTTCGTAGGGCATCGGCAACCTCCTTCAGTACTCGCACGTCGGTGAGACCGGCGGGGGCGGGCTGGGCGATCGTCACCAGGCCGTGTTCGCGCAGGTCGGAGATGAGGATCCGGACCACGCCGAGCGGCAGGTCCAAGGTCGTGGCAAGGTCGGCCACCGGGACCGGCCGCCGGCAGAACCGCAGCAGGCGCAGGTGCTCGTGCCCGATCTCCGGGTCGGCGTCGGCGTAGCCGCCCGGCCCGGAGTCGTAGGCGCGCGTAGCGCAGACCAGGGCGATCACGTCGATGCGGGAACCGCTCGGCTTGGTCCGTCCCGCGGTCAGCGCGTACGGCCGGACGACGCGTTCTCGGCCGCCCCTGTCCGCGATCTCTCGCCTCGGCCTTGCGCGAGTCATCGTCGTCACCTCTATGAGCTGACCTGTGCCGGTCGTACGGCCACGCCGATGTGCTGTCCGACCCGCTTGACAAGCAGCGCCATCTCGTAGGCGATCAGGCCGGCGTCCGCGCCCGAACCGGCGAGCACGGCGAGGCAGCTGCCCTCGCCCGCCGCCGTCACGAAGAGGAAGGCCGATTCGAGCTCGACGATGGTCTGGCGGGGATTGCCGCGGTTGAAGTGCTGGCCGAATCCCCTGGACAGGCTCTGGAAGCCGGCCGCCACCGCAGCGAGATGCTCGGCGTCTTCCCTGCTCAGGCCGGAGGACGCCCCGATCGCCAGGCCGTCACGGCTCAAGATCACGGCCTTCTCGATCTGGGCTACCCTGCTGACCAGGTCGTCAAGGAGCCAGTCCAGACTGCCACCGGTGGTCATGAGCGATCCTCCTGTCGGTCCTTCGCGAACGGATCGTCGGTCGGGCGCGGGCCAGGGCCGAATTCCGGCGCCGGCGTGGGCTCATCGGCCGGGCCCGGCTCCGAGCGGCCGCGTTCCCAGCCGTGCTGCAGCGCGGCCATCGTGCTCCTGGCCGCCTCGGGAGACGGCTCAAGCGCGGGCTCGGCGTCGGCCGGCTCGGGCTGGATGACTACCGGCTGCCTGCGGAGCTGGGGCGCGAGGTTGGCCTGCCGTACCCGCATGGGCAGGCCGTCGAGGTCCACCATCTCCGCGGGCAGGGTGATCGAGAATTGGTCGGTGACCGGGCCGCCGCGGTCGGTCGCGGGTGCCGTCCAGCCCGTCCGGTCTGTTCGGTCTGTTCGGTCACCGGCGTCGGCGTAGGCGTCGGTCCGGTCGGCGAGGCTGATCCCGTGCTCGTTCCAGATCAGGCCGGAGGCCGCTGGCACGCGGACAGGCGTGCTGGCCGGGCCTAGGTCCCGATCGGCCGCCGTGCCCGGTGCCGTCTGCCAGTCAGCTACGGTCTCCCGGTCAAGCGGCGTCTCGCGGTCAGGCGGCGTCTCGCGGTCAGGCAGCGTCTCCCGGTCAGGCAGCGTCTCCCGGTCAGGCAGCGTTGCAGGGGCGATTCCTGCATCAAGCGCGACCGGAATCGCTACGCCGGGCTTGAGCCGCTCGCTCCTGCGGTCGCCGGGCGCGGGCCAGATCGCAGGGTCGGAGACTGGCGGTGGCCCGGGCTGCTCGATGACCCGCTCGGCCAGCGTCGCGGTCCGGTGATGCGCGTCGGCGCCCACCAGGAACTCGCCGCGCGGCGACAGCTCGGTCGCGACCTCGTCAAGGCCTCGCTGCGAGGGCCCCCCCGGCAACTGCGGGACCGGCCGGCCGCCGAGTTGCCGGATGCTGGTGAAGGCGCCCGGCGGCTCCTGCGACTCGTCAAGGTCGATCGTCAGCGAACGCGGGATCAGCACGACCGCAATGATGCCGCCGTAGGGCGATTCGCGGAGCGAGACCTTGATGTCATGCCGCTTGGCGAGCTGACCGGCGATGAACAGGCCGAGCTGGTCACTGCCCGACAGGTCGAACATCGGCGGGTCCTGCACCAGGGCGTTGGCGGCCGCGAGCTGCACCGGGCCCATGCCGAGCCCGCGGTCCTCGATCTCGATCGCCACGCCGCGGGCGACCTTGTCGCCGTCGATCCGTACCGGCGTGGTTGCCGGGGAGAAGGTCGCGGCGTTCTCGACCAGCTCGGCGAGCAGGTGGATGATGTCGGCGACCGCATGCCCGGCCACCGCCGCGCTCGTGCGCGAGGTGACCCGGATCCTGGTGTAATCCTCCACCTCCGCCACGGCGGCCCGCATCACGTCGACGACCGGGACGGGCTCCCGCCAGGCCCGGCCAGAGGACCCGCCGGCCAGGATCAGCAGGCCCTCGGCGTGCCGGCGCATTCTGGTGGTCAGGTGGTCCACCCGGAACAGGTCGGCAAGGTCCTCGGGATCGTGGACCCTGCGCTCCATCGCGTCGAGCAGCTGCAGCTGCCTGGTGAGCAGCGACTGGTTGCGCCTGGCCAGGCTGCGGAAGACGTCGTTGACGCCGCGCCGGATGTTCGCCTCGTCAACGGCAGCCGCCACGGCGGTACGTGCCGCCATGTTGAACGCCTGGCGGACCTCGCCGATCTCGTCACTGCCCGGCTCGAGCTGCGGCAGCTCGGACCTGACATCCACGTCCTCACCGGAGCGGACCCTGATGATCGCGCTGGGCAGGCGAGTGGACAGGTCGACCGCGGCATCCTTCAGGTCGGTGAGCTGGCGGATCAGGCCGCGGCCAAGCAGGATGCCGATGCCGACCGCGGCGACGATAGCCACCAGCCCGAGACCGGCGATCAGCATCAGATTCACGGCCAGGCTGTCCGCCTGCGCCGTGGCCTCCTTCGCGAGCGTGGCGGCGCACTTGAGCAGGGTCTTGAGGTAGCCCGCCTGATAGGACTTCTCCGCCGCAGTCCACTGGCGCAGCGGGACCTTGAACGCCTGCGGCGGTCCCGCGGTCAGCAGGGTCTCCATCTGGGCGATCTGACGCGCGGAATTTTCGGGGATGATCGTGCGGTAGTAGACCTGGAGGTTGGGATCCAGCTCGGGCAGTGTCTGGTTCCACTCCTCGTCGTGCTGCGCCACCAGCTGGTTGATCAGCGTGACATCGGCGGACGTGAACGAGTGCGCCAGCAGGTCGGCCCTGACCACGTCGCTCTCCTCGCCCACGGCCTGCGCGGCCTTGGCCATGGTGAGCACGTCGACGGCCTGGATGCCGAGCGGGCCGGTGAGCACCGGGATGATCGCCTGGTTCAGCACGCTGTCGCCCTGGTCGAGCAGCGCGCTGTAGGCCACGGCGGCCTCGTTGACGGTGAACCCCTTGGTGGTCACGGCCGCGCGGAGTGCGTTGATCTTGCTGAGCGCGGTCTGCCAGGCCAGGAAGGCTTGCCGCTCCTTGGGCACGGGGCCGCTGCGCAGCGCGGTCTGCACCGCGCCGCGGTAGCTGGTGATCGCCCGGTCGGTCTTGCGCTCCTGGCCGAGCAGGGCGTCCAGGTCGGCGTGGCTTGGCCTGGCGACGTACTGAAGCGCCAGCGTCCGCTCGTGGCCGAGCTGGGTCTGGATGCTCGCCACCGGCAGGGCGACCAGCTGGCGGATCGACGCCTCCTGCTTCAGCGTGAGCAGGTTGCCCAGCGTCAGGTTCAGCACGAGCGCGTAGAGGCCGAGGAGGGCGAGTACCGGTACCACCACGAGCACGGTGATCCGCAGTCGGATGGACCTGCGACGCAGCATAACCACGGTCCTGTCGGGTCGAGTCAGCCGCCGGCCGACGTGAGCACCCAGAGTCGGAGCATAGATATGCGAGTTTACTCGCGCATTAGAGCTATTACAGCGGCTTCTGTGTGGCTCGTCAGTGGTTTTCGGAATCCCTTCAGAACCGCGGTTAGCGGAATGTGTTCGCAGGCCAACGCAGAGTAAATGCCCTGGCATAATGGCCGTGCCATGATCACGACTCAAGCGCTTTCCGCGGCTGAAGACACGCCGGAGTTGGCGCGCGTGACGCTCGATGGGGCGGTGCGGGGCCTGCTTGCCCGGCAGCGCCCCGATGGCAGCTGGAGTGGTGGCGCGGGGACCGGGATCTCCGCGGTGACGGCCGACCTTCTGGTCCGTGACCTGCTCGGGGTCGCAGTTCCTGGCCGCACCGAGGCCGCGGCGCGGCTGGTCAGGTCGCTGCAGTGTCCCGACGGGTACTGGCCCGAGCTGCCCGGCTGGCCGGCCGACGCCGGTGCGAGCGTGGCCTGCTACGTGGTGCTGCGGCTGGCTGGCGACCCGCCTGACGCGTACCCGATGGCGCTGGCCGCCGGCTGGATCAGGGATGCCGGCGGGCTCGCTTGCTCGGACGCGGTGACCCGCACCTGGCTGGTGCTGTCCGGGCTGGTCCGCGGCGGCGATCCGCTCGTCAGCCCGGCGGGCAGGTCGGCCGGCCTGACGCGGCGCGCCCGGAGCGGCCCTGGCCGATCGGCCGCCGCTGACCGACCGACAACGGCTAGCCTTGCGGTTGCCGTTGACCGGCCGAAGACGGCTGGCCGGGTGGTCGCCGATGACCGACAGATGACCGCTGGTCTGGCGGTCGCCGCCGACCGGCTGATCAGCGCTGACGGGCTGACGGAGGCAGCAGTTAGCCTGGCCCTGACGGGGCTAGGTCGGCATGGTCGGCATCGGCCGCCTCTCACGCTCGACGAGCTCGGGTCGGCGCCCCGCACGGCGGCGGCGCCGGGCGGCGGCGTTGCTCATGAGCTGGGCGTAAGGCTCGGCCGGAGCGGCTGCGCCCGCTGGCTACTGGCCTGCCAGAGCGCAGACGGGTCTTGGGCCAGGCGCGGGCCACTGTCCGCGCTCGCGCTGATCGCACTCGGCCAGGCCGGCTACGAGCCCGACCATCCGGTGCTAGCCCGCGGGCTCGACTGGCTCGCGGCGCGAGCCGCCGAGGCCACACGCACCTGCGAGGCGGAGTTGTGGCGGCGCAGTGAGTCGGCGTATGCGGCGGGGCGGGAAACGCGGATGATCGGGGATGCGGGCAATGCCGGCCACGTAAGGAATCTCGGCGGCATTGATCATTCCATGGTTACCGAGTTTCTTGGTGACGCAAATCGGCGCGGTCGGTCGAATTCACCAGATGCCGATTATTTCGCCGATCATGACTATTCGGCCGCGAGCGGGCCGGCCGGGAGCTGGGCGGCCGGGGACGGGGCGGCCGGGAACGGGGCGGACTGGGGGAGGGCGGCCGGGGACGAGGCGGCCGGGCTCACCGCGCTGGCCGTCGGCTCGCTCAGGCTGGCCGGGCTCGGGTCCGGTAGCCCAGCGCTGAACCGGGCGGCGGCGTTCCTCAGCCGGGCCGGCGTGTCCTCGGGGGCGCCCGTGCGCTCGGTCGCGCGCGGTCGACGGAGCTCCGGCCGCGGTCCGCTGGCGCTGGCCGGGTCTGGCCGCGGTCCGGAGGTGCTGATCGCGGCCGCGTCGGTCGGCCGGATGCGCGGCGCTGGACCCCTGGCCTGGCGGCAGGCGCGGCACGATGCGGTGTGGCTGCTGAGGACGCAGCGCGCCGACGGCTCATGGCCCGGCGGGCGCCTGCGCGGCTCGGTCCAGGCGATGTCGGTCCAGGCGATGTCGGTCCGGGCGATGCCGGTCCGGGCGATGCCGGTCGAGGCGACGTCGGTCGAGGCGACGTCGGTCGAGGCGACCTCGATCGCGCTGCACGCACTCGTCGCCGCGGGGATGCCGGCGTCCAAGCCGCCGATCAGGGCCGCGGTCGCCTGGCTGGTCGGCTGCCAGGCGACGGACGGCGGCTGGCCGGCCCGCGATGACGCGCCCGCCGAGTCAGGATGCCGCGCGACCGCGCTGGCGGTCCGCGCGCTCACCGCGGCCGGAGCCGCCGAATACGCCACGCCGGCCGAGTGCGGCGTGCGCTGGCTGGCCGCCGCGCAGCGGCCGGACGGAACCTGGAGCGCGCCCGGCCATGACCTGGCCGCTACCTGCTACGCGATCCAGGCGCTGACCGGTTACCGCGTACTTGCCAAGGCTTTGCGGACCGGAGCGCCACGGCGGCTCGATGACCGCAGCGCCCAATGGTATGGCTACGATTAGGACCGCCGGCCTGCTTCAACGCCAAGGTCTCCAGCGTCTGGCAGCTGCCTGAAATAACCTTCCGAAGGAAGAAACACTCATGACATCACCGAGCGGGCCGTCGGCCGTGGGGCAAGCCGCCGCCAGCGATGTGGTCACGACTGGGTCACCAGCCGCCGCCGAGGGCCAGGCAAGGACCGTGCCTGGCCTGGGGCTTTCAGGTGGTGTCGGACCGTCGTCGGGCGAGCCTCCCGAGCGCGGTTATGACCCTGGCCCGGTCTGGGCTCGCTACCTGCCGCCAGTGCTCGCCATCGCGCTCGGGCTGTGGCGGATCACCGAGCCGTCGTACTGGCGGGACGAGGCGGCAACCGTCGCGGCCGTAAGCCGGCCGTTCGGCGACATGATCAGGGTGCTCGGCAACGTCGATGCCGTGCACAGCCTCTACTACATGATGATGTGGCCGCTCGCGCACCTGTTCGGCACGGGCGAGTTCGTGCTGCGGTTCCCTTCGGTGATCGCGGCTGCCGTGGCGGTCACGATGACCGCGGCCATCGGCCGGCGGCTGATCTCGCCGTGGGCCGGGCTGGCGGCCGGCGTCGTCCTTGCCATCCTGCCGGTCACCAGCAGGTACGCCCAGGAGGCCAGGTCGTACGAGATGGTCGTGGCGATCGCCATCGTCGCCAGCTACCTGCTGGTCAGGGTGCTCGCGGCGGGGGCCGGACAGCGCCGCCGCTGGGTGATCGGCTACGGCATCAGCATCGCCGCTCTCGGCGTGCTGAACGTCTTCGGACTGCTGCTGGTCCCCGCGCATGCGGTAACGGTCGCCCTATACTGGCGGCGCCGCCGCGACAGCGCGACAAGGAGGCTCGCGGTCGGCTGGCTCATCGCCACCGCGGCCGGGGTGGTGATCACCAGCCCGCTTCTCGTGCTCGGTTGGGCGCAGCGCGCCCAAATCGCATGGCTGCAGGTGAACACCTCGTCGTCCGGAATCAACACCGTTTTCTCGCTGCCCGGCTCGTACTTCGAGACCACCGCGATCCTCGGGATCCTGGTCGTCGCGGTCATCCTCAGCCTGGACAAGCCCAAGGAGCAGCGCGGGGCCGCCTGGCCGCGGCTGCTCGTCGAGCTGACGTTGCCGTGGCTCGCCGTGCCGCCGTTCATCCTGTTCGTCATCTCGGCGGTGCATCCGGTGTACACGTCGCGCTACATCCTGATGTGCCTGCCGGCGCTCGCCCTTCTGGTAGGCGCGGCCGTGGTCACATTCGGCCGGATCGGCGCGCCGGTCGCGGTGGCGGTGGTACTCGCGGCCGGCTTCACCGCGCAGCTGGCCGTGCGCGGCCCCGCTGGTCACTTCGACGACATCCGGGCACTCGACACCATCGTGGCCGCGCACGCCAGGCCGGGGGACGCGGTGCTCTACACCAACCCGAACGCTGAGAGCTTCGGCAAGGCATACTCCTACGGGCTCGGCAAGCTGCCGAACGTCGGGATATCGCAGGCCGCGATCCCGTCCGGCACGCTGGGCGGCAGGCCGGCCACGCTGGCGCAGATCAGGGCCGCGCTGATGCACGTGAAGCGGGTCTGGGTGGTGGAGATCAACTCCTACAACTCCGATCCCTACCTGCTCGGCCTGAACGGCGAGCCGGTCGACAACGGCAGCCCGATCATGAACGGCATGCCGTTCGCGTTCAGCGATACCTGGCGGGAGCACGCGGACTACCTGGTCCTGTTCACTCGTACCAAGGGGAGCTGAGGGAGGACCGCCGGGCGTGACAGTACGCCGAGGGAACTGGCAGCGAGCGTGACATAACACGGATCGTCGCCGCGGCCGGGCATGCCGAGGTCAGCGAGCCCGGCTGGGCGCCGGGATCAGGGACGAGCCGACCCGCCAATCTGATCAAGCAGCGCGCGTACCTCGGCCTCCGGGTACCTGCGGTGACCGCCGAGCGTGCGCACAGAGGTCAGCTTGCCGTCCTTGGCCCACCTGGTCACGGTCTTCGGGTCTACCCGGAACATCGCGGCGACCTCGGCCGGGGTCAGCAGCCTGGTGAACTCTGGCGTCTGTCGACTAGTGCTCATATTGACGATTCCTCCCCACGATCGCCCACGGACTAGGCAAGGTCCATCGAACGATCATAATCATGGTTATTAAAGCATAAACCAGGCAGCGATAGGAAGAGTTGTGACCAAGAGTCGTTTTGGATCATCTCCGGGCGACTCGACCGCTTGCGGGCTCACGCAGGGAGCGCGGCAGCGCTCTGAACCTCGGCCGGGCTTGCCCTGCCGCTGGCCTTGCTGGCCGGCACGGCGAGCTCGCACCAGACCACCTTGCCGGCGCCGGTCCGGCGGGTCCCCCAGCGCTGCGCCATCTGGCTGACCACCAGCAGGCCGCGGCCCCGCTCGTCGTCTTCGGCCGCGTGCCGAAGCCGGGGCAGGGCTGCCGAGTCGTCGAGAACCTCGCAGAAGAGGCCGCCCTCAAAGACCAGCCTGAGGCTTATCTTGCTCTGGGCATACCTGACCGCATTGGTCACCAGTTCGGAGACGACCAGCTCGGCGACCGGAGTCAAGTCGGCCAGGCCCCATTGGCGCAGCGGCCGCCTGATCAGGGACCGGGCCCGGCGCGCCGCGGTCAGCTTGGGAGCCAGGTTCCAGCTGACATGGCGGTCGGGGGAGATCCGGTGCAGCCTGGCGAGCAGGATCGCGATGTCGTCCCGCTGGTGGTCGTCGTAGACGTCGGCCAGCGCCGTCCGGCACAGGTCCTCGAGCGGCTGCTGCGGCGAGCCTGGCCCGAACATCGCGCGCAGGCCGGCCAGGCCCTGGTCGATGTCCTCGGTCCGCTTCTCCACCAGGCCGTCGGTGTACATCAGCAGCAGGCTGCCGTCCTCGATCTGGAGCGTCCTGCTGTACATCTGGCTCGCCCCGATGCCCAGCGGGGGAGCGGGGGAGACGTCGAGGAACTCGTTCGTGCCGTCCGGGTGGACGAGCAGCGGCGGCAGGTGCCCGGCCGAGGCGACCTCGCAGGTGCCGTCGACCGAGTCGTAGATGGCGTAGACACAAGTGGCGAAGTGCGGCTCGTTAACGCCCAGTTCCTGCATCAGCTCGTCGAGCCGCAGCAGCGTCTCGGCAGGTGGCAGCTCGAGCATGGTCAGCGTCTTGATCGCGGTGCGCAGCCGGCCCATGGTCACCGCGGCCCGCACGCCGTGCCCGGCGACGTCACCGACCACGAGGGCGACCCGGCCTCCCGGAAGGGCGATCGACTCGTACCAGTCCCCGCCGATCTCGATGAGCTTGCTGCCCGGCAGGTAGCGGTGGCGCACCTCCACCGACGCCGGGGCGGACAGGCCGGTCGGCAGCATGCTGCGCTGGAGGGTGAGCGCGGTCGCCCGTTCCCTGCTGTACCGGCGGGCGTTGTCCATGAACAGGGCGGCCCTGCTGGCGAACTCCATCCCGAGCTCGGTGTCGTAGGCGTCGAACCGGTGGTACCCGGGCTTGCGGGTGCAGACGAAGAAGCCGAGCAGCGTGTCGTCGGCGAGCAGCGGCAGCACCAGCATGGACGCGCCGGCGATCAGCCTGGCGACCGGGGTACGCACCCAGGCCTGCGCAAGCTTGGTCGCCTCATCCTCGTTGATGACGGCGCTGACTGGCTGGCAGGTGTCCAGGCACTTGGTGTAGGGCGTGCCGGGCGGATAACGCAGGATCTCACCGACCGGGAACGCGGCGTCCCATCCAGGGTCGCCGTCGTCGCAGGCGACGGCCAGCCGGCGGACCAGGGTGTTGCCGTCGGGCGGGGTGTCGGGATGCTCGGCGTCACTGACGACGGCCTCGAGCATCAGCAGCCCGGCCGAGTTGCAGAAATGCGGCACCAGGATGTTGACCAGCTCGGGAGCCATCTGCTCGATGTCGAGCGCGCCCCCGATCCTCCGGACCGCGCCCTCGAGCAGCGCGTGCCGCATCAGCGCCGGGTCGATGAAGCGCTCGGCCGCGGGAGGCGGGATCCGCACGATGACCTGGGCGAGCAGGTCGGGGTTCGCCGAGCGGACCGGCTCGACGGTGACGACCGCCTCGACCGTGGACCGCGCCGTCCTGATCGTGAGCACCGTGGTGCTCCCCCGGTCGGACCTCGTCGCCTCGATCAGGCCGCGCAGCACCTCGGCGGGATCGCCCGGACCGGTGATGAGCCCAGCCAGGTCGGTGCCGAGCAGTCCGTCCCGCGCGTCGAGCAGGATGTCGGCGGCACCGCGGTCGTGCTGGAGGATCCGGCCGTCCCTGTCGATGCCGAGCGTCAGGGTCTGCGCCGAGGTGCTGGAGAAGACGGCAGACATCTCGGCCGCCATTGCCGACGCCACCTGGTCCGCCACCCTTCGCCGCGAACGGGCTTTACACCAGTATGAGACATCGCTGGATGGGATGAGCCCCAAAGGTGATCACGTGCGGCCGTGCGGACCAGTCCTCGGCATGCGCGTCGGCCGGAGAGATAGTCTCAGCCCTCCCTGGACGGCTCGCCGTGGCCGGCGTTGGCACGGCCGCGGCCCCAGTAGGCCTTGGGCGAGAGCTGGTCATCCCTGAGCCCGCGCGCCGTCAAGATCTCGCGCAGCGTGGACACCGCCGATGCCTCGCCGAAGACGTAGGCATGCCCGTCGCCGTCGGGCAGCTCGACCTGTGCGGCCTCAGCGGCGAGCAGCGCGGGGTCCCCGGCCGGGCGCGCGAGCCGGTGCAGCCAGCTGAGCCTGGTCCTAGCCGGGGCGAGCAGTTCCTGCTCGTCGTCGGGATCGGGAACCTCGATGACGAGCGTCGCGTCGGAGTCTCCCGGCAGCGACTCCGTCATCGCGAAGATCGCGGGCATCGCCGACTCGTCGCCGATCAGCAGGTGCCAGTCGGCCGACGGCGACGTGGTGATCTTGCCCCGCGGACCGATTCCCTCGATCCGGTCACCTGGCCGCGCGTCCCGCAGCCAGCGCTCGCCCGGGCCGTCGGCGTGGCGCACGATGTTCAGCGTGAGCTTCAGGCCCGGCCGGTCCAGCGAGCGGATGGTGTAACGGCGCCTGACCGGCCTGGTGCCGTCCGCGCCGACCAGCAGCATGACGTCCTGGCCCGGCTCGTACCTGAAGCCGTCGAGCTCTGGAGCGGTCAGCGTGACCTGCTGCATCGTCGGCGAGATCCGGTCCGAGGCAACCACCTCGAACGAAAGCCGCCGAGTCCCGGCGAGCGGCCCGGCGAGTTCGGCGAACGGGTCGTCGAGGCTGTCGCGCACCGAGGGCGGCAGGGCGTCTGTCACCCGACTTACAGTAGGCCAGCGCCGGCCGGCCGGCGGCACTGGAGCCGGCCGTGCCGATTGATCACGTTCCGTAGTTGCCTGAGCCGCAACTCTCCGTTAGCGACCGGACTGGCCCGATGCGCGGGCCGACGTGCCGATCCCGTCGAATCCTCCTGCGTCTTTGCAGGTAAATGGCCACTCGCTAAGGGAATTGCGACCCCGCTCAGATTACATTCCGGCGACGATGGCTGTCGCATCTGATTACTGTGCGCATGCCAGTGGTAACGTCAGGTAGCGAACTGGCAGGGCGGGATAACTGAGAGCAACCGATGCCAGGCCTAGAACTTCGCCGCACGCCGACTGGTTTTGACCGCCCAAGCCACCGGAATGCAGCAGCGGCACACCATCAGGAAGGAACCAGACAATGCCCAAACGCTTTACCCGGGCGTTCCTCGCGACGTCGGTGGCAGCGGTCGTGGCTTCTGGCCTCTGCATCAGCGCCGGCGCAGCGACCGCGTCCACGCACGCGCCCAAGGACACCGCGGCCTGCGGGTTCAACTGCATCAGCATCTTCAGCAGGCAGCTTGGCTCGGGCACGACGCTCAACGCCTACGTTCCCGGTGACACCGGGACCGGCGGCAAGGTCGGCCAGAAGGTGAACATGCACCTGGCCGCCAACTACAGGCCGAACGGCGACTGGGAGGCCTCGATCCAGGGCTTCGTGTTCAGCTACTGCGGATTCCTGGCCAACGACTTCTTCTCGCCGACCTCGACCCTGTGCCAGCACTACGCGTTCGCGCCGCTGATCGAGCTCAGCTGGTCGCCATTCGGCAACCAGACCACGCTGTGCGCCGGTGTGGCCAAGGGCGGCGTGGCCGGCGAGAGCGTGACCCTGCAGGCGTGCGGCCAGACCGGCAACACGCTGTGGGTCGCCGACACCTTCAACAGGCTCGGCACAGGCAGCTGCCTGGCCCCGGTGAGCCCGCTCAGGCTACCGGTCGGCCCGAACTCACCGCCAGGACTTGGCCTGACCTTCTGCCCGCTGATCAACGGCGGTGACGCCAGCTTCAGCCAGCCGCAGGTGCTGACGCTGAACACCGGCACGCAGAAGCCGACCAACCAGCTCATGACCATGAATGAGAGCAAGGTCGGCGGCGCCGTCAGGGGCAACCAGCTGTTCGCGTTCTTCCTCGACCCGCCGGGCGGCGTCTGACGTCCACCCTTCGCGGCCCTCTCCCGGCTCCGGCCGGGAGAGGGCCGCTCCATGCCCGGCGTCGCCCGGAGATAACCGCTGGCAGTCGCCGGGCCCGTGCCGCGACACTGGATCTCGTGACCTCCACCGCCGCGTACTGGCCGCTCCCGGGACTGCGGCTGCGGGTACCGCTGCCCGCCGCCGAGCTTGAGCTTCGGCTACCCGACGCGACCGACCTGGCCGAGCTTGCCGCGCTTGCCGCGGACGGCGTGCACGATCCGGCGGTCCAGCCGTTCGCGGTGGCGTGGACCGACGCCGAGCCTGCCGCCAGGGCCCTGTCGACGATGCAGTATCACTGGATGTGCTGGTCGACCTGGACGCCGGCCAAGTGGGAGCTGAACCTGGTCGCGGTCAGGGACGGGATCGTGGTCGGGACGCAGGGCATGAGCGGCACCGACTTCGCCGTGCTGCGGGAGGTCGGCACCGGATCCTGGGTCGGGCGCCGGCACCAGGGCCAGGGCGTCGGCACGGCGATGCGCGCGGCGGTGCTCGCGCTGGCCTTCGACGGGCTCGGCGCACGCTACGCGACCTCGGAGGCGTTCAGCCACAACGCCGCCTCGCTGAAGGTCTCGCGCCGGCTCGGCTACGCCGAGGACGGGATGCGGCGGCAGGTGATCCGCGGCGTCCCGATCGAGGCACGCCGGCTGCGGATCGACCGGGAGGCCTGGCAGGCGCACCGGACCGCCGAGGTCGCGATCTCGGGCCTCGAGCCGTGCCTGCCGCTGTTCGGCGCGGGCTGAGACTGGCCCGCCGAGCTCCTCCTGCCTGGGCGTCGTCCTGGCGACTGCCCGCTGCGCGGTCAGCGCGGACGAGGCGGCAGCGCGGGTTCGAATAGCGTTATCCCTGGGAATCTCATGGCATCTCGCGCTTAATCGAGACGTTTTAGCGATGGCGTGTCGCGGCCTTTTTCTTGTCTCCCTGACCTCCATACTTGTCTGGCCTGGAACGGCCAGGGTGGCGCGCGACTGAGCGAACGGCGAGGGGAATGGTCAGGCTACTTTCAGCAGGCATGACGGTCCTGGCGGTGGCCGGAGGAACGATGTTCTCGACAGCTCACCCCGCTCAACCTGGCCGTCAGGCCGCGCGGAAGGTGCGGCCGGCGGTCCTGTGCGGGTCCTATCAGCACATCACCACGACTCCGGATAAAGGCGTGCGGTATGTAATCCGGAATGACGACTACGGCCATAAGGAAGAATGCATCAGCAATCAGCGTGATGCGCCGAATTTCACCGTCGTGCAGTCCGCGGCGCGGGTCGATCACGCCGAGCCGGTCGCTTTCCCCAATATCTTCCTTGGCTGCAGCTGGGGGGTCTGCTCGCCCGGCAGCGGGCTGCCTGCCCGGGTCAGCCGGCTGAGGTCGCTGACGACTTCCTGGTCCACCACGGAGCACGCGACTGGTACCTGGGCGGTGGGCTACGACATCTGGTTCGACCGCGTGCGGCGGATCACCGGGCAGAGCAGGGGTGCCGAGCTGATGATCTGGCTTGACTCGCGCGGCACCGCCTCGGCGGGGCGCTGGCCGGTCGTGGTCGTCCGGCACGTGCGCTACCGGATGGCTCACTGGCGGACAGGCGACCGTGGCAAGAGCTGGACCTACATCCAGTTCCGCCGGGCGACCCCGACCTCGCGGGTGGCGCGCCTGGACGTGCGGGCGTTCGTACGGGTGGCCGAGCGAGACGGGCTGATCAGGCCGCGATGGTGGCTGACCAGCGTCGAGGCAGGGTTCGAGATCTGGAGGGGCGGCGTCGGCCTGCGGACGACCGGGTTCGCGGTTCGGGTGTAGCGCTGGCGGGCCGGCCAGGCTCGGCTCGGTCAGGCTCGCCTGGCTTGTCGCCTGGGCTAGGCGTCCAGGCCGAGGGTGAACGTGGGCTTGGGTGTCGTGTCCGGCAGCTTGTGCTGGTCGGCCAGCCGCCGGATCGCCGTGCCGGTAGCCAGGAACTCGGTGGCGTGCTCGCCCCAGACGTGGTTGAGCACCGCGACGCTCACGCCGACGATGCCACCCGCCCCGGCCTGCGTGGCCTCCGCCTGCATCCGCGACAGGGCCAGTTCGCGGGCCTCGTAGACGCCCTGGGTGAACTGCGGCATCTCCTGGTTCTGCCCGGTCTGCCGCAGGCTCTGCATCACCGACTGATGCGCGATGTGGTAGACGCACGTGCCGAGCACGAACGCCACCGGCACCGCGCCTGCCGCGAGCAGCCGGAAGAAGTCCTGCGCGGACAGGTCAGAGGTGAACGCGCGGCCGTTCGGCGCCTTGTGCGCGCCGGTGCCGGTCAGCGCCCGTACCGCGGTGCCGGTCGCGATGAACTCGAGCACGCCCTGGCCCCACGCGTACATCTGCATCTTCAGGTTCACGCCCACGATGCCGTCGGCGCCGAGATGGTCGGCCTCCGCTTGCATCCTGGCCATGGCCAGTTCCCTGGCGTTGTACATGGCCTGGGTGAGAACGCCGAGCTCCTGGTTCTGCGACCACCGGCCGACCTGGATGCCGACGTGGTAGATCGACGACCCGACCACGAAGCCAAGCGGTTCGAAGCCCGCCTCGCCCAGCAGGACGTACTCCGAGACAGACAGGTCGGAGGTGAAGATCCCGGCGTCCTGGGCTCCGGCGGTATGCGCCAGCCTGCTGTCGGCGGCCTGGGGTTCCCAGACCGCGGAGCTGGCGCCTGACTGGTTCGAGAACAACGGCATGGCAGGGCTCCTTCGCGCGACGTCAGGTGCCACGCTACCGCGTGGCGGATCGGCGATCGCGCTCACCGGCCGCCGGGCAGATCGCGCGCCTAGTCCCTCGGGAGCCGTCTGAGCGTTAAGAGAGTGTGGGAAGCCAACGGCCGGACTTCGCGGAGTTCTACCTCAGGTCCAGGGATGACTGTCTTCGCGCGGTCCTGATCAGCGTCGGCGACCTGGACACGGCGCAGGACGTCGTCGCCGAGGCCTTCGCCCGCGCGTACGCGTCGTGGCGCACCGTCGGCAGGCACCCGGCCCCGGCGGCGTGGGTGGTGCGCACGGCGCTGAACCTGAACATCTCCCGGTGGCGGCGCCGCCGCAGGGAGGTGCCGGTGCCCGATCTCGGCGTGGTCGCTGACCTGCCCGCCGGTGGCGGGCCTTCCGACGGCCTGATCGATCCGCGGATCAGGACGGCCCTGATGCGACTGCCCGCCAGGCAGCGGCAGGTGGTCGCGCTGCGGCTGCTGCTCGATCTCGACACCGCCCGTACCGCGGAGGTGCTCGGCATCAGCCCCCACACGGTCATGGCTCACATGAGCCAGGCCCTCGCCACGCTGCGGTCCGACCTCGTACCCGAACACCAGCAGGAGAGCCGATCATGAACGACGACGAACTGATCACGGCGGTGAGGGAGTCTGTCACCGGCGTGCACATGGACACCCCGGCGGCGCGAATCGTCAGCCGCGGCCACGCGATCCGCGCCAGGCGCCGGATCCCCGGCCTGGCCGGGGCGGTTGCGGCGGTGGCGGGGGCCGCCCTGGCGGTGCCGATGCTGCTTGCTGGCGGGAACCAGGCCGGCCACCAGGTTAGCCACCAGGCCACCGCGCAGCTGGCCGCGTGGACGGTCACCACGCAGGCCAACGGCGGCATCCGCATCACCGTCCGCGAACTGCGAGACCCGGCCGGGCTCCAGCGCACGCTGCGCACCGACGGTGTCCCGGCCAGCGTCACCTTCTCGGGCCACGCGAACCCGGCCTGCCGCGGTTTTCCTCTCGGCGGTGACCCGAGCCAACGGCTGCGCCGGCTACGGAGGATAGTGACGGTCGGCCGAGGGCCGAACGTCGTCGTCATCCACCCGCACGCGCTGCCATCTGGCGCCGGGCTGCAGATCGTGGCCCAGTTCCGCCACGACTCGGGGCCGCGCCCGTCGCTGACCGTACGCCTGGTCAAGGCCACCCCGCGATGCACCGGCGGCTGAGCCAGCCCGATGGCCAGGTGCGCTGGCCGATGAGGACTCGGGGCCGCGCGGAACGCCGTTGCAACCCCTCGAGTCAGTTCGCGGTCGACCGGCGCGGCCGGCCTGATCGCGCTCGGCATGGTGCTCTACGGGCTTCGCGACCGGAGTTTCGGCCGCTCGCCGACCTGGCGATTACCGCCCAGGAGCACACCGATCTCAAGCTCGGGGACGTCAGCGCGCAACTGGACTACCTGCGCGAGCAGAACGAGTCGCTGCAGAGGATTCTCAAGGAAGTCGAGTAGGCGTCTCATGTCGGCCGCAAGCACTTCGCTCGCCAGGCCGTCGGCGACCAGCCGCTCCACGACACACCGGTCCGGGGGTCAGGCCAGGGTCAGGCCCCGTCCTCGGCGGAGAGGTCCTTGTCCTCCATCTCCCACGCATGGTCGAGCGTGTGGTACGCGGAGTGCCGGATGAGGAAGGGCAGCGTCCACGATCGCATCCGCCGCGTGATCTCGCCGGCGTTGTAGGCGCGCATCGCCGCGAGGTAGGTCTCGCGGTGCTGCCGCAGTCCGTCCGGGGTCAGCGCCGCGCGCTCCGGTATCCGCAACCCGACCTGCTTTGCGAAGTACTCGCTTTCGGTGCGGATGGTGTGGCCGATGATCTGGTCGCGGTCGCGGCCTCCTCCCCGCGGGCCCTTGCGCATCTCCGGCGAGACCCGCGCCGCGACGCCGTCGAAGAACTCCCAGCAGGCTCGCAAAAGCGTGATACCGCGCTCCAGCTCCGCCTCGCCCATCGGCCCTTGCTCGGTCGCAGAAGGCGAGAAGGAGATGCCCCAGAAGTCGGTCGAACCTGTTCCGACCCTGTCCTCCACGACCTCCAGGGGACCGGCGGCGTCGAACTCCCCCGCCATCCCGGCGAGACCGGCGACGGGCCGATAGCGTTCCCGATAGGACTCGAGTGTCTCCAGGGCAAGTTCGGCGCTCCGCGCGCCCCGTGACCAACCGGGCCAGTCGATGCCGAAGGCCACCGATCGCTTCCCTTTAGGTCCGCGCTCGATGACGGTGCGGACGGGCATGGCTCATTGTTGCACGGGGGCGGGCCGTCCGATCCGGCGAGCGGCCCGCGAAAACGCGGCGGACGCGGCGGGCGCGGGATCCAGCGCGGCACTGTCCGCCGGTATTCCAGATAGGGCTGGCCGAAGCGCCGGGTCAGCCGTCGCTCCTCATGGGTGGTCACGAAGAGGTGGAAGGCGGCGGCCATCGCAGCCGCGTAGACAAGCAGCCGCCACGACATGAACAGCCATGCCTCGCTGCCGACGATCAGCACTGCCGCGATGTAGATCGGATTCCGCACCCACCGGTACGGCCCGGCGGTCACCACGCGCCGGGGCGAGTCCCACAGCCCCGGCGTGCCACGGCCGACCGCCGCGAAGGTCCACACGCACCAGGCGTAGAGGGCCGCGCCGGCGGCGATCACTGCCACCGCCGCCCACCCGGCCGGGCTCACGCTCTCCTGCCCGCTGTCGGCCAGGATCCGCCACGGCACCCAGACTCCGCCCAGCCCTGGCACGACGATCGTAAAGACGACATTTCGCGTCACCAGGCTCGCGGTCTCGCTCATTGCCGCCCACGCTCCACTGAGAGTAGCTGTTCTACCTGTAGCGACACTACTGATAGCTCGTAGGGTAGCATGCCTACTTATGAGAGCGGAAGCGCTGAAGGGCCACCTCGACGGGATCCTGCTCGCGGTCCTTGAGCCGGGCCCGCGCCACGGCTACGCGATCATGGAGCAGCTCCGGGTACGCAGCGGCGGGCAGCTCGATCTGCCGACCGGGACCCTCTACCCGGCGCTGCATCGGCTCGAGCGCGCGGGCCTGGTCCGGGCGAGCTGGTCCGAGGCCGGAGGGCGCCGCCGCCGGGTCTACGAGCTGACGCCGGCAGGCCGCGGCGCCCTGGACACCGAACGCGGCGCCTGGAGCGAGTTCTCCGCCGCGATCACCACGCTGCTTCGGCCCGCGTCCCTGGAGCCAAGCGCGCCATGAGCCCACTGGGCGCGCACGTCAGGCCAGCCGGGCTAGGCATGCCCGGCCGGGGCGCGCCTCCCGACCTGACTGACCCGCAGGCCGAGCGCTACCTGGCGGCCGTCATGACCCGCCTGCCCGGTACCGCCAGGCACCGGGCGGAGATAATCGCCGAGCTCCGTTCCGGCCTTCTCGACGCTACGGATGCCTACCGTGCGGCTGGCTTGACTGCGGAGCAAGGCTGCCGCATGGCGATCGGGGAGTTCGGCGACCCCGCGCGGGTCGCCTCCGGCTTTCACGCGGAGATCGCCGCCGCGCAATCCCGCAAGGTGGCGGGCACCCTGCTGCTCACCGGCCCGCTGGTCGGCCTGCTCTGGATCGCCACGGCTCTGTGCAGCCACCTCGGCGTCCGCTTCGCCATTCCCTGGCACCACGCGGGCGCCGCCGCAACCGAGGCCGGCCTGCTCCTGGTCGCCGCGGCGGTAGCGGTCACCGTCTGCGCGGTGGCCGTGAGTCTGGGGAGCACCGGGAGCCTGACCCGCTGGCTTCCCGACCGACCGGGCCGCGCCTCCGCAGCGGCCGCGATCGCCGGCTTCGCCGCGATCGGCGCCGACGGCCTCGGCCTAGCACTCCTCGCGGCTCAGCTCGATCTCGCACCCGGCAGACTGTCGCCCGTCCCGGCGTGCGCGGCGGCCGTGGCCAGCCTCGCCCGCATCCTGCTGGCCCGCCGCGCTGCCCGCCACTGCCTGGCCCTTCGCGCCACCCTCAGCTGACCGCGACTCCGCCGCACGTCGGCTCACACGGAACTCACACGATTCTCGCGCTGAGCACGGAGGGCGCGCCGGTACGGTTCGGAATATGACCCCGGCAACCGCTAGCGGCTGGCGTAGACCGTGACCGGCGCCACGTACGCCGAGGAGGCGTCGGCCGTCGCCATCGCGCCGCGCCGCGCCGCGGCGGGCCTGGTCAGGCTGGAGTTGCTGCTCGCGGCCGCCGCCTTCGCTGTGCTGTGCTTCGTGGCCCTCCGGACGACGCCGATGCTGGTCGAGCCGGATGACTACGCCTACCGCGCGTCTGTCGTTGCGATGACCGAAGGGCACTTCCTTACCCTGTCCACCGCGCAGGCCCACGCTCTGGCGGCAAAGGCTTCGGGACCGCTCGGCCCCTTGTTCGGCCCGCAGGCGGGACTCCCGCAGTGGGTGCAGCTCGCGGACGGCCGGTGGATCAGCGAGAAGGATCCCGGTTATCCGTTCCTGGCCGTGGCGTTCCAGGCCCTGGGGATCATCCGCTTGGCCGCGCTGTTCTACGGCGCGCTCGCCTGCATCGGCCTTTACATCGGGGCCCGCCGCTGGCTCGGGCGGTTCGGTGGCACCGCAGCGGTCGGGCTGTACTGCTCCTCCGGCACGGCGATCGTGTTCGCGTGGCGCGACTACATGCCGACCTTCTTCGACGCCTCCCTCATCGCCGCTGGTGCTGGCGCCTTGCTGTGGGCTGTGCTGGCAACGGAAGCCAGCCGACGGCGGCGCACCTGGGCGGGCCTGGCCGGGTTCGTCGCGCTGGAAGTGGCGACGTTCACCCGGTACACCGACATCGTGGTCCTTGGCTGCGCTGTGGTCGCGGTCATCATCGCGTGGCGGCTCCCGGCGACGCGGCTGGCGGGAACGACGCTGGCGTGGTGGCTGGGCTCCGCGGTGGTGTTCTGCGCTGGTGTCGGCGGGTTCGACTCGGTGGTCTACGGCGGCCCGCTGCAGTCGGGATACCGTCCAGGTGAGATCCAGTTCAGTCTGTCCGCGGTGCTGCCGAACCTGAAGAACATGCCCAGGGATCTGGCCTGGACGACGCCTATGTACCTGCTGGCCCTGGTGGCGTTCGGGTGGATTCTCGGGCAGTGGCTGCTGCGCCGGCACTCCGAAGGCGAACGGGCGACCGCGGCCCGCCGCGACCTCGGCGTCGGTCTCGCGCTCGGAGCGTCCTGGCTGGCCATCTGGGGTCTGTACTTCGCCTACACCTGGACCGTCGGACCTGGCTCTGCCGTAACGATCTTCGTGCTGCCTCTCGTCCGGTTTTACGTCCCGGCGCTTGGCCTGATCTCGCTGCTCGGAGCCTGGCTGGTGACCCGCCTGCCCGGCAGGGGAGCCCTTGCGGGCGTAGCCGTGGCGGTCGTCGTCGCTGTGCTGTTCGGGCTGGGCATCCATTCCTTCGATGTTATGACGACGAGCGCGCGGGGCGCCTTCCACGTGATGCAAGGTCCCTGCCGCCTGCCCGCGCGTCCCGCGCGGGCAGGGGCGACACGCAGTCGGCCGGGCCAGGTTCCGGCCGGTCTGGTGCGAGGCTGCCCGAAGCCTGTCGTCAAGGGCACGGGCCCGTCTCCGCGGGGGCAGCACCCTTAGCCAAGCCGCGGGCGCACCCGGGGGTTGCGCTCAGGCCCAGCCCGCGCCGGACTCGCTCGCAGGCTGCCAGGGCCCGCCGGCCATCACCTGCCGCACGTAGGCGGCCGCGGCTGCGGGCGAAGGAGCGGGCGAAGGGAATCGAACCCTCATGACCAGCTTGGAAGGCTGGGGCTCTGCCATTGAGCTACGCCCGCGGGTTTGCTGAACCGCCACGCAGTAGCGTACCGGGTTCCTGGCGTTGGCGGCGTCTGGCAGGGTTGCTCGTCGGCGCGCGGTCGGCAGGCCTCCGGGAGTGCGCCGGTGCTCGCGTGCTGCGCCCTCGTCGAGCGTGCCGGCCAGGATAAGCTTCAATCCAGGCGGGATGTGGCGCAGCTTGGTTAGCGCGCCTGCTTTGGGAGCAGGAGGCCGCGGGTTCGAATCCCGCCATCCCGACTGATCAGGGCCATGTGGAGCCATCCAAGGCCGAGGGTGGGAGCCAAAGTGGGAGCCATGCGTGCTAGCGTTCGGCCATGGCGGACAAGCGGCGCGGCCATGGTGACGACTCGATCTACTTCGACCACCGCGTTGGCACGGAGTGCTTAGACGCGAGGCAGCATCGGTCATGCGCCGGGCGATGGCGCGGCGTGGTCTCGCTGGGGCACAGCGGTGACGGCAGGAGGATCCGCCGGAAGGTCAGCGGCCAGTCCAAGGCCGAGGTCAGGGACAAGCTCCAGGCGCTGCACGACGAACTGAGGGACGGCATCCGCACGTCGGCGACCTACACGGTCCGGGATGCGGTAGATGACTGGCTGGCCAACGGTCTTACCGGCGTGTCGGCGAAGACTGTCGCCACGAACCGTGAAGTTCTTGCGCCTCTGGTGGCGCTGATCGGGGCGACCAGGCTGAGGGATCTAACATCCGCGCACGTTCGCGCCGCACTTGTGAAGCTGGCTCAGAGTCGTTCGACCAGGGCGGTTCAGATGGCTCGTGCTGCGCTCGTGCGGGCGATCCGGTACGCCGAGGCCAACGATCTGGTCGGCCGGAACGTCGCTGCGCTCGTGACAGCTCCGAGGGGGCAGGAGGGGAGGCCGTCCAGGTCGCTGACGTTGCGGCAGGCTCATGCCCTGATCGAGGCGGCGGAGAGGTCGCGTCTGTATGGCTACATCGTCCTTTGCCTGCTGATGGGCTGCCGGACCGAGGAAGCTCGAGCCCTGCGATGGGATGACGTTGACCTTGCCGGCGATCCGAGCGCCGACCCGCCGGTGCCGCCGAACATGGCGGTGTGGCGGTCGGTCAGGTCGCATGGCGACGTCAAGACCCGCAAGTCCCGGCGCACACTTCGCTTGCCTGTGGCGGTTGTCGAGGCGCTGAAGGTGCAGAAGGTCAGGCAGGCGGAAGATCGCTTGGTTGCCGGTTCGCTGTGGCAAGACCGGGGACTGGTGTTCGCGTCCGCTGTCGGCACGCCGATGGATGCGTCCCACGTTCGGCGTTCTTTCAGAAAGATCTGCGCTGCCGCAGGAATCGGTGAGAATTGGACGCCGCGCGAGCTGCGACACACCTTCGTCTCGATCATGAGCGAGCAGGGCGTCCCTGTTGAGGAGATCGCCAGGCTGGTCGGGCATAGCGTCACGACTACGACCGAGGCCGTCTATCGGCATGAGCTACGGCCCGTGATAAGTACTGGCGCCGAGGTTATGGACACGATCTTCAAGGTCGGGTAACCATCTGGCGATAGCTCTCCTCTGTAATGCGACGGATTCAAGGACGCTCGAACGGCCCGTAGAAGCTCCAAGGACCTAGATGAGGTTGCAGGTTGGCCGCAGTGGGTTGAGGGTCTTCGCGCATGGCGAGCCTGTTATTCAGCGGGTCGAGACCACCCCTGTAGTTCCTTGCCCAATCCAGCCACTCCATGGCGGCTGATCGTTCTTCCGATTCGGGCATGTTGGCGATTTTAACTTCAAGCGCCGCGAGATACTGGTCCAGATCGGCTGCCGCAGTCCAGTCTTTAAGCTGGCGCATGAGAACCTCCGCGCGGTGAGCTTCGCGGAATCGTTCTCTCGCTGCTTCCATGGCGGCTTCCCAGCGGCGCCGGAGGTCCCGGCGTTCCCGCTCAACTGCCAGCCGTTCCTCCTTGGCGAACGCGGCACGCAGCTCCGCCTCCTGGAGAATCTCGGGCAGTTGCTCTTCGAGCGGGAGCTGACCGTCAGTCCAGCGGGACTTGCGGTACTCGCGACCGCCGATCACCTCGATGACGAGCGTGGCCATGTCTGGCTGGGGCGCGTTCCAGGAGTGGTCCTGAGACAGATTCAGTGGAACGGCATGACTGTCGATTACGATTGAAAGTAGGGCGGTCGGCTGCACTCGGCGTGAGCGAACGCTGATGTCGATCGGCCTCGCGGATCGTGCTTGGTAGCCTCGTCGCTCCGATTCGGCGACGAGGGCTTGCAGCAGACGAAGCGCCCGGTCGCGTACGGGCCTGGAAACGTTGAAGCGAGAGCGGTCGTTAAGGAGAGCTCGCACAGCTCCATGCGGATTGCGGAGCTGCCGAGGCACAGGTATTGGTGCAAGTTGGGCGGTCATCCAAGCGGGCTTGTCCTGCAATCGCAGGACCAGGTTTCTCCAGCCCCCGTCGACCTCCATCACGAGTTGCTTGCCTTCCGGGACCTTGCCGAAGGCGATGGCTGAGGCGACACGCACCTTGTAGTTCGTGGGATCGACGGAGCGGTCGATCCGCAGTTCGCCTCCCGCGGTGATGATGTCGGCGATCAGCTGCTCGGTGGGCGATAGCTTGCGCGATCTGGTCTGGATGCTCGTCGCGCCCTGCCCGGATCCTGGGAGGTCTACATCTGTCGCCGACGACCGCAGCATGTTTCTTGTTGTGCGCGGTCGTTCGGACTCAAGTGGTCCTGTGCACGCCATCGACTGACGGGCCGACGCAGGGTAGCAACCGTGGTCGAGGTAATGCTGTCCTCGCGGCGTGAGGTCGGCGTGCCATTCTCCTTTCTTTCTCGAGACAGTGATCAGCCGCCGGTTCTGAAGTGCGACAGCCATGATCTTATATGCCGGGCCCTTGCCCGACGGCGGGCAGCCGTCGGCTATCCAGCGCAGCGCTTCCATCTGTCGGTCGTTTACCGGAGACTGAAGGTTCACCATTGCATCAGTCGATCTCTAGGCTGGGGCATTACCAAGCCGAGGAAGTGCCTATGGCTCCGGTCCGTCAGCTAGGCCCGCCTCCCACCGTAACGAGTGGCGGGTCTGCTCCAGAGCGCTGTTCTGCACGTGACCCTATATGCTCGGCCGATGGCGATTCGGCAGCCTTCACAAACGACGGCCGCTGGCGTGGCCGCTGCCGTGCTCCTGATCGCAGCCGCGTCTTGGCGGCAACGGCGGAGGAGATCACGGCGACAGCGGGCGCTCTCGCCGGTGCGCGACTCAACCCCGGCACAGGACGCTGCTCAAGTGAGAGCGTCGCCTAGTGGTCGACGGCGCCCGGCGCTGTTGCCGCCGCTGTGGATAGTCTTCCTCGTCCTCGCGCTGTTTCTCGGTTGGTTGGGTTATGTTCTTCTGCCTCCGGATGAATCGCAGAGCGTACGAGGTCAGCTTCCTCCCATGATTGATATCTCGGTAGATAAGCCAGGCGTTCAGCTTCTGGCAGTTCTCGACGGGTCGCAGGCCAGCGAGGGCGCGCTCTTCCTGACGCTTTACGCAAATAGTGTGCCGGGAGGATTCCGATGGCTGATCACAAGCTCGGATCAATACGGTGGCCTTGCGGCGAATGGCGGATTCACCACTGACAATGGCCCGTGGACTGATCAGCTAGCGGGCACGGATGACTCACGCAACAGCGCAGTCTACAGTGTTCTTACCTCGCCACTGCTGACTCCTGACCTCCAAGCTGCCCTCCGACAAGGTGTCTACAAGGCGACCGCCCAGTTCACGGTTCGCGAGGACTCCGTGGACTACTCCGTTGCCGGAGCCAATTTCCAGGTGACCCTCCCTAGCGTGGAGTTCAGCGGCGGCGAGATGTATCCACAGTCACCTACAGGACACTGGGTCCCGCCGACAGGGCAAGTGGCGGTGCTCGCGCCTGACGAGGTTCAGACATACCAGACAGACGTCGCTGATCCCTTTTTCTCAACTACAGGAATGTGGACAGGAACCACGGAGGTCATCAGTCCCTACTGGTCGGGCACCGATCCGATCCTTGTGTCGCAAGAGAACCGGTATCTCTTTGTCAGTGGACTCTTGATCGGGATTGCCGGAGCGGCCTTCATTGCCGCTTCGCAGGACATCGCCGAACGCTACCGTTCACGTCGCAAGAGGAAGAAACGCTCCTTCAAGGCCCGGGTGCCATCGAGGCTGAAGGCACATGAGCTTCAAGCCGCACTGGACCAGGACAACGTGGACCGGCGGCGCCCCGTACTCTGGCACCTGAAGTCGTTACCGGTCTGCGGCAATCGACAGTCTAGATAACGAGCTGAGTGACGATGCGCCTGGATGTAGATGCATTGCCCAGGACGCCTGGGGCAGCTATGCACAGATATGTCACGAGATTCGGAGGCACGGTACTCGCTACGTCCCGAACAGCGTCTGGCATAATCCACCCATCAGTACGGCCTGCGCTCAAGGAGGCAGAGAGTCAGAAATGAGTCCCCGGCTTATCCCACTGGCGACCATCATCGTGCTCGTGAGCGCGTGCTCCGCGTCTCCGGCGGTGCACCAGCATCGCCATCACAAGGCATCGATGCCCTTCATCATAAGCACCAGCACAGCACCGGTCCCGTCAGTGAGCCCCTTCGACACTCCAGGACCCGCACCCTCGCAGTCCGGAGTCGCGCCGAGGTAAGCATTCACCCAGTGCTGCTGAGCCGGGTTTCCGGTGACTGAAGGTGACTGGCCGAGTGCTTGGCGGTCTCCTGAGAGCCGGCCTAGCGTGTTGGCTTGATTACTGCCGGCCGGCTCTGATCATGGTCAGTTGTGAC
>DATIZP010000003.1:0-83953 GCA_035517035.1 Streptosporangiaceae bacterium | reverse complement strand
CCCGAGGACGACTACGTTCCGGCTGGCCCCTTCGGCGCCCACGCCGCGCACGCGGGCGACGAACTGGCGGCCGCCTGCCGGCCGGCCGACGTGGTGCTCACGCTGGCCGTACTCGACCCGGCACTCGGCGGGGACTACCTGGCAGGCTGGGCGGACGACGCTGTGGTCGTCGTGACTGCGGGGCGGTCATCGGCCGCGGCGGTCCACGCCGCGGGCGAGATGCTGAGGCTGGCAGGGCTGACGGGAATCTCGGCCGTCCTCGTGGCGGCGGACAAGTCAGATGAGAGCCTTGGCAGCTCCCATTCCCTCGCGCCCGCCAGAAGCGCCCCGCGGGCGCCGGCCGCCGAATCCCTGAGCGGCCAGGTCCCCCCGGAGTTCGCTGGCCATAGCGCGCTCGACCGTTCGGCCAGGTAGGAGGGTCGGCTGCCGTCAGCGGACGCGCACAGCCGCCGACAGCTCCCGTCGGCGTGCGCTCGTGCACCGCTGACTCACAAGTCGATCCTAGTATCACGCCTGGCCGCTCGATGCTCCTATGCACACAAGGTTCACGACAAAAACCCCAGCGCGCTGACCCTAGGTGAGGTGGCCCGATGACGCTTGCAGTCCGCGGCACTGCCGTTGGCGGCGCCCATGTGGCAGCCGTGGCCACCCGGGCTAGGCCAGCCGGCCCCGGCGCGGACGGCCAGCAGGCGGCAGGTCCCTCGCGACCGGGCATCCTGCTCGATCGCGACGGCACCATCATCGTCGATCACGGCTATGTCGGCTCCGTGGACCGAGTTGAATTCATCGACGGAGCGCCAGAGGCCATCGCCAGCTTCAATCGAGCACGGATCCCGGTGGCAGTGCTCACGAACCAGGCAGGAGTGGCCAGGGGTCTGTACGGGCTGCACGACATCGCGGCGGTGCACGACCACATCGCGCGGCGGTTGGCAGACGTCGGGGCGCACATCGACCTGTTCGTGTTCTGCCCATATCACCCGGACGGGGTCGTCGAGGCCTTCGCGCGGACCAGCGATGACCGCAAGCCTGGAACTGGCATGGCGAATGCGGCCAGAGATAAGCTGAACCTCGATCTCACCGAGTCATGGGTGGTAGGAGACCGGCCCGAGGACATGGGACTCGCACGGGCGATCGGCGCCCGCGCGATCTATGTAGGCCTCTCGGAGCTGGCGCGGCCAGGGGTGTGGCGATTCGCGAGCCTGTCCGAGGCGGCGCCATTCCTCGTGGAACGTATCGCGGCATGAGCGCAGTCAGCGACCTGTCGTCGTTCCCACCCCTGGACACCGGCAGTCCGACCAGGTTTCCGGCCGACCGCTACCCGATCGCGGCCGCCTACTTCGACGCGTACAGCGAGGAGATGGCCAGGGCGGCGAAGTCAATCGATCCGGCGGCGCTCGACCGGGCGGCAGAAGTCCTGGTCACCGCCTACGAGCGCCGGGGGTACGTCTTCTCCTGCGGCAACGGCGGGTCGGCCGCCATCGCCAATCACCTGCAGTGCGATCACGTGAAGGCTGTCGGCACCGCTACCGACCTCGCGCCGCGAGTACTGAGCCTGGCCGCGAACGTCGAGATCCTCACGGCCATCGCCAACGACATCGCCTATGAGGATGTCTTCGCCCACCAGCTGCGGGCGCAGGCGGCGCCGGGCGACGTGCTGATCGCCATCTCCTCGTCAGGCCGTTCGGCCAACATCGTGAACGCGCTGAAGTGGGCACGCCAGCACGGTGTGACCACGATCGCGTTGACCGGATTCGGCGGCGGACGGGCCAGGGAGATCGCCGAGGTGGCCGTGCACGTGGACGCCGCCAACTACGGGATCGTCGAGGACATGCACCAGGCGATCATGCATGCGCTGGCGCAGTTCATCCGGCAATCGCGAATGACCACGGATGCGATTGCGGCCCATGTGTTCTAAGGCGGAGCCGCTTGATCACCTTGGCCGAGATGGCAGGTACCAATGCGGGTAGCTATCAACCTGCTGACCGATGACCCGGCCAATCCGTCCGGCGCCCACTGGTTCTGGACTCGGGTGATCCCTGAGATGGCGAGGCGGCTCGGACCGGGCGAGGAGCTGAAGCTGCTCGTCAGCCCGAAGTCGAGGCCCCTGCATCAGGGCTACGGCCAGAACGTCTCGTATATCACCTACCCATGGTCGAATGAGCGGCGCGGGCTGCGCACGATGTCCGAGCACGCCTACACGCCGCTCCGCCTTCCGCCAGCCCGGATCGACGTGCTCAACACCCTGATGGCGCCGCTGGTCACCATCTCGTGGTCGCTGGTCATCCACATGAAGACGATGCACGCCTATACGACCCCCGAGGCGATCTCGCCGCTGCCGCGTGCCTACCGACGCCTGCAGTACCCGCGCACGGCGCGGCTGGCGGACACGATCATCATTAACTCCGAGAGCCTGCGTTCGGAGATCCAGCGTTATCTGGACGTCGACGATCGCAAGCTGAGGCTGATCTACGAGGCAGTCGATCACGATCTCTTCACCCCTGGGGATGCCGACCTGGCGCGCACCGAGGTAGCATCCTTTGGCGTTACTAAGCCGTTTGTCCTCTTCGTGTCCTCGCTGTGGCCATACAAGAATTGCGACGGGCTGCTGAGGGCATGGGCGATCGCGAGACTCGGGCTCCCCGGCAGGCAACTGGCCGTCGTCGGCCCTGGGCGAGATGAGAAGTACGTCTCCGGGCTGCACGCTCTCGCTGCCGACCTAGGCATCGCCGATGACGTGGTGTTCGTCGGCGGAGTTCCGCTTGAGACGACGGTCACGTTCTACCGGGCCGCCGAGGCTTTCGTGTACCCGTCGCTGAACGAGACGTTCGGGCTGCCGATTCTCGAGGCCATGGCGTGCGGCTGCCCCGTGGTCACCTCGGACACCAGCGCGATGCCAGAGACCGCGGGAGACGCAGCCGTGCTCTGCGATCCGACCGACCCGGCGTCGATAGCGCAAGCGATCACCGTGGCCGTCGGCTCGGGCCGCGATGCGCTGCGCGACCGGGGATTGCGGCGAGCCGGCCAGTTCACATGGGGAGCGACGGCAGGGGCCACCCTGGATGTCTACCGCGAGGTGGCCGAGCGCAAGAAGGGGCGCCTGGCATGAGAGTGCTCGTCACCGGCGGCGCTGGGTTCATCGGCTCGCATACCTGTGACCGCCTGCTGGCCGCCCGCCACGACGTCGTGGTGCTCGACGCCCTCACGCCGCCGGTGCATCGGGACAGCAGGCCCGCGTACCTTCAGCCCGAGGTCGACTTCTACCAGGGCGATGTGCGCAATATGGACCTGCTGGCCAACCTGCTGCGCCGGGTGGACGCGGTGTATCACCTTGCCGCCTATCAGGATTACCTCCCTGACTTCTCCCGCTTCTTTGACGTCAACGTGGTCTCGACAGCCCTGCTGTACGAGATCATCGTCGCCCAGCGGCTCGATCTTGCTCGCGTCATCGTGGCATCGTCGCAGGCGGCAATGGGCGAAGGGCTGTACCGATGCCCGGCCGACGGTGACCAGGTGCCTGACATGCGCCCGGAGAGCGGGCTGGCACAGCGCCGATGGGACATCCCGTGCCCGCAGTGTGGAGGCCCGCTCGAGATGCAGCCGACGCCCGAGCGCGTCTCGAACCCGCAGAACGCGTACGGGATGTCGAAGCTAGGCCAGGAGACGCTGGCTATCAATCTCGGCCGCCGGTACGACATTCCCACGGTCGCGCTGCGGTACAGCATCGTGCAGGGCCCGAGGCAGTCCGTCTACAACGCCTACTCCGGCGCGTGCCGCATCTTCTGCCTGAGCTACCTGCTCGGCCAGGCGCCCGTCCTCTACGAGGACGGCCTTGCCGTCCGCGACTACGTGAACATCGACGACGCTGTCGACGCCAACCTGCTTGTACTCGAGCATGACGACGCCGTAGGCAAGGTGTTCAACGTAGGCGGCGGCGAGCCGGTCACCACTCAGCAGTTCGCCGACGTCGTGAGGCGCCACTATGGCTCCACCGAGCCCGGCCGCGTCACGGGCGAATACAGGTTCGGTGATACCCGCCACATCCTGTCGGACATCAGTGCGCTCGGCGCGCTTGGTTGGAAGCCCTCGCGTACTCCCGCCGAGTCGGTCGCGGCGTACGCTGCCTGGCTGGACGGCGTGGAAGGGCTCGACGGCGTGCTGGCCAAGGCGAACGCTCGCATGCGGGAACTTGGCGTCGTCCGCAGGTCAGCCCAGTGAGAGCCGTCCTGCTCGCGGCTGGAGTCGGGAGCCGGCTGCGGCCGGTCACGGATACCACGCCGAAGTGCATGCTCCCCGTGGACGGCGCGCCGCTGCTGGACATCTGGCTCGATGCGTTCGCCCTGGCGGGCGTCGGTCAGGTGCTGGTCAATCTGCACCACCTGCCGGAGGCCGTCACGCGGCACGTCGCCGGGCGGACTGTGCCGCCGGAGGTCCGCCTGACGTTCGAGCCGGAACTGCTCGGCAGCGCCGGCACCCTGGTGGTGAACCGGGGCTGGCTCGACGACGACGAGGACGGGTTCTTCCTGGCCTGTAATGCCGACAACCTGACCGATTTCGATCTGGCTGTCCTGATCGAGGAGCACCGCGCGAACGATGCGATGGCGACGTTGACTGTCTTCCGCTCGCCGCGGCCGTGGGCGGGCGGGGTCGTCGAGCTTGACCAGGCCCGCACCGTGGTCGGGTTCACCGAGAAGCCGGCCGAGCCAGTATCTGATCTGACTAATGCCGGTATGTATGCGTTTCGGTCGGATGTCCTCGATGGGCTCGGTCCGCCGCCGAAGGACATCGGGTTCGACCTGCTGCCCAGGCTCGTCGGCCGCGCGAAGGCCGTGATCGTCGACGGCTATTTCAGGGACATCGGCACGCCCGAGGCGTACCGGCAAGCCAAGGCGGAGTGGCCAGGACGGGCACGGCGATGATCATCACGCAGACACCCTTGCGGATCGGCCTGCTCGGCGGCGGAACGGACCTGCCCGACTACTACCGACCGCACGGCGGCCGGGTGCTCAACTGCGCGCTCGACAAGTACGTCTACGTCATCGTCAAGCAGCGCTTCGATGACGAGATCTATGTCAACTACTCCAGAAAGGAGATTGTCTCCCGGGTCGACGACCTGGAACACGAGCTGGTCCGCGAGTCCATGAAGATGACCGGAGTGACGGCTGGAGTGGAGATCACCACGCTGGCCGACATCCCGTCGGCTGGCTCGGGTCTCGGCTCGTCGTCCGCGGTCACGGTCGGCCTGCTCAACGCGCTGTTCGCCTACCATGGCCGGCAGGTACCGGCCGAGGAACTCGCCGCCCTGGCCTGTGCGATCGAGATCGAGCGCTGCGGCAAGCCGATCGGCAAGCAGGATCAGTACATCGCCGCTTTCGGCGGTATCCGCGATATTCGGTTTGGCCCTGGCGAGGTGGTCGTCGCCGAAGAGGTCGACCTGCCTGCGAGGGAACGCAGGGCATTGCAGGAGCAGATCATGCTGTTCTACACCGGCGTCACTCGGAGCGCGAACACCATTCTGGCTGAGCAGAACGCGAACGTCGAGGCAGTCCGCCCACATCTCGACCTGCTGCGGGACCTGGCGGGCCTGGCCGTCGGTCGGCTCCGGTCCGGCGACGTCGACGGAATCGGCGCGGCGATGCGCGAAGGCTGGGAGGCCAAGCGGAAGCTGGCTTCTGGCGTCTCGAACGGGCGAATCGACCAAGCCGTGGCATCGGCACTGGCGGCCGGCGCGTCCGGGGCCAAGGTCACCGGAGCGGGCGGCGGCGGCTTCCTGCTCGTCCTGTGCCCGGTTGAGCGGCAGCGCGCTGTCCGCGATGAGCTGGCCTGCATGCAGGAACTGCCGATCAAGCTTGACCCGCTCGGTTCACGTGTGATCCTCAACGTCAAGCGGGACATCTGGGGCTAAAGTTAACCGCTGCGCACGCGTCAGCTTTTGGGTGAGCAGATGAAGAAGTACTGAACGGCCAGCTTCGGGGTCACCAGCGGCACGTTGAAGTTCACCCTCATGTTGCCGGCCCTAACTAGCTTGCGATTAGGCTCGCCGTGCGCCCAGTTGTGCGAGGTCGGAAAGGCCCTGCGGATCTCGAAAAAACGGGAAAGTCCGTTCCGGAAGGCCTGAATTGGCTGCACATTGCTATACCGGTCGTAGATCATGGGCTTGCGGTGACCGAAATTAACGTATGATGTGATGAAGATACCGTCGTCGGCCAGCATCTCGGATATCTCGCCGAACTTCTGCGCTTGGTACTCTCCGACGTACTCAAAAAATCCCTGAGCCAGGATAATGTCGAACCTGGCGTCGCCGACCCTGATCGGGGCCTTGACAATATCGGCCTCTGTCAGGTAAGGAACATCCTCGTGAATTGCGATATCGACGCCGTGATAGGCCACGCTGGGCGGCAGGAGATTCTTCAAGGTGGCTGGCCCGCAGCCGACGTCGAGCAGCGAGAGAGGTCTATCGCCGGCTAGCCGCCGGATTATCCGAGCCGACTTGAGCAGCCGGTAATGGGGCTCAGCGTATTTCAGGTTCTCGCTGCGCCAGAATTCCTTGTCATAGTACTGCGGCCCGGCGCCCCCGTCTTGTTCCCTTATCCCATTCATTCGGCCGCCTCGCGCGGCCCGGCCACGGCCGATCGAAGAGAGAAGCTGCCGTCGTCGAACAGTTCCGAGACACGAGTGTCGATGTGCTGCAACGGCCTTTGCCTGACTTTGCATGAGACCCGGTCAAGAGCCCACAGCGCTATCTGCCGGTAGCACTCGCGCCGGTCGGCGGTCGGCAGCGGCGCATGCCTGACGGCGGCCAGATACCCCCACATGTACTCAGCGAGCAGACGTGCAGCGGGATGCCTGAGCCTGTTCGCCCTGGCGGGATCCAGGATCGCGCAGCGGTCGCGCATGGCGGGGGACTTGTTGTAGCTGCGGTCAGGGTACTCGCGCCGGAAGTACAGCCAGTCGGGCACGATGTGGAATGGTCCGCGCAGCAGCAGCTCGCAGACGACGATCCGGTCGGCATGGTGATAGCTGCCGAGCGGCGCTACCTGGCGCAGGACATCGGCCCGGATCACGCCGTACTCGTCGCATGCCCTGAGGATGCCGTAGTTGTCGAGGCGAACGAGGGAGTGCCGGTTGCCGTCGCTTTCCTCGAAGACGCCGCTGCCGCCGAACAGGAGGCTGCGGAGACGCCGGGGTGCGGACGGCGAGTCCGTCTCCAGCGGGTACTCGAGAGCCTGCGTCACCCGGCGAGTTCCGTCGATCACCGCCTGCCACGCATGAGCCAGCACGACGCGCGGGTTGTCGTCGAGTGCATCGACGCAGCGCCGCAGCAGCTCGCGTCCGTAGAGATCGTCGGCCGCCGCCCACTTGAACAGCTCGCCGCGTGACTGGCGGAGGACGAAGTTGTGATTGGGGGACAGGCCGATGTTACGTGGCTGGCGGATATAGCGGACTCGGGGATCCGCCCGTGCGTAACGCAGGCAGATGTCGCCGGTTCCGTCCGTCGAGGCGTTATCCGAGATGACCAGCTCGAAGTCCTCGTAGCTCTGGCCGAGCACGGATTCCACGGACTCGGCAACGTACGCCTCGGAGTTGTAGACCGGCAAGCCGACGCTCACCCGTGGCGCCTTACTCACCGCGCCTGGCCAGTAGGTAGGCGTGCAGCGGCCACAGGACGATGCGATCCGCGGTCATGTTGCGTTCCTGAAGGCGACGATTGACTTGGGTATGCCCGCGGGGCGCTCGAACCAGATTCTGCCGTCCGGAAAGTAGGCTCTCATCTCGGATGCCGAGATAAGTTCGGTCGAGGCGACGAGCTCGATAGCCTCAGCCATTCCTGGCCGATCAGCTCGATGCAGCGTCCGCCAGTGCCTGCAGATCATTACGCGAGTGAGGAACGGGAGAAACTGAAAGCCGGGGAAAATCCAGTGCGGCTCGACGGGGAAGTACCGGTATGGAGTTTGCACCCACCAGCAGTCTGCGGACTCGTGGACTACTTCGGCGAACTTCTGACGGCGAGCGTGACCGCCGAGGTGCTCCATGAGGCTGTTACTGAACACCAGGTCGTAGGAGCCGAATCCGCCATCGCACGCATCGCCGCGCACGACCTTGATCCATGGCTCGGCCGGGTCTGCCGCGTGCTCGAGGTTCACGACGGTAACACTGCGCGGCCGCAACCCGAGAACCTGCCAGGAAATCGCCGTGCCGCCGAGATCGAGCACGTGCATGTCAGCGAGACCGGGAAACTGGAGCTTGAATTGCTCGTTCCTCTGCTGGCGGAAGTGGTGGGTAAGCGATCCGGCGTGGTCAGGGTCGATGATCCTGGCGATGGTCTTATTCATTGCGAGGTTACCTGACAGGTTGCTCGTGCTGTATTCGCGCGCCGTAGGTCATGTAGGGCGGCGTCGGCCGGGGCAGGCGTCGTCCACTGGAGCGCCTAGCTGGGGCCCGTGATACCGGATCGGCGGGCTGGCGGCGATCCGGTCGGAGGACAGCCGACGGGCGCGGGCACCGAGACGCCGTCGGGGCGGAGGGAGGCGGAAGAGATCTGACAGCTCATCGAACTGCTGCGCGAGCAGCCGCTCGTTCGCCGCGCCGCGCTCGGCCAGCGCATCTGCGATCCGGGCGCCCTGGCCTTCGAGCAACTCGATCTGACTCATCAGTCGGCTGAGGTCTACCGCCTTAGCCGAATGGCAGAAGTCTGCCAGGCCCATCTGGGCCATCAGCGCATCGAATTTCTCTCCGTAGCCGATGGAGATTGTCGGCTTGCCCAGCTTGAGACCGCACAGGACGTTGTGGTAGCGCGTTGCTATGACGAACTCGGCCGTCGCCATGTTCCGCATCAGCTCCTGAATCGATGATGCCGGGGAGATTGTCAGGACCGATGGCCGCAGTGCGGGTCGGACGGACTTCACGTCGTCGACGATGCGCTGAACGATGGCATCGTCGTGGACATCGCCGGTGAACAACAGCACCGTACGGCCCTTGTCGAGCAGCCAGAGAACGATGGCGGTCATGTTCGCCGCATAGGCGGCACGGATGGCGTCACCTTGCTTGCGATCGTCGTTGGATCCGGAGTAGTCCATGACGCCGACGCCGACGCAGTTCGCGATGACGGAACCGTGATCGGGAACCGGCAACGAGAACACCAGGTCAGGGTAGACGCGGTCGCTGGACGTATCGACTCCCATCTGGCGCAGTGCCTCTTTGGACGGCTCGTCGCGGTAGGACCGGTAGCGTGCCAGTCTGGCCGCAGAGGTGAGGAACCAGCGGGTCAGCGGGCTGCTCGGCACGCTCGCTCCGACGCTGACGAGTGCGACCGTGGTGCCGGAGAGCCAGCCGACCGCGGACAGCAGGAACATGGAGTACGGCGTCTGGAATGGTCCCTGCGGCAGGTTCGTGGCTTCCAGCACTCCCATCCCTGGGACAATGACTATGTCGTGCTTACGCACCCAGGAGATGATCCGTCTGGCGTCGATGATCTTGCCGGCGATCTTCAGGGGGATCGCCGCTGGCTTCGGCCTCTCTCGCCGTGAGGTGTACCAGCGCAGCTGAGTGGCGGGGAGGCCGTAGCGTGCCGTGAGCTGCTCAGGTCCGGTGCACAGCGCGTCGACGAGCGCGCACGGATATTCGGAACGCAGCCAGGCAAGTACTGCTTCCATTGACGCGTCGTTGCCCAGGTTGCCCTGGCCGAGCAGCCCGAAGAGGCCGACCGCGGCGCCGGGCGCGGCGCGGCCGAGTGCCGCGGTCACAGCCGGGCTCGGTGCCCCGCGGCTCGCGGTGCGAAGGCAGGCGGGCCGTCGCCGGCATCGTCGGCCGGCCGCGGTCGGCGAGTGGATGGCTCGGTCAGGAAGGACACCAGGCGCGGGCCGAGCAGGCGCGCATCGAACTCGCGGTGGAAACGCTCGCGCGCGGCCTTGGCCAGCATCAGGCGGGTCGGTTCGGAGTCCAGCAGGTTCATGAGGATCATGGCGGCCTCGGCGGCATCGTCGAGCGGCCAAAACCGGGCCTCTACGCCGTCGGTACATAGCTCGGGGATCGGGCCGATAGGGGCGGCGACCACGGGCAGGCCGACCGCCATCGCTTCGATGATCGCGAGGGAGGATGTCTCGGCGTAGGCCGCGTGAGCGTAGGCACGGTAGCAGGGTAGGTAACGCCGGACGTCGGGCCGGTATCCGCGGAACCGTACCTGGCCATGCAGGCCGAGGTCGCGGGCATATCGTGCAAGGTCGTGGCGGAGCGGGCCGTCGCCGAACACGTCCAGGGTGTACTCCCGGCCCGCGGCCTTGGCCTCGGCTAGTACCTCGAGCAGGAAGCGATGGTTCTTCCTGTCCTCGAGCTTGCCGGTGGTGACGAGGTCGCCGATCGACTCTGAAGCTGCCTGGAAGGGCATCGGGGCGACGAAGTTGCTGATCACGGCGTGCGGAACGTGGGCCGCTTCCGGCAGCCAGCCCAGAAGTGCTGTCCTTGCCCACTCTGACACGTAGACTAGGCCGTCAACTCGCGGGATGACATCCCGCTCAAGTTTCCGGATCCTGCGGAACATCGTGCTGTCGGCCGCGATTTCCCTGCCTGGCTCGGCATGCTCGTCCGCCTGTGACGTGCGGAAGTGAACCGCCAGGACGACCCGCTGGTGCTGGTCGCGGCGAGTACGCAGGGCCGCCCTTGCTTCCACCGGACCCTGCGCGTAGACGACGCACTCGCCGATGTCAGCGAGGCAGGCATGCAGCGCCTTCGTCAGGAAGACCTCATGCCAGTGCCGGTACCAGAAGACGCTCGCCGCTCCGCTCCATCGCTGCAGCAGCAGGCGGGGTCCGAAGACGGGATACGTCAGCCATCGGCGCCAGGAGAAAGGGGTGACGATGGTGACGCGGCCGCTGCGGGGTTCCAGGTACTGCCGAAGCTGCTCGAAGTGCGTGTGGACTCCCGTGCTGCCGTGCTCACGGAAGATCGTCGCCACCACCACCGGCAGGCGAGTGCCGCCTGCCATGGCTTTGTCGGTCCGCTCATGCGGCCGGCTGTCGCTCGACGTCATGATCAAGGGAGCGGCGGCCTGGCCGGCTGATACATTCCGGGTCCCGGCAAAGTCATTCATTCTACGTAAGCTCACCGTGACCTTCGTAGCTAGGATCTGGCACCAGCCCGGTCACGGCCGGGCGGTCGCCGAGCTCTCGCCGCGCGACGCGCAGCTGCCACCAGAACGCCAGCGCGCCGAGCCAGGTAGCGACCGCGGTACCGCAGACAGCGCCAGCGGCTCCATCGGCTTCAGCTCCGAGCAGCCCGCAGACCGCGTAGGCCGCCGAGCTGATCAGCATGGCCCGCAGGCTGTGCCTGGCGGCTCCCAGAGCGTGCAGGTACGCGCCAGAGCCGGCTGACGCGCAGCTTCCCATCACGGTCAGGATCGTCGGCAGCAGCAGCGGGTACGTCGGCCGCCAGAGGGAGCCGAGCAGCCAGTGGCCGAGCCCTTCTGGGATGGCCACGAGCAGGATCGCGCCCCAGCCGGCCGCGAACATGGTCAGCCCGACGCCGAGCAGGAAGCAGAAGTGGCCGACCCGCCTGGGCGAGCGCTGGAGCAGCCGCGCTGCCTCTGGCAGCGCAACGAGACCCATGCCGTACAAGAGCATCATGACTGGCCCCATCAGGGTGCTCGCGGCCTGCACTGACCCGAGTGCTGCCAGGCCGAGGATGAAGCCGATCCCGTAGTTGCGCAGCTGGGTAGCCGCGCTGTTGGCGGTTCCCTCGAGCATGTAGCGAGGCCCGAGATCACTGTGGCCGGACAGCCATTCCCACGCGCCAGACAGCCTGGGCAAGACCCTCGCCTGGAGCGGACCTACGGCCGCGCCTATCGTCGCCGTCGCACCCCACGCCAGCACGAACCAGAACACGTTCCTGTGATCGGTGACCTTGAGCAGCGTCAGGGCCGCGAGGAGGGTCACGGCCCAGATGGTGTCGTTGATGAACGCCTGGCTGCCCCGCCCGAGCGCGAAGAACGCGAAGCGCCAGCTGTCCTGTAGCAACAGGCCGGGCATGGTCAGCCCGAGTGCGAGAAACGCCAGGCTGCTCGGTCCGTGGAGCAGCATGGCCGCGGTCAGCAAGCAGATACCTGCCGCCAGGCCGGCCACGATCGCGGTTCCCGTGCAGCGCGCCGTGGCACGCCGCCATGTCTGAAGATCGGCGGCGCTGAATCTGACGAGCAGCGGGTCCGTCGACACGCCTCGCGAGGCGTTGAGTGCGAACGCGTAGGTCACGTAGGCGAGACTGAAGGCGCCGTACTGAACGGCTCCCAGGTCGCGAGCGATGTAGATGTTGACAGCGAAGTTCGTCAGACTGGACATCCCCTGATCGGCCACGCCCCAGCCCAGGCGGCGGACCGCCTGCGTGACGAAGGTCCGCAGTGCTCTGGTCAGCTGGACGGGGAGGGGTGCTTCCTCCCCGTCGCCTGTCGTGCCGAGCAGCACCTTGGCCAGAGCCATCTACCGCGGGGCCCGCGCGTGCAGGCGCAGCATGTCGTCCACGGCTCCGGCGGCCAGCAGCTCGCGGATGCGACGTAGGCGTACGAAGCGCGATGACGTGACATCCTCAGGCGCGAGGCCGTCAGCGGAGAAGGACCTGACAAGCTGATCTACGCCGTCCCGCACCCGCCACCGTAGCCGTAGACCCGGAAACGAATCGCTGAGCTTGGAAAAGTCGACGCGGTAGTTCCGCAGGTCCGGCCCGGCGCCGGCCGCGAAGGACAACTCGGACCCCGGCACGGCCTCGCGGACAAGTTCGGCTACGTCACGGATCTGGAGATTGTCCTCGGAGCGCCCGACGTTGAACGCCTGATCGTGGACAAGTTGCCTGGGCGCCTCAAGCGCGGCCAGGAACGCGCGGCTGATGTCCTCCACGTGAACCAGCGGCCGCCACGGCGATCCGTCGCTCTCCATGCGGACCCGGCCGGTGGTCACCGCCGTGGCTGTCAGGTTGTTGACGACGACGTCAAGCCGCAGCCTGGGCGAGTGCCCGTAAGCCGTGGCGCACCGCAGGTAGGTCGGGCTGAACCCGCCGTCGGCCAGGGACGACAGCGCACGCTCGGCCGCGATCTTCGTCCTGCCGTACGCGGTCACCGGGTACATCTCCGCGTCCTCGCCGACAGCAGCCGACTTGGCCGCGCCGTACAAGCTGCACGATGAGGCGAACAGGAAGCGCTCGGCGCCCGCCTGCCGGGCGGCCTGTGCGAGCGCGAGCGTGCCGTGCAGGTTCACCGAATAGGTCGCCGCCGGGTTCAGGTCGCCCAGCGGGTCGTTGGATAGAGCGGCCAGGCAGACGACCGCGTCATACCCAGCCAGATGATGCGCTCTGACGTCCCGGATGTCGCCGACAGGAAGGGCAGTGACGGGCACCGGAGGCTGACCGAAGTCGCATCCTTCGTAGAGATCCAGGTCAAGCCCGTCGACCTCATGGCCTACCTGGCGAAGGAGCGGTGCTAGGACCGCGCCGATGTAGCCACGATTCCCCGCTACCAGAACCCTCATCTACCAGCCCACCGGTCGTCGGCGAGGGCACGTCGAGGAACCTACCCCCAAGGTCAACACGATCCGCGGCCCTTCGTGTTTGATACAACCAGAGTCTTCGGGTCACGGCAACGGACTGGTCTGCCGCGCAGTACAGGGCGAAATCTGGCCGCTGCCGATTCCAGCGCGAGGCACTCGTCGCCGGCCAGGGTAATGTCGGCGGCCTCGGCGTTGCTCTCCAGTTGAGTGACGCTGGCGGCCCCCGGGATGGCGGCGACGGCCTCGTGCCGGATGACCCAGGCAAGCGCGATCTGTGCCGGGGTTGCCGAATGAGCGTCAGCGACCTCGCGAAGCGCCGCGAACAGGCCGCCAGCCCGGGCGAGGTTCTCGGGGAGGAACAGCGGATCTGCCATGCGGGCGGGATTGCCCGGACGGTTGGCAGCGTCATACCGGCAGGACAGCAGGCCGCGTGCAAGCGGGCTATGGGCGATGATGACGCGGCCGCGCGTCTCGGCGAACGGGAGCATGCCGTCTTCGGCTGACCGGTTCACCAGGCTGTAGGGCAGCTGATTGCTCAGCACCCGGGCGCCGAGCGCAGATTCTGCCGCGCGCCAGTCGTCGAGCGAGCCGTTGCTGAGGCCTACCTCGCCGACGATTCCCTCGGTGTGCAAGGCGCGTGCAGCGCGGATCGCCGCGCTCTGGCCCGCCGGGTTCCTCGGCCGGTGCACCTGGCAGAGATCTATCTGGCCGATTCCGAGGCGATCAGCGCTGGCCGCGGCGCGCTGCCTGGGTGCTGCGGCGAAGGGGACGGCCGGGTAGAACTTCGTCGCGACGAACGCGGCGTCCCCGCGGTCCTCAAGCGCTTCGCCCAGGATGCGCTCGCCGTGCCCGAACCCGCGGATCGCGGCAGGATCGCGAAGGCTCAGGCCGCGCACCAGTGCCCGGCATGCCACGGATCGTCCTTGCATGCCGTAGATCTCTGCCGTGTCGAAGAGCGTGATGCCGAGGTCGATGGCCCGGCGGACGATCGCCCTGGCCTGCTCGCCGGCATACCGCTGGCCGTAGTTCCATTCAGGTGACCCGAACTGCCAGGTACCTAGTCCGATCTTGGAGATCGGCTTGGCAGTGCCAGCGGTCACGTATCGCACGTCGGCAGCATGATCGGCCCGGCACGGCTCTCGTGCCGGTAACGGGCGGCCGCCGCAGGGAGGAGCATCGACGCGGCGATGGTCAGATCCAGCAGGTATGGCGTGACGTCGTTGAATCCGTCCTCAGTGAATGAGGCGATCAGGCAGTAGACGATCAGGAAGAGTGCCACGGCGCGCTGGACGCCGCGAAGCTGGAAGTAGGCGGCGACGAGCAGGAATAGCAGGATCAAGCCGCACACCGTGTCTCCGAACAGGCCCTGTTCTTGGTAGGAGGACACCCAGGTGCTGTCGATCGGGAGGCCGTTGTAGGAACTGTTGGATAGGCCAAATCCAAATATCTCCTGGAATGCGTTACGCGGCGTGGCGAGTAGCTGAGTCCAGACTTTCGTCCGGCCAGTCAGGTCAGTGAGTTCGTGTGATCCTTCGCCGCGGGCCAGCCAGGTGGTGATGAAGCCAGAGAGGGTAAGCACGCCGAGCGTCAGGAGGATGCCCGCGGCGGCGAAGAGCTTGCGCACCCTTGCCCGCGCGACGACGAGGCTCATGCCGGCCACGAGGATGCCGGCGGCCATGCCAGCCAGTGCGGTTCTCGTGTGCGTGAGCAGCAACAGCGGTATCGCGCAGAAGACGGTGGCAAGCGTCCGGCGACCGCCTGCCTCGCCGCAAAGCCACAGGACGATCATGAGGCCGGTCAGGACGGCCGCATAGTGAGCGACCTGCGTCGTGGGAATGTACCAGAGACTCCCGCCCAGCCTGCCTGCGACTATTGCCTGGCCAGGCGCTACGAGCAGGCCGAGTGCCACGGTTCCGAGTATCACCCACAGGATGATCATGTGGCAGCGCAGCAGGAGCCTGTCGGTTCTGCCCCACCACGGCGTGAGCAGCCAGAGCGCGATGACGAACTCGGCGAGCCGGAAGGTGCGGTAGATCGTGCCGAAGTACTGCGGCTGCAGAGCTGTCAGAAAAGCCTCGGCGGACAGCAAGCTCACCAGGCAGAGGAACACGTTCGGGCGCAGGATGACCCGGCGGTTCACGCTGAGCAGCAAGACCAGCGCTGCGGGCAGCGCTCCCTGGGTGATGGCCTTGCCCACGATCGACGGGACGTGTATCGCGGATCCCGTGTATCCCAGCGCGTTGAGGAAGAGCAGCCCGTAGGCGACAGCCACGGTGCGGCGTGCCGCGCGCTCATTCTCCCCGGCCGTGCGGAGTTCCCGAAGCGCGGGCGGCTTGCGGTACAGCGTGCGGCGCGCGCGGAAGGCGGCGATGGACGTGGTCATCTCGGCTACGAGAGCGGTGCGCGGCGTCCCGTGATACGGGCAGCCACATCAGACGGCCTTACTCCCCGGCCGGGGGGGCGAGTTTGAACTTCGTGCACGTGAACGCTTCCGCGTACGGAGCGCGGCACTCCACGCCCCGGAGTCGCGCTAGCCCCAGGAATACTTCATCGTCCCACCAGTCGCGCTGGCGCTGAGACGGGAAGCTCTTGTTCAGCAGCTCGATCTTCCTGCGTGCCACCCGCTCGGAAAGGGGGAAGTAGGCCGATGGCCGGCCCAGGTCGCCGTCCCACTTCGGGATCTCGTACCCGAGGACGAGCTGATCGCGGAACACGGTCGGGACAATCTCGGCGATGGTGCGGTGATCCTGATGCGCGTCAGCAGGCGCAGGCGCGAGCACGACGTCGGGGGCGAATCCGGCGGCCACCTCCTCCAGGGCGTCCTTCACGCCGTTCCATGCGGTCGGCAGCCTCTTTTCCGGCAGGCTGAACATCTGCACGGTCAGGTCGGCTCCGGCCAGGAATGCCTGGGCCGCATGCCGCGCCTCACGCTGCCGGCCGGCAGGTCCGGTCAGGACGACGTAGTGCACGCGCATGCCCGGCTGGCATGCAGCGAGCGTCAGCAGCGTTCCGCCAGCGCCGATCTCGACATCGTCGGGATGTGCGCCGACCGCGAGCACGCTCATCGGGCCAGTAGCCGGCGGGACGAGCAGCAGGGAGAGCACGGACGTGGGGCTACCGTGCCACTGCCCGGCCTGGGTTCGGGCCAGCGCCGGGCGCTCCGGAGCCGGACCTGGCGCGGGACCGGTCGGGATCCCAGATCATCCACGGGCAATGGCCGCGGTAGTACATCTCATCCAGCTGCGCACGCTCCTTGACGGTGTCCGCGGGTGACCAGTAGCCCTTGTACGGGTAGGCAAGCACCCGGCGGTCCCGCGCCAGCCTGGCCAGCGCATCTTCGACCAGGTCCTCGCCCTCGTGCAGATGGTCAAAGATCTCCTGCCGGAACAGGAAGTATCCGCCGTTCTCCCACTGCCTCAGGTCGCGCATCGGGATGACCTGCGTGATCAGGCCGTCATCATCGATGTCGACCACGTGATGCGAGGACTGCGGCGGCACCGTGAGCAGGCTCGCCGTCGCATCGCTCGCGACGAAGCGTCCGACGATGTCGGGCAGCGGCGCATCGGTCAGCACGTCGGCGTAGTTAGCCAGGAACATCGGCTCGTCCTCGACGAAGCGCTTGACCCGGCGCAGCCGCTCCCCGATAGGCGAGTCGAGGCCGGTGTCGACGAAGGTGATGCGCCAGTCCGAGATGTCGGTGCTGAACAGCTTGATCTCGCTCGCTCCCTTGTCGAGAACGAAGTCGTTGGACCGCGTCTCGTCGTAGTTCAGGAAGAAGTCCTTGACGTAAGTTGCGCCGTAGCCGAGGCAGAGAATGAAGTCGGTGTGCCCGAAGTGCGCGTAATACCGCATGACATGCCAGAGCAGCGGCCGTTCGCCGACCATCGCCATCGGCTTGGGGCCGCTGCTGACGCCGTCCCGCATGCGCATGCCAAGGCCACCGCAGAAGAGAACGACCCTCATGTTTCCCCCTCAGACGATCTCTAGCTCGGGAATCGGGAAGACTAGGTGTCCGCCCCATGACCGGACGTAGCCCAGCTGCCTCGTGATCTCCTCCCTGAGGTTCCAGGGCAGCACGAGAACGTAGTCGGGCCGGGTCTGGGCCAGCCGGTCCGGGGCGTGGATCGGGATGTGCGTGCCCGGCAGGAACATTCCCTGCTTGACCGGGTTCCGGTCTACCGTGTACGCGAGCAGGTCGCCGCGGACTCCGCAGTGGTTCAGCAGCGTGTTTCCCTTGCCGGGGGCGCCGTAGCCGGCCACGGACCGGCCCTGCCTCGCCGCGTCGAGCAGGAATCCGAGCAGATCGCTCTTAATGGTGAGGACCTGCCTGGCGAAGCCCTGATGCCCGGCCAGCGTGTGAAGCCGGGCGGACTCCTCGGCTTCCAGCACCCTCTTCACCGCGGCCGTGGGCTCACCCGCGCACTCGGCCGGCTGGGCGTAGACCCGCAGCGACCCGCCGTGCGTGTCAAGTTCGTCGACGTCGACGACCTTCAGCCCGGCCGATGTGAGCGCGCGGGAGCTGGTCAGCATGGTCAGGTAGGAGTAATGCTCATGGTAGATCGTGTCGTACTGACGACACTCGATCATCCTCAGCAGATGCGGAAACTCCAGCGTCACCAGCCCGCTATCCTTCACCAGGTCTCGCAGGCCGGCGGCGAAGCCGCGGATGTCGGGCACGTGCGCGAGCACGTTGTTGGCGGCGACCAGGTCTGCCCGGCCGTACCTAGCGGCGATCTCTCGCCCGGTGTCCGGTCCGAGGAACCTGACCTCGGTCCTTACCCCCCGCGCGCGGGCAGCCGCTGCGACGTTCGCCGCTGGCTCGATGCCCAGCACTGGGATGTTGTCGGCGAGGAAGTGCTGCAGGAGATAGCCGTCGTTGCTGGCGACCTCGGTGACCAGGCTGCCGGCGGTCAGGCCGAGACGAGCGATCATGGTCTCCGCATAGCGCCTCGCGTGCGCGACCCAGGAGTCCGAGTACGACGAGAAGTACGCGTAATGGGAGAAGATGTGCTCGCCGGATACATAGACGGGCAGCTGGACCAGGAGGCATGATGCGCAGATGCGCACGTGCAGCGGATAAAAGGTCTCCGGTTCGTCGAGCCTGGCGGCCGGCACGTAGCTCTCGCAGAGCGGGGACATTCCCAAATCAACAAAGGTCTCATTAAGATCTGATCCGCACAGACGACATTTCAGCTGCGTCTCCACGCCCTGTCCCCCCATCAGCTGACCATGCCGCATGCTCGCCCCTATCATGCACAGATCAGCCGTGTTCGTGGTGTGGCACGCAGAAATGCGGTCACCGTCATCGCCGATGGGGCGGGCCGGCGAGCCGTCGGCTCGCCTGAGGCCACGGGAGGAGAGCGCCGGTGGGCGTGTCGACATGCCGCGCCTGCATGAGCATTTCCGGCGAGCAGGTGCTCGACCTCGGCGAGCAGCCGGCCTGCGACTACTTCCCGAGCCAGGATGACCCGGGCCCGGACCCGCGGTACCCGCTGCAGATGTGGCTGTGCTCGCGGTGCGGGCTGGCGCAGCTCGTCGCCGATCCGGCGGTCGCGGAGGAACCCAAAGGCGCAGAGCCCGCCGCGCTCGTCGCCCAGGCCGCCGATGCCGTTGACCGGGTCGGCGCGGCGGGCCTGCTGCCGGCGAGCGGAAAGATAGCGGAGTACGGCAGCCCGCATGGCGGGTCCTGGCTGGGCTTGCTGACCGGGCGCGGGATGATGAAGGCGGCTGTCGGCGAGCCCGCGGACGTCGTGCTCGACTGCTTCGGATTGATGCACGCGGCCCGTCAGTCCGCGGCTGTCGCCGAGCGGGTGGCGAGGGTCGCTTCGGGCGGGGTGTTCCTCGTGCAGTATCACTCGCTGGCCACGATCATCGTAGGCGGGCAGTGGAACGCGCTGCGGCACGGCCACTACGCGTATTACTCCACCCCAGTTATGGCCAGCCTGCTGGCCGCGCATGGCTTCGGTGCCTTCACCGCGTGGGTCTTCGATCTGTACGGCGGGACGGTGCTGCTTGGCGCACGACGGCACGGCGAGGCGGCAGGCTCCGATGAGGCGCTGCGGACGCTGCTCGCCAGCGAGGCCGATGCGGGCGTACGCGATCCGGCGGTGGTCAGGCAGCTCCAGGCACGGGCACGGGACGACGCCGGGCGCGTGCGCGCCTGGCTCAGTGCGGAGCATGCTGCCGGGCGCACGGTGCTTGGGTACGGAGCCGCATCCCGGGCGGTGGCATTGCTGTGCCTGGCCGGCGTGGACCGGGCGCTGCTGCCCGCGATCGCGGACGCATCGCCCGCCAAGCAGGGGCTGCGGATGCCGGGCACCGACATCCCCATCATCAGTCCCGCACAGCTCCGCGCCGGGCCGCCTGACCGGGTGCTGCTGTTCCTGGCCGACCTGCGTTCGGAGGTACGCGCCAGCCTTCCCGAAGTGGAGGCGGCCGGCGGCACGTGGGTTGCTGCGGATTCCCTGAGCTCAGCTCACGGGGTCGGCTCAGGTGGCCTGTAGCAGCACCCGCAGCCGCTCGAGGCAGCGCTGCCTGGTCGGGCCGATGCTTCCGATTGGCAGGCCGAGCTCTACCGAGATCTCGCTGTACGAGCTCGGCGGGTCGGCCATGAGCAGCTCGAGAAGCAGCTGCCATCGCGACGGAAGCGAGGAGAGGGCCGTCCTGACCGCCTGAGCGCGCTCGTCGGCGAGCAGGCGTTCGTCGATGTCAGGCTCGTTAGAGACGGCACAGCTGAGCGTGGTGTCGTCGTCCTGGATCAGCACGACTCTGCTGCGCGCGGCGATGTGCCGCAGGCACTCGTGCCTGGCGGTGGTCGCGAGCCAGGAGGCGAGCCTGGCGGGGTGCTCGATCCGATCGATGTGCTCGAACAAGCGGAGCCACGTCACCTGGAAGACGTCCGCGGCGTCGCTCTCCGGCAGCTTGAAATCCCGGGTCATCGCCCAGATCAGTCGCGAGTAGCGATCGACGAGCCGCTCCCACGCTGACCTGTCGCCTGCCGCCGCGCGGCTAACGAGAACCGCGATATCGGTATCAGCATCGTTAGGCTCCAACGTCGCGGTGTTGCTGCCCGGAAGCGATGCCGGCGAGCGGCCGGCCGGAAGCGGTGCCGAGGGCTCCGGCGCGTCTTCCGCGTGGCGTTCGGCAGTAGCGACCCGCACGCTCACCCTGATCCCCTCCCTCTGAGTGCAGGCGGCAGTGCCTGCCGAATCAATAAGCGCCGTTGCCCTGTGTCACGGCCGAGCAGGTCTTCCACAAGATCTGAAGGTCGAGCACGAATGACCAGTTCTCGACGTATCGGATGTCGAGCCTGACTGCCTCTTCCCACGGCAGGTCAGAGCGGCCGTTTACCTGCCACAAGCCGGTGAGGCCCGGCTTGACCGCGAGGCGCCTGCGGACGTACTCCGCGTACAGGCTCGCCTCCTCTGGCAGAGCCGGGCGCGGTCCGACCAGCGACATGTCACCGGCTAGCACGTTGACGAGCTGAGGCAGTTCGTCCAGGGAGTAGCGGCGCAGCCAGCCGCCCACGGGCGTGACCCGCGGGTCGTTTCGCATCTTGAACAACACCCCCCGGCCGTCGTTGGACATGGCCAGATCGGCCTTGCGCTGCTCGGCGTCCACCACCATGGTCCGGAACTTGTAGACCGTAAAGTGCTTGCCGTCCTTGCCCACCCTGGTCTGGCGGAAGAGCACGGGGCCCTTGTCGCCGACCTTGATGGCCAGCGCGAGCACCCCGAAGAGCGGCGAGAAGACGAGCAGCCCGAGGATCGCGGCGGCGCGGTCGAAGAGGGACTTGATCAGCCAGCGAGTGCCGGTGAACTCCGGATGATCCATGTGCAGCAGGGGAAGTCCGGCGGTCGGCCGGATCGTCGTCCGCGGTCCGGCCACGTCGAGCAGGGCGGGCGCGACGCACAGGTCGGTGCCGGTCTTCTCCAGAGCCCAGGCGAGTTCGCGCAGCTTGGGGCCGATCATCTCGGGGCAGGCAAGCACGGCCACCGTGTCGGCGTCGTGAATGCGCACGACGCCGACGATGTCCTCGGCCGACTCGATGCCGCCGATGACTGGGACGCCCTCGATTTCCGCTGACCTGTCGGGGCCAACGATGCACGCCGCCACGACTGACAGCCCGTGATAGGTGTCCCTGCGTAGCACCGCCGCCAGCTCGCAGACGACGTCGGAGTGCCCGACGATGACGGCCTTGCCCATGCAACGGCCCTTGGCCCGGCTCTCATGCAGGCGCTTCCGCCGCGCGTACCTGAGCAGGAGATCGGAGACGGTGATAAATGGCAGCGCGACGACCACGTACCCACGGGCGAAGTCGGTCTTCGTGGCGTACGCGACGAAGGCAACGGCTGCGGTCAGGCATACCCCGGCATTGATGACCCGGCGGAACTCGTCCGATCCGATCCCGATAAATCGCGCGTCATAAGCGCCGGCCAATTCCAGTGCCATAATCCAAAGGAATGGCAGCGCCAGGCCGAACCAGATGTAGTCAGCGTTGCCGCTGACGGTGTCGCCGAATCGCACCCGGTAGGCGAGCATGCCCGCGGACAGCCCGCAGCAGCCGTCGATGCACGCGACCTGCAGCAGGTAGGAGACCGTCCAGTCGGACACCTTGCTCGCCGACGGCGAGCTAACCCGCCGTACTCCCAGTTGCTCACGTACCGATGGATCATCGGACTGCACCGTTCCCCCCAACCCCGCCCTTGGCCGCTTTTCTTCTCCGAAACGGTTCCGACTCGCTCAGTGTTATAACACATGTACCTCCGCTAGGTATGAAGTTTCATGACATGGATTCACGCGTCCTGGCGCAGGAGGATATAGCGTAGCGTGATGAGACGTGGAGTGATAAGCGCATCGTGCAAGCAAAATCGACTGATCACGGGACATGCCGAGCGCCGGGGAGCGGTCGCGTGGCTACTGTCTGTCACGGCCGGGCCCGCGCAGGCTAACCAGAGTTCACTCTTCGTTCGGTCGACCTTCGTTCGGTCGACGGCGGGTGCCGTGCCGCGTGTGTTCGTTCCGCCGGCGGACTGGCATGAATCGGAGCTATCCGGTGACGCGCGAGCGATCGGTAGACTCGGCCCGTGACATCGGCTGAGCTGGGGCCAGAGGACCTGAAGATCGTCGCGCTCGCCCGCTCGGCGAAGGCGAGAGTGGGCTCGGCCGAGGGCGCGGCCGTCAGGGACGAGACAGGCCGGACGTACGCCGCGGCGGCGGTCGCCCTGCCGTCCCTGCGCATATCGGCGCTCGAGCTCGCCGTCGCCATGGCAGTGTCGAGCGGCGCGGCGGCACTCGAAGCCGCCGCGCTCGTCAGCGACGGCCCGAGTCCTGGGCGGGACGACCTCGGCGCGGTCAGGGACGTCGGTACCGGCATCCTGATCATCCACGCCGGTGCGGACGGCGCCGTCCGCGAGACATTCCGACTTTCTTGAGGCCGCCGCCGCGGGCCGTGTTCGGCCGTGATGTGCCCGGCCGGCAGGCCGGGGCCGGCTGGTTCCAGGCCGACCTGCGGCCGTACCTGGGCATCGGCGCGGTCCTCGCCGCCGCGGCGCTGTGGGGCAGTACGGGAACGGTGGCTCACTTCGCCCCGGCCGGCACGACCCCGGCCTCTGTCGGAGCGGCCCGCATCGTGATCGGCGGGGCACTTCTGGTACTGATCGCGCTGCGAGGCGGCCGCGGGTCGGCCGCCGCAGGCCGGAGCGGCTTCTGGCACACCGACGCTGGCTGGAGCGCCACCCGCCGGGCCGCGCTGGCGATCGGCGCCATCGGCGTCGCTGGGTACCAGGTGTGCTTCTTCACCGCGGTCCGGCTGACCGGCGTCGCAGTCGGGACCGTGATCGCGATCGGAAGCGGTCCGGTGCTGGCCGGGCTGATCAGCTGGCTGGCGGGAACGGCCAGGCCGTCGGCGCGATGGGCCGTCGCGACCGCAGGCGCCATCGCCGGCTGCGCGGTCCTGCTGGCCGGCGGCCAGAGGGCCGGGGTGAACGTCGCCGGGGCTGGCCTTGCCCTGCTGGCCGGCCTGTGCTATGCCTGCTACGCGGTCTGCGCCGCCACGCTGATCAGGGGCGGGACCGCAGAGCGGCCGGTGATGGCCGTCATGTTCGGCGGTGCCGCCGTCCTGCTGGCCCCGGTGCTCGCCGGCACCCAGGCGGGCTGGCTGCTGACCTGGCGCGGGGCGGCGGTGGCCGGCTGGCTCGGGGTGCTCGCCACCGCGGTCGCCTACCTGCTCTACGGCTACGGGCTGCGGACAGTCCAGGTTCCGGCGGCGGTCACGCTCGGGCTGGCCGAGCCGGTGATCGCCGCCGTCCTCGGCGTGGCGGTGCTCGGCGAGCGGCTGACCGGGCAGGCCATCGCCGGTCTGGGGCTCGTCGGCTGCTCGCTCGTCCTCCTCGTGGCCGCACACGCCCGCCGGGGGTCCCCCGGACGGCCGGGCGCGGCATCGCCCCCTGGCGAGGGTGCGGGAAAATCACGTCTGTGAGTCAGCGGTCAGCGGACGCTAGCGGCGAGGCGGGCGGCTTCGCCGCGGGCTTCGCGTGCTTCGCCGGCCGTCCCAACGTGGGCAAGTCCACGCTGATGAACGCGCTGGTCGGCACCAAGGTCGCGATCACGAGCAGTCGGCCGCAGACCACCCGCCGGGTGATCAGGGGCATCGTCCGGCGGCCGGACGCCGAGCTGATCGTGATCGACACCCCTGGCCTGCACCGGCCGAGGACACTGCTCGGCGAGCGGCTGGACAGCCTGGTCAGGTCCACGCTGACCGAGGTGGACGTGATCGGCTTCTGCGTGCCCGCCGTCGAGCGGATCGGCCCCGGCGACCGGTACCTGGCCGGCGAGCTGACCGGGCCTGGTGGCAGTCCGGTGGTGGCGATCGTCACCAAGACCGACCAGGCGTCGAAGGAGCAGCTGGCCAGGCAGCTCACCGCCGTGGCCGAGCTTGGCGAGTGGGCCGACATCGTGCCTGTCTCGGCCGTCAGCGGATTCCAGCTTGAGGTGCTGACCGATGTGCTGATCGGCCACCTGCCCCCTGGCCGGCCGCTCTACCCGGACGGCGAGCTCACCGACGAGCCCGAGCAGCAGCTGGTGGCCGAGTTGATCAGGGAGACGGTGCTCGAAGGCGTCAGGGACGAGCTGCCGCACTCGATCGCCGTGGTGGTGGAGGAGATGGCGCCTAGGGCAGGCCGGGACGACCTGGTCGACGTGCACGCGACCATGTATGTCGAGCGGCCGAGCCAGAAGGCCATCGTGATCGGCTCGAAGGGCGCCAGGCTCCGTGAGGTGGGCTCGCAGGCCAGGCGGCAGATCGAGGCGCTGCTCGGCAGCCGGGTCTATCTCGACCTGCGGATCAAGGTCGCCAAGGACTGGCAGCGTGACCCCAAGCAGCTGCGCAGGCTCGGCTTCTACGACTGATCTCCCGGGCGGCCGGAACGGGCCGGGCAGACGCCAGCCGACATCGTCGGCGGCGGACGCAGCCGCAGGTCAGCCGGGGTGGGACGGGCCGGGCCGGCATCAAGCTTTTCCACCGAATCGCCTGCTCATGATCGCCGGTCGTGTGATGATCGGGACTCTGGCGTGCTGGTCACCCTGGCTGGCAAACTCGCCCGCAGGCGAGCGGGAGGCGAAGCGATGCTGGTCGTTGCAGGGTCAAGGGTGTGCTACCGCACCGTCGGGCAGGGCATCTTTCACTGCGAGCGCTGCGGCGGCGACCGGCCCTACCGGCAGCGGGCAGGTCGGCGCTGGGCCCACGTGCTCGGCATCCCGGTGCTCGCGCTCGGCGCGACCGGTGAGCACCTGCGCTGCGAGGTCTGCCGCACCTGCTACCGGGTGGACCTGCTGGCGGTGCCGACCGCCGAGCAGATGCAGGTCGCGCTGCTCGCCGGGACCAGGGCGTCGGTACTCGCGCTGCTCAGGGCCGGCTGCGCGGTCAGCCGGACGGCCAGGAGCCGTGCGGTGGACGCGATCAGGAATGCGGGCGCGGCGGAGTTCGACGAGGCGGGGCTGGCGACGGCACTGGCCGATCCGGGTGCCGGGATCGGACTGCGTCCGGCGATGGAGGCACTGACCATCCAGCTCGAGGGGCACGCGAGGGAGTGGTTCCTTGCCAGCGTGGTGCACGTGGGACTCGCCGACGGCCACCTCGGTGCGGCCGAGCGAGCGGTAGCCGAGGCCATCGCCAGGCACCTCGGCATGTCGGACGTGCAGGGCCGCGCGGTCATCGCGGTGGCCGAGGAGGCGGCCCAGGCAGGCTAGGGCGGCAAGCTCGCCCGGCGTGGCGCGTCCGCCTGCGTAGTCGGCCGCATGCGCGAGAATGGCCGGGTGAGCATCTACCGCGACGACGGGATCGTGCTGCGCACCCAGAAGCTGGGCGAGGCCGACCGGATCGTCACAGTGCTCGCGCGCAGGTCGGGCCGGATCAGGGCGGTGGCCAAGGGCGTCCGCCGGACCAGGTCAAGGTTCGGTGCCAGGCTGGAGCCGTTCACGCATGTGGACCTGCTGCTCTACACCGGGCGCTCGCTCGACGTGATCACCCAGGCCGAGACGGTACGCAGCTATGGCGATGCGCTCACCGGCGACTACCCCAGGTACACGACCGGCACCGCGATGCTGGAGACGGCCGAGCGGTTCACCGCCGTGGAGAAGGAGCCGGCCCTGCGGCAGTTCCTGCTGCTGGTCGGCGGGCTCAGGACGCTGGTCGACGGCGACCACGAGCCGCGGCTGGTGCTCGACGCCTACCTGCTGCGCTCGCTCGCCGTGGCCGGATACGCTCCAGCGCTCGACGAGTGCGCGATCTGCGGCACCAGGGCGCCGTCGGCCGGCGGCGAGCCGGACGCCGGCGAGTTCGTCCCGCGGTCGGCCTCGGCCCGGCGCACGTTCGGCGTGGCCGCCGGCGGCCTGGTCTGCCGGTCCTGCCTGGCGCCGGGGGCGGCGAGCACCACCGCGGCAACGATCGACCTGATGAGCGCGCTGCTGCGAGGCGACTGGGGGCTGGCCGACACCAGCGTGCGGCGCACCAGGGTGGAGTGCAGCGGCCTGGTCGCCGCTTACGTCCAGTGGCACCTCGAGCACTCGATCCGCTCGCTGCGGCACGTGGAGCACGCGTGAGCCCCGCCCGCGGCCCGGTGCGGCCGCCCGATCGGCATGTCACGGGCGCCCGGCCGCCCGCGATCCCGTCGGCGCTCGTGCCCAGGCACGTGGCGCTGGTGATGGACGGCAACGGCCGCTGGGCCAAGGCGCGCGGGCTGCCTAGGACCGAGGGGCACAAGGCCGGCGAGCACTCGCTGTTCGACGTGATCATGGGCGCGATCGAGCTCGGCATCCCGTACCTGTCGGCCTACGCGTTCTCCACCGAGAACTGGCGGCGCTCGCCGGACGAGGTGCGCTTCCTGATGGGCTTCAACCGCGACGTGATCCGGCGGCGCCGGGACCAGCTGAACGAGATGGGGGTGCGGGTCCGCTGGGCCGGGCGGCGGCCGAGGCTGTGGCGCAGCGTGATCTCCGAGCTGGAGACCGCCGAGCAGATCACCGCCGGGAACTCCGTCCTCACGCTGCAGTTCTGCGTCAACTACGGCGGCCGGGCCGAGATCGCCGACGCCGCGGCCGCGATCGCCGCCGACGTGGCGGCGGGCAAGCTGAGCGCCGACAAGGTGGACGAGAAGGTGTTCGCCCGTTACCTGGATGAGCCGGGCATTCCCGATGTCGATCTGTTCATCCGCTCCTCCGGCGAGCAGCGGACCTCCAACTTCCTCATCTGGCAGTCGGCCTACGCCGAGTTCGTGTTCCTGGACACCTTGTTTCCCGATTTCGACCGGCGGCACCTGTGGCGCGCCTGCGAGATCTACGCGGGCCGGGACCGCCGCTACGGCGGCGCCGTGCCCAACCCGATGCCGGGAACGGCGACCGGCGGGGCATAGGAACCGGCCGGGGTTGCTAGCGGTGCAGGGCGCGGATGACGGCGACGACCACGACGGCGGCGATTACTACGACGCGGAGGGCGCGGCCCTGGCCGGACAGCCGGGGCCACGAGATGACGGCCAGCCAGCCGAGCACCGCCGCGAGCCCGCACAGCGCCGCCGCACCGCCGGCCCCCGGCACGGCCAGCCCGGCCACCAGAAGCCCGACGGCCAGCACGGCCGGCAGCCAGACGGGCAGCTGGTGCACCCAGAGCAGCAGCGTGGCGCTGCGCCGCTCCACCTCCTGCCTGGCCGGGGACGCCTGCGGGCTGAACAGCGTGTCGCCGGGGGGCAGCGGTCGCGGCTTGCGGGCCCGCCGGCCGGCTGGCCCGCCGGTCTGGCCAGGGGGCGGCTGACGGGCTCGGTGAATGCTCACGCGTGCGGTCCTTCCCCGGTGGTATGACCTGGCGCCCTCATGGGCGGCGACCTGGCGCCGTTAACTGGTTGCGTCGGGCGGGATCCCCGACCACGATAGCCGGACCAAGCCAGCACCGATCACCGCTAAGCTGGCATCCGCCGCTCGGCAGCGCCGCGGGGAGCGCCGGGCGCGCCTTGAACAGCCGTGACCGGCGGATCCGCCGGACAGCCCACACGCCCTGGGGACATCTGATGGCTCGTCGCAACGACCGCATGGAGACCGTAGTCAGCCTCTGCAAGCGGCGGGGGTTCGTCTACCCGTCCAGCGAGATCTACGGCGGACTGCGCGCGTCCTGGGACTACGGCCCGCTCGGCGTAGAGATCAAGAACAACATCAAGCGACAGTGGTGGAAGTCGATGATCACCGAGCGGGACGACATCGTCGGCCTGGACTCCAGTGTGATCCTGGCCCGCGAAGTGTGGCAGGCCAGCGGGCACGTCACCGAGTTCGTCGATCCGCTGACTGAGTGCCAGTCCTGCCACAAGCGGTTCCGCGCCGACCACCTGATCGAGGCCTACGCCGAGAAGCACGACGGCGAGGAGCCGGCCGGCGGACTGGCCGACCTGGCCTGCCCCAGCTGCGGTACCAGGGGCGCCTTCACCGAGCCGAAGATGTTCAATGGCTTGCTGCGGACCTTCCTCGGTCCGGTCGAGGATGAGAGCGGACTGGCCTACCTGCGGCCGGAGACCGCGCAGGGCATCTTCATCAACTTCAAGAACGTGCAGCAGACCTCGCGAAAGAAGGTGCCGTTTGGCATCGGCCAGATCGGGAAGTCGTTCCGCAACGAGATCACCCCTGGCAACTTCATCTTCCGCACCCGCGAGTTCGAGCAGATGGAGATGGAGTTCTTCGTCATGCCTGGCACCGACGAGGAGTGGCACGAGCGATGGATCGCGACAAGGCTGGCCTGGTACCTCGACCTCGGCCTTGATCCGGACAACATCCGCCAGTACGAGCATCCGAAGGAGAAGCTCTCGCACTACTCCAAGCGCACTGTGGACCTGGAGTACCGGTTCTGCTTCCCCGGCAGCGAGTGGGGCGAGCTCGAGGGCATCGCCAACCGCACCGACTTCGACCTGTCAACGCACGCGAAGGCCTCCGGCGAGGACCTGTCCTACCTGGACGCGGAATCGAACGAGCGGTACGTGCCCTACGTGATCGAGCCGGCCGCCGGCGTGGACAGGTCCGTGCTCGCGTTCCTGCTCGACGCCTACGCCGAGGACGAGGCGCCGGACGCCAAGGGCGTGCTCGAGAAGCGGACGGTCATGCGGCTCGACCACCGGCTCGCCCCGGTGAAGGTCGCCGTGCTGCCGCTGTCGCGGAACGCCGACCTGTCGCCCAAGGCCCGCGACGTCGCGGCCGCCGTCCGCAAGCACTGGAACGCGGACTTCGACGACGCGGGCGCGATCGGCCGCCGTTACCGCCGCCAGGATGAGATCGGCACCCCGTACTGCGTCACGGTGGACTTCGACAGCCTCTCCGACCACGCGGTGACGGTCCGCGAGCGGGACTCGATGAAGCAGGACAGGATCGGCATCGACGGCCTGGTCGGCTACCTGTCAGAACGGCTCGCGGGCTGCTAGGGTTCGAGCGCGACGAGGTCTGGCTGGCCACCGGTGCTGTGGCTTGTGTGGGGGCAGAAGACCTGCGCCTACGTCCTGTCGCAGCAGCCGGGAGCGTGCCCCGTAGCGGGTGCAGCGAACTCACGCATCCGCGCAGTGACCACTTTCATGTCCTCCCTGGCCAGCGGATACGCGACGATGCCGAAGACGAGAACGGCGCAACCGGCTGCTACCACGGCCACGCCGGCAGCCAGCAGCTTGCCGGTCGCGGGTGCCGCCAGAGTGATGGCCAGGCCGACCACGGCCGCGACGGCTCCGGCGGTCAGGCCGGCTAGTGCCGTGCGTCCCACCCCGCGCACGGCGGCCTCGCCGCGAATCCGGCGGGTGACCAGGACAAGGGGGACGGCCACGACGGTCTGGCCGATCGTGTTGCCCAGCGCGAGAGCCGCCACCACCAGGTGCGCCGGGGCGAACTCGGCCAGCAGCACGTCCGCCGCGATCACCATCATCCAGCTTCCGCCCAGGGCAACCGCCGCCACCCTCAGGCGCCCCACGGCGAGCATCACTCGCGAGATATTGGCGATCACCGCCATAGCGGCAATGCCCGGGGCGAACAAGGCAAACCCCTGGATAAGCTCCGGCACCTGGCCGGGCTGCCTGGCGAGGACATGCGCAGCGGGCACGGCGACAGCCGCGATCATGGCCGATCCTAGCCAGGACATCAGCAAGACCGCGCGGGTGGATCCCGCGCAGGTCCGGTCGAAAACCCCGCCGTCACGCGCGGACAGGACCGGGAACGTGCTGGTAACGATCGATGTGGCAAGCACGGCGAAGACCGCGCTGCAGACCAGCCATGCGTAGTTGAAGAGCACGAGCGCCCCTGTTTCGCCGCGCCCGTTGGCCAGTTCGATGATGACCACTGACGATAGGTCCGTGGCCAGAAACTCGATGACGCCCACGATCACCAGGCCGCCGGCCCGCCGCGCGATTTCGGTGGGAAGCCGCAGACATGGCCGGATCTTGAGGCGCAGCCGCCGCGTCGGCACCGCGACCACGAGCACGAGCGTGGCGATGCTCACAGTTGTGCAAATCGATAGGACAAGCTCGGCCGCAACCGGCGTCCTTGCAAAGGACGACCCTTTGTCCAGTATTGCGAAAACGATGTAGGAAGAGATCAGAACGAGGTTGACGATCACTGGTGCAAGCGCGGGCCCGGCGAACCGGCGGAACGCCTGCAGCAGCCCGATCAGCACGACCGAGAGCCCGTAGAGCAGGACCTGAGGGGCGAAAACCTCGATCATGCTGGTCGTCGTGTGGACCATATCGGCGTGAGCACAATGGGCGTTGGCATTGGCAGGATTGAGCAGCGAGGCGATCGGCCCGGCGACTCCGACGATGATCAAGGTGATGGGCAGCATGATGACGACAGCCCAGGTCAGCAAGGCCGACAAGATCTGGCCGAGGCGCTCCTTGTCGGCCGGGTCGTAGGCCGCGCGCTCGGCCAGGCGAGTCAGCACCGGGACCATCGCACACGTGAGCGCGCCGCCCAGGGCCAGCTCGGCGATGAGGTTTGGTACCTGATACGCGGTGAGATAAGCCGTGCCCAGGCACCCCGCGCCGATGCTTTGCGAGAACACGAGGGTGCGGACGAGGCCCAGCAGCCGGGATAGCACTGTGAGGCTGGCGATGAGTGCCGCGCCACGGGCGATACCGCCGAGGGTCCTTTGCGATGAATCCGATTCCATCGGATCTGCAAAATTGGCCCCGCTGGATTGCACGTTCAACTCCTACTGCTTGCGCCGGGCCGTGAACTTATGGGCGGCACTGATCATCAAAACCCGGGGCACCCGTGCGAGAGGCTCGTTCCCGAACGAATACCAATAATCCCGAATGTGTCGGGCAGTGGCTCACCTTAGCACCCGGATGGCGCTGCATACTCAGACGCGATCAGGCGCCGGCAGTTGCTTCCGGTCGTCACTCACTTCGCACGCGGGAAGCCGCGGAAGATCTCCGCCGCCGCCTGATGAAGTCCGCTTGGCAGTCCGGCGCTGGCCATCGAGGCGGCGATCTGCTCCATCTCCGCTGTCCATCGCCAGCCCTTGGCGGCCGCGGACCTCGCGGCGCCCGCGTGCCGGCCCTCAAGGCCTGGCTGGGAGAGTTTCCACTCGGCGAGCAGGACGTCGCCGACGCCCTCGGCCTCGGCGAGCGCCCGCGCAGCGAGCAGCAGCGCGGCCGAGCCCTTGGTCCACGCCGCGTAGGCCATCTTGACCGCGGAAGCGGCGTAGGGGTCGCCAGCCACCACCCGCGCGTCGAGCGGCGTGCCGGCGAACAGCGCGCTGACCTTGCCGGCGGCGGGTCCGGACAGGTACAGCCTGGTGCTGCCGGGCTCCGCGGGCGGCGGCCCGATGATCCCGCCGTCCACGTAGGTGGCGCCACCCGACTCCACGATGGCGGCCACCTCCTGCGCGGTGGTCGGCGCGATCGCATTGGCATCGATATACAGCCCGCCGAACCCGCGCGCAACGGTGGCGACGTCGATCGCCGCATGCGGCGGGCAGACGGTCAGCAGGACCCCGGCTCGACCGGCCATGGCCGCGATCGTGCCGACGTCGGTGAGCCCGGCTTCGGCAGCCCGCGCGGCAGTCGCAGGGCTGCGGCGCTCGGCGGCCCAGAGCACCTCGAAGCCGCGCTCGGTCAGGCACCGCCCGACGGCGGCACCCATCTCGCCGGGGTGCAGCAGTCCGATGATGGCAGGCTCGGTCATTCCGCCTCCGTTCGGCGCCGCGCCGGGCGGTGCCCTGGTGCGAGTCTGGCACCGGTGTCGGCCGGCGTACTACCAGGCCGCCGTGGTCGCCGCGAAGGCGACATAGGGTCTGGGGACTCGCACCGTCGCCAGGACCGTTCCCGTGGACGTGGACCTCACGACCGCCTCGGCGGTATCGCAGCAGCGACCCGGCACGATCTGCAGCGCAACGTAATAGGGCGGTACCCGGCCTGGCTGGCCGGCCTGGTGCGCGGCGCTGCCCGGTGATGCGTCGCGGCCGACAAAGCCGCTATCCCGGTCGCCACCGCGAGCACGCACGCGGCGGCGGCAGTCGGCGCCAGCCACTGCCTGACCCGGTGGGCCCTGAGGGCTGCCACGGCCGGTCCGGGGAACTGGTCGCCGGGACTCGCCAGGGCAGTGTCGGCCAGGGCAGTGTCGGCCAGGGCAGTGTCGGCGCTCGGGGAGCCGCCACAGCGCCTTGATCACCTCGCGCCGTTCCTCCGAAAGCAGCGTGACGGCCTCGGCCGAGCTCGCGTTCGGCACGCCTGCCTCGATCTGGGCGGCCGGCACTGACCGTCCGCCGCGCAGCGCGGACCGGCAGCCGTTCAGCACCGATGTCCGGACATAGGCCAGCGCCTTACGCTGGTCCGCCAGCTAGGGCCAGTGCCGGTACAGACCGCAGAACGCATCTTGGACCACGTCCTCGGCGGCGGCGCGGCTGCCCAGCATGATGTGCGCCATCCTGGTCATGCCGACCGCGTGGTCGCGGTAGAGCGCGGTCACTGCCTCGGCCGGATCGGCCCGGTCCGGCTCGGGCGGACTGACGCTTCCGCCGGCCGGCGGTGCGGCCGCCCGCCCCGGAGTGAAGGTCCGTGCGGATAAGACTCCGGGCCGCGCGATCTGTTGCACGCTGGTTCCGGCGATCCTGGGTAGCCGACCGCGCCTGGCCCGCCTCTTACCAAGCCGCTCCGGAGAAGGAGACCCGGTCGGCCGTGACCCCGCGGCCCGCCTACCAGGCGACGGTGACGGTCCTGGCCGGCAGCGGTACCGGCACGCCGTGACCATCGGCCCTGACCACCGCGGTGAGGTAGTGCTGAGTTCGGCCGAGGCGCAGGCGCCCGATGATGACGACCTGACCGCCCGCGTCCGACCACAGCACGGTCATTGAGGTCGTCGAGCCGCCGCGCAGCTGCCACAGCAGCCGCCCCGTCGCGGCCGAGTACCGGTACAGGTAGGCCACGTACGGGCCCCTGGGCCCGCCCGGCCCGTTGCCTGCCATGGCCGACCGCAGCACCACCGAGCCGTCCGGGGCGATGATCGTGCCGGTCCATGTCACCGGGTAATGCCGGTTGTGCGTGCGGAGAATGACCCGGCTGACCGCCTGGACCGAGGCCCCGGCCTTCTCGGTGTCGAGCAGCGCGACGCAGTCCTCGCAGTGGGCCAGCGTCACGTCGAGCGCCAGGTACCTGCCGTTGGCCTCCCAGGACGGCGACGACGCCCTGGGATCGAAGACGCAGCACCTGGTCACCGGCCCCGGCGGGAGCACCGGCCAGGCGTGCTTGAGCCTTCCGCTGGCGAGTTCGTAGACGCGCAGCCCGGCAACGTCGGCGATGGAACCGGTGTAGGCGTACGCCAGCAGCGACCCGTCCGGCGACAGCGCGATGCCGTCGCCATAGGTCCATGGCAGTGCTGGGACGTGCAACCTGGTCAGGCTCGTCGTGCCCGAGCCGATGCGGAGCTCGTAGAGGGTGGCCTGCGCGTGCTGCTGGAAGGGCTTGACCAGCCGCTCGGCGGCGAGCACGAACGTGCGGCCGTCCGGCGAGCCGGCGACCGCCGCGAATGCGTTATCCGGCGCGGGCGGCACGACGACCGCGAGCTGCGCGCCGGTCGTCGTGCGCGCGACGACGGCCTCGGTGCGCTGGATGGCGCGCGGTCCCGCGCTTCCGACGGCGGTGAGCGCCACATAGTACGGCGGCGGAATCGCCAGCACACGACCGCGGTCCGCCTCGGCCCCAGGCCCGCCGGCTCCGCCTCCGGCCGCCGGCAGCACGGTCGCAACCACGACCGCGGCCACCGCGGCACCGGCCGCGAGCGGCGCGAGCACTGCCATCGCCGTCCGGCTCGGCACCGGGAGCGGGACGGCGAAGCGCCGTCTGGGCAGCCGGAGCGGCGGCAGGTAGTCCTCGGGCACGGTCGCCGCCGCAGCCCGCGTCGCGGCCGTGAGCCGGTCCTGCACTGATGTCATGGGGCTTCCCTGAGCAGCTGGCCGAGCGACGACAGCGCCCGGGAGGTGGTGGACTTGACCGTGCCCTGGCTGACGGCCATGGCGGCCGCGATATCGGGCTCGGACATGCCGAGGTAGAACCGCAGCACCAGCGCCTCGCGCTGGCGGGCGGGCAGCCTGCGGAGCGCGGCGAGCACCTCGCGGTGCTCCTCGGCCACCAGCACGTCCTCCTCGGGCGAGGCGGCGTCGACAGCCGTCAAGGAGATCCCCCGGCGCTCGGATCTCGCCCTGGCGCGCAGCTCGCTGCGGCAGCCGTTGAGCACGGACGAGCGGGCGTACCCGAGCGCCTTGCCGGGGTCGTCGAGCAGGCGCCAGCGGCGATACAGCCCGCAGAACGCCTCCTGCACCACGTCCTCGGCGGACCGCAGGTCCCCGAGCATGACCACGGCGAGCCTGAGCAGGCCCATCGCGTGCGCTTCGTACAGGGCCGTCACTGCCGCGGCGGCGTCTCCGCGCGGCGCACGGTGGTCGGCCGGGATCGCCGCATCGAGGCTCACACTAAGGAGACGCCGGCCGCGCCTGCCAGTTGCCTGCGCAGCCGCAATAAATCTCCGCCGCCGCCCGGTCGAAGCCGTAGGGGAGCCCGGCGGCACGGGCAGGCTGCGCTCAAGATGTTCGCGGATCTGGCCGAGAACCCGCTGTGCGCGGTGATCGGCGCCCGCAGGCTCGGTAGAGTCATCCTGAGGGCCGAAACGGCCGCGATCACGACCGCCGCTGGGCGCCCAGGCTGCGCCGGGCCCGCGGAATCTCAAGGGGAGCGTGCAGTGCCGAAGCTTGTCTATGACTTCATCGAGGGCAACAAGGACATGAAGGACCTGCTCGGCGGCAAGGGCGCCAACCTCGCCGAGATGTCGAACCTTGGCCTGCCCGTTCCGCCTGGCTTCATCATCAGCACCGACGCCTGCCGCCATTACCTGAACAACGGCGTGGTGCCCGAATCCCTGGGCGCCGAGGTCAGCGAGCACCTGGCCAGGCTAGAGCAGGCGATGGGCCGCAGCCTCGGCGACCATGACGACCCGCTGCTGGTCAGCGTGCGCTCCGGCGCCAAGTTCTCGATGCCGGGGATGATGGAGACGGTGCTGAACATCGGCCTGTCCGACGCGTCGGTCCACGGCCTGGCCAAGCAGGCGGGCAACGAGCGCTTCGCCTGGGACTCCTACCGTCGGCTGATCCAGATGTTCGGCAAGACCGTGCTCGGCATCGAGGGCCACGAGTTCGAGCAGGCCATCGACGAGGCCAAGAAGGCCAAGGGCATCACCAGCGACCTTGAGCTCGACGCCGACGACCTGCGTGCGCTCGTGGACACGTACAAGCAGATCGTGATCGGGCAGACCGGCAGGGAGTTCCCGCAGGAGCCGCGCGAACAGCTCGACATGGCGGTCAACGCGGTCTTCGACTCGTGGAACGCCGACCGCGCGATCTTGTACCGGCGCCAGGAGCGGATCCCCTCCGACCTCGGCACCGCGGTCAACATCGTCGCGATGGTCTTCGGCAACCTCGGCCTCGACTCGGGCACCGGCGTGGCATTCACCAGGGACCCTGGCAGCGGCCAGCAGGGCGTCTACGGCGACTACCTGCAGAACGCCCAGGGCGAGGACGTGGTGGCCGGCATCCGCAACACCGTGCCGCTGCAGGACCTGGAGAAGATCGACCCGAAGTCCTACGCCGAGCTGATGCAGATCATGGCCACGCTGGAGAACCACTACCGCGACCTGTGCGACATCGAGTTCACGATCGAGCGCGGGAAGCTGTGGATGCTGCAGACGCGGGTGGGCAAGCGGACCGCGGGCGCTGCCTTCCGCATCGCCATCCAGCTCGTCGACCAGGGCCTGATCGACATGGACGAGGCGCTGCGCAGGGTGGAGGGCGCGCAGCTCGCCCAGCTGATGTTCCCCAGGTTCGGCGCCAGCGGCAGCGCCACGACGATCACCAAGGCGGTCAGCGCGTCGCCCGGCGCGGCGGTCGGCAAGGCGGTGTTCGACTCGGCCACCGCGGTGCAGTGGGCGGACCGCGGCGAGCACGTGATCCTGGTGCGGCGCGAGACCAATCCCGACGACCTGCACGGCATGATCGCCGCCAAGGGCATCCTGACCAGCCGCGGCGGCAAGACCAGCCACGCCGCCGTGGTCGCCCGCGGCATGGGCAAGACATGCGTGTGCGGCGCCGATCAGCTTGAGGTGGACCCCGCGGCTCGGCAGTTCACCGCGCCGGGCGGCATCACCGTGCGCGAGGGCGACGTGATCTCGATCGACGGCACCTCGGGCGCCGTCTACCTGGGCGAGGTGCCCGTGGTCGCCTCGCCGGTGGTTGAGTACTTCGAGGGCAACCTCGACCCGCAGTCGGACGAGCTGGTCGGCGCCGTGCACCTGATCATGAGCCACGCGGACAAGCGGCGCAGGCTCGGCGTCCGGGCCAACTCCGACACCGGGGAGGACTCGGCCCGCGCGGTCAGGTTCGGCGCGCAGGGCATCGGCCTGACCCGCACCGAGCATATGTTCCTCGGCGAGCGCCGGCAGCTCGTCGAGCGGCTGATCCTGGCCGACACCGACGCCGAGCGCGAGGCCGCGCTCGGCGAGCTCGAGCCGCTCCAGCGCGGTGACTTCGTGGAGATCCTGGAGGCCATGGACGGGCTGCCGGTGACGATCAGGCTGCTCGACCCGCCGCTGCACGAGTTCCTGCCCGACCTCACCGAGCTGTCGGTCAAGGTCGCGCTGGCCGGGGACGCCGCCACCGCCAAGGACCGCAAGCTGCTCGATGAGGTGCGCAGGCTGCACGAGCAGAACCCGATGCTCGGCCTGCGCGGGGTCCGGCTCGGCCTGGTCATCCCCGGCCTGTACGCGATGCAGGTACGCGCGATCGCGCACGCCGCCGCCGATCGGATGAAGGCCGGCGGCAGCCCGCACGCGGAGATCATGATCCCGCTGGTCGGCGCCGTCCAGGAGCTCGAGATAGCGCGCGAGGAGACCGAGAAGGTGCTCGCCGAGGTGGCGCAGGAGACCGGGGTGCGCGGCCACACCCTGATCGGCACCATGATCGAGGTGCCGCGGGCCGCGCTGACCGCCGGGCAGATCGCACAGGCCGCCGAGTTCTTCTCGTTCGGCACCAACGACCTCACCCAGATGGGCTGGGGCTTCTCGCGTGACGACGTCGAGGGCGCGTTTTTCGGCCGCTACATCGAGATGGGCATCTTCGGCGTCTCGCCGTTCGAGACCATCGACGCCGATGGTATCGGCAGGATGGTCAAGATCGCGGTCGCCGAGGGCCGGGCCACCAGGCCGGACCTGAAGATCGGCGTCTGCGGCGAGCACGGCGGCGACCCGGAGTCCGTGCGCTTCTTCCACGGCGCGGGACTCGACTACGTCTCATGCTCGCCGTTCCGGGTGCCGGTGGCCAGGCTGGAGGCCGGCCGCGCCGTCGTGCTCGAGGAGACCGGGGGCAGCGACAGCCGGTGACGGCCGGCTACGACGGGCACGCCACGGCCAGGTTCGCCACCGAGCCTGCCAAGAGCGCGCAGAGCCCCGGGCGCGGACCGTTCCTGCGGGACCGCGCCCGGGTGCTGCATAGCTCGGCCCTGCGCAGGCTGGCCGCCAAGACCCAGGTGGTCGAGGTGGGCCAGGCCGACTTTCCGCGCACCAGGCTGACCCACTCGCTGGAGTGCGCCCAGATCGGCAGGGAGCTCGGGGCTGCGCTCGGCTGCGATCCCGACCTGGTCGACGCGGCCTGCCTGGCGCACGATCTCGGGCACCCGCCGTTCGGACACAACGGCGAGCACGCGCTGGCCGTGCTCGCCGCGGGCTGCGGCGGGTTCGAGGGGAACGCGCAGAGCCTGCGCCTGCTCACCAGGCTGGAGGCCAAGGTGCCAGGCGCCGGGCTGAACCTGACCAGGGCCACCCTGGACGCCACGTTGAAGTACCCGTGGCCGGCCGCGCAGGCCCCGCCGCGGGCCGGGGCGAAATTCGGCTGCTACGACGACGACGCGCCGGTATTCGGCTGGATCAGGGACGGCGCGCCAGCCGGGCGGCCGTGCCTGGAGGCTCAGGTGATGGACTGGGCCGACGACGTCGCCTACTCGGTACACGACCTCGAGGACGGGCTGCACGGCGGGCTGATCACGCTCGCCGGGCTGCGCGACCCTGCGCAGCGCGGCGAGATCGCCGAGCTGACCGCGGCCGAGTACTGCGAGCCGGGCTCGGTCAGCGTCGCCGAGCTTGGCGAGACCTTCGACCGGCTGCTCGCGCTTGACTTCTGGCCGGAGCGGTTCGACGGCGAGCCTTGCACGGTCATCGCGGTGAAGAACCTGACCAGCGAGCTGATCGGCCGGTTCTGCGGCGCGGCGCAGCGAGCCACCCTGGCGGCCGCGAGCCCGCCTTTGACCCGTTATGCCGCCGATCTTGACGTTCCCCGGCAGCAGCGGATGGAGTGCGCACTGCTCAAGGGAGTGACCGCCCGTTACGTGATGGGGCGCCGTGGCGCGGCGGCGTCGCAGGCCAGAGAACGGGAGGTGCTGACCGAGCTGGCGGAGGCGCTGGCCGACGGTGCGCCTGGCTCGCTCGACCCGATGTTCCGCCACGAGTACGAGTCGGCGGCCACCGAGGCGGCCAGCCTCCGCGTGATCATCGACCAGGTCGCCTCCCTCACCGATACCTCGGCCCTGGCCTGGCACGCCCGCTTGTGCGGGGCCGGGTAAGGGCGCCGCTAGCTGCCCAGGGCGGTGAGCGGGTCCCTGCCCGACTTGACCAGGGTCAGGATCTCGCCGAGCCCGTCGAGCGACCAGCCGTCCTGCGCCACGTCGAGCGACACCCGCGCGCCGGCCACGTGCAGCGAGTCGATGTGCAGCGGCAGGAACCTGGCCGGGATCGCCGGGTCGCACCACAGCGTGCCGACCGGCACCGACGGGTCGAACCGCAGCAGCGTGCGCAGCAGGTGGAACGGGGCGGCCGAGGCCCACGCCTGCGGTGAGCACGAGGTCGGGTAGGGGACCGGCGCGGCGAACTCGTCCCTGCCGAAGCCGCAGAACAGCTCGGGCAGCCGGCCACCGAAGTACTCGGCGGCCTCCAGGATGCCGATCGCCACCTGCTGCGCCTCGCGGACGAACCCGTAGCGCATCAGGCCGGCCGCGCAGATCGCGTTGTCGTGCGGCCAGACCGACCCGTTGTGGTAGCTCATCGGGTTGTATCCGCCGCAGGAAGAGCCGAGCGTCCTGATCCCGAAGCCGGAGAACATGTCGGGCCCGGTCAGGTGCCTGGCCACGGCCGCCGCCTTGCCCGCGTCCACGATTCCGGTCCACAGGCAGTGGCCCATGTTGGAGGCCAGCGAGTCGATCTGGCGCTTGGCGCCGTCCAGGCCGAGCGCGAAGTACCCCTTGTCCGGCATCCAGAACGCCCGGTTGAACTCGTCCTTCAGGTCCTGGGCCTTGGCGGCCCAGAACGCCGCGCCGTCGTGGTCGTCCCGCTCGGTGCAAAAGTGCGACTTGGCCAGGTAGGCCGCATAGACGTAGCCCTGCACCTCGGCCAGCGCGATCGGCGGCTCGGCGATCCGGCCGTCGGCGTAGGTGACGCCGTCGAAGGAGTCCTTCCAGCCCTGGTTCGCCAGGCCGAGCTCGGTGCTCCGCTCGTACTCGACGAAGCCGTCGCCGTCCCGGTCGCCGTGGCTGACGATCCACTCGAGCGCCCGGTCGGCGTGCGGCAGCAGCTCGTCGACGACCCTGCGCTCGAGGCCCCACCGGCGCAGCTCGCCGAGCAGCATCACGAACAGCGGGGTGGCGTCGATCGACCCGTAGTAGACGCTGCCGCCGCCCAGCCACAGCGACGCTTGCATGCCGAACCGCATCTCGTGCAGGATCTTGCCCGGCTCTTCCTCGGTCGCCGGGGAGGTCGTAGCGCCCTGCAGGCTGGCCAGGGTGCGCAGCGTGCCGAGGGCGAGCGAGGGGTCAAGCGGCAGGACCATCCACGAGGTGAGCAGCGAGTCCCGGCCGAAGATGGTCATGAACCATGGCGCGCCCGCCGCGATCACGGCTCGGTCGGTATGCTCGGGGTCGAAGATCCGCAGGCTGCCCAGGTCCTCGGTGCTGGCGGCGAACACCGCGGCAAGCCGCGGGTCGGAGGCGCGCACCAGCGGGCTCTGCCGCCGCCAGTCGGCGAGCCGCTGCTCGGGCCCGGCCGGGCGGTAGCCGTTGGCATGCGCGTGCGAAGACCGGTAGTCGATCAGGTCGCGGCCGTTCAGCGTCGGCGTGACGTGCAGCGACGCGCTCCACATGCCGTGCGGCGGCACCACCGCGTGCCAGGTCATGGACGTGGCCGAGACCTCGAGCTCGGCGTCGGCGCGCCGGGTGCCGGTGACCGTCGCGCCGCGCAGGTGCGAGCCGAACTCGCGGTTCAGCCTGATCGCGTCGTCGTCGGCGTCCACGGTCAGACCGTCGGGGTCGGCGCCGTCGCCGTGGGTCCTGCCCTCCTTCACCTCGAACACGTCGGCGAAGTCGCCCGACACGCCGAGCCGCAGGCTGACCGGGAGCGGCTCGGTGCTCATGTTCCGTAGCGCGATCTCCTCGGTCATGCCGTCGCCCAGCTCGCGGCGCCTGGTGACTAGCAGGGTGCTGTCCGCCAGGCCGGGCAGCGGCGGCATCCGGCCGATGAAGGTGCAGGCGAACGGCTCGCGCGACTGCGGTGCGAGCGGCTCGGGCTGGTGCCCGTTGATGCTCAGCTCCAGGCGGCTGATCAGCCTGGTGTCCCTGACGAACAGGCCCTGGGCGCCGCCCGGCCTGATGTCGCCCGACGCCTCGCAGATGCAGAACGTGGTGCCCTCGAGCAGCGTGACCAGGCCGCCCGGCGTCCCCACCGCGGTCATGTGAGCACCGTCGTACGTCCACACCTGACCCTGGCCCATCTGGCGCCTCCGTGCCGGATATCGACTGCGCCGGATATCGGCTGCACTGCGTAGTTCACTCATCGCTACCCGCAGCACGACTTCGGCACACCAGCCTCGCGCGGATACGCTCGGAGCGGGGCTGCCGTGACGCTAGGAGGCACAGTGACGACCGTTGGCGTGCTCGCATTGCAGGGCGATGTTGCCGAGCACCTGCGCGCGATCACCGCCTGCGGTGCACGGCCGCTCCCGGTCCGCCGCCCGTCCGAGCTCGACGAGGCCGACGGCCTCATCATCCCCGGTGGCGAGTCCACCACGATCTGGAAGCTCGCCACGATCTTTGACCTGGCCGGGCCGCTGCGCAAGCGAATCGCCGACGGGATGCCGGTGTTCGGCTCCTGCGCCGGGATGATCCTGCTCGCCAGCCGGATCATGGACCCGGCCAGCGAGCAGGAGAGCTTCGGCGCGATCGACATGACCGTGCACCGCAACGCCTTCGGCCGGCAGGTGCAGTCGTTCGAGAGCAACCTCGTGATCGCCGGCCTGGACGGCCCGGCGTTCCGTGCCGTGTTCATCCGCGCGCCTTGGGTGGAGGAGGCCGGCCCCGGCGTCGAGATTCTGGCGACCGAGCCGCGCACGGGTAGGATCGTCGCCGTCCGCCAGGGTCCGGCGCTCGCCACGGCATTCCATCCCGAGCTGGCCCGGGACAACCGCGTGCACGCTGCGTTTATCGACATATTGAGGGAAAGCTGATGAGCGGCCACTCCAAATGGGCCACCACGAAACACAAGAAGGCGGTCGTCGATGCCCGGCGAGGCAAGCTCTTCGCCAAGCTGATCAAGAACATCGAGGTGGCGGCGCGCAGCGGTGGCGCGGACGTGAACGCCAACCCGACCCTGTACGACGCCGTGCAGAAGGCCAAGCGCAGCTCGGTGCCGAACGACAACATCGACCGTGCCGTCCGGCGCGGCGCCGGACTTGAGGCGGGCGGTGCCGCGTACGAACACGTCACCTACGAGGGGTACGCGCCGGGAGGGGTGGCGCTGCTCGTTGAGTGCCTGACCGACAACAGGAACCGCGCGGCCTCCGAGGTCAGGGTCGCGCTGACCCGCAACGGCGGCTCGATGGCCGACGCGGGCTCGGTGTCGTACCTGTTCAGCCGCAAGGGCGTGGTGATCGTGCCGAAGACGCCCTCGATGGGCGAGGACGACGTGCTGATGGCCGTGCTCGACGCCGGGGCCGAGGAGGTCAATGACCTCGGCGAGTCCTACGAGGTGGTGAGCGAGGCCACCGACCTGGTGCCGGTGCGCAAGGCGCTGCAGGCGGCGGGCATCGACTACGAGTCGGCCGAGACGCCGTTCCTGCCGTCGGTGGAGGTGCCGCTCGACGAGGAGACGGCCAGGAAGGTCTTCAAGCTGATCGAGGTGCTCGAGGAGTCCGACGAGGTGCAGGACGTGTACGCGAACTACTCGGTCTCTGACGAGATCATGGAGCAGCTTGGCTGAGCCTGGCCCGCTGGCCATCAGGCCGATGCGCGCCGACGACGACATCGATGCCGAACTCGACCTGCGGCACCGGGCGTTCGGCCCGATGGACGGCGCGAGGCTCGGCTACTGGCGGACCGAGGTGCTCGCGAACATCGAGCAGTCGCGGCAGTACGGCGTGTGGAGCGCCGGCGAGCTGATCGGCGCGGCCAGGTTTTACGACATGCGGCAGTGGTGGCATGGCCTGGCGCAGCCGATGGCAGGCGTCGCCGGGGTCAAGGTGGCGCCGGAGGCACGCGGCCTCGGCGTCGGCCGGGCGCTGATGACCGCGCTGCTCGGCGAGATGGCCAGCCGCGGATACGCGCTGTCGGTGCTGTACCCGGCGACCGCGCACCTCTACCGGTCGCTCGGCTGGGAGCTGGCAGGCGGTCACTACCGCGCCGAGATGCCCGGCCGCTCGCTCGTCTCGCTGCTGCCGCCCGATCCGCGTGTCCCGCCCGATCCCGGAGCACCGCCCGGCGCCAGCCCCCCGGCCGGGGCCCCCAGGCCAGCGGTGCGCCGGGCCGGCCCCGACGACGCGGAGAAGCTGACCGGCGTGCTCGGCGCGGTGCACGCGGCGGCCCGCGACTGCGGGCCGGTCACCTGGGACACGGGCAGCGCCAGGCGCTGGCTGGCCAGGACCGACCTGTTCGCCTACCTGGCGGAGGACGGCTTTCTCGGCTACGGCTGGCACGGTGACGGCCATGACGAGATCATGGTGCACTACCTGCAGGCGGCGTCGCCGGCCACGGCGAGGGCGCTGTGGGGGATCGTGGCCTCGCACGCCTCGGTGACCAAGGTGGTGCACGCCGCGGTCGGGCCGGCCGACCCGATCGCCTGGCTGACGCCGGAGCCCGACGTCCGCGTCCGCAGGCACAAGACCTGGATGCTGCGCGTGCTCGACGCCCGGGCAGCGATCGCGGGCCGCGGCTTTCCCGTCTCGGCGCGGGCAGGCGTCCCGATGCTGCTTGCGGACCCCGAGCTTGCCGCCAACGCGGGCCCGCACACGCTGTCCGTCAGCGACGGCCGGGGTTCCCTCACCCATGGCATAACGGCTCGCGCCGGCGAATCGTTTGCCACGCCGCCGGTCAGGCTCGGGCCGCGCGGGTTCGCCGCGCTGTTCGCCGGGGTGCCGATGGCGACCCTGCGCGCGGCGGGCCTGGCGGCCGACGGCGACCGGGCCGCCGACGAGGCGCTGGACGACGCGTTCGGCTGCCTGCCGTACCTGCTCGACTACTTCTGACCCGACGGCTTCTGGGTCGGCTGCTTCTGAGTCGATTGCTTCTGGCCGGCATCTTCCGACACGCCGGGACTCGCCCTCACCGGCGTTCCGGCCGACGGGCGGTAATGTCGCAGCCGAACACATGTTCGTCAGCAACCCAGGAGTGGCCGCATGCGGGTGCTCGGCGTCGATCCTGGCCTGACCCGGTGCGGCCTCGGCGTCGTGCAGGGCGGGCCGGGCTCGGCGCTCCGGCTGGTCGGCACCGCGGTGGTGAGCACCCCGGCCGCCATGCCGATCGGCGGCAGGCTGCTCCAGCTTGAGGCGCAGATCGACGAGTGGATCACCACGCATCGGCCGGACGCCGTCGCTGTCGAACGCGTGTTCAGCCAGCACAATGTCCGCACGGTGATGGGCACCGCGCAGGCGGGCGCGGTCGCGATCCTGTGCGCGGCGCGGCACGGGGTGCCGGTCGCCATGCACACGCCGAGCGAGGTCAAGGCCGCGGTGACCGGGAGCGGCCGGGCCGACAAGGCCCAGGTGACGCACATGGTGACCAGGCTGCTGCGGCTAGCCGACCCGCCGCGACCCGCCGACGCGGCCGACGCGCTCGCGCTGGCGATCTGTCATCTGTGGCGCGGCGGCGCGCAGGCGAGGCTGGCCGCGGCGGCCGGCGTGGCGGGAGGTCAGGGAAGCCGATGATCGCTCATCTGGACGGTGTGGTGGCGGCGGTCGCACCGGAGGGCGCCGTGATCGACGTGGGCGGGGTCGGGCTGCTCGTGCAGTGCTCGCCTGGCACGCTCGCCGGCCTGCGGACCGGCGAGCGCGCCAGGGTCAGCACCTCGCTGGTGGTCAGGGAGGACGCGCTGACCCTGTACGGGTTCGGCAGCGAGGACGAGCGCAACACGTTCGAGCTGCTGCAGACCGCCAGCGGCATCGGGCCCCGGCTGGCGCTTGCCATGCTGGCCACGCTCAGCCCTGACGGCCTGCGCCAGGCGGTGGCCGCTGCCGACCTGACGGCGCTGACCAGCGTCCCGGGCATCGGGCGCAAGGGCGCGCAGCGGATCGTGCTCGAGCTGGCCGGCCGGCTCGGCGCTCCGGGCGATGCGGTGGCCGCGGGTGGCCCGGCCGGCCCGGCCGGAGTGGGCATGCCGCAGCCGGTCGCCGCCGCGGCAGGGCCGCTCACCTGGCGGGACCAGGTCAGGGCCGGGCTGGTCAACCTGGGCTGGCAGGCAAGGGATGCCGACCAGGCGATCGCGGCGATCGAGCCGGAGATGGTGGCCGCCGCGGCAGGTTCGGCAGCGGACGGTCCGGCAGGTTCGGCGGCGGGCGGCGCGGCAGCGACCGACGGCCAGCCTGGTGCCGGGCGGCCGGGGGAGGTCGACGTGGCCGTGGCGCTGCGGGCCGCTCTGCGCGTGATGGCCAGGCCGTGATCGAGACCGGTACCGCGATGAGCGGAAGCGGCGCCGAGCGGTTCGTCTCGCCGCTGGCCGACGCCGACGAGCGGCAGATCGAGGGCGCGCTGCGGCCGAGGCAGCTGGCCGAGTTCGTCGGCCAGGTCAGGCTGCGCGAGCAGCTGACCCTGGTGCTCGAGGGCGCGACCAGGCGCGGCAAGGCACCCGACCACGTGCTGCTGTCCGGGCCGCCCGGGCTCGGCAAGACCACGATCGCGATGATCATCGCGGCCGAGCTCGGCGCGCCGCTGCGGATCAGCAGCGGGCCGGCCATCGAGCGGGCCGGGGACCTGGCCTCGATGCTGACCTCGCTGGCCGGCGGCGAGGTGCTGTTCATCGACGAGATCCACCGGCTGGCCAGGCCCGCCGAGGAGATGCTCTACCTGGCGATGGAGGACTTCAGGGTCGACGTGATGCTCGGCAAGGGCCCAGGCGCGACCGCGGTCCCGCTCGATATCGCGCCGTTCACCCTGGTCGGGGCGACGACCAGGTCCGGCCTGCTCCCGGCGCCGCTACGGGACAGATTCGGCTTCACCGGCCACCTTGACTTCTACGACCCGGCCGACCTTGGCGTCATCATCCGCCGGTCGGCCGGGCTGCTTGGGGTGGCCCTGCGGGACGAGGGCGCGGACGAGATCGCCGGCCGGTCCCGCGGTACGCCCCGGATCGCCAACCGGCTGCTGCGGCGGGTCAGGGACTTCGCCGAGGTGCGCGGCGACGGCGTGGTAACCAGGCAGGCCGCCAGGGCCGCGCTCGAGCTTTACGAGGTTGACGAGAGCGGACTTGACCGGCTCGACCGCGGCGTGCTGACCGCGCTGGTGCGGCGGTTCGGCGGCGGGCCGGTCGGGCTGTCCACGCTGGCGGTGGCCGTGGGCGAGGAGGCCGAGACCGTCGAGGTGGTGGCCGAGCCGTTCCTGGTGCGGGCCGGGCTGATCGCGAGAACCCCGCGCGGCCGGGTCGCGACCCCCGCCGCGTGGGCCCACCTGGGCGTCGAGCCGCCGGCCCAGGGCCAGGCCGAGGCCGGCTCGAGGGATGACTCGGGCCCCGTCACGCTGTTTGACTAGTGTGGGAGTTGTCCGGGCACGCAGGCGGGACGGTGACATCTGGTTGCGGCCCGGTCACGATCACTCCGGGAACGCCGTAGCCTGTTTGTGCGCGGCGCCCGCGCCGCTAAACTTCGGCAGTTGGTCTTTCCCAGCCGCTGGCACTCCAGGCCGGACATCCCGGCCAGGTTCCCGCGCTGCAACCGGCCGCTGCGCCATCAACCGGAAGGAAGCCCCGCGATGGGGACACTGATTCTCGCCACCACCAGCTCGGGCAGTTCCGCCGCCAAGGGCAGTCCGACGTATACGTTCCTGATCCTCGCCGTGCTCGTGGTCCTGTTCTATGTCCTGATCATGCGGCCGCAGCGCAACAGGCAGCGCAAGGCCATGCAGACACAGAACCAGGTGGTGCCCGGCCAGCGGGTCAGGACCACGGCCGGCATGTACGGCACGGTGGTCTCCGGTGATGACAGGGACGTGGTGATCGAGATCTCCCCGGGCGTGCACGTGACGATGCTGCGCAGGGCGATCATGGACGTGGTCCCCGAGGACGACTCGGCCGGCGGCACCGGGATGGGCCAGACGGACGGCGAGCAGCCGATGACCGACTTCGACCCCGAGCACGACGACACCGGGTCTGAGCACGACGACGGCTCGTCGGCCGACGACTGGGACCTCAAGGACCACAACATCTGACCGCTCCCGCGGACCCGATTCGAAGCGAAGGACAGGCACAGGTGGCACCCCCAAGCAACAGGCCGTCACGAGCGCGCGGCACGGGGCCGCGGCCGGGGGCCGGCACGTCGAGGCAGGCAGGGACCGTAACGAGGCCCTGGCGGTACCTGAGCGCCCTGATCGTGCTGATTGTCGTGCTGCTGGCGACGGTGATCGGCGGCGACGTGCTGCACCCGGGAAGCTGGCACACGAAGTTCAAGGTGCACCTCGGCCTGGACCTAGCTGGCGGTACCGAGATCACGCTGAAGACGCTCTCCGGCAAGGGCAAGGTGCCCACCCAGGCCGCGATGAACCAGGCCATCAGCATCCTGACCAGCCGGTTCGACGCGCTGGGTGTCAGCAACATCAGCATTCAGCAGCAGGGCACCCAGTTCATCAACGTGTCGATACCTGGCAGGTCGGCGAACCAGGTGTCGCCGCTGCTGACCGCCGCCGTGCTCGAGTTCCGCCAGGTGCTGCTCTGCACCACCTTGTACCCGGGATCGGCGTCGATCCCGCCGGGCCCGCAGTGCGAGACCACGAAGAATGGCCCGGTCGCCAGGACCGGCCTGCCGTCGACCGGCCCGACGATCCCGTCGGTGACCCCGACGCCGAGCTCGTCGCCGTCCTCGAGCCCGTCGCCGAGCCCGTCGTCCTCGGGTGCCTCGCCCAAAGCCACGACCAAGGCCAAGGCCTCCGCGTCGCCATCGGCGTCGGCCAGCCCGTCGGCGAGCAAGTCGGGCGCCGCCGCGCAGGCGTTCAGCGCGCGGCTGCTCGCCGCCTCCTCGCCGTCGCCGTCGGCCAGCGCGAAGGCGTCACCGTCTCCGTCCGGGTCGGGGTCGCCAAGCCCGAGCCCCTCACCGTCGCCGTCCTCATCGGCCGCGTCGAAGCCCACGCTGTATGTCACCGGCGAGGAGAGCGCGGTTTCCAAGCCGGTGCTCGCCCAATTCAAGAAGCTGAACTGCGCCGACAAGAACTGGCAGGCCTCGATCTACGGGAACAAGTCGAGCGACTGGAACAACCCGAACTCGCAGATCGTGTCGTGCGACAAGTCGGGCATGAAGTACGTGCTCGGCCCGGCCATTGTGTCCGGCAAGGAGCTGACCCACGAGAGCAGCGGCGTGCTGACCACCGGTGAGGTAGTCGTCAACTTCACGCTCGACGGCAAGGGCTCCAAGGCGTTTGGCGACAAGACACTCGCGATGAACTCCGCCTACTGGAGCAGCGCCGACGGCGGCTACCAGACCTCCGTGCTCAATCAGTTCGCGATCGTGCTTGACGGCAAGATCGTCGAGGCGCCGACGGTGCAGCAGGCGATCACCAACGGCCAGGGGCAGATCAGCGGGAACTTCACCTCCAAGTCGGCCGCCGACCTGGCCAACGTGCTGCGCTACGGGCAGCTGCCGGTCAGCTTCGGCCCGCAGCAGACCAACTCGGTCTCCGCCGAGCTCGGCGCTGCTCAGCTCGACGCCGGCCTGATCGCCGCGGCGATCGGGCTGTTCCTCGTCGTGCTCTACTCGATCGCCTACTACCGCGGCCTGGCCGTCGTCTCGGTCTTCAGCCTGGCGACCGCGGCGCTGCTGGCCTGGCTGTCGGTCATCCTGCTCGGCAAGCTCGTCGGCTTCACGCTCTCCCTGGCCGGCGTGGCCGGACTGATCGTGGCGATCGGCATCACGGCGGACTCCTTCGTGGTCTACTTCGAGCGACTGCGCGACGAGGTCAGGGAGGGCAGGTCGCTGCGCGCCGCGGTGGAGCGCGGCTGGGAACGGGCCAGACGTACGATCCTGGTCTCCGACACGGTCTCGTTCCTCGCCGCGCTGCTGCTGTACATCTTCGCGATCGGCGACGTCAGGGGATTCGCGTTCACGCTCGGCCTGACCACGCTGATCGACGTCGTCGTGGTGTTCCTGTTCACCAAGCCGATGGTGACGCTGCTGGCCAGGACCGAGTTCTACGGCCGAGGGCACAAGTGGTCCGGTCTTGACCCGGCCAGGCTCGGCGCCCGGTCGCCATGGCGCGGCTCCCGGGCGGCCGGGACCACCCCGAAGGAGGCGTGATGTCCCGGCTAGGCACGCTGACCGGGCGGCTGTACCGAGGCGAGGTCTCGTTCAACTTCGTCGGCCGCCAGCGGCTCTGGTACACGATCTCGGGCGCGATCCTGCTGATCGCGATCGCCGCGCTGATCTTCCGCGGCCTGGACTACAGCGTCGACTTCAAGGGCGGCGACGTCTACCACTTCACCGCGCCGCACGCCACCCAGGCGCAGGTCGCGCAGACCGCGAGCAGCGCCGGCGCCGGGACGACGATCCAGGTGCAGCAGGTGAACTCCAGCGGCTGGTCGGTGCAGACCCCGGTGCTCAGCCAGAAGGCCGAGTTCAAGGTCCAGGACGCGCTTGCGGCCAGGTTCGGCATCCCGGCCAAGGACATCAGCGTCCAGTCGGACGGGGCGACCTGGGGCAGCCAGATCTCCAAGAAGGCGCTCGAGGCGCTGATCGCCTTCCTGATCGTGATCGTGCTCTACCTGTCGGTCGCGTTCGAGTGGCGGATGGCCACGGCGGCGCTCGTGGCGCTCGCGCATGACATCGTGATCACCGTCGGCGTCTACGCGCTGGCCGGGTTCCAGGTCAGCCCGGCGTCGGTGATCGGCCTGCTGACGATACTCGGCTACTCCCTGTACGACACGGTGGTGGTCTTCGACAAGGTCAGGGAGAATACCGCGGGGCTGCTCGCGACCCGGCGCGCCACCTACAGTGATGCCGCCAACCTGGCGCTGAATCAGACCCTGGTCAGGTCTATCAACACCTCGCTGATCGCGCTGCTGCCCGTGGTGTCGATCCTGGCTGTCAGCGTCACCCTGCTCGGCAACGGCGAGCTGAAGGACCTCTCGCTCGTGCTGTTCGTCGGCATGCTGTCCGGAACCTACTCGTCGATCTGCATCGCCACCCCGGTGCTCGCCGACCTGAAGGAGCGCGAGCCCGAGTACCGGCAGCTGCGCAAGCAGATAGCGCAGCGGGCGACGAGCGCCAGGCGCCAGGCGAAGGTCGCCGTCGGCAGTGCGCTGCCCGCGTCCGCGTCCGCGGTCGGCGCCGCCGAGGTACCGGGACCTGCGCCCGATGCCGAGGCTGACGCCGCCGATGACGCCACAGCGGCCTCAGTGACCGCCGGGCGTGCGGCGGGCTCGTCGGCGAGCGCGCGCCGGCCGGGTTCCGGGCCCCGGCAGCAGCCGCGCCGGGCGAGCTCGTCGCAGCGGCGCCCATCGGGCAAGAAGAAGCGCAGGTAGCGGGCGTGTCCGCCGCGGCGCCCGGCGCGGTGGCCGCCAGGCTCAGCGCGCTGATCAGGGACATCCCCGACTACCCGCAGCCCGGCGTGATGTTCAAGGACATCACGCCGCTGCTCGCCGACGCGGCCGGGTTCGCCGCCGCGGTCACCTCGCTCGCCTCCGGCCACGAGCGGGTCGACAAGGTGGTCGGGATCGAGGCCAGGGGCTTCATCCTGGCGGCGCCGGTGGCTTTCAGCCTCGGCGTCGGGTTCGTACCGGTGCGCAAGGCCGGCAAGCTGCCAGGCCCGATCCACGCCCAGGCCTACCAGCTTGAGTACGGCACTGCGGCGATCGAGGTGCATGTGGACTCGTTCGCGCCTGGCGACCGGGTGCTGATCATCGACGACGTGCTGGCCACGGGCGGCACCGCGGCAGCGACAGCCGAGCTGGTCAGGCGCTGCGGCGCCGAGGTCACGGCGCTCAGCGTGCTGATCGAACTGGGGTTCCTCGGCGGGCGGGCCGCCCTGGCAGAGCACGGCATCGAGGTCCGCGCTCTGCTCGGCCTGTGATGCCGGGCTGCCCCGCCGGGCGTGGCACCGCGGATACACTAGTTGTTTCAACTGACGCGAGGAGCGGCAGTGGCCGGTGACGTTGCGACGGCCGGAATGGCCGAAGGCGGTGTCACCCAGGAGGCCGCGGGACTCAGCCCGCATGACCAAGAGCTGCCCGTGGCTGGCAATGGGGCGACGCCGGCCGTCGGCGCGCCCGAGGACGCCTCCACGGCACCTCAGCCCGATGGCGAGCAGGCCAACTCGGCCACCCGCTCGATGCCGCGCGGCCTGCCCGCCACCGACCTGTCCGGCATGCCCGCTGGCCATGCCGGGGTCAGGCGGCGGCTCGGCCGGTTCGCCGCGGCGCGCGGTAGCGGCGTCAACCCGGTGCTCGAGCCGCTGATCAAGACGGTCCGCACCACCCACCCGAAGGCCGACCTCCGGCTGATCGAGCGCGCCTACGAAACCGCGGCGCGGCTGCACGCGGGCCAGCTGCGCAAGAGCGGCGACCCTTACATCACCCATCCGCTCGCCGTCGCGACCATCCTCGCCGAGCTCGGCATGAACGACGAGACGCTGTGCGCCGCGCTGCTGCACGACACCATCGAGGACACCGACTACACCCTTGACGAGATGCGCCGCGAGTTCGGCGACGAGATCGCCTCGCTGGTCGACGGGGTCACCAAGCTCGACAAGGTCAAGTACGGCGAGGCAGCCCAGGCCGAGACGGTGCGCAAGATGGTGGTCGCCATGTCGCGCGACATCCGCGTGCTGGTCATCAAGCTGGCCGACCGGCTGCACAACATGCGGACGCTGCGCTACCTGCCGAGGGCCAAGCAGGAGCAGAAGTCGCGGGAGACGCTGGAGATCTACGCGCCGCTCGCGCATCGCCTCGGCATGAACACCGTCAAGTGGGAGCTCGAGGACCTCGCCTTCGCGACCCTGTTCCCCAAGAGGTACGACGAGATCGCCCGGCTGGTGTCCGAGCGGGCGCCGCGCCGCGAGGCGTTCCTGCAGGAGGTGATCGAGGAGGTCTCGGCCGACCTTCGGGAGGCCAAGATCAAGGCGCGGGTGACCGGCCGGCCGAAGCACCTGTACTCGGTCTACCAGAAGATGATCGCCAGGAACGTCGGCTTCGACGACATCTACGACCTGGTCGGCATCCGGGTCCTGGTCGACACGGTCCGTGACTGCTACGCGGTGCTCGGCTGCGTGCACGCCCGGTGGAATCCGGTGCCCGGGCGGTTCAAGGACTACATCGCGATGCCGAAGTTCAACATGTACCAGTCGCTGCACACCATCGTGATAGGCCCTGGCGGCAAGCCGGTCGAGCTCCAGATCAGGACCTGGGGCATGCACCGGCGGTCGGAGTACGGCGTGGCGGCGCACTGGAAGTACAAGGAGGAGATGATCAACGGGCGGAGCCCGTCGGACATGGCCTGGCTGCGGCAGCTCGTCGACTGGCAGCGCGAGACCAGCGACCCGGCCGAGTTCCTTGACTCCCTGCGGTTCGAGGTGGGCAGCGCGGAGGTCTACGTGTTCACCCCGCGCGGCGAGGTCGTGGCGCTGCCGCAGGGCGCGACGCCGGTCGACTTCGCCTACGCGATCCACACCGAGGTGGGTCACCGCACCATCGGGGCCAAGGTCAACGGCCGGCTGGTCCCGCTGGAGTCCACCCTGTCCAACGGCGAGACGGTGGAGATCCTCACCTCGAAGGCCCCCGACGCAGGGCCGAGCCAGGACTGGCTCGGCTTCGTCAAGAGCGCGCGGGCCCGCAACAAGATCAAGCACTGGTTCTCCAAGGAGCGCCGGGAGGCGTCTGCCGACGTCGGCAAGGCCATGATCGCGCGGACCATGCGCAAGCAGGGCCTGCCGCTGCAGCGGCTCGCCACGGCCGACGCGCTCCACGCGATCGCCCTTGAGCTGCGCTACCCGGACCTGTCCGGGCTCTACGCTGCCGTCGGCGACGGCCATGTCAGCGCGCAGTCCGTGGTCGCCAAGCTGGTCAGGGACGCGGGCGGGCTCGCCGGGGCGCAGGAGGACCTGGCCGAGGCCACGATACTGACCAGGACGCCGAGCTCGCGGGCGGTGACCGGCGACTCAGGCGTGGTGGTCGAGGGTGCCGCCGACGTCTGGGCGCGGCTGTCGAAGTGCTGTACCCCGGTGCCCGGCGACTCGATCACCGGCTTTGTGACCCGCGGCAACGGCGTCTCCGTGCACCGCACCGACTGCGTGAACATCGAGCACCTGATGCAGTCCGAGCCCGAGCGGATGGTTCCGGTGCACTGGGCGCCCAGGGAGAGCTCGCGCTTCCTGGCCGCGATCCAGGTCGAGGCGCTCGACAGGACCGGGCTGCTCTCCGACGTCACCAGGTCGATCTCCGAGCAGCACGTCAACATCCTGTCGGCGACCGTTACCACCCGGCGTGACCAGGTGGCGCTGAGCAAGTTCACGTTCGAGATGGCCGATCCCGAGCACCTGCGGCACGTGCTGCGGGCCGTGCGGACGGTGGACGGCGTCTATGACGCCCGGCGCGTGACCAGCTAGCGGCTCAGCCGGTCAGGTCGGCCAGCGTCCGCTCCGCCTCGGCGAGCCAGCCGCGCCTGGTCTCGAGCGCCGATTCAGCCCGCTGCCGCGTGGTCTCATCGCCGCGCTCGGTGGCCTGCTTGACCTGGTCTTCCAGGCTGCGGACGGTCTTGCGGATCTGGTCCACGGTGTCCCTCGCCCTGGAGAGCGCCTCAGGATTCGTGCGGCGCCACTGGATGTCCTCGGCCTTGCGCACCGCGTCGTCGACCTTCTTCAGGCCGCCTTCCAGCCGGTCCTGCGCCTCCCTCGGCACCGAGCCGATCTTGTCCCAGCGCTGGTGGATCACCCGCAGGGATGCGCGCGCCGCCTTGGCGTCGTTCACCGGCAGCAGCTGCTCGGCCTCGGTGAGCAGCGCCTCCTTCGCGTGGGCTCGCTCCCTCAGCTGGTTGTCCTTCGCCGACAGCGCCGACGACCTGGCGTCGAAGAATGCGCTCTGGGCGGCCCTGAACTTCTTCCACAGCTCGTCCTCAGCGGAGCGGTCGGCCCGGCCGGCCTCCTTCCACTGCGTCATCAGATCGCGGTAGGCCGCGGCCGTCGCAGCCCAGTCGGTCGACGAGGCCAGCTCCTCGGCGCGGCTGACCAGCTGCTGCTTGCGCTCCCTGACGCCCTCGCGCTCCTCCTCGAGCGTGGCGAAGTAGCTCTTGCGGCGCTTGGCGAACGCGCTGCGCGCTGCCGACATCCGCTTCCAGAGCGCGGCCTCGGCCTGCCGGTCGCCGTGCGGTGCCGCCTTCCACTCGTCAAGCAACTCCTTGAGCCGCTCGCCGCCCGACTTCCAGTGCGTGGCCTCGGCGGCGATCTGCTCGGCCTCGGCCACGATGCGCTCCTTGACCTCGATGGCCTCGGCGCGCACCCGGTCCCTGGCTGCCTTGTTCTCCTGATGGCGGACGTCGGCCTGCTCGGTCAGCGCGTCGAGCCGTCGCTTCAGCCCGTCAAGGTCACCGACCGCCTTGGCCTCGTCGATGGCCGTGTGCAGCCGGGCGATGGTCGCCTTGACCTGGCCGGGCGCGAGATCCGTGGTGGCGATCCTGCGCTCGAGCAGGCTGACTTCGGTCGCCAGCGAGTCGAACCGGCGGGTGAAGAAGGCGAGCGCCTCATCCGGGCTGCCGGCCTGCCAGATCCCGACGACGCGCTCTCCGTCCGCGGTACACACGTAGACGGTGCCGTCCTCGGCGACCCGGCCCCAGGAATGGCTTCCGGTGCTCACCGCTTACCTCCCGATCGGTACCTGGCCTCCGTGCAGGCCGGCCGGCCTGCACGGAGGTCAGGTCTTCTTGACAACGACGCTCTCGATGGTGACCTTCTCCTTGGGATGGCCATCGCCGGGACCGCTGGAGTTGTCGCTGCCCGCCTTCGCTATCCCCCGGAGGACGTTCAGCCCGCTGACGATGGTGCCAAAGGGCGTGTAATCCGGGGGCTCCGCGGTGTCCTTGTACACCATGAAGAACTGGCTGCCATTGCTGCTCGGCTCCCCGGTGACGTTGGCCATCGCCACGGTTCCCGCCGGGTACGTCGCGCCAGTCAGGTTCTCGTTGGCGAACTCGTAACCTGGTCCGCCTGATCCGGTTCCCGTCGGGTCACCGCACTGGAGCACGTACACGCCGTTGCTCGTCGTGAGCCGCTGGCACGGAGTCCTGTTGAAGAACTTCTTGGCCGCCAGGTAGGCGAACGAGTGCACGGTGCAGGGCGCCTTCGCCGCCAGCAGGTCGATCACGATGGTGCCGCGGTTGGTCGTGATGGTCGCCTGGTAATGGCCGCGGACGCTGGCCGTGGCGGGCGGGGTGCCGACGTTCCGCGCCGCCTTGCCTGCCTTGGTGTAGGTGCACTGGACGGTGCCGCTGGCCGACACGCTCTCGCTCGCCGTGGGCGACGGGCTGGCGGTCGGGCTGGCGCTCGGACTGGCGCTGGCCGACGCGCTCGGCGAGTGGGCGGGCGAGGCCGCGCTGCTGTTGTTCAGGTGCAGGGCGGTGAGGGTGACCACGACGGCGAGTACGACCACGACGGCACCAGCCGAGACCCATCTCGTCAGCTGGCGGGTGCGGGCCTGGCGCTCGGCCTCGCGAGCCAGTCGGCGGTGATGCCGCTCCCTGGCCAGCTGGCGCTGCCGGTCCTTCTTGGTGGCCACCCGTACAACCCTCCCGTTATCGACCGGTACTGGTGCTATTCAAAAACTTCGCGCATGGTATCCGGGCCAGGCAAGCGCGCACGGCTTCTGTTATCGGTTCGACGCTTACCGCAGCCGTCCTGTAACTGGGCAGGTCGCCTCCCAGGGCGCCGCCCCGCGCTGGCCGGCCCGGCCCAGGGCCGCCGTGGGTAGCCTGGTCTGCGCCGCATCCCGTGCTCACCAGGAGGCCACCGTGCTGATCGCCGGATTCCCTGCCGGGTCGTTCGCCGCGAACTGCTACCTCGTTGCGACGGGACCTGGCGCGGAGTGTCTGATCATAGATCCTGGTCAGGATGCCGAGCCAGGCATCGAGGAGATCGTCGGCCGGTACCGGCTCCGGCCGGTGGCCGTGCTCGCGACGCACGGGCACCTGGACCATGTCTGGTCGGTGGCGCCGGTCTGCGGCGCGAAGGACATCCCGGCCTACATCCACCCGGCCGACCGTGAGCTGCTGACCGACCCGGCGAAGGGGTTCTCGCTCGGCGACGGGCAGCGGCTGTTCGCCGGCCTCACCCTGACCGAGCCTGACGACGTGCGCGAGCTCTCCGATCAGATGACGCTGGAACTCGCCGGCGTGAGCCTCCAGGTCAGGCACGCGCCCGGCCATACCGCAGGGTCGGTCACCTTCGCGCTGCCTGACACGCTGTTCACCGGCGACCTGCTCTTCGCCGGGTCGATCGGCCGAACTGACCTCCCCGGCGGGGATTACCGGACGATTCTCGATAGCCTGTCAAGGGTTTGCCTGCCGCTGCCGGACGAGACCGTCGTCCTGGCCGGCCACGGGCCGCAGACGACGATCGGCGCGGAGCGGGCGTCCAACCCGTTCCTGGCCGGGCTGTCGCCGGCCTCAGGTCCCGCGCGTGGCCTGTGAGGGCCACGCGCGTTAACCGCTGCGAACTCGGGCTTGTCTGACAGGAGGACTGGGAGAACCATGATCCGCACGCACGAGGCGGGCGCCTTGCGCGCCTCACAGGCCGGACAGCAGGTCACCATCACCGGCTGGGTGGCCAGGCGCCGCGACCACGGCGGGGTCGTCTTCATCGACCTGCGCGACGCGAGCGGCGTGGTGCAGGTGGTGGTCAGGTCCGAGGACGTCGCCCACGACCTGCGGGCCGAGTTCTGCGTGCTCGTCGACGGCACGGTGCGCCGCCGGCCGGCCGGCAACGAGAACGCCGACCTGCCGACCGGAGAGGTGGAGGTGGCGGCCGACCGGATCGAGATCCTGTCCGAGTGCGACCCGCTGCCGTTCCCGCTCGATGGACACGGCTCGGCCGAGCTCAACGAGGAGGTGCGGCTGCGGTACCGGTACCTGGACATCAGGCGGGCCGAGATGGCCGCGGCGCTGCGGGCCAGGTCGGCCGCTGCCTACCTGGTCGGCGACGTCATGCGGGAGCACGGGTTCGTGAACGTGGAGACGCCGTTCCTGACCAGGTCCACCCCGGAGGGCGCCAGGGACTTCCTCGTGCCGGTCAGGCTCCAGCCAGGCACCTGGTACGCGCTGCCGCAGTCGCCGCAGCTGTTCAAGCAGCTGCTGATGGTCGCCGGTCTGGAGCGCTACTACCAGCTGGTGCGGTGCTTCCGCGACGAGGACTTCCGCGCTGACCGGCAGCCGGAGTTCACCCAGATCGACATCGAGATGTCGTTCGTGACCCGCGAGGACGTGGTCGAGGTCGCCGAGGACCTGGTGCAGCGGCTGTGGCGGGAGATCACCGGATACGAGATCGCCAGGCCGATCCCGCACATGACCTACGCCGACGCGATGGCCAGATACGGGTCGGACAAGCCCGACCTGCGCTTCGGCTGCGAGCTCTCCGATCTCACTGCGTACTTCGCCGACACCGGCTTCGGCGTGTTCCAGGCACCGCACGTGGGCGCCGTAGTGATGCCGGGCGGCGCCAGCCAGACCCGCCGCGAGCTCGACGGCTGGCAGGAGTGGGCCAGGTCCCGCGCGGCCAAGGGACTGGCCTACGTGCTGATCGGCGGCGACGGGGCGGTCACCGACGCCGGCCCGGTGGCCAAGCACCTGACCGGGCAGGAGCAGGCCGGGCTGGCGGCGGCTACCGGGGCCGGACCCGGCGACTGCGTGTTCTTCGCCGCAGGGGCGCCGGGCGCGGCGCGGGCACTGCTCGGCGCGGCCAGGCTGGAGATCGGGGCCCGGTGCGGGCTGATCGACCCGAAGGCGTGGGCGTTCACCTGGATCATCGACCCGCCGATGTTCGAGCGGGTCGGGGAGGGCGGCGCTCGGCCCGAGGGCGGGGATGGCGGCGAGGGCGGCTGGACCGCCGTGCACCACCCGTTCACCTCGCCGCTGCCTGAGTGGGCCGACAAGTTCAGCTCCGAGCCCGGCGGCGCGCTGGCCGACGCCTACGACATCGTCTGCAACGGCACCGAGATCGGCGGCGGGTCGATCAGGATCCACCGGCCGGCCATGCAGCAGCAGGTCTTCGACGTGATCGGCCTGTCCAGGGACGAGGCGCGGTCACAGTTCGGCTTCCTGCTTGACGCGCTGCGGTTCGGTCCGCCGCCGCATGGCGGCATCGCGTTCGGGTGGGACCGGCTGCTGATGCTGCTGACCGGCCGGGACTCGATCAGGGACGTGATCGCCTTCCCGAAGGCAGCCTCGGGCACCGATCCGCTGACCGGCGCGCCCACGCCGATCACGGCGGCTCAGCGCAAGGAGGCCGGCGTGGACGCCATCCCTGCGGCCAAGGCGCCCTGACCAGCCGTTGAGGCGAGCGCCGCGGAGTCGCGCGGGGAGCATCGCGGAAGCTCGGTGGGAGCGCCGCAGAGTATGGTCAAAGCCGTGGCGGCAAGGGACTCTGGATCGCAGCAGGGCGTCAGCCTGTTCGACGACGCCGCCAACGAGGCGACCAGGGCGGTGGCGCCGCTGGCGGTGCGGATGCGGCCAAGGAATCTCGACGAGGTGCTCGGACAGCCGCACCTCACCGGGGCCGGTTCGCCGCTGCGCACCCTGGTGGACCGCGACGCGCCGATGTCGGTGCTGCTCTGGGGGCCGCCGGGTACCGGCAAGACCACCCTGGCCTACGTGCTCAGCCAGGTCACCAGCCGCCGGTTCGTGGAGATCTCCGCGGTGTCGGCGGGAGTCGCCCAGGTGCGGGCCGCGATCGACGCGGCCAGGGCCGAGCTCGGCCTGACCGGCAGGCAGACGCTGCTGTTCATCGACGAGGTGCACCGCTTCAACAAGGCGCAGCAGGACGCGCTGCTGCCCGCAGTGGAGAACCGCTGGGTCTCGTTCGTGGGCGCGACCACCGAGAACCCGTCGTTCTCCGTGGTCGGCCCGCTGCTGTCGCGGTCGCTGCTGCTTACCCTGCGCCCGCTCGGCGACGACGAGATGCGGGCCGTGATCGACCAGGCGCTGGGGTCCGAGCGCGGGCTCGGCGGGTCGGCGGTGCTGGCCGACGAGGCGATGGCTGAGCTGCTCAGGATGGCGGGCGGCGACGCCAGGCGGGCGCTGACCTACCTGGAGGCCGCGGCACTCGGGCTGCCGCCCGGCGGGGTCATCGACCTGCCGGTGCTCGAACGGGCCGTGGACCGAGTCGCGGTCCGCTACGACCGGGCCGGCGACCAGCACTACGACGTGATCAGCGCCTTCATCAAGAGCATCAGGGGCAGCGACGTGGACGCCGCCCTGCATTACCTCGCCCTCATGATCGAGGCCGGCGAGGACGCCAGGTTCATCGCCAGGCGGCTGATCGTGCACGCGAGCGAGGACGTCGGGATGGCCGACCCGTCCGCGCTCGGCGTCGCGGTCGCCGCCGCGCAGGCGGTCGAGTTCGTTGGCCTGCCCGAGGCGCGGATCAACCTGGCCCAGGCCGTGATCCACCTTGCGCTAGCGCCCAAGTCCAACGCCGTGATCAGGGCGATCGGCGCGGCCGCCGACGACGTCAGGTCCGGAAGAACCGGCCAGGTCCCTGTCCACCTGCGCGACGCCAGCTATCGGGGCGCGGCCAGGCTCGGCCACGGCAAGGGGTACCTGTACCCGCACGACTTCGACGAGGGCATCGTCGCGCAGGCGTATGCGCCGGACGCTGCTGCGGGCCGGCGGTACTACGAGCCGTCCCGGCACGGTGCCGAGGCCAGGTACGCCGACCGGGTCGAACGAATCAGGGCCGCGCTCGCCGGCGGGCCGCCGCCGGCGGCCGATGCAGCGGCGGCCGATGCAGCGGCGGAAGGGGTACCGCCGGCCGGGACGCCGGCGCCGGGGTCGAACCCCGACGATGGCAATTCCGCCCGGCGTGGCAGGCGATAGGGTCGGCGCAGTGACGCCCGCGGGGGCAGCGGGCCGGGAAGGGAGCGCCACCCGATGAACGCCGGGCAGCTCGCGGCCCTGATCGCGGCCGGATTCTTCGCGGTCGGCGTGTGCGCTGGTGTCTATGTGCTCGCCAGGCTTGCCAAACTGATCTCCGCGGCGACCGCGGTGGTGACCGGCTATCAGGCCAGCGCCGACGAGCTGCTGCTCCGTGCGCAGGCCGTGGTGGACCGCGCCGACCGGCAGCTTGCCCGCACCGGTGCGCTTGCCGACAGCGTGGAGCAGGTGACCGCCAGCATGTCTGAGCTCTCCGAGCAGGTCTCCGCGGTGGCCGGCACCGCGCGGCTGGTAGCCGCCGGGCTCGGAACGCCGGTGCTGCGGCTGGCCGCGGCTGGTCACGGCGTCAGGCGTGCGCTGGCCATCCGCCGGTCTGGCCAGGCCAACGAGCTGGCGGTCCGGGGCAGGCAGCCAGGCAGGGCCCTGCGCGGCGTGGATCGGGCGCGCCGATGATCCGCAGGCTGGCCTGGCTCGGGATCGGCGCGTTGCTCGGCGTCATCGGCTACCGCCGCGCGGTCAGGCTCGTGCGGGCGGTCGTGCCGCAGAACCTAGCGATCGGGCCGACGGCACCTGCTCACCGGGCGCAGCCCGGGCAGCGATGGCGGGCAAGCGGCCGCGCGGCGCGGCGCGCCGCGGGCGGGATGACCGCCTTCGTGCGTGACGTCCGGACCGGAATGGCGGACTACCTGGACGCCAGCGGCGTCGGCTACCCGGACGCCAGCGGCGTCGGCTACCCGGACGCCAGCGTCGAGCCCATGGACGGCGGCGGCCTGCGACGCCCTGATAATGGCGGCGCGTATATGAATCGGCAACCGGGGCGCTTAGGCAATACCCTCGTAGGTCAGCACCACCGCTGGCCGGCCAGCTTGCCGTAGGCCGGCAGCAAGCCCGCGCCGTCGCGCGGATCACCAGGCACAGGACAACCCTAAGGATGGCCGTTGATGGAGTCGGCAGAGATCGCACGCCGTTTCCTTGAGTACTTCTCGCAGCGCGGGCACACGGTGGTGCCGTCGGCCAGCCTGGTCGCCGAGGACCCCACCCTGCTGCTGGTGAACGCCGGCATGGTCCCGTTCAAGCCGTACTTCCTCGGCCAGGTCGTCCCGCCCTACCCGCGGGCAGCCAGCGCGCAGAAGTGCGTCAGGACGCCCGACATCGAAGAGGTCGGCAAGACCACCAGGCACGCCACGTTCTTCCAGATGCTTGGGAACTTCTCGTTCGGCGACTACTTCAAGGAGCAGGCGATACCGCTCGCCTGGGAGCTGCTGACCAGGCCGGAGTCCGACGGCGGCTTCGGCTTTCCCGAGTCCAGGCTGTGGGCGACGGTCTACACCGGTGACGACGACGCGTACTCGATCTGGCACGACCAGGTCGGCGTGTCGGCGGACCGGATCCAGCGCCGGGGCCTGGCGGACAACTACTGGCACATGGGGGTGCCGGGGCCGGGCGGGCCATGCTCGGAGATCTACTACGACCGGGGCCCCGAGTACGGCAAGGAGGGCGGGCCCGAGGCCGACGAGGACCGCTTCCTGGAGGTGTGGAACCTCGTCTTCATGCAGTACCAGCTCAGCGCGGTGCGCAGCAAGGTGGACTTCGACACCCAGGGCGAACTTCCGTCACGTAACATCGATACCGGCATGGGCCTGGACCGGATGGCTGCGCTGCTGCAGGGCGTCGACAACATCTACGAGGTCGACACCATGTGGAAGGTGCTCGACCGGGCAGCCGAGCTGACCGAGCAGAAGTATGGCCGCGACCACCGCAGCGACGTCGCGCTGCGGGTGGTGGCCGACCACGTGCGGGCGGCGGTGATGCTGATCGCCGACGGCGTGATCCCGTCCAACGAGGGCCGCGGCTACGTGCTGCGCCGGATCGTCAGGCGCAGCGTGCGCGAGCTCAGGCTGCTGGCCGGTGCGCAGCGAGGCGGCGACGGCGGCCGCGGCTCGGGCGATCGCTACCTGCACGAGCTCTCCTCCGTCGCGATCGGCGCGCTCGGCGATCAGTACCCCGACCTGGTCAGGGACGCGCCGAACATCCACACCGTGCTGGACGCGGAGGAAGGCGCCTTCCTCGGCACGCTCCGCACGGGAACCGCGATCTTCGACGCCGCGGTGGAGGAGACATCCCGCCGCGGCGAGCGTGAGATCAGCGGCGCCCAGGCGTTCCAGCTGCACGACACCTACGGCTTCCCGATCGACCTCACCCTGGAAATGGCGGCCGAGCAGGGGCTAGACGTCGACGAAAAGGAGTTCCGCCGGCTGATGGCCCAGCAGCGCCAGCGGGCAAAGGACGATGCGGCGGCGAAGAAGACCGGCAACGCCGACATCTCGGTCTTCGCGCACTTCCTCGAGCGGGCCGGCCGGGTGGTCTTCACCGGCTACGACGAGGTCGCGTCGGACGGCACCGTGATCGGCCTGCTTGACGGCGGCGTGTCGGTGCCGGTGGCGGGTGCGGGCGCCGAGGTGGACGTCGTGCTCGACCGGACGCCGTGCTACGCCGAGGGCGGCGGGCAGCTTGCCGACACCGCCATCATCTCCTCGTCGGGCAGCGGCGCGAGCGATGGCGCGGTCGTCGAGGTCATCGACGTGCAGGCGCCAGTTCCCGGGCTGATCGTGCACCGCTGCAGGGTTACCGCGGGCGAGATAGCGGTCGGCGACTCGGTGCACACCGAGATCGACATTGAGCGCCGACGCGCGATCTCCCGCTCGCACACCGCGACCCACCTAGTGCATCGTGCGTTCCGCGGCGCGCTCGGCGAGTCGGCGGCGCAGGCGGGATCGGAGAACTCACCGGGCCGGTTCAGGTTCGACTTCACCGCGATCGGCGCGGTGCCGCCCGCGGTACTCGCCGACGCCGAGGACGAGGTCAACGAGGTGCTGATCAACGACCTGGACGTGCGGGCGTTCTACACCTCGATTGGCGAGGCGCGGGCGATGGGCGCGCTTGCGCTGTTCGGCGAGAAGTACGGGGAGCAGGTCAGGGTCGTGGAGGTTGGCGACTACTCGCGGGAGTTGTGCGGCGGCACGCATGTGCCCAGGTCGGGCCAGCTCGGCTTGGTGAAGATACTCGGCGAGTCGTCCATCGGTTCGGGGGTGCGCCGGGTCGAGGCACTGGTCGGCATCGACGCGTTCCGTTACCTGGCGCGGGAGAGCCTGCTGGTCAGCCAGCTAGTCGAGCAGCTCAAGGTGCCGCGAGCCGACCTGCCCGACCGGGTTACTGGGATCGTGACCCGGCTGCGCGACGCCGAGCGTGACATCGAGCGGATGCGATCGGCGCAGCTCGCGAACGTGGCGTCTGACCTAGTCGCCGGGGCGCAGGACGTCGGCGGTGTCGCGTTCGTAGCGCACCGCGCGCCTGACGGCACGACCGCGGACGGCATCCGCAAGCTGGCGCTCGACGTGCGCGGCCAGATCCCGCCCGGCCGGCCGGGAGTGGTGATCGTGGCCGGGGTCCCGGCGGACCGTCCGGCGGTCGTGATCGCGCTGAACGAGGCGGCGAGGTCGCTCGGCCTCGCGGCCGGTGCGCTGATCGGCACCGCGACGGCCGCGCTTGGCGGCCGTGGCGGCGGCAGAGACGACATCGCTCAGGGCGGCGGTGCTACGCTCGGTGACCGGACATCTCAGGCGGTAACCGAGGCGTTTGGTGCGGTTCGCGCCGTTATTGACGGCATCAGTGCCTCCGGTGGCGTAACGTGAGATTGTGCCGAAGCCGAGTTGTGTCAGTTCTGAGATCAGCTGGGCAGGTTCTGACGCCTTGAGACCAGGCGTCAGGCTGGCCGTCGACCTAGGGTCGGCGCGGATCGGCGTCGCCAGCTGCGATGCGGGGGGTGTGCTCGCGAGCCCGCTCACGACGGTGCGCCGGGGTCGCGGCGACCTCGCGGAGATCGCGCGACTGGCCGGCGATCGGCAGGCGATCGAGATCGTCGTTGGCTTGCCGACGAGCCTTTCGGGAACGGCTGGACAGGCCGCTGGTCAGGCACGAGACTTTGCCGAAGCCCTTGCCGTCCTCGTCGCTCCGACGCAGGTCAGGCTCGTTGACGAACGCTTCACCACTGTTATCGCACATGCCGCGCTTAGCCAGGGCGGCCGCAACTCCAAGGAGCGGCGTACCGTGATCGATCAGGCTGCTGCGGCGCTGCTACTCCAAGGTGCGCTCGATGCCGAACGCCGGACCGGGGTGCCGGCCGGCGAGGTCGTGCCGGTGGGAGGCGGTCGCTGATGGCTGGCAGCCACTATCCCGATGAGGGTGGCTACTGGCCCGGCGCCCGATCCGACGAGGCACGGCCGGCCGACGGCGACGACTACGGCGCGAACGGCTACCGCGATGCAGCCGGGGCCGGCAGCTACCGCGACGAGGGCTACGACGACGGAGCTGGCGGTTTCCGTGGCGACTACGGTGCCGGCAGTTACGACTCGGCCGACCGTGACCCGGCCAGCCGTGACTCGGCCAGCTATGAGAGGGGCGGCTACGGTCCGGGCGGATATGACGCAGGCAGGTACGACACGGGCAGTTACGGCACGGGCAGTTACGGTACGGGCAGTTACGGCACGGGCAGTTACGGCACGGGCAGCCATGACCCTGCCGGCCATGACGGGGGCGGCTACGACACCGGCAATTACGGCGCGGCCAGTTACGACACCGGGGGTTACGACACCGGCAGTTACAGCGCCGGCGGTTACGACCAGGGCGCCCATCGCCGCGGCAGCCATGCGGCTGGCCGTGACCCCGATGGCCGCGACTACGATGGCTACGGTTCCGATGGCTACGGTTCTTCCGATGGCTACGGTTCCGATAGCTACCGCGCCGGTGCCTACGACTCGGGCAGCTACGGTCCAGGCGGTCACCCTGACTCGGGCGGGTACGGCGACCACTGGTACGGCGATCCGGCCTCCTACGGCGACCAGGCCAGGCCCGGCGGCTACCCGGACCCGGGCGGGCACGGCGGCGGGTATGCCAGCCAGAACGGCTACGGCGACTCCGGCCACTACGGCCAGGAGCTCGGGCGGCACTCGTCGCCGCGCGCGGCCGAGGACGACCAGGCAGGTTACGGGTCGCAAGCTAGCTACCGTGACGACGGCCAGGCTCCCGGGTACCTGCAGGACGCCGGCCAGGGCTGGTCACTGCTCAGCCAGCAGGGGGACGAACGCGAGCCGCGATCATACGACCCGGCCGAGCCCGGCATGCATGCCTGGGGCGACTCGGGAAGGAACGACCAGCCGGAGGCGACGTCCGGCACCTTCGCACGGCTGCCCGAGCCGTCCGCGTCGTCGCGGTCCTCGCGCAGGCGTACGGAGCGGTCGCCCGCGGACCTAGACGGCGAGCCGGCCGGCTCGGATCGGCGGGCGTCCTGGCGCGACGCGCCCGACGACCATGATGACGGGGCCGAGTGGTCGGCCGGCGACGAGGACGGCTGGGAGGACGAGGACGGCGGCCTGCTCTCCCGCCGGTTCAGCCGGGACGGCGGTGGCGGCCGGGGCGGTGGCCGGCGGGGCGACCGGACAGGACGGCCGCGCCGGGCGCGCGGCAGGGTCGCCTCGCTGATCGCGGTCGTCGCCGTGGTGGCCATCATTGGCGGCGCGGGGTTCTTCGCCTACCGCTTCGCCCACTCTTGGATCGAGCACCGTTACGGCGACTACGCAGGGCCGGGCACGGGCAGCGTCCGGGTGACCGTGCCGGATGGCTCGAACCTGGTGGACCTGGGGCCCAAGCTGCTCAAGGATCACGTGATCGAGGCGCTGCGGCCGTACGACCTCGCGGCGGGCAAGGCGGTCAACGCCAGCACCCTGCAGCCCGGCCTCTACGTGCTCAGGCACCACATGAACGCCGCCCTGGCGGTCCAGTTGCTGCTGAGCGGCAGGACCAGGCAGGCGAAAAAGTTCATCGTGCTGCCCGACGCCAGGGCCGCCGACATCGCCGCGAACCTGGTCAAGGCGACCGGCCTGCCGCTCAGCCAGTTCACCCAGCTGATGGAGCATCCGCCGGCCTCCCTCGGGTTGCCGAAATGGGCCGCGGGGCAGTCGGCTGAGGGCTTCCTGTTCCCCGACACCTACCAGCTTCCGCCGCATCCGACCGCTCTGCGCGTCCTGCAGATCATGGTGGACGACTTCAACAACAGGATCGCGCCGCTCAGCCTGCCAGGTGCGGCGGCCAAGGTGTTCACCACGCCGTACCACGTGATGATCGTGGCGAGCCTGATCCAGGCCGAGGGCAACGCCACGGACCTTCCCATGGTGTCCCGCGTGATCTGGAACCGGCTGAAGGACGGCATGCCGCTGCAGCTCGACAGCACGGTCTTCTACGCGATGCACACCTACGGCACTTCGATCACCAAGGCGGAGGAGAAGTTCAACTCGCCGTACAACACCTACCTGCACGCCGGCCTGCCACCCGGCCCGATCGGCAGCCCGAGCCTGGCGGCCATCCAGGCCGCGCTGCATCCGGCGGCAGGGGACTGGCTGTACTTCATCACCGACGTCAAGAGCCCGACCCACCGGACCTACTTCACCGACAGCCTCAGCCAGTTCCAGAAGTGGCAGCGGGAGTTCGGGAGCTGAGCGCGGACGATCGCCGCAGCGTCAGGGCAGCCGTGCTCGGCTCCCCGGTCGGTCACTCGCTCTCACCGGTGCTGCACCTAGCCGCCTACGCCGCGCTCGGGCTGACCTGGTGGCGGTACGAGGCGATCGAGTGCGACGAGGCCGGCCTGCCGGCGATGCTCGACTCGTGCGGGCCCGACTGGGCCGGGCTGTCGCTGACCATGCCGCTCAAGCGCGCCGTGCTGCCGCTGCTCGACCGGGTCGAGCCGCTGGCCGCCGAGGTGGGCGGCGCCAACACGGTGCTGTTCGCCGCCGCTACCAGGATCGGGTACAACACCGACGTGCCCGGCATGGTGCACGCGCTTGCCGAGCACGGCGTGCGGCCAGACGCCGGGGAGTCGGGCCGGTGCGTGATATTCGGCGGCGGCGCGACCGCGTGCGCTGCGCTCGCCGCGCTGCGCGAGCTTGGGGAGCGGTCGGCCAGCGTGGCAGTACGAGACCAGGGGCGGACAGCGGAGCTCACCGCCGCGGCTGGCCGGATGGGCATGGCCGTGGAGTATGTTCCGTTCGGGCCCGCGGCCCTGTCCGGGGCGCGGCTGGTGATCTCGACAGTGCCAGCCGGAGCGGCCAATCCGCTGGCTGGCGCCTTCGGCCAGATCGCGGTCGCTCCCGGGGTCCTGTTCGATGTCGTCTACCACCCGTGGCCGACGCAGCTAGCCGACGCGGCCGCCGGCGTCGGCGCGGTCGTGGTCTCCGGCTTCGACCTGCTGCTGCACCAGGCGGCGCTCCAGGTGGAACTGCTGACTGGCCGTCCGGCGCCGGTCGAGCAGATGCGCGCGGCCGGACTCACGGCGCTTGAGCGATGATGACGGGGCCGAGATGACCGGGCTGACCTGTGTCGAGATCTGCGCGGGCGCGGGCGGTCAGGCGCTCGGGCTCGAGCAGGCGGGTTTCGCGCACGCGGCCGCGGTAGAGATCGACGCCGCGGCGTGCGAGACGCTGCGCAGGAACCGGGGCCAGCACTGGAAGATCATCGAGGCGGACATCGCCGAGGTGGACGGGGCCGAGTTCGGCGGCGTCGACCTGCTGGCCGGGGGAGTGCCGTGCCCGCCGTTCTCGGTCGCCGGGCACCAGCTCGGTGCCGCCGACGAGCGCGACCTGTTCCCTGAGGCGCTCAGGCTGGCGGCCGAGATCAGCCCGCGCGCGGTGCTGCTCGAGAATGTCCGCGGCCTGGCGGAGCGGCGCTTCGATGAATACCGCGGCCAGGTGCTCGCCAGGCTCGGCGAGCTCGGCTACCAGAGCTGGTGGCGGATGGTGCAGGCCAGCGAGCATGGGGTTCCCCAGCTGCGGCCGCGGTATGTGCTGGTGGCGATCAGGCGGCCGTGGGCGGACCGCTTCGGCTGGCCGGACGGCTCGCGGCGGCCGCCGCCCACCGTCGGCGCGGTGCTCGGCGACCTGATGGCCGCCCGTGGCTGGCCGGGCGCCGCGTCGTGGGCACGACGCGCCAGCGGGATCGCGCCAACGATCGTCGGCGGCAGCAGGAAGCACGGCGGTCCTGACCTCGGCCCGACCAGGGCGCGGGCCGCCTGGCGGCAGCTTGGCGTGGACGGGCTCGGCATCGCCGACGATGCTCCCGACGCGTCCTTCCCGCCCTGGCAGGCGCCGCGCCTCACGGTGCGGATGGTGGCGAGACTGCAGGGCTTTCCCGACGACTGGGAGCTGGCAGGCCGCAAGACGGCCGCCTACCGTCAGGTGGGCAACGCCTTCCCTGCCCCGGTCGCGCGCGCCGTCGGCAGCTGCATCTCCGCCGCGCTGACCGGCGGCGATGCAGCCGCTGCCCGGGTGCCGACCCGATCCTGACTCGCCGTTAGCCACGGCCTTGCCCAGATGCGCTACCCTTACGGGAGAACTCAAAGGTCTGGCGCCGCGGCGCCGGACCGCAGAAGCGGAGGACCACCTCGGCCACCTCCCACCTGGTCAGCTCGGCAGCGCGTGCGCGCGGCCGCGCTGGCGGGTACCAGTCCAGGCAGCCAAGCCCGTCGGTCGTCGCTGCGGCGACCAAGGGCGGCGCGTCGGCGAGCGGGCAGCACCGCCCGCCGGCACGATGGCTGGCTGGCGGGCCGATGGGCACCTTGCCTGTCGGCCGAGGCCGGACGCACCGGGCCTGGCGCGCGCCGCGGGTCGGACCCGACGCGTTGCGCGGTGGTGCCGGGCGGGCCCTGTGCCCGCGCGGGACGGCCGCGCCCGTGGTGGCCCCGCATGCGAGCCGTGCGGGGCTTTGTTGCTTCCGCGGCGCGCCCGCAGGAGCGCCTGAACCGGGAAGGCCCCGATCAGGACGGAAGTGACGCAGGAGGTCACATCAGCACTGAACCACGCATCAACGATCGTATCCGGGTGCCTGAGGTACGGCTGGTAGGCCCGTCGGGCGAGCAGGTCGGGATCGTGTCGATCACCGACGCGCTCAGGCTGGCGCAGGAAGCGGACCTCGACCTCGTCGAGGTGGCGCCGATGGCGCGCCCGCCGGTCTGCAAGCTGATGGACTTCGGCAAGTTCAAGTACGAATCGGCGCTGAAGACCAGGGAATCGCGCAAGAACCAGGCGCAGACGGTCATCAAGGAGATCAAGATCCGCCCGAAGATCGACCCGCATGACTACGGCACCAAGAAGGGCCACGTCGAGCGGTTCCTCCGGCAGGGCGACAAGGTCAAGGTGACCATCATGTTCCGCGGACGCGAGCAGTCGCGCCCGGAGCTCGGCTACAAGCTGCTGCAGCGGCTGGCCGGCGACGTCGAGGAGCTCGGCTTCGTCGAGTCCCAGCCCAAGCAGGACGGTCGGAACATGATCATGGTGATCGGGCCGCACCGCAAGAAGGCTGAGGCCAGGGCGGTGCGGAGCCAGGACCGGGCGAGCGCCAGGGCCGCGGCGCCGTCGGCGCATCAGGCCGACGCCGCCGGGCACGAGGACGCCGAGGCGAGCCAGGCCCTGGCCGCCATCGCCGAAAGTCTTGGCGTCAGCCAGGCGCAGCCGACCGTCGGCCAGCCTGGTGACGGTGCCGCCGAAGGCACGGCGCAGCCCGCGCCGCGACCGGCAGCGCCCCGGCCCGCACCGCCGAGGACAGCCTCCGCCGGGGCAGGTACCGCCAGGCCGGCGGCGCCCAAGCCAGGCCCGGCACCGTCCACGGCACCGGCCGCGGCCAGGCCGGCCGCGCCGAAGCCGTCGGCGCCCAGGCCAGCGGCACCGAGGTCGGCAGCGCCGCGGCCAGCGGCCCCGAGGCCGTCCGCTGCCAAGCCCGGCGACGGCCAGCAGTCGGCCCCGCAGCGCGGCAGGTCGCCGGAGCCCGGCGCCAACGGCCAGGAGGCAGCCGGCTAACGGACTGACCTGATCGACCGAGGAAGACCTCCCGCGGCGGCCGCGCCGCCGCGGGACGAGATCAAGCGCGTGCCTGACGGGTACGCCGAGGAGTGAGGGAAGCGGCGACATGCCGAAGATGAAGACGCACAGCGGTTCCAAGAAGCGGTTCCGCGTGACGGGCACGGGCAAGATCATCCGCCGCCGGGCGAACCGCCAGCACTACTTCGAGCACAAGCCGAGTACGCGCACGCGCCGCCTGGCCGACGACGTGCCCGTCTCCACCGGCGACCTGAAGACAGTGAAGCGACTGCTGGGCAGATGACCCGGTCCGACGTAAGGGAGTCGAACAGATGGCACGCGTAAAGCGGGCGGTCAATGCCCACAAGAAGCGCAGGGTGGTGCTGGAGCGGGCGAGCGGATACCGCGGCCAGCGGTCCAGGCTGTACCGCAAGGCCAAGGAGCAGCAGCTGCACTCCATGGCGTATGCCTACCGCGACCGCAAGGACCGCAAGGGCGCGTTCCGCAGGCTGTGGATCCAGCGGATCAACGCGGCGGCGCGGGCCGACGGGATCACCTACAACCGGTTCATCCAGGGGCTGAAGGTGGCCGGCGTGGATGTTGACCGCAAGATGCTCGCCGACCTTGCCGTGAACGACCCGGCGGCGTTCTCCGCGCTTGTCGAGGTCGCCCGCAAGGCGCTGCCCGCCGACGTGGACGCGCCCAGGGCCGCCGCCTAGCCGGTGACCCGGCACCGCGGCGGCTGCCGGTGAGCGCGGTGGTCACCGCCGCGCGGTCGTCCAGGGTCAGGGCGGCACGCGCGCTGGCCAGGAGGGCGCTGCGGGAGCGATCGCGCCTGTTCCTCGCCGAGGGGCCGCAGGCCGTCAGGGAGGCACTGGACGGCCGGGCGCCTGACGGGTCCGGCCTGATCACCGAGCTGTTCGTGACCGGCCAGGCGATGGCCAGGCACCCGGACCTGATCGCCGCGGTCGCCCGCTCGGGTGCACCCGTGCACGAGGTCGGCGCCGAGGTCATGGCGGAGCTCGCCCAGACCGTGACGCCGCAGGGCCTGCTCGCGGTCTGCCCGTTCGTCGACGTCGCGCTGGCCGACCTCGTAGCGGCCGGGCCGCGGCTGGTCGTGCTGCTCGCGAACGTCCGCGACCCTGGCAACGCCGGCACCGTGCTGCGCACCGCGGACGCGGCCGGCGCCGACGGCGTCATCTTCGCCGATGCCTCGGTGGATCCCTACAACAGCAAGTGCGTCCGGTCGTCGGCCGGATCGCTGTTCCACCTGCCGGTCGTGACGGGCGCGCCGGTCGCCGAGGCCGTGGCAGCGCTGCGCGGCGCCGGACTGACCGTGCTGGCTGCCGACGGCAGCGCGCGGACCGGGCTCGGCGAGTTCGAGCAGACTGGCCGGCTGGCCGTGCCGACCGCCTGGCTGTTCGGCAACGAGGCCTGGGGTCTGCCCGCTGACCTGCTCGGGCTCGCCGACGAGGCGGTGGCCGTGCCGATCTACGGCCGGGCAGAGAGCCTCAACCTCGCGGCGGCCGCCGCCGTGTGCCTGTACGCGTCGGCGCGCGCGCACCAGGGGGTGCCGCGCAGTCGCCCTCACGCGCTAGGCTCTGATCACGTTGCGTCATGACAACCGCCGGATTGGTCACGGCGGTCGCGTGGCGCGGGACGCCAGCCGTGGGTGACCCCCCGGACCCCGAGCTGGCGTGCGGGCGTGCCGGGGCAGCGTTCGTGCGAGGGCGGCAGGCCGATGTGGACCGGCAGGTGAGCGCGGTGCCCGCGAGGGCCAGCGGCATGCTGGACGCCGACGAGCTGCCCGACGGCATCGTGGTGGCCGACGCGGTCGGCCAGGTCATCGTCTTCAACCGGGCCGCCGAGCGGCTGACCGGAATCAGGTCGGCCCAGGCGCTCGGCGCGGACCTGCGCAAGGCGCTGCCGCTGGCCGACGGCGACGGCCGATGCTGGTGGGAGCAGTCACGGCCGTACGACGGCCTGTCCATCCGCACCCGCCATCCCGAGCGTTCGCTGTACCTGCCCGACGGCACCGAGCTGCTGGTCTCGATCGGCTACGCCAGGGCGTCGCGCAGCGGCCAGGCCGAGCCTGGCGGGGTGCGGCGGCTGATCGTGACGCTGCGCAGCGCCTCGGCGCGGGCGAGGCTCGAGCGGACCAGGGCGGACCTGGTCTCCACCGTCGCGCACGAGCTGCGCTCGCCGCTGACCAGCGTCAAGGGCTTCACCGCGACGCTGCTTGCGAAATGGCCGCGGTTCACCGATGACCAGAAGCGAGTCATGCTCGAGACCGTCAACGCCGACGCCGACCGGGTCACCAGGCTGATCACCGAGCTGCTCGACGTGTCGCGGATCGAGGCGGGCCGGGTCGAGATCCACACCGAGCTCGTGGACATCCCGGCCAGGGCGGCGAAGATCATCGCCGGGCGGGTGGCCGCCGGGGATCCCGAGGGCAGGTTCATGATCGAGCGGACCGGCGAGCTGCCCGAGACCTGGCTGGATGCCGACAAGATCGACCAGATCCTGGCCAACCTTATTGAGAACGCCGTCCGGCACGGTGCTGGTACCGTAACTACCGTGATCTCGCCAGCCGATGTACATGGCGGGCCCGGCGTCGCGGTCGCTGTACGCGACAGGGGTCCCGGGATCGCGCCCGAGTTCGCTCCGCGGGTGTTCAGGCAGTTCTGGCGTGCGAAGCGCCGGGGCGGCGCGGGCCTCGGGCTGTTCATCGTCAAGGGCCTCGTCGAGGCGCACGGCGGCGCCATCACCGTCGGCCAGGCGCCGGGCGGCGGCGCCGAGTTCCGATTTACCATGCCCGCCGTCGCGCCAGATCACCTCTGACGGAGACTGCGCCGGCCGGCGGGCGTACCGGACGAACCCTGCAAGCGTCTCGTCCTGCTGGTCACCATGCCCCGAGTCCGGGCGGATGGCTGGCCCGGCGGGTCGGCCGGAACGGGTGCGAGCCGTTATGACACTGATGGCCTCTGCCCATCGACCGCCTTGACGGTGATCTGACTTGACGGTGATCTGAGGAGAACAGACTGATGTCCGCACCGAACAACACATACGACCCGGTCCGCGTGGCCGCGCTTGAGCCCGCCGAGGTCGAGCGCATGACCGCCGAGGCCCTCGGCGCGATCCGCGGCGCGGGCTCGTTCGAGGAGCTCAAGGCGGTCGAGGTGGCGCACCGGGGCCGCCAGGCGCCGCTCACCCTGGCCGGAGCCGAGATCGGCGCGCTGCCGCCCGAGGCCAAGGCCGAGGCCGGGCGCCGGATCGGGACCGCCAAGCGCCGGCTGGACGACGCGCTCGCCGCGCGCTACGCCGAGCTTGAGGCCGAGCGGGACGGCCGGGTACTGCACGAGGAGCGGGCCGACGTGACCCTCCCGTGGGACAGGCACCCGGCCGGCGCGAGGCACCCGGTGGTGACGCTGGGCGACCGGCTGGCCGACGTGTTCATCGGCATGGGGTACGAGATCGCCGAGGGACCCGAGGTCGAGGCCGAGTGGTACAACTTCGACGCGCTGAACTTCCCTCCCGACCACCCGGCGAGGGAGATGCAGGACACCTTCTTCGTGGCGGGACCCGGCGGTGCGGCAAGGTCGGGCATGGTCATGCGGACGCACACCTCGCCGGTCCAGATCCGCGCGATGCTGACCAGGCCGCTGCCGCTGTACGTGGTCAGCCCTGGCAAGTGCTTCCGCGCCGATGCGCTCGATGCCACGCACAGCCCGGTGTTCCACCAGATCGAGGGACTGGCCGTGGACGAGGGACTGACCATGGCCGACCTGCGCGGCGCCATCAGCGCGTTCGTCGAGGCCATGTTCGGGCCCGGGCTGCGTACCAGGCTGCGGCCTGACTACTTCCCGTTCACCGAGCCATCGGCTGACGTGTCGATGGAGTGCCACGTCTGCCGCGGCGAGTCCACCAGGCCGGGCGGCGCGCCCTGCCGGGTCTGCAAGTCCCAGGGCTGGATCGAGATCGCCGGCTGCGGCATGGTCAACCCGCGGGTGCTCATCGCCTGCGGCATCGACCCAGCGAGGTACAGCGGGTTCGCGTTCGGGCTCGGCATCGAGCGCTCGCTGATGATCAGGAACGGCCTGAGCGACATCAGGGACACGGTCGAGGGCGATGTCCGGTTCAGCCGGGCATTCGCAGAGGAGGCGTGATGCTGGTACCGCTGTCCTGGCTGCTTGAGTACGTAGACCTGGCCGAGCCGGTCGATGTCGGCGAGGTCGCGCGGCGGCTGACCGCCGTCGGCCTGGAGATCGAGGGCGTCGAGCAGGTCGGTCACGACGTCGACGGCGTGCTCGTCGGCCAGGTGCTCGACATCGAGGAGCTGGCCGGGTTCAAGAAGCCGATCAGGTACTGCAGGGTGACGGCCGGCGCGGCAGAACGGAACGTGATCTGCGGTGCGGTGAACTTCGCGGTCGGCGACATGGTGGCGCTCGCGCTGCCCGGCGCCACCTTGCCCGGCGGATTCGAGATCGGCGCGAGCAGGCGGTACGGGCGAGTGTCCGAGGGCATGATCTGCTCGATGGCCGAGCTGGCCATCGGCGACGACCACACCGGCATCCTGGTGCTGCCGCCCGACGCCCCGCTCGGCGCCGACTTCGCCGAGTACGCTGCGCTGCACGACGTCGTGCTTGACGTGAACGTGACCCCGGACAAGGGGCACGCGATGTCGATCAGGGGCGTGGCGAGGGAGCTCGCGTCCGCGTTCGGGGTGGCGTTCACCGACCCGGCGGACACCGGGCTGCCGGACGGCACCGGCGAGCCGAGCGCCGAGGTGTACCAGGCCAGCATCGCCGATCCGACCGCATGCGACAGGTTCGCGCTGCGCGAGGTGCGCGGTATCGACCCGGACGCACCGACGCCGCTGGCGATGCGGGTCAGGCTGGCCAGGGTGGCCGTCCGCAGCGTGTCGCTGGCGGTGGATGTGACCAACTACCTGATGCACGAGCTCGGCCAGCCGATGCACGCGTTCGACCGGTCCGCGCTTGACGGTCCGATCGTGGTGCGCCGGGCCAGGGCCGGGGAGCGCCTGGAGACACTCGACCATGTCGAGCGCCAGCTCGATCCCGACGACATCCTGATCACCGACTCGTCGGGCCCGATCTCGCTGGCGGGCACGATGGGCGGCCTCGCTACCGAGGTGAGCGAGACATCCACCGACCTGGTGATCGAGGCGGCGCACTTCAGCGCGGCCGGTACGGCGCGGATGAGCCGACGGCACCGGCTGTTCAGCCAGGCGTCGGCCAGGTTCGAGCGCGGCGTCGACTACGAGCTGCCGCTGCGCGCGTCGGCGAAGGCGGCCGCGCTGCTTGCCGAGCTTGGCGGCGGGACGGCGGTGCCCGGGTACTCGCTCGCCAGCGCACCCACCGAGGCGGTGACGATCGTGATCCCGGCCGACCATCCGGACAAGGTGGCCGGGATCAGCTACGGCACCGACACCGTGATCGACCGGCTGCGCGAGGTCGGCTGCACGGTGCAGGCCGGGGATCCGGCCGGGGACGGCGCTGATGACGGCCGGGACGGTGCGATCATGCTCACGGTGACCCCGCCGTCCTGGCGACCCGACCTGACCGACCCGAACGACCTGGCCGAAGAGGTCATCAGGCTGGAAGGCTATGAGAAGATCCCGGTCTCGATGCCGCGTGCTCCGGCAGGCCACGGCAGGACGGCCGCCCAGCGGCTGCGCGCGTCGGTCGGGCACGCGCTGGCCAGAGCGGGCTACGTCGAGGTGATCGGCAGCCCATTCGGCTCGGCCGCTGACTTCGACCGGCTGCAGCTGCCGGCGGGCGACCTGCGGCGGCGCGCGGTGGCGCTGGCCAACCCGATCAGGGACGAGGAGCCGCTGCTGCGCACGACGCTGCTGCCCGGGCTGTTCCAGGTGCTCGCGAGGAACGCCGGGCGGGGATTCGCTGACCTGGCGCTGTTCGAGATCGGGTCGGTCGCGCGGGCCATCCAGGGGCCGACCGTGGCGCCGGTACTCGCGGTCGACCGAGGTCCGACCCAGGCCGAGGTCGACGAGCTCGAGGCGGCGCTGCCTGACCAGCCCCGGATGGTCGGCGTTGTGCTTGCCGGAGAACGGGAGCCCGCTGGCTGGTGGGGCCAGGGCCGCCAGGCTAGCTTCCGCGACGCCGTGGAGGCAGCGCGCGTGGTGCTGCGGACCAGCCGGGTGCCGTATTCGGTCCGGTCCGGGCAGTGCGAGCCGTGGCATCCCGGCCGGTGCGCCGAGTTCCTGATCGAGCCCAGTCCGGGCGCCGAGCCTGTGTCGGTGGGCTATGCCGGGGAACTGCACCCCAGGGTGATAGCGGCCTACCGGCTGACCGCGCGCACCTGCGCGGCCGAGCTGAATCTGTCCGCGATCGAGCAGGCGGCCGCGCTGGTCGCTCCGGTGCAGGCGCCGATCATCTCTGCCTACCCCGTGGCCAGCCAGGACGTGGCGCTCGTGGTGGACGAGTCGGTGCCGGCCGCGCAGGTCGAGGCGGCGCTGGCGGCGGGCGCGGCCTCGGCGGGAGCCGGGGTGGTGCTCGAGCAGCTGCGGCTGTTCGACGTCTACAGCGGCGAGCAGACCGGCGCCGGGCGCAAGTCGCTCGCCTACACGCTGCGCTTCCGCGCGCCGGACCGCACGCTCACCGACGAGGAGGTCAGTGCCGCCAGGACGGCGGCGGTCGCCGAGGCGGCCAGGCGCACCGGCGCGGTGCTGCGGGGCGGCGCGTGAAGCCTAGCGGGAGGACCTGGCCGGGACGGGTCGGCGGCGGGGCGTCATCCCGACGAGGTGGGCGGCAAGACGGCGAGGATCTCGCTGCCTGACCTGATGCACTTGGACGCCTTGCCGGTCGCCAGCACGACCGGGGTGGCGAAGCCCTGGCAGGTCCAGCCGTGTACGTGGACCGGCCCGCCGCCGCCGTTCCCTGGCGCCTTGCCTGACCTGATCGCCTCCGCGTAACTTCGCTCGACGGTCAGCGCCGTACCGCACGAGGCGTGCCCGCGCACCACCTCGACGTCGACCGGGACGTTCGCCGCGGTCCGGGTGGCGCCGCACCTGGTCGTGGCCGCGCCCGCGGTGGAACTCGACGACGGGTGCGGCGGCGAGCCGGCCTGGGAGCACCCGGCCGCGAGGAGCGCGAGCACGGTCAGCGCGGCGAGTGCCAGAAGGCGGCGGCTGGCCCTGGCTCGCGCCGGCGGGCGAGCACGGCCGGAGGATCCGCGCGGGTCCATGATGCCTCCTTCGTGCATCGCTCCAACATCATGCCGTCCGGCGCCGGCCTGCCGGACCCGAACCCTGCTGTTCGCCCTATCGGCCGCCCCGGATCCCGCTTGCATAGACAATCAGAATACTGCATAATCATTCACGCGAGGTGGGACGAAAGAGTCGCACAGGCGGGACGAGGGGTCGGTACGACATGCGGGTCGCTGTGGCCGGCGCGAGCGGCTATGCGGGCGGCGAGCTGCTCAGGCTGATCGCCGGGCATCCCGATCTGGAGCTCGTCCTGGCGACAGCGGACAGCAGCGCGGGCAAGACGGCCGGCGAGCTGCACGCGAACCTGGCCGGCCAGCCGTCGCTCGCGAGCGTGGTCTTCGAGCCGCACAGCGCTCTCAAGAAGGCCGACTGCGACCTGGCGTTCCTGGCCCTGCCGAGCGGCCAGTCGGCGCCGGTAGCGCTGGACGTCGGCGACCGGCTCAAGATCGTCGACCTCGGGCCGGACTTCAGGCTCGCCGACCCTGGTGACTGGGCCAGGCACTACGGCGGTGATCATACCGGCCGGTGGGTGACCGGGCTGCCCGAGCTGCCAGGCGCACGCCCGCTGATCGCCGGCGCGGCGAAGGTCGCCGCGCCCGGCTGTTACGCCACCGCCGCGATCCTGGGGCTGGTGCCGCTGGTCGCCGCTGGCCTGGTCAGCGCCGACGACGTGGTGGTCGTGGCGGCGTCGGGCACCTCGGGCGCCGGCCGGTCGCTGCGGGCCGACCTGCTCGGCAGCGAGGTGATGGGCTCGGTGAGCGCATACCAGGCGGGCGGCGCGCACCGGCATACGCCGGAGATCGAGCAGGCGCTGGCCGAGGCGCTGGCAGCTTCGCGGCCCGGCGGCCAGGCCCTGACCGGCCAGGCGCCGGATGCCATCGGGTCGGGCCAGCCGGTGCGGGTGTCGTTCACGCCGCTGCTCGCGCCGATGCCGCGCGGCATCCTGGCTACCTGCACCGCGCGGATGGCCTCGTCGTCGCTGGGCGCCGGCGCGGTGCGCGCGGCGCTGCGCGCCGCCTACTCCGGCGAGCCGTTCGTCCGGGTGCTGCCCGACGGGCAGTGGCCGGCCACCGCGGCCGTGGCCGGCTCCAACGGCGTGCATGTCCAGGCCGCGGCCGACCCGCGGTCCGGCCGGGTGACCGTGGTCACCGCGATCGACAACCTCGGCAAGGGCGCGGCCGGCCAGGCCGTCCAGAACGCCAACCTCATGCTTGGCCTGCCAGAGACGGCGGGCCTGAGCGCGATCGGAGTAGCACCATGACCGTCACCAGCCCGCAGGGCTTCCGCGCCGCCGGGGTCGCCGCAGGGATCAAGAACTCGAGCAGGCCCGACGTCGCCGTCGTGATCAACGACGGGCCCTGCTCGGCGGCCGCCGGCGTCTTCACGTCGAACCGGGTCAAGGCCGCGCCGGTGTTGTGGAGCCAGCAGACCATCGCGGGCGGCGAGGTGCGCGCGGTCGTGCTCAACTCCGGCGGCGCCAACGCCTGCACCGGGTCCGCCGGATACGCCGACACCAGGCAGACCGCCGAGCACCTGGCCGGCCTGCTCTCGGTGCCGGCCGGCCAGATCGCGGTGTGCTCAACCGGCCTGATTGGCGAGCGGCTCCCGATGCACCACCTGCTGGTCGGCGTGGACGCCGCGACGGCCTCGGCGTCCGCGGCTGGCGGCGAGGCGGCGGCGCACGCGATCATGACCACGGACACCGTCGCCAAGACGTGCGCCGTGCCGGGCAGCGGCTACCTGATCGGAGGGATGGCCAAGGGCGCCGCGATGCTGGCGCCCGCGCTCGCCACTATGCTCGTGGTGCTGACCACCGACGCCGATCTGCCGGCCGGCGAGCTCGACAAGGCGCTGCGCGGCGCGGTCCGCACCACCTTCGACCGGCTGGACTCCGACGGCTGCATGTCCACCAACGACACCGTGCTCCTGCTGGCCAGCGGCGCGTCCGGCGTCCGCCCCGACCTGGCGGAGTTCTCCCAGCTGCTGACCTCGGCCTGCGAGGACCTGGCCAAGCAGCTGCAGCGTGACTGCGAGGGCGCCACCAAGGCCATCGCGATCGAGGTGGTCGGCGCGGACAGCGAGGACGACGCGCTCGCCGTGGGCCGCGCGATCGCCAGGTGCAACCTGTTCAAGTGCGCGATCACGGGCGAGGACCCGAACTGGGGCCGGGTCCTCGCCGCCGTCGGCACCACTAGCGCGGTGTTCGAGCCCGACGAGCTGAACGTCGCGATCAACGGGATCTGGGTCTGCGAGAACGGCGCGCCCGGGGAGGACCGGTCCGCGGTAGACCTCTCGCCCAGGGACGTGACGGTCACCGTGGACCTGTCCGCCGGGAGCGCCAGGGCGACGGTGCTGACCACCGACCTGAGCGCCGCGTACGTGCACGAGAACTCGGCGTACTCGACGTGATCGCGGCCGAGCCGCCGACCGGGCCGGCCCCAGCGGAGACCGCGGCGGCCGCAGCGGCCCAGGCCGCGCCGACGCACGCCGGCGCCATGGCCAAGGCGGCCACGCTGATCGAGGCCCTTCCGTGGCTGGCCCGTTTCCACGGGCAGGTGGTGGTGATCAAGTTCGGCGGTCACGCGATGACCGACGAGGCGCTGCGGCTGGCCTTCGCGCAGGACGTGGTGTTCCTGCGCTACGCCGGGCTGCGCCCGGTTGTCGTGCACGGCGGCGGGCCGCAGATCAGCGCGCACCTGGACCGGCTCGGCATGGAGTCCACGTTCCGGGCCGGGCTGCGGGTCACCACCGCCGAGGCCATGGACGTGGTCAGGATGGTGCTGACTGGCCAGGTGAACAGGGACGTGGTCGGCCTGATCAACCGGCACGGCCCGTTCGCCGTCGGCATGTCGGGTGAGGACGCGCACCTGCTGACCGCCCGCCGGATCCAGGCCACCGGAGAGGACGGCGAGGCGATCGACATCGGCCACGTGGGCGAGGTCGAGTCGGTCAATCCCGGCGCGGTCAGCGCGCTGCTCGCCGATGGCCGGATCCCTGTGGTCTCGACCGTCGCGCGCAGCGAGGCCGGCGAGGTGCTGAACGTGAACGCCGACACCGCGGCGGGCGCGCTCGCCGTCGCGCTCGGAGCGGTCAAGCTGGTCGTGCTGACCGACGTGGCTGGGCTGTACGCGGACTGGCCTTCCTCGGCCAGCGTGATCAGCGAGCTGACCGTGACCGACCTGGCGGCCATGCTGCCTGGCCTGTCCGACGGCATGATCCCCAAGATGCAGGCCTGCCTGGCCGCGGTGCGCGGCGGCGTACCGCAGGCGCACGTGCTTGACGGACGGCTGCCGCACGCCGTCCTGCTTGAGATATTCACCGATTCGGGGATCGGGACGATGGTCGTGCCCGACGGAGAGCGCAGGGCAGCATGACAGGGACGAACCTGGCCGGGTCCGGGTCTGCGACGATCACGACCCCAGAGCCGACGGGCACCGCGGCACTCCAGGACCGCTTCGCGGCCGCGCTGATGCCGAACTACGGCATCCCGCCGCTTGCGCTGGCCCGCGGCGAGGGCTGCGTGGTCTGGGACGTGGACGGCAACTCCTATCTCGACCTGCTCGGCGGCATCGCGGTGAGCGCGCTCGGGCATGCTCACCCGGCCGTGGTCAGCGCGGTCAGTGAGCAGGTCGCGCGGCTAGCGCACATATCCAATCTCTACCTGCACGAGGGCCAGGTCGCGCTGGCCGAGCGGTTGCTCGGCCTGCTCGGGGCCGACGGCAGGGTGTTCTTCGCGAACTCGGGGACCGAGGCGAACGAGGCGGCCGTCAAGCTGGTCAGGCGGGTGGCCGGGCCCGGCAGGCCGGTGTTCGTGGCGGCCGAGCACAGTTTCCACGGCCGCACCATGGGCTCGCTGGCGCTGACCGGCAAGGACGCGATCAGGGAGCCGTTCGCGCCGTTCGGGATCGAGGTCAGGTTCGTGCCCTACGGCGATCCTGGCGCGCTGGCCGCTGCCGTGGGCCAGGATTGCGCTGCGGTCTTCCTTGAGCCGTGCCTGGGCGAGGGCGGAGTGGTGCCGGCGCCGCACGGCTACCTGCGGGCAGCGCGCGCAGCCTGCGACGAGGCGGGTGCCCTGCTCGTGCTCGATGAGATCCAGAGCGGGATCGGGCGGACCGGGCAGTGGTTCGCATTCCAGGCCGAGTCGGTCGTCCCCGACGTCATCACGCTGGCCAAGGGCCTCGGCGGCGGCCTGCCGATCGGGGCGTGCGTCGGGCTCGGCAGGTGCGGGACCGGGTTCGCCAAGGGCGACCACGGAAGCACCTTCGGCGGCAACCCGGTCGCCTGCGCCGCGGCGCTCGCCGTGCTCGACACCATCGAGCGGAATGATCTGCTCGGCAACGTACGCCAGGTCGGTGCGCTGCTGTCGGCGGGGATCACTGCTCTCGAGCACCCGCTCCTGGCTGGCGTGCGCGGCGGCGGGCTCTGGCAGGCTATCGTTCTGCGCACCGCGGCGTCGGGCGCCGTGGAGGCAGCTGCGCGGCAGGCCGGGTTCCTAGTGAACGCGGTCCAGCCGGACGCGATCAGGCTGGCGCCCCCGCTGATCCTCGGTGCGGAGCAGGCCGCGTCGTTCGTCAGCGCGCTGCCCGAGATCCTCGCGCGGGCCAGCGTGCTGGCGGAGCAGGAGGCCTGATGGACGGCACGGTTACCGGCCTCGCGGCCACGGTGAGCAGCCCGGCGACCAAGGCAGCCAGGCACGCCAAGATCGCCTTCGTGCTCGGCCAGCCGGGGGCACCGGTCAGGTCGCAGGAGGAGCTCGCCGACCGGCTTGCCGGGCTGGGCATCAGGGTCACCCAGGCCACGCTCTCCCGCGACCTCGACGAACTCGGCGCCGTGCGGCTGCGCGGCCCCGGGGGTGCCCTGGTCTACGCGCTGCCGCCCGACCCGGCCGACGCGCCGGCCGACGCCGACGACGCGCTGCTGCGGCGCGCGGCGGCGGCCGTGGCCGGAACGGCCGGCCTGGCCGCCGGCCCGGTGGCCGCCGCGGCCGCCGGGCTGGTGAAGGTGGCCGCCGACCTGCTGCTTTCCGCCGAGGCCAGCGGCAACCTGGTGGTGCTGCGCACGCCGCCGGGCGCCGCCCAGCTGATGGCGTCGATGATCGACCGGTCGGCGATGCCTGCCGTGCTCGGTACCGTGGCCGGTGACGACACGGTGCTCGTTGTGGCCCGCGACCCGGCGGGCGGCGACGAGCTCGCCGACGCGCTGCTCCGGCTCGCCGAGCGCCGGCCAAGGCCGGGCAACGGAGACCAGGCGCACCCCTAGCACGTTGGCTGGTGCCGCGCGCGACCGGTCCGCCGAGGGACCCGGAGTCGGGGGCGGGATGTGTTATGCCGATAGCTTGTCGGGTGAACCGTGGGCGCGAATCGGGACAGGGAGGCGCTGTGGCGGGCGAGGCGGGGACGCCGGTGGTGCGGCTATGGGGCGGCCGGTTCGAGTCAGGCCCCGCCGACGCGCTGGCCAGGCTCTCGGTGAGCGTCCAGTTCGACTGGCGGCTGGCGCGCTACGACCTGCTCGCGTCGGGCGCCCACGCGCGGGTGCTGCACCGGGCCGGGCTGCTCGACGACACCGAGCTGGCCAGGCTGGTCGCCGCGATCGACGAGCTGGGCCGTGACTGCCGGACGGGGGCGTTCCGGCCGTCGGCGGCCGACGAGGACGTGCATACCGCGCTGGAACGTGGTCTGCTCGAGCGGGTCGGCTCGCTCGGCGGCAAGCTCCGCGCCGGGCGGAGCAGGAACGACCAGGTGGCCACCGACCTGCGGCTGTACCTGCGCGACCACGCCAGGCAGGTGGCGTCGCGGCTGGCCGAGCTGCAGACCGCGCTGATGGACCAGGCCGAGCGGCACCTGGCGGCCGGCACGCCGGTGGCAGGGCTGACCCACACCCAGCACGCCCAGCCCGTGCTGCTCGCCCACCAGCTGCTCGCGCATGTGCAGGCGCTCGCGCGGGACGTGGCCAGACTGCGCGACTGGGACAAGCGCGCCGCGATCTGCCCGCTCGGGTCCGGGGCGCTGGCCGGCTCGTCGCTGCCGGTGGATCCCGCCGCGGTGGCCGCCGAGCTCGGTTTCGACGCACCGGCCGCGAACTCGATGGACGCTGTCGCCGACCGCGACTTTGCTGCCGAGTTCTGCTTCGCGGCGGCGCTGACCGGGGTGCACCTGTCCAGGCTGGGCGAGGAGGTCGTGCTGTGGACCTCGCACGAGTTCGGCTGGGCCGAGATCGACGACGCCTACGCCACCGGGTCGTCGATCATGCCGCAGAAGAAGAACGCCGACGTCGCCGAGCTCGCCCGCGGCAAGGCTGGCCGGCTGATCGGCGGGCTTGCCGGGCTGCTCGCCACGCTCAAGGGTCTGCCGCTGACCTACAACAGGGACCTGCAGGAGGACAAGGAGCCGGTGTTCGACGCCGTGGACACGCTGCTGCTCGTGCTCCCGGCCATGGCCGGGCTGGTCAGCTCCATGCGTTTTCGTGCGCAACGGCTCGCCGACGGAGCTGCCGCCGGCCACGCGCTCGCCACCGACGTGGCTGAGCTGCTCGTCCGGCGCGGGGTGCCGTTCAGGGAGGCGCACGAGGCGGTCGGCCACCTCGTGGTGTGGTGCCAGGTCAACGACTGCGAGCT
>DATIZP010000002.1:0-38996 GCA_035517035.1 Streptosporangiaceae bacterium | reverse complement strand
CTTGCCGGCGGCGACCTGGGCGGCGAGGTCGTCCAGGCGCGAGTCGCCGGGCAGGCCGACGCCGAGGCGCTGCCGCAGGGCAGCGATCGCGATCGCGGAGATCTCCTCGCGGGCCCTGGCGAGCCGGCGGCGGTCGAGTTCACCCGACTTGCCGAGCCAGGCCCAGTGCGCGTCCAGCCGGCCGACCAGGTCGTCGATGCCGCCGCCGGTCAGCGCCGTCGCCGAGACGATCGGCGGCTTCCAGTCGCCCTCGCGGTGCCTGGCCATGGCGATCATCGTGCGCAGGTCCCTGACCACCTCCTGGGCACCGGCCCGGTCACACTTGTTGACCACGAAGATGTCGGCGATCTCCAGGATGCCCGCCTTGGCGGTCTGGATGGAATCGCCCATCCCGGGAGCCAGGATCACCAGCGTCGAGTCGGCAAGCGAGGCGATCTCAACCTCGGCCTGGCCGACACCGACCGTCTCGACGCAGATCACGTCGAAGCCGGCCGCGTCGAGTATGCGCAGCGCCTGCGGCGCCGAGACCGACAGGCCGCCGAGGTGCCCGCGGCTGGCCATCGACCGGATGAACACGCCGGCATCGGTGGCATGCTCGGCCATCCTGACCCGGTCGCCGAGCAGTGCACCGCCGGTGAACGGGGAGGTCGGGTCCACGGCCAGCACGCCGACCCGCAGGCCGTGCGCCCGGTAGGCGCGCACGAGCGCGCCGGTCACGGTGGACTTGCCGACCCCGGGCGACCCGGTCAGGCCGACCACGCGAGCATGGCCGGCGTACGGCGCGACCGCGCGCATGACCGGGCGGAGGGCGGGCGAGGCGTTCTCGGCGAGGGAGATCAGCCGGGCGAGCGAGCGCGGGTCCCCCGCGCAGGCGGCGGCGACCAGCTCGGCGACCCTGGCCTCCTCGCCGACTGAGCCAGCAGAGGCGCAGGTCACACCGGCAGCAGCAGCAGCAGAAGCGTGGGTCACGCCGGTCAGCCGGCCGCCCCGGCCGGCACCCGCAGCAGCAGCGCGTCGCCCTGGCCGCCGCCGCCGCACAGCGCTGCCGCGCCGAGGCCGCCCCCGCGCCGGCGCAGCTCGAGCGCCAGGTGCAGGGCGATGCGCGCGCCCGACATCCCGATCGGGTGGCCGACGGCGATGGCGCCGCCGTTGACGTTCACGATGTCGGGCCCGACCCCCAGGTCGCGCATGGACTGGATCGCCACCGCGGCGAAGGCCTCGTTGATCTCGATCAGATCAATATTCTCAACGGATAGCCCGGCCTTGGTCAGCGCGCGCCGGATGGCACCGGACGGCTGGGACTGCAGGGAGTTGTCCGGGCCGGCCACGAGGCCATGGGCGCCGATCTCGGCCAGCACGGTGGCGCCGGCGGCGCGGGCCGCCTGCTCGGACATGACCACGACCGCGCAGGCGCCGTCGGAGATCTGGGACGCGGTTCCCGCCGTGATGGTGCCGTCCTTGGCGAACGACGGCCGCAGCCTGCCGAGCACCTCGACGCTGGTGTCGGCCCGCACCCCTTCGTCGGTGTCGAAGACGACCGGCTCGCCCCGGCGCTGCGGCACGGGCACCGGCACGATCTCATCGGTCAGCAGGCCGTTCTTGATCGCCTCAGCGGCGCGCTGGTGCGACCGGGCGGCGAACTCATCCTGCTCCGCCCTGGAGATCCCGAGCCTGGTGTTGTGCCGCTCGGTCGACTCCCCCATCGAGACATGATCGAACGCGTCGGTCAGCCCGTCGAGGGCCATCGCGTCGACGAGCTCGGCCGAGCCGTACTTGATCCCCTTGCGCGCCGCGGGCAGCAGGTGCGGCGCGTTGGTCATCGACTCCATCCCGCCGGCCACCACGACGTCGAACTCCCCCGCCCTGATCAGCTGGGCAGACAGCGCGATCGCGTCCAGGCCGGAAAGGCAGACCTTGTTGATGGTCAGCGACGGCACCGTCATCGGGATGCCGGCCGCCACGGCGGCCTGCCTGGCGGTGATCTGGCCCGCCCCGGCCTGGAGCACCTGGCCCATGATCACGTAGTCGACCTGGTCGCCGGCGATGCCGGCCCGGTCGAGGGCCGCCTTGATCGCGATGCCGCCGAGCTCCGCTCCGCTGAAGTCGCTCAGCGATCCGAGCAGCCTCCCGATCGCCGTTCTCGCCCCGCCGACTATCACCGCTTCGCCCATGCTGCAACGATACTCAAGGGCGCCGGCGGGGATGAAGAGCCGTGACGCCGCACAGCGCGCCGGCGCCGGCGCGCTGACATCGAAGGGGCTGGCATCGAAGGGACGGCGACCGTGCTGAAGCGGATTGACCACATCGGGATCGCGTGCCGGGACCTGGACGCGACCGTGGCGTTCTACGAGTCGACCTTCGGCCTCACCGTGGTCAGCCGCGAGACGATCGAGGATCAGGGCGTGAACGAGGCCATGCTCATGGTCGCCGACGCCCCGGCCGGGATGTCCTACGTGCAGCTGCTCCAGCCGCTGGCGCCGGACACCCCGGTCGGCAGGTTTCTCGAGCGGCGCGGCGAGGGGATACACCACGTCGGCTACGGAGTCACCGACATCGACGCCGCGCTGGCTGCCATCGGAGCGTCGGGGGTGCGGCTGATCGACGCTCGGCCGCGACACGGCTCGATGGGCACGTCGATCGCGTTCCTGCACCCCGCCGACGTCGGCGGGGTGCTCACCGAGCTGGTCGAGTCCGGCCGACGGTAGATCGCACACGCGGGCATGCGACCGCAAGGCGGGCACACAGAATAATTGGTGAGCTAGGCCACGAGGAAGCAGCGAACGTGCCTCCAAACCAATTGCGGCGGAGTACAGTTCCTGCTCGGGAGACTCAACTGGCGCGCGGGCCAGGCCGCGGCCCTGGCAGTCCCGGGATTACGGGCGGGCCTGGCTAAGCTGGCGACACCAACCGCACCGGAGCGGACATCCCGGCCCCCCAGCAAGCTCCACCCAAAGCAGCAAGATCCCCCCGTCTACCCAGGATTAGGCGACATGCAGCCCGATATCAACGCTCAGCTTGGCTCCTTCTTTGACGACGACTTCTCGCACCCGGCCTTCTCGCAGAAGATGCGCGGCTACGACCAGGAAGAGGTCGAGCAGCACCTCCGGGAGCTTGACGAACGGCTGCGCGGCATGCGGCAGTCCTACCAGGCGAGCCAGCAGGAGATCGCTTACCTGCACCGCCAGATGCAGGAGCAGGAGCGGCCAACCTACTCCGGCCTCGGCTCGCGGATCGAGCAGCTGCTGCGGCTCGCCGAGGAGCAGCGCGACGAGATCCTGCAGGAGGCCAGGACCGAGGCCAGCCAGGTGCTCGCCTCGGCCAAGGTCGACGCCGCCGAGTTGCGCGCCGCGGCCGAGAACGAGACCGCCGAGCTTCGGGCCAACGCCAAGCGGGAGACCGACGACTGGCGGTCGTCCGCCGAGCGCGAGGCGGACAACATCCGGACCAGCGCGCACCGCGAGGCCGACGAGCTGACCTCGACCACCGAGCGCGAGGTCGCCAAGCAGCGGGCCATGGTGGACCACGAGGTCGCCGAGAAGCGCGCGGCCGTGGAGCGCGAGATCGCCAAGCTGCGCACCACCACCGAGCGCGAGGTGGCTCAGCTCAAGGCGTCGGCCAAGCGGGAGCGGGACGAGATCCTGACCACTTCCAAGCGCCAGGCCGACGAGATGCGCAGCCAGGCGCAGCGGATCTACGAGGAGAGCGAGGCCCAGCGGACCCAGGCCGAGGCCGAGTTCGAGATCCAGCTCGCCTCGCGGCGCGAGGAGGCCGAGCGGCAGGAGGCCGAGCGCCTGGCCGCCGCCCAGGCGGCCACCCAGCGGCTGGTCTCCGAGGCCGAGCAGCGGGCAGCCACCGCCGAGCAGCGGGCCTCCAAGGCGAGCGCGCAGGCCGAGCAGACCCGCCGCGAGGCCGACGACCACGCCAAGCACCTGGTCAGCAGTGCGAAGAAGAACGCCGACGACATCGTGGCCCAGGCCAAGTCGCAGGCCGACCAGCTGCTGTCCGAGGCCAAGGCCGAGGCCGAGCGGCACGCGACCGCGGCACAGCGCCGGGTCGACGAGGCCAACAAGCAGTACGAGACGGTCCAGGCACACCTGGCCCAGATCAGCCAGCTGCTCGGCCCGCAGGCCGCCAGCCTTGCCTCGGCTCCCGCTCCGGCGATCCAGGCCGCCCCGGCTCCGCAGCGTGCGGTCGCCGCCGCCCCGGCGAACGGCGGGCAGGGCGGTTCGGGCGGGCCGGCGTCGTCATCGAGCGGCAGGCCAGCGGCGATGACCAAGGCCGAGCCGAAGACCAATGGCAAGCAGGGCGAGGGCGACGACGAGTGGTGGACCGAGTAGCCACTCACCGGGCCGGGTGAACCCGGCCAGTACGTGGACTGTGGGGTCCTCCGCCGACGGCGGAGGACCCCACAGTCGTTGCGGCAGCCGCGCTCAGACCGTGACCTTGCCCTCGATGTATGCGGTCAGCCCGCTGCCGAGCATCAGCGACACCGAGTACTCGCCATGCGCCACCTCAAGCCCGCACCGGTCGGCGGTCGGATGCACCTGCCATCCGTGCAGGTCCACATCGCGCGTGGCGCTGCGCAGCACCCGGGCGGCCCGCTCCTCGGCGCTGTGATACCAGCTGTCGTCGTCGTTGAGGTCGAGGGCGAGCCTATAGGCCAGGTCGCTGCTGGCGCGCAGCCTGGCGAGGTTCCGCTCGATGCCGATCAGGACCGGCGCGAGCGCCAGGTCGGCGGCTGAGTGGGGGTGCGGCGTGGACATCGAAACCACCGGCCTCGGGCATGGACACTACTTCTGCCCTCACGATCCGCCACGGACCGCACATCCAGCCAGGGACCATGGTCACACCCGCCCGGGCCGAGTTTCCCACCTGACCGGACCGCCGGACGGACGGTCCGACGGCCGACCGGATGCCGCCTCAGGAGTTGACCGTCTGGCCGCCGTCGATCACCAGCGCCTGGCCGGTCATGTACGAGGAGGCGTCGCTGGCCAGGAACACGGCCGGCCCGGCCATCTCCTCGGCCCTGGCCCAGCGCCGCATCGGCACGGTCGCGATCGTGCCCGGCCCGGCGACCGGGTCCTCCCAGAGGTTGCGGTTCAGGTCGGTAGCGGTCCAGCCCGGGCACAGCGCGTTGACCCGCACGCCGCTGCCCGCCCACTCCACGGCCAGCGACTTGGTCAGCGAGATCAGCCCGGCCTTGGCCGCCCCGTAGGGCGTGATCAGCGGCGAGGCCGCCACGCCGGCCACGGACGCGACGTTGATCACCGAGCCGGAACCGCGGTCAAGCAGGTGGCCAGCGAACGCGTGGCAGACATAGACCGCCGAGCTGAGGTTGAGCCTGATCAGCTTGTCCCAGCCGGATAGCCGCAGGTCGCGGAAGCTCACCATGAAGTTGGACCCGCCGGCGTTGTTGACCACGATGTCGACATGGCCGAGCTGGTCGATGGCCGCCGCCACGGCGTCGGCCACGCCCGCCTGGTCGGTCACGTCGGCCGGGATGACCACGGCCTTGCGGCCCGCGGCCACCACGTCGTCCGCGGTGTCGGCCAGCCCGTCCGCGGTCCGCGCGACCAGCGCGACGTCGGCGCCCGCCTGGGCGAACCCGACCGCGATGGCCCGGCCGATGCCGCGCGACGCGCCGGTCACGAACGCGGTCTTGCCGGTCAGGTCGAAGAGGCTCACGGGCTGTCCTTCCATTCGCCGGGGAGCGGCCAGGCGCCTGGGTTCAGCAGCCGGACGATCTCGTTGAGCACGATACGGACGTAAGTCTCTCCCACCCACAGGTGTTTCGCGCGGTCGACCGCGATCACCGTGGCCTGCGGCACCCGGGCGAACCTGGCCCTGGCCTCCTCAGGACGCAGGTAGTCGTCGAACTCGGGCACCAGCGCGACCAGCGGCCGCCCGCTGGCCGCCCACCTGTCCAGGTCGGCGTCGCCGGCTCGGCGCAGCGCCGGGGAGAGCAGGATGGCGCCGTCCACCTCGGGCACGTTGCCCCACATCACCGCCAGCTCGCTGCCGAACGACCAGCCGAGCAGCCAGCGCCGCGGCAGGCCGGCCGCCACGGCGAACGCGATCGCGGCGGCCACGTCAGACCGCTCCGGCCCGGCGCCGCCGAACTGGCCCTCGCTGGTGCCGCGCTCGGACGAGGCGCCGCGGGTGTTGAACCGCAGCACGGCCAGGTCGGCCATCGCCGGCAGCCGGTACGAGGCCTTGCGCAGCACGTGGCTGTCCATCATGCCGCCGTGCGTCGGCAGCGGGTGCAGGCAGATCAGCGTGGCGACCGGATCGTGGTGCGGCGGCAGCGCGAGCTCGCCGACCAGGTTGAGGCCGTCGTCGGTGCGCAGCACGATGTTCTCGCGGCGGGCGGGCAGCACGGTACCTGCCCGCACCTCGATCGGGTCGCCGCTCACCGGCCACGGTCCTGCGTCATCGATGCCTCACCGGTATGCGCTCGGCCCGGCGCGGCGGGGACGCCGCTGCCAGCATGCATTGTGCCAGTGCCTGCGCTCGGCCGGCCCGGGCGTCTGCGCCGGCCAGACCACCACGTGCGCGGTGCCCGGCCTGATCTCCTGATTGCAGCCCGGGCAGCGGTAGACCTTGACCGCCGCGGCGCCCGGCACCTGGCGCACCACCCAGTTCCCATCCGGCCACTCCTGCGCCTGCGGCGGCCCCAGCCTGGTGCCGGAGTCCTCGTCCGAGCTGGCGTCCCTGCCGCCGCCTGCGGGCGTGCGGCCCGCCCTGCGCGGGCGGCGCGGCACATTACCGGGAAGGCGGCGGGCCTTCCTCGGGCTCATCGGCCAAGCGCCAGTCCGGCCGCCGCGAACTCGGTGAGCAAGGGCGGCGGCGCGAATGCCGGGTCGCCGTACCCCGCGTGCATCGCGGCGAGCACGCCAACGGCCTGCCGCGGGCCCGCCTCGGCAAGCAGCCGCATCGGCCCGCGCGGATAACCGCAGCCCAGCGTCATCGCGGCGTCCACGTCGGCCGGGCTCGCGTAGCCGTCGGCGACCATGACCACGGCGTCGCGCAGGTGCGGGTAGAGCAGCGCGCCCACCAGCAGCCCCGGCCGGTCGGGACAGCGGACGACCCGCAGCCCGAGCCTGGCCAGCAGGGCCCGCGCCGAGGCGAGCGCGGCGGCGGAAGCGAGCGGTGTGGTGACGAGCTCGGCCAGGCTCGGCGTCACCAGGTGCAGTCCGACCGCGTCGGCGGCCCGGGCGGCGGCCAGCGCGGGTCCGAGAACTCCCCCGGCCGGGCCAGTCGCGACCACGACCAGGTCGCTGGCGTGCACCGGATTACGGGTCAGGTTGACCCCCGCCGCGGCGATCAGGCCGGCAAGCTCGGACCCGGCGCCGTCGCCGTCGTCGGCGGCCTCCCCGCCGTCGATCAGCGTGACGGTGCCGGGCGGAAGGTGCTGGTCTGCGTTATCCCCATCGGGCGAACCGCCGGTCGCCGAGGCAGGCGGCGGATAGTCGTAGAAGCCGCCGCCGCCCTTGCGCCCGGTACGGCCCGCGGCGGCCAGCCGGCGCAGCAGCGGAGCCGGGGTGCAGCGGGTGCCGCCGAACTCGCGGTCGAGCACCTCGAGTATCGCCAGCGAGGTGTCCAGGCCGATCAGGTCGAGCAGCGCGAGCGGGCCCATCGGCAGGCCGATGCCGACCGTGGCCGCTGCGTCGATGTCCTCCCTGGTCGCGTAGCCGGTCTCCAGGAGCCGCACCGCATGGTTCAGGTAGGGCAGCAGCAGCGCGTTGGCGACGAAACCGGCCCGGTCGGCGACCCGCACCGGCGTCTTGCCCAGGTGCCTGGCCAGGTCGGTGACCGCCTGGGCGACGGCCTGGTCGGTCAGCACCGTGGTGACGACCTCGACCAGGGCCATCACCGGCGCCGGATTGAAGAAGTGCATGCCGACCACGCGCCCGGGGCGGGCCGAGCCCGCCGCGATGGCGGTGACCGACAGCGAGGAGGTGTTGGTGGCGATGACGGCGTCGGGCCGGCAGATCCGGTCGAGGTCGGCTAGTACCTGCCGCTTGATCGCGAGCCGCTCGGGCACCACCTCGACCACCAGGTCGGCGCCTGCCAGGCTGCCGAGCGCCGTGCCCGGGCTGACCCGCGCGGCGATCCTGGCCTGCTCGTCGCCGCTGAGCCTGCCGCGGGACACCGCCCTGGCCAGCGAGCCGTTCAGCGCCGCCATGCCCCGGTCGAGTGCGGCGGCATCGGCCTCGACGGCGGTCACGGCCAGGCCGCCGCGGGCGAAGACCTCGGCGATCCCCGCACCCATCGTGCCGAGGCCGATGACTCCCACCTCGCGAATGTCCATGGCGGGACACTACCGAGCGGCCGGGCGGCCGGCCCCCATCAGGTCACGGCTCGGCCAGGTCTGGCGGTGCCGCCTGCTGTGAGCGCAGGCGGCACGCGGGACCGGCCGAGCCGGCGGCCTAGCGGAACGGCCACCTGATCAGGCGGCCGCCCACGGCGACGGCGGCGCCGGTGATGATGCCCTTGGTGATGAGGTCGCCATGCTCGGCGCCGAAGTTCTCCGCGCCCTTGATCATGGTGCCGGTCGTCCGCTCCGCGCTGTCGGCGAAGCTGCCATTGCCGCTGGCCGCGTCGTAGGCGCCCTTGGCCACGCCGACCGTGATCGCCACCGGGGCAAAGGCGACGCCGCTGACGGTACCCCAGAACTTGTTCGTTGCCATTCCAGCGCTACCCCTCGAAAACGGAATGAGGGCGGCAATTCGGCCGTCGACTGTCAGTATAAGCGGCGCGACGCGGATCAGCCGTCCGCTGCGAGGCCGTGGCCGCCCAGCGTCCGGCCGCCAGCCGCGCGTGGCCGCCAGCCGTCCGGGCCGGATTCTCATCCGGCGCGGGTGATGTCGCGGGCCGGGCGCCCCGACATGCTGATCTAGGCCTGGTGCCGGCAGCAGCCTGGCGGCCCGCCGCGGCCCCGGCCGTCAGGACCGCGCGGGTCGCGCGAAGGAGGAGGAATGTCACTGGCCGCTTCGTCGTCGTCCTATCCGCTGCTCGACGCGTTCTGGACGATACTCGAGGTCTTCCTGTGGGTGATCTGGATCTGGATCCTGATCACGGTGTTCATCGACATCTTCCGCAGTCACGACCTGTCCGGCTGGGCGAAGGCGCTCTGGTTCGTCTTCGTGCTGTTCATCCCGCTGGTCGGCGTGCTCGTCTACCTGATCGTGCGGGGCGGGACCATGCACGAGCGGTCGGTGCGCGCGGCACAGCAGCACGACCAGGCGTTCCGCGAGTACGTGCAGAAGACGGCGGCGCAGTCCCCGGCCAGCACGGCCGACCAGCTCGAGAAGCTTGCCACGCTGCGGGACCGCGGGGTCATCTCGGCCGAGGAGTTCGACCGCGAGAAGGAGAAGGTGCTCGCCTGACCGAAGCGCCCGGACCGCCGCAGCAGCCGGACGCGGTTACAGTTGGACTCCGTGCGCATCGTCATCGCCCGCTGCAGCGTGGACTACGCGGGCCGGCTCTCCGCCCACCTGCCGCTCGCCACCAGGCTGCTGATCGTCAAGGCCGACGGCTCGGTGCTTGTGCACAGCGACGGCGGCTCCTACAAGCCGCTGAACTGGATGTCACCGCCGTGCCGCCTCGCCGAGTCCGAGTCGCAGTGGGTGGTCACCGGCAAGTCGGGCGAGACGCTGACCGTGCAGATCCACGAGATCGTCAGCGACTCGTCCTTCGCGCTCGGCGAGGACCCCGGCCTGGTCAAGGACGGAGTCGAGTCGCACCTGCAGGAACTGCTCGCCGCCCAGCTGCACGTGCTCGGCGAGGGCTGGCGGCTGGTCCGCCGTGAGTACCCGACGCCGATCGGGCCCGTCGACCTGATGTGCAGGGACGAGCTCGGGGTGAGCGTCGCGATCGAGGTGAAGCGGCGCGGCGAGATCGACGGCGTGGAACAGCTGACCCGCTATCTTGACCTGCTGAACCGCGACCCGCTGCTGGCGCCCGTGCAGGGAATCTTCGCCGCCCAGGAGATCAGGCCGCAGGCCAGGACGCTGGCGCAGGACCGCGGCATCCGATGCGTCACGCTGGACTACGAGTCGATGCGCGGCGCCGACGACGGCGCGCTGCGGCTGTTCTGAGTCGAGGCGCAGATGACCGAGCAAGCCGGAGCCGGGGCCGCCGGGCCCGTGTTCGACACCCTGCGGACCGAGCGGCTGCTGATGCGGCGGTGGCTGGACGCCGACCGGGAGCCGTTCGCCGCGCTCAACGCCGACCCCGAGACCATGCGGTACTTCCCGAGCACGCTCGACCGGGCCGGCAGCGACACGCTCGTGGACCGGATCGAGGAGCTGTTCGATCTGCAGGGCTTCGGCCTGTGGGCGCTCGAGGTGACCGGGACCGGTGAGTTCATCGGGTTCACCGGACTGAACCCGATGCCCGCCCGAATGCCTGGCGCGGGAGGCATGGAGGTCGGCTGGCGGCTGGCGAGGCACTCGTGGCACCAGGGCTACGCCACCGAGGCGGCCAGGGCGACGCTCGCGGTCGCGTTCGACGGGCTCGGCCTGGCCGAGATCTGGTCCATGGCCGCGGTGCTCAACGAGCCATCCCAGGCCGTCATGCGGCGGCTCGGGCTGACCGAGGTGGCCAGGTTCGACCATCCGAGGGTGCCGGAAGGCAGCCCGAACCGAGCCCACGTCGTCTATCACATGGCCAACCCGATCACGCAGTGATCACCGGCACGGCCCGGGCCGCCCGAAGGCGGGCTGGGCGCCGGGCGGCAGCGGCACGTCGAAGGCGTTCAGCAGGTAAGAGATCGTCGTGTAGTAACCGCACAGCGCGACGAGCTCGACCATCCCCTCGTCACCGAGCAGCAGCCTGGCCGTGGCGTAGGCGTCGCCGTCCACCGTGCCCGCCGTGGTGACCTGGCGGGCCACCTCGTAGACCGCGCGCTCGTCGGCCAGCTCGAACGGCGGCTCGTCGCCGCACCGGATCGCGTCGAGAACCGCACCGGCGACCCCGTGCTCGCTGGCCATCCTCGCGTGCGCCCACCACTCGAACTCCGCCTTCCACCTGGCGCCCACGGTGACGATCGCGAGCTCGCTCAGCCTGCGTTCGATCGAGGTGCCGAACCGCAGCTTCGCGCCGAGCGAGCTCAGGTACCTGCCTACGCCAGGGGCGGTCACGAAGGCGTTGAACGGGCCGATCAGCCCGCCCTCGGCGTTGACCAGCTCGCCGCCGCGCGAGCCGACCACGCCGTCCCACACGGCCTGGCCGGCCGGGTCGAGATCGTCGTAACGCACGTAGGGCAGGCGGCTCATGGCAGCACAGTACGTGAGGGCCGCGGCGCGGCCTCCGCCGGTCGGGCCCCGTGAACCATCTGGCCCGCACCTGACGGGCCGCTCCTTGCCAGAAGTGGCACCTTTTCCCTAGGCTTCGACCGGAAACGGCGTGATGTGGCTTGACGAGCCCGTTCGCGCGGGGATCGGGGAATCGCAGACGGTGCAGGAACATCTGCTGTACGTCGATGGCCGCTGGCGGCCGGGGGGTGGCGGCACCGCCGAGGCCGTGAGCCCCGCCACCGGCGAGATCTTCGCGTCGGTGGCCGTCGCCGACCCCGCAGACGTGGACGACGCGGTCCGCGCCGCCGCCGCTGCCTATCCCGCCTGGTCCGCGCTCTCGGCTTTCGACCGGGCTGGCGCCTGCGAGCGGATCGCCGCCGCGATCGCCGGGCACCGCGACGAGCTGGCCAGGGTGCTGGCGCAGGACCAGGGCAAGCCGCTGGTCGCCGAGGCCTATGACGAGGTCGATGAGCTCGCCGTGTACTTCACCATGGCCGACGAGGACGCCAAGCGGATGGCCGGGGCGCTGCCCGCGTCCACCTCGGCAGACCGGCGGGTGCTGACCGCGCGGGTGCCGCTCGGCGTGGTGGGCGTGATCAGCCCGTGGAACTGGCCGTACACGATGGGCGCCGAGATCTTCGCGCCGGCGATGGCCGCCGGGAACACGGTCGTCTGGGTGCCCGCACCGACGACCACGGCGTGCTGCGCTGTGCTCGCGCGGGTGATCGCTGAGGCGGGCCTGCCCGCCGGGGTGTTCGGCTTCGTGCCAGGGCCTGGCCCGGTGGCGGGCCACGCGCTGGCCGGGCACCCGCTGGTGGCCGGGATCGGGTTCGTGGGGTCGGTAGCCACCGGCGGCCTGGTGGCGGCGCGCGCGGCCGGCAAGACCCAGCTGCTCGAGCTCGGCGGCAACGGCCCGATGGTCGTGCTCGACGACGCCGACCTTGCCCTCGCCGCCGACGCCGCGCTCGAGGCCGCCTACCTCTGCGCTGGCCAGAGCTGCACCGCGGGCGAGCGGTTCCTGGTGCACGCCGCCGTGCGGTCCGAGTTCACCGAGCGGGTGGTCGAGGCCACCAGGGCGCGGGTGCGGCTCGGCGACCCGTTCGACCCGGCGACCACGATGGGCCCGCTGAACAACGAGGCCACGGCGGCGAAGTTCGACCGGCACGTCGCCGACGCGGTGGGCGGCGGCGCCCGGCTGTGCCTCGGCGGGCGCCGGGCGGGCGGGTTCCCGACCGCGCTGTTCGCCGAGCCGACCGTGCTCGACCGGGTCACGCCGGGGATGGCGATCGAGCGGGAGGAGACCTTCGGCCCGGTGGTGCCGATCGTCGAGGTAGCCTCGGCGCAGGAGGCGCTCGCGCTCACCAACGCATCGCCGTTCGGGCTGACCGCCGCCGTGTTCACCGCCGACCTCGGGCGCGGCCTCGCGTTCGCCGAGCGGGCCAGGGCCGGCTGGGTCAACATCAACGCCTCGACCAACCTGTGGGAGTCGCACCTGCCATTCGGCGGCCGCGCGGGCAGTATCAGCGGCCGCGGCCGGGTCGGCGGCCGCTACCCCATGGAGACGTTCACCGAGCCGAAGACGATCGTCTACCCGGCGCCGAGACTGCCGTCGGAGCGCGGTGCAGCCGAGAACGGGGCAGCCGAGAACAGGGCAACCGAGAACAGGGCGACCGAGAACAGCACAGCGGAGCACAACTCAACGAAGAGTGGAGAGCCGTCATCATGAGCATGCCGAGCGCACTGGAGATCGCCCGAGCAGCGACCCTGAAGCCGATCGCCGACATCGCCGAGGACATCGGCTTGCCGCCGTGGCTGGTGCAGCAGTACGGGGAGAACGTAGCGAAGATCGACCTCAAGGCGGTCGAGGAACTCGCCGACCGGCCGAAGGCCAAGTACGTGGTCGTGACCGCGGTGACCCCCACCCCGCTCGGCGAGGGCAAGACCACCACCACGGTCGGTCTCGGCCAGGCCTTCCGGCACGTGCGCAAGCGCGCCACGATCGCGATCAGGCAGGCCTCGATGGGCCCGACGTTCGGGATCAAGGGCGGTGCCGCCGGAGGCGGGTACAGCCAGGTGGTCCCGTTCGAAACCCTGAACCTGCACCTGACCGGTGACATGCACGCGGTGACCGCGGCCCACAACATGCTCTCCGCGATGCTGGACAACCACCTGTACCAGGGCAACAAGCTCGGCATCGACCAGCACAACATCACCTGGAAGCGGGTGCTCGACGTCAACGACCGGGCGCTGCGCAACATCGTGATCGGCCTCGGCGCCGCGGCGGACGGCGTGCCGCGGCAGACAGGGTTCGACATCACCGCGGCGTCCGAGGCGATGGCGGTACTCGCGCTCTCGACGTCGCTGCACGACATGCGGGCCAGGCTGGGCCGGATCGTGGTGGGCTACACCGCGGCGGGCGACCCGGTCACCGCCGAGCAGCTCAAGGCCGCGGGCGCGATGACCGTGATCATGAAGGACGCGATCCGCCCGAACCTGCTGCAGACCCTGGAGAACACGCCCGTCCTGGTGCATGCCGGCCCGTTCGGCAACATCGCGCACGGGAACTCATCGGTCGTCGCCGACCTGATCGGCATCCACACCGGCGACTTCCTGATCACCGAGGCAGGCTTCGGTGCCGACATGGGCGCCGAGCGGTTCTTCAACATCAAGTGCCGGGTTTCCGGGCTGCGGCCGGACGCCGCCGTGGTGGTCACCACGGTCAGGGCGCTCAAGGCGCACTCCGGCAAGCACCGCATCGTGGCAGGCAGGCCGCTGCCCGAGGCGCTGCTGGCCGAGAACCCCGATGAGGTCCATGCCGGCGGCGCCAACCTGCGCAAGCACATCGAGAACGTGCGCGCGCACGGCGTCACGCCGGTGGTGGCGATCAACGCGATGCCCGAGGACTTCGCCTCGGAGCATGAGGCGATCGCGCAGATCGCCGCCGAGATGGGGGTGCGCTCGGCGGTATGCAGGCACTTCGCCGAGGGCGGCCGCGGTGCGACGGCCCTTGCCGAGGCGGTCGCCGAGGCGGCGAGCGAGCCGACCGAGTTCGCGTTCCTCTACCCCTCGGAGGCTTCGCTGCGGGAGAAGATCGAGACGATCGCCACCAGGATCTACGGCGCCGACGGCGTGGACTACTCGCCGCTCGCCGCCAGGCAGCTCGACGGCTACGAGCGGAACGGGTTCGGCAGCCTGCCGGTGTGCGTGGCCAAGACACCGCTGTCGCTGTCGCACGACCCCTCGCTCAAGGGCGCGCCGACCGGCTGGCGGCTCCCGGTCCGCGAGGTGCGCGCCTCGGTCGGCGCCGGGTTCGTCTACCCGATCTGCGGGGACATGCGGACCATGCCCGGCCTCGCGTCAAGCTCGGCCGCCGAGCGGATCGACATCGACGAGAACGGACAGATCGTCGGACTCTCCTAGCGCCATGACTCAGCCTGACTCCTTCGCCGAGCTGCCGGTCGGGCAGTTCCTCGACGCGCTGGCGGCCGGGACGCCCGCTCCGGCGGGCGGATCGGCCGCCGCGCTGACCGTTGCCCAGGCGGCCGCGCTGTGCGCCAAGGCCGCGCGGCTGTCGGCGCGCCAGCTGACCGCCGAGCGGGCAGGCCAGCTCACGATCGAGGCGGAACGAATTCGCTTCCAGGTCGCTGCGCTCATCGACGCCGACGCGGTGGCCTATCGCGCCGTGATCGACCAGGCCAGGCACGCGGCAGCGGTGGGTAACACGGCCGACTCGGTCGGGCTGCTTGCCCAGGCGCTGTCGCTCGCGGCCGACGTGCCGATGCAGGTCGTCGAGCATGCCGCCCAGATAGCCGAGATCGCCGCGCCGCTGGCCGCCTACGGCAACCCTGCGCTGCGCGGCGACGCGGTCACCGCGGCCCTGCTCGCGCAGGCAGGCGCGAGGTCCGCCGCGACCCTGGTCACGGTGAACCTGGCCGACGCGCCCGACGACCCGCGCCCGGCCCGCGCGTTCGACCTGCTGTCCGGCATCGCCCAGGCCGTCGGTAAGGCCGCCGCCGAGCGCTGAGCGCCGCCGCTGCCGCGCGCCGGCCCCGACGTGCCGACGCCCGCTAGCCGAGCAGCCCGGCGTTGACCTCGCGCGCCGGGCCGGCCAGGTCGGCGATCTCGGTCACGGTGACGCCGCGCGCGGTCAGCCAGTCGGCGCCGCCGCCCTGCACGAAGATCGGCGGCTCGCGCCACGCGATGACCACCCGGCGCAGCCTGGCCGACCCGATCAGCTCCGCGCACGGCACCGGCCGCGACGCCCGCCGCAGGCACGGCTCGAGCGAGCTGTACAGGGTCGCGCCGCGCAGGTCGGCACCGTGCTCCGCGGCCCGCCTGAGCGCGACCTCCTCGGCGTGGTCCTTGGGGTCGAGCTCGCGCGAGTAGCCGGTGGCGATCACCTCACCGGCCTCGCTGACCAGCACCGCGCCGACCGAGAACGCCGTGTCCGAGACAGGGCAGAGCCTGGACAGCTCGATCGCCTCCGCCAGCCAGTGCCGGTCAGCACCGATCTCGCCAGGCACCATAACCTCACCGTATCGTCGGTTGCGCAGGCAGTGATTTACTGGCACACAATGACTCGCAAGCTGCGCGAAGGATGGAGCGACGCCCATGGTCGCCACGGTGCATAAGGCCGCCTCGTCGGGCGGGGTCAAGACGTTCGACTCGCTGAACCCGGCGACTGACGAGCCGATCGCGACCTTCCCCATCTTCGGCGCGCACGAGGTCGGCGAGGTCGTCGACAAGGCGCGTGCGGCCGCCGCCTGGTGGTCTCGGCTGACCCCGAAGGAGCGCAGGACCAGGCTGCTGCGGTGGAAGTCCTACCTGACCAGGTACATCATGCGGCTGGCCGAGCTGGTGCATGCCGAGACCGGCAAGCCGATCTCGGACGCCCAGCTGGAGATCATGCTCGCGATCATGCACATCGACTGGGCGGCGAAGAACGCGCACAAGGTGCTCGGCCCGCACCGGGTGCGCAGCGGCCTGGTGGCGTTCAACCAGGCCTCGACCGTGGAGTACCACCCGCTCGGCGTGATCGGCGTGATCGGGCCGTGGAACTACCCGGTCTTCACCCCGCTCGGCTCGATCGCCTACGCGCTCGCGGCCGGCAACGCGGTCGTGTTCAAGCCGAGCGAGTTCACCCCGGCCGTCGGCGGGTGGCTGGTCAGCTCGTTCGCCGAGGTGGTGCCCGACTACCCGGTTCTGCAGCTGGTCACCGGCTACGGCGAGACCGGCAGCCACCTGGCCCGCAGCGGGGTGGACAAGATCGCGTTCACCGGGTCGACCAAGACCGCGAAGAAGGTGATGGCCGCCTGCGCAGAGAACCTGACCCCGATGGTCGCCGAGTGCGGCGGCAAGGACGCCATGCTGGTGGCCGCCGACGCCGACCTGGACGCGGCCGCCGACGCGGCCGTCTGGGGCGGGCTGTCCAACGCCGGGCAGACCTGCGTCGGGGTGGAGCGGCTCTACGTGTCGCAGGACGTCTACCACACGTTCGTGGAGAAGCTGGCCGAGCGGGTCTCTGGCCTGCGGCCCGGCGACGACCGGGAGGCCGACTACGGCCCGATGACGATGCCCAGCCAGGTGGAGGTGATCGAGCAGCACATCGCGGACGCGATGGCCTGCGGTGGGCGGGCGATCGTGGGCGGCCTCGGCAGCATCCGCAAGCCCTACGTCGGCCCGGTGATCCTCGCCGACGTACCCGAGTCCAGCGTGGCGGTCACCGATGAGACGTTCGGCCCGGTGCTGACGGTGACCAAGGTGACGAACCTGGCCGAGGGAGTCCGGCTGGCGAACGGGGGGCAGTACGGCCTCGGCGGCAGCGTGTTCACCAGGAACAAGAAGGCGGGCATGCGGGCCGCGCGGGCGCTGCGCACCGGCATGGCGTCGGTGAACTCGGTGCTGACGGTGCTGAGCGTGCCCGCGCTGCCGTTCGGAGGGGTGGGCGAGTCCGGGTTCGGGCGGATCCACGGCGCGGACGGCCTGAAGGAGTTCGCCAGCGCTCAGTCGATCACCAGGCAGCGGATGCGCCCGCTTGCGAACCTCACCTCGTTCAGCCGGACCGACAAGGACATGAAGCAGATGCTGACCCTGATGACCATGCTGCACGGCAGGCGCTACAAGTAACCGGACTTCATGATCACGGTGGATTACCTACTCCATACGACAGAAAGCCACCGTGATCATGAAACCTAGCGGACGGCGGCTAGGGCTAGGTCGCCTGGTTCGACCGCGGCTAGGGGGGCGCGGCCGGAGATGAGGTCGGCGGCGCGCTCGGCGATCGCGATCACCGGAGCGTTGGTGTTGCCGCGCGGCACCGTCGGCATCACCGAGGCGTCCACCACGCGCAGCCCTTCCACGCCCCTGACCCGCAGCTCGGTGTCGACTACGCCGGACAGCCTGCCGACGTCGAGCTGCGCCTGCCCGGTCATCGCGCAGGTGCCGACCGGGTGGTAGATCGTGGTGACGTCCCGGCGCACGAAATCGCGGATCTCGGCGTCGGAACGCACCTCGGCGCCCGGTGCCTCCTCGGCCTCCCAGATCTTGCGCATCGGCCTGGCGTCGGCGATGGCCCTGGCCATCCCTACGCCCCTGACCAGGGCCTCGGTGTCGGCCGGGTCGGAGAGGTAGGCCGGGTCGATCACCGGCTTGTGCCGGGGATCGGCGCTGCGCAGCGAGATGCGGCCCCGGCTGCGCACGTCCGCCAGCGTCACCAGGACCGACATGCCGCGGTCGCTGGGATCGGACAGCCCGCCGTTGCGGTACGGCACCGGCAGCACGTGCCATTGGATGTCGGGCGCGGGCAGGCCGGGCTCGCTGCGGACGAAGCCGCCGGACTGCGCGATGTTCGTGGTGAACGGCCCGGAGCGGGTGAGCTGCCAGCGCAGCAGGTTCCGCGGCCCGCCGAGCTCGGCGAGGCCGCGCAGCCTGGGCGTGGACCAGAGCGCGGTCACGATCGGGTGGTCGGAGAGGTTGGCCCCCACCCCCGGGCTGTCGACCACCACGTCGATGTCGTGCTCGCGCAGGTGGTCGGCGGGCCCGATGCCGGACAGCATCAGCAGCTGCGGGCTGTTCACCGCGCCGCCGCAGAGCACCACCTCGGCCTCGGCCCGCGCCTCCTGCTCGGCGCCGCGGTGCAGGAAGCGGACGCCGACCGCCCGGCCGCCCTCGATGATCACCGAGGTGGCGAGGGCGTCGGTCCTGATCGTCAGGTTGGGCCGCCCGGCCGCGGGGTGCAGGTAGGCGTCGGCCGCCGACCAGCGGCGGCCGTTCTTCTGCGTCACCTGGTAGAAGCCGACCCCGTCCTGGTTCGCGCCGTTGAAGTCGTGGTTGGCCACCTCGCCCGTGGCGACCGCGGCATCGACGAACGCGGCCGCGGCGGCGGACTGGAACTTCGGGTCGGTGACGCACAGCGGGCCGGTGCCGCCGTGGTAGACCGACGAGCCGCGCGAGTTCTGCTCGGCCCGGATGAAGTACGGCAGTATGTCCGTGTAACCCCATCCGTCGCAGCCGAACTCATCGCGCCAGGTGTTGTAGTCGTACTTGTTGCCGCGGATGTAGATCATCGCGTTGATCGACGAGGAGCCGCCGATCACCCGGCCGCGCGGCCAGTAGACCGACTGGCCCGCTGCCCGGTCCTGCGGCACGGTGCTGAACCCCCAGTCGTACGTGCTCTGGAACAGCAGGTTCACCGCGGCAGGGATGTGGATCTCGTCTGCCACGTCGGGCGGCCCTGCCTCCAGCAGCAGCACGCTGACCAGCGGGTTCTCGGAAAGCCTGCCCGCCAGGACGCAGCCGGCACTGCCCGCGCCCACGATCACGTAGTCGTACACGGCCACTCCCCGGCGCCCGGTCAGGACATGTGAGTACACACCCTACTAGGTCCCGCCCGCGGCGCCGAAGTCCCGCCGGGAACCGGCGGGAGCGCCCGGGCCGGACCGCACCGCGCCACGACAGCCAGACGCGCTCCCGGTCTGGACTGCGACCGGGAGCGCGCTTGGCCATCGCCAGCACCCGGCGGGCCCCCGAAACCGCCGGGACGCTGCGGCGACATCACCCGAGGTCATCACCGTTGATTACTCTACGTAGTTCTAGGATGCCATATCGTGCTCGATTTGTGAATAGCCCGGCCGGCGCGGCGCGCGCCCGGCCGGGCCAGGCGGGCGGCCCCGACCGGCGGGGCCGCCAGGCGCCCGTTACGGTGGAGCCATGCCGAAGGATCGCACCGACACCCCCGTCGTCCTGTCCCGCATCTACACCAGGACCGGCGACGACGGCACCACGGCGCTCGGCGACTTCAGCCGCGCGCCGAAGACCGACTCGCGGCTGGCCGCCTACGCCGACGTGGACGAGGCCAACAGCGCGATCGGCGTGGCGGTCACCACCGGGGGGCTCGCCAGCGACGTCACCGGGCTTCTGATCAGGATTCAGAACGAGCTCTTCGACGTCGGTGCCGATCTCTGCAACCCGGTCACGCCCGACGCTGCCCATCAGCCACTGCGCATCGACCCGAGCTACATCGAGCGGCTCGAGCACGCGTGCGACGCCTACAACGAGTCACTCCCCGCGCTGCGCAGCTTCGTGCTGCCGGGCGGAACGCCGGGCAGCGCCCTGCTGCACGTCGCGCGGACGGTGGTGCGGCGGGCCGAGCGGTCCGGCTGGGCGGCCGTCGAGGCGCACGGGGACACGGTCAACCTGCTCGCGGTGACGTACCTGAACCGGCTCTCCGACCTGCTGTTCATACTCGCCAGGGTGGCCAACGAGCCCGGCGGCGATCTGCTGTGGAAGCCGGGTGGCGAGCGCTAGGGATGGTCGAGCACGCCCTCACCGAGCCAGGGCTGCGGGCCGGCCTCCAGCCAGGCGAGCAGGCCGGTGAGCGCGTCAGGGCTCATCTGGAACCAGACCGTCTCGCCCGGCCTGCCGGTGTCGAACCTAGCCTGCGCGGTGCCGTCGCCCGCCGCGCGTCGTTCCACCACCTGCAGCGCCTGCCGGTCGAACACGGCATCGGGCCGCAGCCCGGGGTGTAGCGAGCGGAACCACGCCAGCTGCCCGGAGCGGTACGCGACCACGCCGCGCTGCCAGCGGGCCTCGCTGTCCAGCCGGAGGCTGCACTCGACGGTGCCGCCCGGGTGGCGGATCGCGATCCTGCGGGCCCCGAGCGCCAGGACGCCGAGCGTGAGGGTGAGGCCCAGGGTCACCGTTAGGGCGAGGAGGATCCAGCCGACCAGCGCCAGATCCCCGTCCAACTCCGCTGCCCCTGGCCGTCAGGCGTCTTCGCCGGCGGCCCGCAGCCTCGCCCGGTGGTAGCGGACCTCGGCCGAGTCCTCGCCCTCCCCGGCCGCGACCGCGACGACGATGGCCTCCTCGAGCGCGACCCTGGTGGTCCGCGGGTCCACATCGGTCCCCAGCACCGCCTGCCTGGCCAGGATGGATACCTTGTCGTCGGCCACGGAGAGGAAGCCGCCGTCCACGGCGGCCTGCACCCAGCCGCCTGCCTCGCCGTCCTCGGGCAGGATCCTGACCACGCTGCCGGTGGCCAGGATGCCGAGGACCGGGGTGTGCCCGGTCAGCACGCCGATGTCACCGTCGAGGGTCTTGGCGATCACCCGGTCGGCGTCGCCCGTCCAGACCTCGCCCTCGGGCACCACGAGCTTCACGTGCAGCGTCATGCTGTGCTCCCCCGCTCGCCTCCTGGAGAGCCGACCGGCTCGCTCATCGCTCCAGGTCCTTGGCCTTGCGCTCGACGTCCTCGATCCCGCCGCACATGAAGAACGCCTGCTCGGGAACGTGGTCGTACTTGCCCTCGGTGATCGCCTTGAACGAGGAGATCGTCTCGTCCAGGCCCACGAACTCGCCGGGCTGGCCGGTGAACTGCTCGGCCACGTACATCGGGTGCGAGAGGAACCGCTCGATCCGCCGCGCCCGCTGCACCGTGACCTTGTCCTCCTCGGAGAGCTCGTCGATGCCGAGGATCGCAATGATGTCCTGCAGCTCCTTGTAGCGCTGCAGCATCCGCTGCACCTCGCGGGCCACGTCGTAGTGCTCCTGGCCGATGTACTTGGGGTCCAGGATCCGGGAGGTGGAGTCCAGCGGGTCCACCGCGGGGAAGATTCCCTTCTCGGTGATCGCACGGGACAGCACCGTGGTCGCGTCCAGGTGCGCGAACGTGGTGTGCGGCGCCGGGTCGGTGATGTCGTCGGCGGGCACGTAGATCGCCTGCATGGAGGTGATCGAGTGGCCGCGGGTTGAGGTGATCCGCTCCTGCAGCTGGCCCATCTCGTCGGCCAGCGTCGGCTGGTAGCCCACCGCGGACGGCATCCGGCCGAGCAGCGTGGACACCTCGGACCCGGCCTGGGTGAACCGGAAGATGTTGTCGATGAACAGCAGCACGTCCTGCTGCTGCACGTCGCGGAAGTACTCGGCCATGGTCAGTGCGGACAGGCCGACCCGCAGCCTGGTGCCCGGCGGCTCGTCCATCTGGCCGAAGACCAGCGCGGTGTCGTTGATGACGCCCGACTCGGTCATCTCGAGGAACAGGTCGTTGCCCTCGCGGGTACGCTCCCCCACCCCGGCGAACACCGAGACGCCGCCGAAGTTCTTGGCCACCCGGCGGATCATCTCCTGGATCAGCACGGTCTTGCCCACCCCCGCGCCGCCGAACAAGCCGATCTTGCCGCCGGAGACGTACGGGGTGAGCAGGTCGATGACCTTGATGCCGGTCACGAACATCTCGGTCTTGGGCTCGAGCTGGTCGAGTGCCGGAGCCCTACGGTGGATCGGCCAGCGCTCGGTGATGTGCAGCGACGCGGTCGGAACGTCGAGCGTCTCGCCGAGCACGTTGAAGACGTGTCCCTTGGTGACGTCGCCCACGGGCACCGAGATCGGGCCGCCGGTGTCTATGACGGTGGCACCGCGGACCATGCCGTCGGTGGGCCGCATCGAGATCGCGCGCACCATGTTGTCGCCGATGTGCTGAGCGACCTCCATGGTCAGCGTGCTGGCGTGGTCGCCAAGCGTCACGTCGACGTGCAGCGCGTTGTAGATGTCGGGGATCTCGTCGGCCGCGAATTCGATGTCGACGACCGGGCCGATCACCCGGGCGACCCGGCCGATACCGTGCTCGGCGGATCCGCCGGCGGCGGCGTGCTCTTCGGTAGCGGTCATGACGATGCTCACTTACTCCCACTGATCGTCTCGGCCAGCGCGTTCGCGCCGCCCACGATCTCGCTGATTTCCTGTGTGATCTCGGCCTGCCTGGCCTTGTTGGCTTCCCTGGTGAGCGCTTCGAGCAGCTCGTTGGCGTTGTCCGTGGCCGACTTCATTGCCCGGCGCCGGGAGGCGATCTCCGCGGCCGCCGAGTCGAGCAGCGCGTGGAAGACCCTGCTCTCCACGTACCACGGAAGCAGCTCGTTGAGCACGTCCTCGGGCGACGGCTCGAACTCGTAGATCGGGATCGGCACCCGCTCGACGCGCTCGACGATCTCCAGCGGCAGCAGCCTGCGGATCACCGGGCGCTGAGTCAGCATGGTGACGAATTCGGTGTAGACCAGGTGGATCTCGTCCACGCCGCCTTCCTCGGTCGGCTTGAGGAACTCATCGAGCAGCACCCTGGTGATCTCGTTGGCGTTGACGAAGGACGGGGTGTCGGAGAAACCGCTCCACTCCCCCATCATCGGCTTATCCCTGAACCGGTGCCAGACGATGCCCTTGCGCCCCGAGACGAACGGCAGCGCCTCGATGCCTTCCTCGGCCAGCAGGCTGGTCAGCCCCTGCGCCTCGCGCAGCACGCTGGCGTTGTATCCGCCGCAGAAGCCGCGGTCGCTGGTCAGGATCAGCACCGCAGCCCTGGTCGGGTTGCGCGCCGGGGTGGTCAGCGGGTGATCCACGTTGCCCGACCGGCTGACCACCGCCTCGACCGCGGCCGTGATCTCCCGCGCGTACGGCCCGGCCGCGTGCGCCCGCTGCTGTGCCTTGATGATCCGGGAAGACGCGATGAGTTCCTGGGCCTTGGTGATCTTGGCGGTGGACCGCACCGTGGCGATCCGCCGCCTGACCGCGCGAAGCTGTGCTCCCATCTGGCTACTTCTTCTCGGTCGCCGGGACGCGTCTGACCAGGGTCTCCGGGGTGACCTCGTCCGGCGCGACCGGCTTGACCGGCTCATCGCTGACCAGCAGATGGCCGTCGCTGGTCTCGAAGCCGCGGCGGAAGTCGTCGATCGAGTCCTTCAGCGCGGTCACGGTGTCGTCGGAGAGCTCGCCGGTCTCCCTGATCGTGTCCAGGATGCCTGGGCGCTCCCTGGCGATGTAGTCGAGGTACTCGGACTCGAACCTGCCGATGTCCTCCACCGGCACGTCGTCGAGCTGGCCGGTGGTCCCGGCCCAGACCGAAACCACCTCGCGCTCCATCGAGTAGGGCGAGTACTGGCCCTGCTTGAGCAGCTCGACCAGCCGGGCGCCGCGGTCCAGCTGGGCGCGGGAGGCCGCGTCCAGGTCGGAGGCGAACGCCGCGAACGCCTCGAGGTCGCGGTACTGCGACAGGCCGAGCTTGAGGCCGCCGGCGACCTTCTTCATGGCCTTGGTCTGGGCGTTGCCGCCGACCCTGGAGACCGAGATGCCGACGTTGATGGCCGGCCGGACGCCGGAGTTGAACAGGTCGGTCTCGAGGAAGATCTGGCCGTCGGTGATCGAGATGACGTTGGTCGGGATGTAGGCCGACACGTCGTTGCCCTTGGTCTCGATGATCGGCAGCCCGGTGAGCGACCCGCCGCCGAGCTCGTCGGACAGCTTCGCGCAGCGCTCAAGCAGCCGCGAGTGCAGGTAGAACACGTCGCCAGGGTAGGCCTCGCGGCCCGGGGGCCGGCGCAGCAGCAGCGAGATCGCGCGGTACGCCTCGGCCTGCTTGGTGAGGTCGTCGAAGATGATCAGGACGTGGTTGCCCTGGTACATCCAGTGCTGGCCGATCGCGGAGCCGGTGTAGGGGGCGATGTACTTGTAGCCGGCCGGGTCAGAGGCCGGGGCCGCGACGATGGTGGTGTATTCCATCGCGCCCGCGTCCTCCAGCGACTGGCGGACCTGGGCGATCGTGGAGCCCTTCTGGCCGACCGCGACGTAGACGCAGCGCACCTGCCGCTTCGGGTCGCCGGACTCCCAGTTCGCCCGCTGGTTGATGATCGTGTCGATCGCGATCGCCGTCTTGCCGGTCTGCCGGTCCCCGATGATCAGCTGGCGCTGGCCGCGGCCGATCGGGGTCATCGCGTCGATCGCCTTGACGCCGGTCTGCAGCGGCTCCTTCACCGGCTGGCGCTGGACCACGGTGGGCGCCTGCAGCTCGAGCGCGCGCAGCTCGGAGGTCTCCACCGGGCCCTGACCGTCGAGCGGCTCGCCGAGCGGGCCGACCACCCGGCCGAGGTAGGCGTCTCCCACCGGGACAGAGAGGACCTCGTTGGTGCGCTTGACCCGCTGGCCCTCCTCGATCTTGCTGAACTCGCCGAGTATGACGACGCCGATCTCGCGTATGTCCAGGTTCAGCGCGATGCCGCGGGTGCCGTCCTCGAACTCGAGCAGCTCGTTCGCCATCGCCGAAGGCAGCCCCTCGACCCTGGCGATGCCGTCGCCGCACTCGGTGACGGTGCCGACCTCCTCGGTGGCTGCGGCACCCGGCTCGTACGTCTCGACGAACCTCGCCAGGGCGTCCCTGATCTCCTCGGGCCTGATGGTCAGCTCGGTCATCGTCCTCGCGTCTTTCTCGTCTGGTTCTTTCGCGTCAGTCTGGGCAGCGTCGCCGCGGGCCGGCCGGTCACCGTGCTTGCCCGCTCTCCTCCGAGTCTCCCGACCGGCTCGCTCATGACGCCAGCCCCCGGCGCAGCTCGCCGAGACGGCTCGCGGCGCTGCCGTTGATCAGCTGGTCGCCGATCCGCACCGACATCCCGCCGAGCATCCCGGGGTCGAGCACGATGTTCAGGTGCACGTCATGCCCGTAGGCGGCCGCCAGCGCGGCCGCCAGACGCCCGCGCTGCGCGTCGGTGATCGGCGCGGCGACCCTGACCTCGGCGACGAGCCGCTGCCGCAGCTCGGCGGCCAGGTTCGCGAAGGTCTCCAGGCTCGCATCCAGGCTACGTCCGCGCGGCTGGCCGGCCGCCTGGGTGATCAGCCGCAGCGCGGCGTCGGTGACCTTGCCGGTCAGCAGGTCGGTGACCACGTCGCGGCGGCCCTGCGCGGGGGCGAACTGGTTGGAAAGCACCGCGCGCAGGCCGGGATTGGCCTGGACGATCCGGCCGAACCTGAACAGCTCGTCCTCGGTCTCGTCCAGCTGGCCACGGGCGTCGGCGGCCTGGGCGACCGCGATGACCGCGAGTTCCTCCGCGGCGTCGGCCAGGTCGCCCGGTGCCGACCAGCGCGCACTGACCAGCCCGGTGACTTGGGCAAGCGCCGGGTCGGAGAGCTTGCCGGCGAGCAGGTCGGCGGCCAGAGCTGCCCGGCCGGTCGCCTCCTTGGCCGGGTCGGACAGGGCGCGGCGGAGCCCGGGCTCGCCGTCAAGCAGGCCGACCACGGCGAACAGCTCGTCGCCGAGCCCGCTGGCCTGCTCGGCCGTGGCGCCGGCCAGCGCGGCGGCCAGCCGCTCCTTGGCTGCCGCCAGCGACGCCCTGCTCGTTCCTCTCATCGTGCCGTTACCCCGCTCGCAGGCTCGGCCTCGATCTCGGCTAGGAACCTGTCCACCATCCGGCTCTGCCTGGCCTCATCGGCCAGCGACTCACCGACGATCTTGCTGGCCAGCTCGACCGCCATGGCGCCCACCTCGGCGCGCAGCGCGGTCAGGGCCTGCTGCCGCTCGGTCTCGATCCGCGCGTTCGCCGCCTCGATCATGCGCTGGCCCTCGGCCACGCCGTCGGCCCTGCCCTGCGCGACGATCTGGGCGGCCTCTTCCTTGGCCGCCTCGCGCAGCCTGGCCGCCTCGTGCCTGGCGTCGGCGAGCTGCGCGCGGTACTCGGCGAGCACCTGGTTCGCCTCTTCCTGCGCCTCCTCGGCCCGCTTCAGCCCGCCCTCGATCTGGTCGGTCCTGGTCTCCAGCATTGTGTGGAACCGCGGCAGGATGAGCTTCCAGAAGCCGAAGAAGATGATCGCGAACGTGATCAGCCCGACGATCAGCTCGGTCCAGCTCGGCACCAGCGGGTCCTGCTCCTGGGCAGCCGCGGCGAGGATCATGGCGTGCATCGATGGGCCTTACTACTTGATGAAGAACGGAACTGCGATGCCGATCAGCGCCAGCGCCTCGGTCAGCGCGAAGCCGATCCACATGAACGCGGTGATCTGGCCGGTCGCCTCGGGCTGGCGGGCCATGGCCTCGATCGCGTGCCCGAACACCAGGCCGATGCCGATGCCGGGGCCGATCGCCGCGAGGCCGTAGGTCAGCGCACCCAGGTTGACGATGTGGAAGTAGGTCGGGTTGGTGGACGTCCCGGTTGCTGCAAGAACGTGGTGTACCAGGTGCATCACGTGAATCGCGAGCATGTGCTTGGTTTCCTTCTATTCGGGCCGGCGGTCGATCCGCCGGAGGCTGGTGGGTCGGGTTAGTGCGCGGCCGACGCATCCGCGAGGTAGTACGCGGTCAGCGTGGTGAAGATGAACGCCTGCAGGAGCTGGATCAGCACCTCTAGGCCGGTCAGGAGGATCGTCACGAGAAACGAGGTGGTAGCGAACAGCAGCCCGATAGTGGCGCTGAACAGGTACCAGGAGGCGAGGCCGAAGACCAGCAGCAGCAGGTGGCCGGCCAGCATGTTCGCCATCAGCCGGATCGTGAGCGTGAACGGCCGGACGAAGATGTTCGAGAGCAGCTCGATCGGGCTGAGCAGCGGCAGGATCCACCAGGGGGCGCCGGAGGGGACCGCCATGTTCTTGAAGTAGGTCAGCGGGCCCTTGGACCGCATGCCCACGACCAGGTAGGTGATCCAGACCACCAGCGCCAGGCCGAGCGGGTAGGCGATCCGCGACGTGGCCGGGAAGTCGATGAACGGGATGATCCCGAACAGGTTCATGATCCAGACGAAGAAGAAGATCGAGACCAGGAACGGCAGCCACTTGTCGCCGGCCTTGCCAAGCTGGGGCCGCAGGATCTGGTCGCGGACGAAGAGCACGCCCATCTCGCCGAGATTCTGGGCGCCGCGCGGTACCAGCTTGGGCGAGCGGAACGCGATCGCGAAGAAGCCGAGCACGATCGCGCCGGAGATGACCGCGAGCACCATCGGCTTGGTGATCTGCACGGTGCCGACGGTGAAGATCGGCTTGAAGTAGAAGTAGCTGATCGACGGGGCCGGGTAGGCGCAGCCGCCGAAGATGTGACCGCCGACGCAGCTTCCCCCGGCGAGCACTCCCCCCGCGTCACTCACCGCGCGCTCCGCGCGTCGCGCCGTCCGGCGAGCAGGTTCTTCTCATCGATCCGGTACTCCTCACCCATCACCTCGTGAATCCCTCCGACCGGGCGCCTCGCCCGGGAAGATCCGCCTGCCACCGCCGCTTCTCCCGCTGCCATGCCCGTCACGACCGGGTGACGCGGAAGATGATCAGCGCGATCGCCAGCCCGAGACCGACGACCATCCCGACCGGGAACAGCACGGGCAGGTGCGTCCAGCGCCCGACCAGCCAGCCGATGCCGCCGTAGAGCACCATGCCGCCGATCATGTAGCTGAGGTAGGTCAGGCCATCCGACTGCCGCGGCCTGGGAGGGCCGCCGTCGTCGGGCCGGGGCGCGCCGGTCACGTCGGCTCGCTTCGCATCGTTCACCGTCCGCGGCACGATTCCGGTCCCCGCTCGCGATGCCGCGCCGAATGCTGCCACGGCTCACCGTCCGTCAGGCTCGACATAGGGCATCTTCAGCCGCATCGACCACACGATCTGGGCGGCGCAGTAGACCAGCACGCACACGATCGCGGTGAGCCCGAAGAGCCTGGGGTTGAACGCCGTGGTGTCCTGGAACTGCCCCACCAGGATCAGCAGCACGAGTATCTTCAGCATGTACGTGCCGAGCGCGGTCACCATCATCATGTGCGGGCTGACCTTCGCCGCACGGCCGACCGCCACGATGCTGATCCCGAAGAACAGGGTGACGATGACGATCGCGACCGCGCCGCCGATCAGGCCCTTCGCGCCGCCGACAATGCCGCAGATCGCCAGCATGACCGCCGCCGCGACAGCCGTGACGACGACCGACCGGCGGACGATCCGGGCGTAGTTCGCCAGCATCGTTCCTGAACTCCGGAGGAACCTTGGCCGCCAGCGTGAAGCGCCGCCGGCGGGTGCGTACATGAGACGTAAGTGGTCCGGCCGCTTACGATCACCCGGTGGCGCCGACTCTTTCTCGGCGCGGAACCGGGCGAGCGAAACGTATCACGAGCCACGCATCCGACTGTGTGCGGCTGCTCGTGAAAGATATCACAAGCTCTCCGGCGATGGCCCCAGCAGGTCACCGAACGTGACGAATGCAACCCATGTGACGTGATCACGGCCTGGTTCGGGAGAGGGATGCCGCATCACCCGATCTGTAGCCCGCGCGGCGGGTGCGACATGGTCCGATAGTGGGGTACAGAACCGGGCCGCGGCATAGCCCGCCGGGCACTGGCCGGGTCAGGGAACGATCGTGCCCGATGCCCTGGCTGCCGGGAGCGGCATCGGCGCCGTGGCGTCGGATTGCTCGGGCTGGCCGGAAGCCAGGGCGGTCGGACCATGCTGACCAGGGTCGGGGCCGGGGCGCGCCGGATCGGGGCCGGGCCACGCCGGATCGGGGCCGGGCCACGCCGGATCGGGCATGGCCTGGTAGTACGGGCCGGGTCCGTGCTGGCCGTTGCCCGCCGGGCCGGGCGCGACGCGGTCGTAGGCCACCGGATCGGCCGCCACCTGGCCGTTGCCGGCCGGGCCGGGCACGGTGTGCCCGGCCCGCGCCGGGACGGTCACGGCGGGCCTTGGCACCTGGGCCCGCTTCCACCAGCGCAGCCTGGGCATGGAGAGCAGGGCGAGCACGAGGACGGCGGCCAGCGTGGTGCCGGCGAGAACGATCAGCGGCGTGGTGAGGATCGACAGCCCGACCACCGTGCCGGCGAACAGCGCCGCCCAGGCGTACAGGATCAGCACGCTGGAGCGGTGCGAGTGCCCGATCTCCAGCAGCCTGTGGTGCAGGTGCTTATTGTCAGGCGCGAACGGCGACTGGCCGGCCCTGGTCCGGCGCACCACCGCGCGGAGCAGGTCGACATAGGGAATCACCATGACGGCGGCGGGCAGCAGCAGCGGCAGTATCTCGGGGAACCTGTTCACCTTGCTCTGCAGGCTGAGGCTCTCGTAGTCGAGTGAGTTGATCGCCCAGATCGGCACGTAGGCGAGCATCAGGCCGAGCAGCATGGAGCCGGTGTCGCCCATGAAGATCTTGGCCGGGAAGAAGTTGTGCGGCAGGAACCCCAGGCAGACCCCGGCGAGCACGATCGAGGCCAGCGCGGGCACGGCCTCGGCGGACAGCCCGAAGTGCTTGGCCAGGGAGTAGTAGTACACGAAGAACGACATCGCGGCGATGCACACGATGCCGGCCGCCAGCCCGTCGAGTCCGTCGATGAAGTTGACCGCGTTGATGGTCGCCACCACGACCAGGATGGTCAGCACGATCTGCTCGTTATGGGTCAGGACGAACAGGTGGTTCTGCGGCTCGGGGAAGGAGCCGAGCTGCGCGCCGCTCTGGAACAGCACGTAGGCGGCGGCCACCTGGCCGACCAGCTTGCCGAGGGCGCTGATCCCCCACCGGTCGTCGATGATGCCCACGAGCACGATCAGGCCGCCGGCGCCGAGCAGGCCGACGATAAGCCCGGTGCCCGAGAACGTGGTCCGCAGCGGCACCATCGACCTGGCGGCGATCAGCCCGGCCGCTACCCCGAGATACATGGCCAGGCCGCCCATCCGCGGGGTCGGCGCGGCGTGCACGTCGCGGTCCCTGGCGGGAAGAAGAGCGCCGAAGGTGACCGCCGCCCGCCGCACCAGCGGGGTCAGCAGGTAGGTCACCGCGGCCGTCACGAGCAGCGTCAGGCCGTACTCACGCACCGCCGCTCACCAGGTCAGCAGATCATCGGACATCGGATTCAACTCTATGGCACCCGGGACCGAGCCGACGTGCCGACTGCCCCATTCGCCGGGACCGGCCCGCGCGGTGTCAGTCAGGTCCCATCGCGACCGCGGCGATCTCGCGCAGCCGCCCGATCGACACCACTCCGATGCGCAGCAGCCGCGGCATGTCGTCGGTCAGGTCCACGATCGTGGACGGCGTGTCGGTCTCGCACGGCCCGCCGTCGAGGTACACATCGACGGTGTCGCCCAGCTGCTCGCGTGCCTGCGCGGCGGTGATAGCGGCCGGGGATCCGGTCAGGTTCGCGCTGCTCACCGCCATCGGCCCGGTCTCGGCCAGCAGCGCGAGCGCGACCGGGTGCTTGGGCATCCGCAACGCGACGGTCCCCTTGGTGTCGCCGAGATCCCACTTCAGCGACCGGCCGGCCCGGCAGACCAGGGTCAGGCCACCCGGCCAGAACTCGTCGATCAGCTGCTGCCCGAACGGCCCGAGGTCCTCGACCAGAGCGCTGGCCGCCCTGACCGACCCGACGAGCACCGGCGGCGGCATCTGCCTTCCGCGGCCCTTGGCCACCAGCAGCCTGGACACAGCGGCGGGCCGGAAGGCGTCGGCGCCGATCCCGTAGACGGTGTCGGTCGGCAGCACGACCAGCCCGCCGCGCAAGACGGCGGCGGTCGCCGCGGCAAGGCCCTGCGCCCGCTGCGTCTCGTCGGCGCAGTCGAAGAAGTCGCTCATGGCCGATCATCCTGCCACGGCCCGGTCGGAAGAACAGCGCGCCAGGAGAACAGATGGTGCCGCCCGGCCGCGAACGCGCCGCTCACGCCCAGGTCGCGGTGACGAACCTGTCCCGCCCGGCGAGGTCGGTGTGGTTACGGGTCTGGCTCCAGCCGTTCTCCTCGGCGAAGACCCAGTACACCGCGGCGCCCTGCGGCGCGCCGTGCTCCACGGCCACCAGGCCGCCCGGCCGGAGCAGCCGCCTGGCCACCCGCTCGACCACCCGGATCGCGTCAAGCCCGTCGGCTCCGGAGAACAGCGCCGCCGAGGGCTCGTACTCGCTGACCTCGGGCGGCAGGCTGGCGTCCACCGGTATGTAAGGCGGGTTGCTGATCACCAGGTCGACCCGGCCGTCCATCTCGCCCAGAGCGGCGGCGAAGTCGTCGCCGTGCAGGCTGAGGCGGCCAGCGATGTGCGGCGCCGCGGCGGCGCACCTGGCCAGGTTCCGCTCGGCCCACGACCGAGCCAGCGGGTCGGCCTCGATCGCGTGCACCCGCGCTCTCGGCACCTCCTGCGCGATCGCCAGCGCTATCGCGCCCGAGCCGGTCCCTAGGTCCGCCACCACAGGCTCGGCGACGTCCATCGCGGTCAGCTGGCCGATCGCCCAGCCCGTCATGACCTCGGTCTCCGGCCTCGGCACGAACACCCCTGGCCCTACCTCAAGGTCCAGGTAGCGGAAGTACGCGATGCCCGTGATGTGCTGCAGCGGCTCCCTGGCCGCTCGCCTGCCCACGTCATCCCAGTACCGCGGATCGAAATCGGTGTCGGCGACCAGGTTCAGCTGGCTGCGCGCGACGCCGTGCCGGTGCGCCGCCATCAGCTCGGCGTCGGCGCGCGGGGACTCCACTCCGGCCTCGGCCAGCCTGCCGGCCGCCACCGCGACCTCGGTCATCAGCATGCTCATCGGCGGGTCGAACAGAGCCACGTCGAACAGGGCCGCGTCACTGCGCGGCCGCCATCTTCTCCGCCCGGTCGGCGTCGACCAGCGCGCCGATCACGGCGTCGAGGTCCCCGTCGACCACCTGGTCCAGGTTGTAGGCCTTGAAGCCGACCCGGTGGTCGGAGATCCGGTTCTCCGGGTAGTTGTAGGTGCGCACCCGCTGGGACCTGTCCACGGTGGCGACCTGGCTGCGCCGCTCGGCCGACGCCTGCGCCTCGGCCTCCTCCTGGGCCGCCGCCAGCAGCCTGGCCCGCAGGATCCGCAGCGCGGCCTCCTTGTTCTGCAGCTGGCTCTTCTCGTTCTGGCAGGACACCACGATGCCGGTCGGCAGGTGGGTGACCCGCACCGCCGAGTCCGTGGTGTTGACGCTCTGGCCGCCAGGACCCGACGAGCGGAACACGTCGATCCGCAGGTCCGCGGGGTCGATGCTGACCTCGACCGGGTCGGCCTCTGGCATCACCAGCACGCCGGCCGCCGAGGTGTGGATCCTGCCCTGCGACTCGGTGACCGGAACGCGCTGCACCCGGTGCACGCCGCCCTCGTACTTCAGCAGCGACCAGGCGCCGTCGGGCGTGCCCGCCAGGCTGCCGCGCCCGGCCGCCTTGACCGCGACGGTCACGTCCTTGTACCCGCCGAGGCCGGTAACGGTCTCGTCGAGCACCTCGGTCTTCCAGCCCTGCCGCTCGGCGTACCGCAGGTACATGCGCAGCAGGTCGGCCGCGAACAAGGCGGACTCCTCGCCGCCCTCGCCCGCCTTGATCTCCAGGATCACGTCCTTGGCGTCGAGCGCGTCCCTGGGCACGAGCAGGTGCTCGAGCCGCTCCTCAAGCTCGGCCCTGGTGCGGGCCAGCTGCTGTGCTTCCTGGGCGAACGAGGGGTCCTCGCCGGACAGCTCGATGGCGGCCGCCTCGTCGTCGCGGACCACGAGCCACTGCGCGTAGGCGCTCACGATCGGCGTGAGCTCGCTGTACCTGCGGCCGAGCGCCCGCGCGCGGTCCTGATCGGCGTGTACGGCGGGATCGGCGAGATCGCGCTCAAGCTGCGCGTGCTCGGCGGCGAGGTCGGCAAGCCGCTCCTGCATGGGCTGGCTACTTACCTCCGGCCCGCTTGCCGAAGCGGCGCTCGAACCTGGCGACCCGGCCGCCGGTGTCCAGGATCTTCTGCTTGCCGGTGTAGAACGGGTGGCAGTTGGAGCAGACGTCGGCGTGGATCTCGCCGTTCCTGGCCGTGCTGCGGGTGACGAAGGTGTTCCCGCAGGTGCACGTCACCTGCGTGGCCACGTAGTCGGGGTGGATGTTGCGCTTCATGTTCTCTCCTGGTTCTGGCGGTCGCCGGGTCGCCGCGCGGCGCAGAGCGCCGCGGACGTGAACCGGTACCGCGCTATCGGCACACCAGTGTGCCACATCAACAACGGGCCGACGGCCCGGCGGATTCCCGCCGCTGGCCTGGCTGGCCGGGCGTGCGCTACGAGGCGACCGTGGTCTTCTGCACGTGCAGCAGGAACTCGGCGTTGCTCTTGGTCTCCTTCATCCGCTCCATCAGGACCTCGAGCGCCTGCTGCGGCTCGAGCGCGTGCAGCACGCGCCGCAGCTGCCAAACGATCTTGAGCTCCTCGGGCGTCATCAGCAGCTCTTCCTTGCGGGTGCCTGAGGCATCCACGTCGATGGCCGGGAAGATCCGCTTGTCCGCAAGCTCGCGGCGCAGCCGCAGCTCCATGTTGCCGGTGCCCTTGAACTCCTCGAAGATGACCTCGTCGGCGCGGGAGCCGGTCTCGATCAGCGCAGTCGCGAGGATGGTCAGCGAGCCACCGTGCTCGATGTTGCGTGCCGCACCGAAGAACCGCTTCGGCGGGTAGAGCGCGGTGGAGTCCACGCCACCGGACATGATCCGGCCGCTGGCCGGCGCGGCCAGGTTGTATGCACGGCCAAGCCTGGTGATCGAGTCGAGCAGCACCACGACGTCGTGACCCATCTCCACGAGACGCTTGGCCCGCTCGATCGCGAGCTCGGCGACCATGGTGTGGTCCTCGGCCGGCCGGTCGAAGGTCGAGTGGATGACCTCGCCCTTCACCGAGCGCTGCATGTCGGTGACTTCCTCGGGACGCTCGTCCACCAGGACGACCATCAGGTGGCACTCCGGGTTGTTCTTGGTGATCGCGTTCGCGATCGCCTGCAGGATCATCGTCTTGCCCGCCTTGGGCGGGGAGACGATGAGCCCCCGCTGGCCCTTACCGATCGGGCTGATCAGGTCGATGATCCTGGTCGTCATGATCGTGGGGTCGGACTCCAGGCGCAGCCGCTGCTGCGGGTAGAGCGGAACGAGCTTGGAGAAGTCGGGGCGGGTCTTGGACTCCTCGGGGTCAAGCCCGTTGACCTTGTCCAGCCTGACCAGCGCGTTGAACTTCTCCCGCCGTTCGCCCTCGCGAGGCTGGCGGATCGCGCCCTCGATCACGTCGCCCTTGCGCAGGCCGTGCCTGCGGACCTGGGACAGCGAGACGTAGACGTCGTTGGCGCCCGGCAGGTAGCCGGTCGTGCGCACGAACCCGTAGTTGTCGAGAACGTCGAGGATCCCCGCGATCGGGATCAGCACGTCGTCCTCGGCGATCACCGGCTCTGACTCGCCGCCGCCGCGCTCGCGGCGCCGGTTGGTCCCCTGGTTGCGGTTGTTGCGGAACCTGTCGCGGTCCCTGCTGCGGCGGCTCTGGCCGTCCCGGTCGTCGTCGCGGCCGCCGTTGTCACGGCCGCTGTTGTCACGGCCGCCGTCCCTGCCGCCGTTGTCGCGGTAGCCCTGCTGGTCGCCGCGCCCCTGCTGGCCCTGGCCCGAGTCGCGCTGCTGGTCCCTGCCGCCCGGCTGGTCGCCGCGACCGCCGTCGCGCGCCTGCTCGCCGCCATCGGACGCGGCACGTGCCTGGTCGTCCCTGCGGTTGGCGGTCCGGCTGCGCCGCTCGCCACGCTGGCTGTCGCGGCGGGACGCTGACTCGCCGCCACGCCGCCCCGTCCCGGACTCCCCGTCCTGGCCGGACTCGTCGAACTGGCCACGCGCCGACTCGGCGGAGGCGCCCTGTCCCGCCTCGGCCGCATGGTGCAGGCTCGTCACGTCGGCCCCGTTCGCCACTTGGGCGCCGTTCGCCGCGTCAGAGCCGCTCGAGTGGTCACTGTGCGGGGCGCCCGTCACTGCGGGCGCTGCCGACTCGGCGGATGTGCCGGAGGCTGGCTGATCGCCGCCGAGTCCGGCCGTGTACTCACTGACCATGCTGAGCTGCCCTGATCCTTCTGATTCCATGGCGTCCTGCTCAAAGGGGCGGTTGGTGCCGGCTCCCGCAGGCACGCTCCGCTTGACTGAGTTTCCGTTCACTTCGCGGCCAGTGCCTGCGCCAGGCACGACCGCGTCGGCGGCCGCCGCGCCGGCTACGCCGGCACCGCCCGCCTTGCCTCCCGGCGGTTGCCTTCGCTCTTCGATCGCGGCGATGAGCTGACCCTTACGCATCCGGCCAGTACCTGTGATGCCGAGCGACTGCGCTAGCCGCTGCAACTCCGGCAGCAGCATCGTCGGCAATGGGCCAGTTCCGCTCGCCCCGCGGGAGTCCCCGGCGTCCTGGCCATCAGCCCAGGAGCGTACCGCGCCGGACTGCGCCGGGGAAGACCCTGCCGCGCTGTCACCACCACCTGGGCCGGAGGGCGCGTCGTGAGTGACCCCGTCGTCCGGTACCGGGTCAGAGAACAAGTTGGTGGTTTCGGTCACAAGGGGTCCTTCCAGGATCCGAAGTCGCCATTCGGCAGCCGCTGACCGCTTGTCACGCGGCTCCCGCTATCCTCGCCGCCCTGTGTTGCCAGGCCGGCTGTCATGCAGTTCGCCACTTCCGTGAGTGCTCGCGTTTCCTCGCCCGCTCGCGGCCCGCCGATGCCCTCACGGGCGGACCGGGCTGCGAGCCAGGAGTGTGCAGGCTTCGAATGTCTCCCGACAGATGAATGTCTCCGAGAGCAACCCACCAGCGCACGTTGCAGCGTCGGCCTGACGGGATGCGGAATCGCACCTTGCCCCGCGAGGGGGCTTCTGGTACCTCGCACAGTCTAACACCAACAGCGGCCACGGCATTCCTTCTGGACCTCCGACCGCATCCGGTCCGCTGCCGCCAGGGGCATAGAGCCACGGGTGCTGCCGAAGGAATTACGAAACACTCGACTCCGCAAAGCTCGGGCCGGGACTCTGCTCGGTGGGCTTACCGCCCGGCTCGTGGGGGTTGAGCTACGACGAGATCGTCGGCGCCTTGGGGGCTACACGCCATGCGATACCCGCTTCACTCGCGATTGAACCACTGGCCGGCGAATCGTCATCGCCCCGCCGTCCGGCGAGCTTCAACAGCAGGCCGAAGTTACATTAACCAGGGGTTTCTGACAAGACCCCGACCGCCGCCGCGGCACCGCGGTCACATCCTGGCGGGGGCGGCGAGCCCGAGCAGCGCCATCCCGGCAGCCAGCGTGATGCCGGCCGCCGCGGCGAGATCGAGGCGCGCCGCCGCCTGCGGCCCGCCGGGGTCAGCCGGTGCCGCCTGCCCGCCGAAGGACAGCGCCGGGCAGGCCTCCCGGCAGTCCAGCCAGGCGGAAGCGACGACCTCGAGGAACGCCGCGAGCTCGGCCGGCCGACCGCGGCGGGCGGCGGCGGCCACGCGTTCGGGCAGCCAGGACAGGGCGTCAAGGAGCGCGAGTTCGGCGGGCTGAGGTTCCGCCAGGGGCGATGGACTTGCCCCCCTGCCAGCTCTCGCGATGCCGAGATCGGCGGCCCAGCGGATGGTCGAGCTGGCATCCGCGTGGGCGTACCTGACCAGCACGAACGGGTTGGCCAGGTCGAGCGGGGCGTCGAGCCGCCGCTCGATCGCGCTCCCCCGGCCAGCGGCAGCGGCCGCGAGCGCCCAGCGGACGGCATCGGCGCCGTGCCAGGTGACGGCGGCCGCCACCGGGCCCTGGCCGGCCGGCCCTGGCGAGTCCGATGGCGAGGTGCGTTGCGAATCAAGGGCGAGAACCTCGGCGCCGGCCTCCCGCGCCAGCCGGCCGACCAGCGCGGCACGCTGGTCCCGCCATGCCTGTGCCCAGGTGCGGGCCGCGCTCAGGTCGGGCGGTCCGGGAGCGGTCACCACCGTGCCCGCGAGCGCGCTGCTGGCTGCCGCGGCGTCGGGGCCGGCGGCGATGATCCTCGCGGGAAGGCCGGCCAGGTGGTGCGCGGACACCCTGACGGTGACGTACCCGCCGCCGGTGACCCGCGCGGCATCGATCCAGGGCACCTGGCGCAGGCCGTCGGCGAGCCTGGCTCCAAGCGTGGCCGGGTCGCCCTTGGTGGCTGCCGCGAGCGCGAACGGCAGCGACGTGGCGTAGCACCCCGGGCCGCCGCCCGCGCGGGCCGGGGCCGGTCGCCAGGTGCCGGCGGCGGCAATCCGGGCAGCGGAGCCGGGCAGGCCGGTAGCGACGGAGGCATCGAGCAGGCGAGCGATCTCGATCCCGATGTCGCCGGGAATCACCTCAGTCGAAGGCGGAACTTGGCGCGCCGGCCAGCTCGCGGACGACGCGGATCATCTCGGCCGGGTCGAACGGCTTGGTGAGGTAGGCGTCCACGCCGACCTGCCGGCCCCGATCCCTGTCGTCCTCCTGTGCGCGGGCGGTGATGAGGACGACCTTGATGTTCGCGGTCTCCGGGTTGCGCCGGAGCTGGGTCGCGGTCACCCAGCCGTCCAGCCTCGGCATCATGACGTCCAGCGTGATCACGTCGGGCTTGACCTCGGTGACCTTGTCGAGGCAGTCCTGACCGTCTACGGCCGTCTCGACCTCGAAGCCCTCGAGGGTCAGGTTCACGGCGATGAGCTGCCTGATGACCTCGTCGTCATCGACAACCAGCACCCGCCCGAGTCCTTGTGTCACGGCGTGAGGCTACCTGGATCGGCCCTGTTCGTGCCCGCAGATCGAGCACGTGTCCCCGATAACCTTCCGGCTGGTACCCTTGCTGCGGTCCCCGGGGCCACCTTCCCGGGATCGCGGTGCGCCAGCCCCCATAGCTCAGGGGATAGAGCGACGGCCTCCGGAGCCGTGTGCGCAGGTTCGAATCCTGCTGGGGGCGCCCTTTCGAACTAGCCAGGCTCACAGCTTGCGCCGGTACCGGATCCGGCACGGCGAGCGCGGACCCTTGAACGCGGGTGTTCCCACTGGTGCAGGATGAGGATCGGTCAGGGTCAGGTCGAACTGCTGGAAAAGCTTGGTGAGCGCGACGTGCGCGAGCAGGTCGGCGAAGTGCTCGCCCAGGCACCTGTGTGCACCACCGCCGAATCCGTGCAGGCAACCGGCTAGCTCCGGATGCGTCAGATAACGGTCGGGACGGTAATTCTCCGGATCCTCGAAGATGCGGGGCAGGCGGTGAGACATCACCGGCGCGATGAAGACGTCAGCACCTTCTGGGATGAGGCGGCCGCGGAGCTCGACCGGCCGGACGGCCCGGCGGATCATGAGCGGGACGACCACGACCTGGACCTCGGCGGCCGGGTCGCCATCAAGTCCCCTAGCCGACGCCAGCACCTGCAGATAGTCAGGCGGATCCACGGGGCTGTCGCGCCTGGCCCGGACCAGCTCGCCCGCCGCGGCGCGCAGCCTGTCCCGCGCGCGCCTGGCGCCCGAGCTGTGCGGGCCGCCCGGCCAGGCGCGCCGGTCAGTCTTGACCGCGGGTCTGCCGCGGCTGCCGGGGGGCCGCGTGCCGTACGTCCTGGCGCGCCGGGACGTTCCTCCCTGTCAGCGCCGCCCTGGCGGTGATACCCAACCTGTGAGGCCTCGCATTTAGGGGCGCGCGCTCGCGGGCGGCCTGGCATGGGGAGGCGAGTGATGGTCTTGATGATCGAGGCGGAAGGGCTGGT
>DATIZP010000001.1:0-59318 GCA_035517035.1 Streptosporangiaceae bacterium | reverse complement strand
CGCTGCGGATTCTTCACCTCGCCAGCGAGCTGGTCGGCCTGCTCGAAGCCGAGGTAGGCGAAGACGATGCCCGCTCCGGGGATCGCCGCGAGCAAGGCCTTGAGCTGCGCGCTGGTCGTCGTCAGGTGGGTCACGACGCCGCTGACGTTGCTGAATTTCGGTAGGAAGCCGCCGCCCGCGCTGAGGTTCGAGGAATGGAAGTGGAAGAACAGGACGATGATCGCGAAGACCGGGATGACGACCTTCCACCACGTGATGCCTGCGTTGATGTAGTTGAACAGGCGCATGGCCAGGAAGTTCACGGCCGTGAAGATCGCCATCAAGATGATCGTGAAGACGAAGCCAAGGTGGGTCACGTTCCCGGACGTCGGGTCGTAGATGTGGACGTTGTGCGCGTTCAGCCAGTACTGGCCGTACTGCATCACCGCGAAGCACTCAATCGGCGCGACGGTGACCGCCTGGAGCCAGGAGAAGAAGCCGAACGAGATCCCCGCGCCACTGCCGAATGCCAGGTGCGGGAATCGCGCGGTGCCCCCGGCAACCGGGAACATCCCGCCAAGCTCGGCGTGCACCAGAGCCAGGACGATGACGATGATGCCGGCGATAACCCAGGCCAGGATCGCCGCCCCGCCGATAGCCGCCGCCGCGAAGTACGAGCCGAACAGCCAGCCCGAGCCGATGATCGAGGTCTCCGACGCCCACATGGCGCCGATCAGCCCCATCTCTCGCTTAAGGCCGACGTCGATCGGTCTACTGGAAGCGACCGACGTGTCAGTTGCCATGATCGAACCTTCTTTCGGTTCCCTAACAGGACGCTAACGCCCGCGAGTAGGCCTCATGCTAATGATCACGGCCGAGCGTGAGAAGAAGCCCGAAGATGTCTTTTTGGTAACGCAAGTGACATCTTGCAGGCAATGATGCGCGGCGAGGTCGTTGCTAGCGCCGGGATCTAACTGACGGCTGAGGCGTTCCCCTCGCCAGGATCGGCGAAGTCATAGCGCCGCTGGCGCATCGCGGCGACGTTCGACCTGGCCGCTGAGTGGTCAGCGCAGTAACGCCGGGACCGATTGCTGCTCCCGTCGATGAACACCTGGTCGCAGGCCGCGATCGCGCAGATGCCGAGGTGATCGGCGCCGAACTGGCTGAGCAGCAGGGCGAGGCTGATCACCGCGGCGCAGGCGTAGCGGTCGGTGACCGAGCCGGATTCGCTCAGGTGGACGTGCAGCGGCTCGCCGTCGTGGGCCACGAGGACGGGGTGGACCGGGTGGATGGCCAGCAGGGCATTCAGCCGCTGTGCCGCCTCCATGCTCGCGCCGCCCGCGGCGAAGACGAAGACTCCGGCAAGTTCCTCCCGCAGCAGCCTGAGCCGATCCAGGTCATGCCGCGTCACCTGGACAGCCAGATATGGACGGTCCGCGACGAAATCGCGGAACGCCTCCTGGCTTCGCAGCGGGTCGGCGTCTGGGCTGCAGACGCGTGAATTGACCAATCGAACTGCTAGCTCGGCGAAGGAAGCTAGGTTCACGCCGGTCCTTTTGGCAGGGGATGAGAGCCAGCCCTAGCGCGGAGTATCCCACAGGGGGTACATGATAGGCATCCTTTTCCTGGTAAGGGCCGTTCCGTCCTCGCCGGCCGACCCTGCCGGTGACCGTGTCCATAGGTAGGCGTCGCCGGGATCTGGCTGCTCATGGCACATCCCGATGGGCCAGGCCGACCGTGCGAACGCTAAGGTCCTAGCCATGTTCGCAGCGACCGCCGCCAGGCTCAGTCCCGACGACCCGCTCTCCGCGCTCGAGCTCGGCGAGCACGCTGAGCCGTCGCCGCCCGAGGGCTGGACGACGGTGACGGTCAAGGCGGCGTCGCTGAACCATCACGACGTGTGGACGCTGCGGGGAGTCGGGATCACCCAGGACCGGCTGCCGATGGTGCTCGGCTGCGACGCCGCCGGCGTGGCCGAGGACGGCACCGAGGTCGTCGTGTACGGTGTGGTCAGCGACCCGGGATCGACTCCGGGTGACGAGACCCTCGACCCCTCACGGTCGCTGCTCTCCGAGCGGTACGACGGCACGTTCGCCGAGCGGGTGGCGGTACCCAAGCGGAACCTGATACCCAAGTCGGCCGGGATGACCTTCGAGGACGCGGCCTGCCTGCCGACCGCGTACCTGACCGCCTACCGAATGCTCTTCGACAAGTCGGGGCTGCAGCCGGGCAGCACGATCCTGGTGCAGGGCGCGGGCGGCGGCGTAGCGACGGCACTGATCCTGCTCGGCCGGGCGGCCGGCTACCGGATCTGGGCGACCAGCCGGAGCGAGGCCAAGCGCGAACGCGCTCTGGCGCTCGGCGCTGACCAGGTCTTCCCGGCCGGGGCCCGGCTGCCCGAGCGGGTCGATGCCGTGATGGAGACCGTCGGCGAGGCCACCTGGTCGCACTCGGTGCGAGCGCTGCGCCCTGGCGGCCGGATCGTGATCTCCGGCGCGACCAGCGGTGCCATGCCGCCGGCCGACCTGACCAGGATCTTCTTTCTTCAGCTCTCCGTCGTCGGATCCACGATGGGGACCAGGGACCAGCTGGCCAGGCTGCTGAGGTTCTGCGAGCAGACCGGACTGCGGCCGCTGATCGACCGCACTCTGCCACTGACGCAGGCGCGCGACGGCTTCGCTGCCATGATCGACGGCGACCTGTTCGGCAAGGTCGTCTTCACCCTCTGACTGCGGACAACGTGGCCCGTTGATGCTGCTCAGAGCGACATCACCGGGCCACAATGTCGCGCCGCCGCATTATGGGCACTATCGGGCGGCAGGCGCAGGGTGACCGCTGCTTAGTGCTCCTCAGCCTCGGTCTCTGTCTCTGCCAGGGGTTCCGCCTCTGCCGGGGCTTCCGCTTCTGGCTCAGGCTCCGCCTCTGGAGGCCCTTCCGCTTCGGGCCGAGGTTCGGTCTGGGCCTGAGGGGCGGCGTCCGCGGGCGCTGGGGTGGCGTCCGCGGCGGGCGGTTCGGCTGGGGTGGCGTCCGCAGGCTGGTTGGCGGGTGTTGCTGGCTGCGGACGGTCCTTGGCCGAGGTGGCGTGCGCGGGCTGGCCGGCGGCGGGCGGTTCGGCTGGGGTGGCGTCCGCAGGCTGGCTGGCGGGTGTTGCTGACTGGGTGCGGTCCTCGGCTGGGGCGTGGAAGACCTCGGTGGTGATCCTGTTCAGCGCGTCGGTGAGTATGGTGCCTAGGCTGCTCACCGCGTCCTCGCTGAGCCCGCCGGCGTGCCACGCGACGCTGCGCAGTTCCCTTGCGAACGCGCCGGCCAGCCGCTCTAGGTCGCCGACGAGGTCACGCTCCGGCTGATGCCAGTCGCGTGGTCCCCGGTCGCGCGATTGCCCGGCCCGGGACCCGCCTGGGGCGGACTCGCCGCCCTCGGCGGCCCGATCCCACTGCTCCTGACTGGCCGTCCTGGCGTGCTCGCGCCGCTGCTGCCCGGCTGCCCTGGCCTGGTCGCGCCGCTCCTGCTCGGTTGCCCTGGCGTGCTCGCGCCGCTGCTGTTCGGCGGCGCGCGCCTGCTCTTTCCACTCCTGGGTGGCATCTCTGGCCTGCTCTTTCCACTCTTCCTTGGCGGCCCGCGCCTGGTCCTTCCACTCCTGGTTCGCGGCCTTGGCTCCTTCCTTCCACTCCTGACGGCTGGCCCGGGCCCGTTCCTTCCAGTCCTGCTTGCCTGTCCAGTCCGACCAGTCGCGGCGCCTGGCCCACTCGGCCCACTCGCGCCAGTCACCCCAGTCGGCCCAATCCGCCCAGTCTCGCCAGTCACCGGATGGGCGCCGGCGCTGCTGGCCCTGGGCGCTGCCTGCATCGGCGGCATCGCTTGCGCCGCTCGCATCGTCGGCATCGCTCGCGGGGCCGGCGGCACGGCCCGCGCCGGGTGCCGCAGTGCCGGGTGGCTCAGTGCCGGGTGGCTCAGTGCCGGGTGCGTCGGTGCTGGCCTCGTCCTTGTCCGCCTGGGTGGCCTCGCTCCAGGCACCCTCGCGAGCCCGGTCTGGCCTGGTCGCAGGGCCCGAACCGCCCGCCGAGCCAGGACTGCCCGCCTGGCCAGGACTGGCCGCCTGGCCAGGACTGCCTGCCGCATGCGCCGACGCCCGCCCGGCCGCCTCGCTGGCACCGCGGGACGCTTCCTGCCCGGAGTCCCTGGGGCCGCGGCTGGCATCCCGGTCGGCCTCGCGGCCGCTCCTGGCCGCCTCCCTGACTGCCCAGGTGAGCTCGTCCCGCATGCTCCTGACCGTCTCCCTGACATCGCGGGAGATCTCCCTGGCGATGTCGCGTACCGATGCCGCGAGTTCGTCCTCAAGGTCGGCCAGGTCGTCAAGCCTGCGGTTGAGCTCCTCCCGGCCCGCGTCGGTGATCTTGTAGACCTTCTTGCCGTCGATCACCTCATGGGTGACGAGGCCCTCTTCCTCGAGCCTGGCCAGCCGCGGGTAGATCGTGCCCGGCGAGGGGGAGTAGACGCCGAGGAACCTGTCCTGGAGCAGCCTGATCACGTCGTAGCCGTGCCGCGGCGCCTCATCGAGCAGCTTGAGCAAGTACAGCCGCAGTCCGCCGTGCCTGAAGACCGGACTCACCGGGCTCCCCTCTCCGTCCGTCCCGCGAGCGGGCGCCCGAAGGGCCCCCTCAATCCGCCATCCTATATGCGATATATCTCGTCGGGCAATGCGAGGCCCGCCGCGACGCCTTGCCGAGGTCGCGGCACCGGGCTGGCTGTGGCGGCCCGACCGGCACCGGGGGTTGCGTTAGTCCTCTTCGTCGTCGGAGCGGGCCAGCCAGGTCGCCAGCCGCTCGATGGCTGCCTCGTGCTCGGGGTGGATGTCGACGAACTCGGTCAGCTTCTCGGCCAGCCAGCCGAGCGTGACGTCGTCGTCGCCGCGCCGCTGCGCGAGCTCCTCGATACCCCGGTCGGTGAAGTACATGCCGCGCCGCCGCTAGGCGAGGGCGGCGGCGAGCAGCGCGGCATGCTCGGTGCTGTGCGCCTTCGCCGAACCAGAGGCGGGCGCCGAGCTCTCCGGCAGGCCGACTACGGCCAGGCCGCGGCCGAGCAGTACGGGCAGGTGCATCGCCATATAGGGCCACGCGCCCATGTTGACCGGTTCCTCCTGCACCCAGACCAGCTCGCTTGCGTGGGGGAACGCGGCAAGCTCGGCCGCGATCTCGGCGCCGGGGAGCGGGTAGAGCCGCTCCACCCGCAGCACGGCGATGTCGGTGCGCTGGCCGGCGCGCACCTTGTCGGCCAGGTCGTAGTAGACCTTGCCCGAGCACAGCAGCACCCGCCTGACCTGCGCCGGGTCCGGGCCGCCGCCGTTGCCGCGCCCGCCGAAGGACGGGTCGCCGAGCACGGGGCGGAACGAGCCGCTGGTGAAGTCGGCGACCGAGGAGACTGCCGTCTTCAGGCGGAGCATGGATTTGGGCGTGAACACGATCAGCGGCTTGATCCGGTCGGAAAGCACATGCCAGCGCAGCAGATGGAAATAGCTGGCCGGGGTGCTCGGCATCGCCACGGTCATGTTGTCCTGGGCGCACAGCGCCATGAACCGCTCGACCCTGGCTGAGGAGTGGTCCGGCCCCTGACCCTCGTAGCCGTGCGGCAGCAGCATCACCACGCCGGAGCGCTGGCCCCACTTCTGCTCGCCGGAGGAGACGAACTCGTCGATGATCGTCTGCGCGCCGTTGGCGAAGTCGCCGAACTGGGCCTCCCAGCAGACCAGGGCGCCTGGCCTGGCGACCGAGTAGCCGTACTCGAATCCGACCGCGGCGAACTCAGAGAGCAGCGAGTCGTAGACGTGGAACTTGGCGTTGTCGCTGTTCAGCTGGCGCAGCGGGGTGTACTCGGCGCCGGTGTGCCGGTCGACCACGGTGGCGTGCCGCTGGCCGAACGTGCCACGCCGACTGTCCTGGCCGATCAGCCTGACCGCATTGCCGTCGATCAGGGTGGCGCCGAACGCGAGCAGTTCGCCGGTGGCCCAGTCGATGTCGTCCTGCTCCACTATGACCGCGCGGCGGGACAGCTGCGGCGCCAGCCGCGGGTGCGGCGTGAAGCCTTCCGGCAGGTTCAGCTGGGTGTCGATGATCCGCTTGACGGTCTCCGTGCTGATCGCGGTGGGCGTCCGCACGTGGTCGATCGGGCTGGGCTGCGGCAGCCGCGCCACGACCAGCGACCCCGGCTCAGGCGGCCGGGTGAACGCGTCGCGGGTCTCGGTGAACGCACGCTCGAGCTCGGCCTGGTAGCCGCGCAGGATCTGCTCGGCTTCGTCCATCGTGATGTCGCCGCGCCCGATCAGCGACTCGGTGTAGAGCTTGCGGGTGGACCGCTTGGCGTCGATCAGGTCGTACATCAGCGGCTGGGTGAACGAGGGGTTGTCGGCCTCGTTGTGGCCGCGGCGGCGGTAGCAGACCATGTCGATGACGACGTCCTTGGCGAACGCCTCGCGGTAGGCGAACGCCAGCCTGCCGACCCTGACGACGGCCTCGGGGTCATCGCCGTTCACGTGGAAGATCGGCGCCTGGATGGTGCGGGCCACGTCGGTGCAGTACACGCTCGACCGGGAGGACTGCGGGTCGGTGGTGAAGCCGACCTGGTTGTTCACCACGATGTGCACGGTGCCGCCGGTGCGGTAGCCGCGCAGCTGGGAGAGCTCGAGCGTCTCGGCCACCACGCCCTGCCCGGCGAACGCGGCATCGCCGTGGATCAGCACCGGCAGCACCGTGTACCCGGGCTGTCCCATGTCGAGCACGTCCTGCTTGGCCCTGACCACGCCTTCGGCCACCGGGTTGACGGCCTCGAGGTGACTCGGGTTGGCGACCAGGCTGACCGGGATGGTGCCGCCGTCCGCGGCGGTGTACCGGCCCTCGGCGCCGAGGTGGTACTTCACGTCGCCCGAGCCGTGCGTGCTGCCCGGGTCGACGTAGCCCTCGAACTCGTTGAAGATCTGGCCGTAGGACTTGCCCACGATGTTGGCGAGCACGTTGAGCCGGCCCCGATGTGCCATGCCGATCACGGCCTCGTGCAGGCCGACCTTCGCCGCCTCGTTGAGCACCGCGTCGATCAGCGGGATCAGCGATTCGGCGCCCTCGAGGGAGAACCTGCGCTGACCGACGAACTTGGTCTGCAGGAACATCTCGAACGCCTCGGCGACGTTGAGCTTGGACAGGATCTGCATCTGCTCGTCGTGGTCGGGGTGGCGGTGCGGGCGTTCCACCCTGTCCTGCAGCCAGGAGCGCTCGGCCGGGTTCTGGATGTGCATGTACTCAAGGCCCACCGTGCGGCAGTAGGCGTCGCGCAGCACTCCGAGGATGTCCCGCAGCAGCATCCGCGGCCTGCCGCCGAACCCGCCGGTGGCGAACTCGCGCTCAAGGTCCCACAGCGTCAGGTCGTGGGTGTTGATGTCCAGGTCAGGGTGCTTGCGCTGGGTGTAGCCGAGCGGGTTGGTATCGGCGAGCAGGTGGCCGCGCACCCGGTAGGCGTGGATCAGCTCGTGGACCCTGGCCGCCTTGCTGATGTCGTTCTCGTGGCCGGCCGGGATGTCGCGCACCCACCTGACCGGCTCGTACGGGATCCGCAGCGAGGCGAACACGTCGTCGTAGAAGTCGTCATCACCGAGCAGCAGCTTGCTGATGATCCGCAGGAACTCGCCGGACTGCGCGCCCTGGATGATCCGGTGGTCGTAGGTGGAGGTGAGCGTGACCGTCTGGCTGATCGCCATCCTGGCCAGCGACTCGGCCGAGGTGCCCTGGTAGGCGGCCGGGTACTCCATCGCGCCGACGCCGACGATGGCGCCCTGCCCGGGCATCAGCCGCGGCACCGAGTGCTCGGTGCCGATCGTGCCTGGGTTGGTCAGGCTGATCGTGGTGCCTGCGAAGTCCTCCACGGCCAGCTTGGCCGACCTGGCCTTGCGCACGATCTCCTCGTAGGCCAGCCAGAACTGGCGGAAGTCCATCTGCTCGGCCGCCTTGATGTTCGGCACGAGCAGCTGGCGGGTGCCGTCCTCTTTCTGGACGTCGATCGCCAGGCCGAGGTTCACGTGCTCCGGCCTGATCAGCACCGGCTTGCCGTCCACCTCGGCATAGGAGTCGTTCAGCGACGGGATCAGCGCGAGCGCGCGCACCACCGCGAAGCCGATCAGGTGGGTAAAGGAGACCTTGCCGCCGCGGCCGCGGGCCAGGTGGTTGTTGATCACGATCCGGTTGTCGATCAGCAGCTTGGCGGGGACGGCGCGGACCGAGGTGGCCGTCGGGACCGCGAGGCTGGCCTCCATGTTGGTGACCGTGCGGGACGCGGCGCCGCGCAGCCGGATCTCCGCGTGGTCGGCTGCCGACTGACCGGTCGGCGCGGCCGCCGCGGGCTGGCCGGGCGGCGCGGCCGCCGCGGGCTGGCCGGCTGGTGCCGGCCGCGCGGCCTGCGCGGGCCGGGCCGGCGGCTGGGCAGTGCCCGGCCGCGCGCCGTCCGCGTGCGCGCCTCCGGCCGGACCGCCGCCGGGCCGCTGGGCGGTCCTGGCGCGGTGCCCGTCGGCCGGCGCCTGGGCCGCGGGTGCGTGGCTCGCCTGGGCTGGCTGGCCCGTGCCTGCCTGGGGCTGGTCGGCGGCGCCCTCAGCGGGTGGCCGGTAGTCGGCGAAGAAGTTCCACCAGGCTCGGTCGACCGAGGCAGGGTCGGCAAGATAGCGCTGATAAAGCTCGTCGACCAGCCACTCGTTCGGGCCGAAGTCGGTGCTCGACGTCAGTACGGTGCCTGCCGAGAACGTGGACGGGCCGTCCGCGCCGCGGTGGTTCGCGGCGGGCTCGTCGGCCTCGCCCTGGTCCTTGCTTGTTCCTGGCACGACCTTCGCGGACCCACGCGAGAACTCGGCAGACACGGCCGACATCGCCTCTTCCGGACTTGACTAGCTGTGCGACCCCAGTCTTCAAGGCTACCCGCCGGAGGTCGCGGGGCGGTCGCCTAGGCGTGCATTCGCGACCGGCCGTGCGGCTCTTTCCAGTCAATCTGGGGGCCTATGGGTACTATGCCGAATTTGTTGCCCCATTCGGTCGACTGGTAGTAATGCCGCTTGATCTGCCCGAGGTCGGTGGTCTCGCCGAACCCGGGGTAGCTGTACAGGTCGCGCGCGTAGGCCCACAGGTGCGGGTAGTCGACCAGCCGCCGCAGGTTGCACCGGAACTTCGGGTAGTAGACGGCGTCGAACCTGGCCAGCGTGGGGTAGAGCCTGATGTCGGCCTCGGTCAGCAGGTCACCGAGCAGGAACCTGCGCCGCGAGAGCCGGTCCTCAAGCGCGTCGAGCGTGGTGAACACGGCCTCGACCGCCTGGTCGTAGCTGGCCTGCGAGCTGGCCAGGCCGGCCTTGTAGACGCCGGTGTTCACGGTATGGAAGATCAGAGTGGCCAGTGACTCGATATCGCGGCGCCTGGAGGCCGGGTACAGGTCGGGCGCGCCTGGCTTGTGGAACGGCCGGAACTCGGTCTCCAGCATCACGGTGATCTGGGCCACGTCGTTGCTGACGATCCGGCGAGTGCGCAGGTCCCAGATCAGCGGCACGCTGTACGGGCCGCGGTAGCCGGGGTCGGTGGTCCGGTACAGGTCGGTCAGGTAGCGGGCGCCGGTCAGCGGGTCGCCCTTGTCCTCGGTGAACCGCCAGCCGTTCTCGTCGGCTACCGGGTCGGTCAGGGTCAGGCCGATGATGCGGTCAAGGCCGAGCAGTCTGCAGGCGATCAGCGTCCGCTGCGACCAGGGGCAGGCGAGCGAGGCGTAGAGCTGGTACCTGGAGGACTCGGCGGGGAACTCGCTCGATCCGTCCCTGGTGATGCGCCCGGTGAAACTGCCCTGACGGCGGATCAGGCCGCCGGTGATCGCCGGTAGGCTGCCAGTGCTCGGCGCGGAGTCGCTGAGGCCCTGGCCGAAGGCCGCGCTGCTGGGGTCGACGCTCGGGCTCCACGGCGGCTGGCCGTGCACCTGCGGCCTGCCGCCCGCGGTCGGGGGTCGCCCTGTCGGCGGTTCGCCGCCCGGCCAGGGCGGCGAACCCGGGCCTCTCGGCTCGCTCGGTGGCCAGGGCGGCTGACCTGCGGCCCCGGCTGGCGTCCTCCCTGGCGAGGACCACGGCTGGGACATGGCTGGCATCGGCGTCTCCTCCCCGAAGCCGGGCGCTTGGACGCATTATGGCCAACTAGATCACAGCCAGGGTGCGGTTCGTGCAGCAAGGCGTGACGCGGTGCGCGGCGAGTCGCCGGACGGAGGAACGCGGATTGGCCAGCATTGGCAGTGACCTGTCCGCACTGCTCAACCACATGAACGGCTGGGTGGCGATCGGCCTGATCGCCGCGCTCGTGTTCGGCGAGACCGCGATCTTCCTCGGCTTCGTGCTGCCCGGCGAGGCCGCCGTCGTGCTCGGCGGCGTGCTCGCCAGCCGCGGCCACCTTTCGCTCGCCATTCTGATCGTCGTGGTGGTGTTCACCGCGATTACCGGGCCGCTGGTCGGCTACGAGATCGGCAAGCGGATGGGCGACCGGCTGTTCGCCGCGCGCGGGCTGCGCCGGGTGTCAGGGGCGCTCGACCGGGCCAGGTCGGCGCTGCGGGACCGGGGCGGGCTTGCGGTGCTCGGCGGGCGGTTCCTCGCCGTCGTCCGCGCGCTGATGCCCGCGGCGGCCGGCGCTGCCGCGATGCCGTACCGCGTGTTCTTGATCCACAACATCGTCGGCGGCGTGGTCTGGGGCGTCGGCTACAGCCTCCTCGGCTACCTGGCGGGCTCGGCCTACGGCGTTGTCGAGAGCAAGGTGGGCGCGGGCCTGGCGATCACGATCGCGGTCGTGGTGGTCGCGCTGGTCGCGGTCTGGGCCTGGCGGCGGCACCGGGCGATAGCTCGCGCCGAGCCGCGCCCGGCGCCTGGAGGCGAGGGTGAGTGACGGGATCGAGCGATCGTGGCCGGTGGCGGTCGGCGGCGCCGTGTGCTGCCGGGTGCCGCCGCGGGCTCACACGCTCACGGTGAACAAGTCGGGCCTGCGGTGCGCCAGCGACGGCAGCGTGGCCCTGACCCGCGCGGTCATCTCCGTGTCGACCGGTGCCGAGGCGACCGCCTGGGCCGAGCCAAGATCGAGCCGGACCGCGCCCATGGGGTCGACCAGCATGCTCCGGCCGACGCCGGTCGGCGCCGAGGTGGGCGGCTCGTGCTGGTCGGGGACCTGCCCAGCCGCCGCGACCCAGATCGTGTTCTCGATCGCGCGAGCCCGCACCAGGGTGACCCAGTGCTCTTCCTTGAACAATCCGGCCGCCCAGGCGGACGGGATGACGATCAGGTCGGCGCCGCGCAGGGCAAGTTCCCTCGCGAGCTCCGGGAAGCGCACGTCATAGCAGGTGAGGAAGCCGACGCTGAGCCCGGCGAGATCGGCGATCACGATCTGCGAGCCGGCAGCTACCGTGTCGGACTCCCGCTGGCCGAGCGCATCGAAGAGATGGATCTTCCGGTAGGCCGCTACCAGGCGGCCGGTCGCGTCGAAGGCGACTGTGGTGTTGTAGACGAGATTTCCTGGCGCCGGCTCGAAGACGCCGGCCGCCAGGGCGACGCCGCTCTCCAGGGCCGCCGCGGAGAGCCCGCGGCAGAACGGCCCGTCCAGCGGCTCGGCCACTTCCCTGAGGTTGGCCGAGAACCTGGCCTGCGTTCCCTCAGGGAAGACCGCTAGGTCAGACCCCTGCTCGCTCGCGCTGGTCAACGCGGACCGAACCCGGCCGAGATTGACGTTCGGCTGCGAGCTCGCGGGGATCTGGCAGAGGGCGACGCGCATGAGCGAAGCGTACTTCCCGCTCCGGCGCGAGCGAAGGCTGCCTGGCCGGGCGCCGGCTTGGGCGCCTGCCTGGCTGGTGGTCCAGCGGCATGGCGTAACTCGCCCGGTAGCCGAGCAGTCGGCGCGCCAAGCGCTCGGCCGTGCCCGGTGCCTGCCTGCCCAGGCTGTGCGCTGACTCCTCGCGGAGGCTGGCGACACTCACCAGCACGATCACCGCGAGGGGAGCCAGCACCACGATGGCGGCCGCCCCGATGACGATCCAGATGTTCATCTGACTTTCCTCCTTCCTTTTCTTCTTCCTGAGTCGGCCTGCGGACCCGGGACTTGGTGTCTTCGTCGGCGCGGAGTGTTTACTCGCCGCCGCTCTCCGTCTACTATCGATCCCGATGTTCCGGCTGTTCCGGCTCATCTAACTCATACCAAACAGTTGGCTGTTTCAAACGATGCATAAGGGTAGGACCTACCTATCCGGATAGTGACAGTCGCGGGACCGTGAGGGAGGTCGCCCATGGCTCCGGCCAAGTACCAGCAGATAGCCGACAGGCTGCGCGACCAGATCGACAGCGGCGCTCTTCAGCCCGGCGAGCGGCTGCCCAGCGAGCCGGACCTGGTTCGGCAGTTCGACGCGTCGCGCAACACGGTGAGGCTGGCCATCGCGCTGCTGACCAACCAGGGCCTGGTCGTGACCAGGCAGGGTCTCGGCACCTTCGTCACCGAGCCTGCCCGCCCGTTCACCGCCCTGCTGTCCAGGATCGCCACCCAGCCGGCGGGCCAGAGCATCTCCACCCTGCTCCCCGAGGTCAGCAATGCCACGCAGGAGCCGGAGACCACCAGGCAGATCGTGGAGAAGTCGCCGGCCTCGCCCAGCGTCGCCGAGAAGCTTGAGATCTCGCCGGGCGACCCGGTGGTGGTGCGCCGCAGGTCAGGCACCATCGGTGAGGTGCCATGGATGATCATGGCCTCGTACTTCCCGCTGGACATCGCCTCCGGCACGCCGCTCGAGCAGGCAGGCGACATCGCGATCGGCAGCATCAAGCTGCTCGCGGACCTCGGGTACCCGCAGGTCGGCTTCATCGACGAGATCGGCGCGCGGATGCCGAACGCCAGGGAGTACTCGTTCTTCGGCCTGTCCACGGGCACGCCCGTGGTTGTGGTCAACCGCACCGCGTACTCGCAGGACCGGCCGGTAAGGATGACCAGGTACATCTACCGTGCCGACCGGGTCAGGCTGACCCACGAGGTGGGGACCATCCCGGCCAGGTATCACACCGGCTGACGGGGGTAGGCGCGCCGGGAACGCGGGATCCGCGTGGCTCAGGCTGGCTGATGCAGGGCGCGCTCAGGGCACTGGCGGGAGTGCGGGTGCCCTGAGCCGCCCGCCTACCGGGTCCGCGCACCCGCCGCTGGCCCTTTGGCGTACCCGTGCAACGCCCCCTTCCGTTGCTCCCCAGCCGTCGGCAGCCCGGTCAAGGCGACTCCGGCGCACCGCCACCGGAAACCAAGGCCCAGCCAATGAAAACGCCAGCCGCCTTCTCGGAGATGATCTTGATGGATGTGACGAATGTCCCAGAATACGCGGTGGATGTGACATTCATTCCACGGGCACCCGGATGATCACGTCCGGTATGACTGATATGCGGTGATTCGGCGCGCCGGAACCGGGGTGACTCGCCCGAGCGGGCGGAACCGGGGTGACTCGCCCGAGCAGCCGGAACCGGGGTGACTCGCCTGAGCAGCCACGGTCACGCGGGTCTGAGGTGGCCGCGCACCGCCTTGTTCGCGAGCGCGGCGAGCTCGCGAACGAACCAGCGCGCGTTGACGGTCCCGAGCCCGGACGCCAGGTCGTACCCGGGCACCGCGTTCCAGCCCTGCACGGTGTAGGTATGGCCGTTCTGCTGGAAGGTGACCGTGTTGTTGCCCCTGGCGATGTCGACGATGCCGGGGTCGTGGTCGGCCGCCATCTGGTAGAGCAGCGGGTTGATCGGGCCGAGCGGGTGGCCGGCCACCTGGTCGGCGAGCGCGATCACGCCAGCGAAGATCGGCGTGGCCTCGCTGGTGCCGCAGATCGGGCCCCAGCCGGCGGGCCGGGCGAAGCTCTGGTAGATCAGGACCGGGTGGCTGCACGAGGCGCTCATCGAGATGTCGGGCACGCCGCGGTGGTTGCCGACCACGGACGCGACGCCGTTTTGGTACGCCGGCCTGCCGAAGATGATCGACTTGCCGCCGCCGGTGGCGCTCGGCGGCGAGGTGTTGTCGTTCCACACCTGGTCGGGCGCGGTCCGCTGGCCGAGGCTGTTCAGCCGCAGGTCGAGCCCGCCGACGCTGGTGACAAGCGGGTCGCTGGCCGGCCATGAGGTGACCGGATAGGTGTAGAAGGACGACATGTTCGACTTCTCGTCGGTTGCGCCCGCATCGCCGGAGGCGCTCACCACCGTGACGTCGTGCGACGGCTGCGCGGCCTCGATGTAGGCGCCGCGCAGCGGCTGGATCGATCCCTTGGGGAAGGTCTGCTCGGTCGCGCCGAAGCTCTGGCTGATCACGCCGCCGAGGTGGTGCGCGAGCACGTACTCCTCCGCCTTGATGATCTGCGGGAACCCGCTGGTGCCCTCGTTCTCCGACACCGGCGTCTCGACCAGCACGATCCGCGCGGCCGGCGCCATCGTGTGCGCCCACTCGACGTCGAGCGTGGTCTCGAATGCCCAGTTGACCCTGGTCTCGGTCGGCCGGAACGGCGGGATCGGCCCGGCCGGGTGGATGATCGTCAGCGAGCCCGGCGGCCTGAGGTGGAACTGGCGGTCGAAGACGGCCAGGTCATGGCCGATGGTGGGGGAGCCGAAGCTATCCACGATCACGATGGACTGGCCCTTGCCGTCGATGCCGGCGCGCACCAGCGGTTTCACGAAGTAGGCGGCCCTGACCTGGGCCGGGGTGTAGCCGCCCGACGGCTTTGCGCTCACGGCGGGCGGCACGTGGATCTCGGGGAAGACCGACACGCGGGCGGCGCGGACTCCGGCGGTCGCTCTGGTCGGGCGGGCGGCGCCGGCCGCATGCGGGGTGAGCATCGTCGCGGCGGCCGCCATGGTCGCCAGCGCGGCGCCACCGCCGAGCACCCGTGCCGTCGCGCGACGTCGGAGCATTACCTTCTCCCAGGTCTAAGTGGGTCCGCGCGATGGCGCGGCCAGCCGTCATTGGACCGCGGCAACCATACCGGCTCGCCACCCCCGCCACGCCGGCAACACTCGACCTCCCGCCGCCCCGTCCGGCGGCCGGGTCGGATGGCCGGAGGGCGACATCGGACAATAGGGTGAACCAGCGGTGCGAGGTCCCGATGACGGAGGCGTGCGATGAAGGTGCGAGTTGACCGGGACGCCTGCGAGGCCAACGCCGTCTGCGCCGGGCTGGTCCCCGAGGTGTTCGAGGTAGACGACGAGGACGTCCTGCACATCAAGATGGACGACATCCCGGCCGGCCTGGCCGACCAGGTACGGCACGCCGTCCGGTCCTGCCCGAAGGCCGCCCTGAGCCTCGACGAGTAGGCGTGGCCCGGCAGACTGTGGCCATGACATCCGCGCTGCCTGCCGAGCGACCGCGTTCGCTGCCTGACGAGGTCCGCCGTTATGCCGAGGCGGCCAGGGGCTTCATGCCGCCGCCCGAGGGCGAGGCGCTCTTCGCCGCCGCCGCCGCGTACGCGCAGGTCGGCCCGGTCGTGGAGATCGGCACCTACTGCGGCAAGTCCACGATCTACCTGGCGGCGGCGGTCGGCCAGGCCGGGCAGTTCGTGATCACCGTGGACCATCACCGCGGCTCGGAGGAGAACCAGCCCGGCTGGGAGTACCACGAGCCCGACCTTGTGGACCCGGCCGTCGGGCTGCTCGACACGCTGCCCTCGTTCCGCGCCACGCTGGCCCCGACCGGGCTCGAGCAGCACGTGATCGCGATCATCGGGCGGTCCGCCGACGTCGCCAGGCTGTGGCACGAGCCGGTGGGGATGCTGTTCATCGACGGCGGGCACAGCGACGCGGCGGCGACGGCCGACTACGAGGGCTGGGCGCCGAAGATCGCGCTCGGGGGGGCGCTGGCCATCCACGACGTGTTCCCCGACCCGGCCGATGGCGGCCAGGCACCGTACCGGGTGTACCTGCGGGCGATGGCCTCTGGCGCGTTCAGTGAGGTGCGGGTGACCGGCTCGCTGCGGGTACTTGAGCGGGTCGGCGACGGCATCGGCTAGGAGCTTCGGCTAGGAACGGTCGGCGGGCAGAACGGGATCACCGCTCGCTCGGCCCAGCCGAGCAGCCAGGAGCCGATAACGCGGTCGCGGATGACCAGGGCCGGTCAGACCAGGTCGGCCACGTCGCCTTGAGCCTGGTCGCGCGGCTCGCAGCCGCAGACGACGTCGCCCGGTGACATCGCCGCGTATTGGTCTGCCGCCACGTCGCGGAACAGCGACGATCCGCCGGTCGCGCCGCACAGCGCGTCGGCGGCGAGTACGATCGCCGCCGCGGTGTAGCTGCTCTGTTCGTCCGGGTAGTGCCGCTTGGTGACGTACTGCCAGCCGGTCCAGTAGGCGCCGCTGTCGTCGCGCAGGAACTGGATCCGGTCGAGCAGGTCGAGCGCGCCGGCCGGGTCGCCGATCGCCTCAAGCGCGATCGCGAGCTCCGCGGTCTCCGCGGCGGTCACCCACGGCTCGTCGTTCACGCAGCGCACGCCGAGCCCGGGCACCACGTAGGTGTCCCAGCCGCGGTCCAGGTGCTCGCGCGCCGCGCCGCCGCGCACCGGGCCGCCGAGCACCGGGTAGTACCAGTCCATGGAGAACCGGCTCTTGTCGGCGAACGCCTCGGGATGCCTGGCGACCACGTGCCCGAGCTGGTCGGCGGCGAGCTCCCAGTCGGGTTGCGGTTCGGCCAGGTACTCGGCCAGCGCGATCGCGCAGCGCAGGCTCGTGTACATGCTCGCGCTGCCGGTCAGCAGCGCGTAGCTCTCCGGGCGCCCGTCGGCGGCGCGCCGCCAGATGACCTCGCCGCGGGGCGTCTGCAGGCCGAGCACGAAGTCGATGGCGGCCCGGACCGTGGGCCACATGCGCTGGGCGAACCCCTCGTCCCTGCTGACCAGCAGCTCGTGCCAGACCCCGACCGCGCAGTAGGCGGCGTGGTTGCTCTCGGTGGTGAGGTCGGTCTCGCCGGGCGGCATCTGCTTTAGCCAGGAGCCGTCAGGGCGCTGGCTGGCACGCAGCCACTCGTAGGCCCGGCGGGAGGCGTCCCGCAGCCCGCACAGGCTCAGCGCCATCGCGCACTCGACGTGGTTCCACGCGTCGACATGACCATCGGGCCAGCCGATCGCGCCGCCGCGCTGCTGCACGGCCACGATGGCATGGCCGGTGCTGATGATCTGGTCGGCGGTCAGGATGCCGGCCACCTCGGGAACCCAGCCGGCCGCGCGGGACCGCTGGGAGCTATCCGACTGCCGCATGCTTGCCCGCGTAGACGACGAGGCTCTTGCCGATCAGCGGGTTCAGCGCCTGATCGGCAAGACGGGTGACCGGCGGCTTGCGCATGATGTCCCAGACAAGCAGCTTGTGGTAGGTGCTGGCCAGCGGGTGGTCGTCGTTCCTGACGCCGACGGCGCACTTGAGCCACCAGTACGGCGAGTGCAGCGCGTGCGCGTGGTGGTGGCCGGTCACGGTCAGGCCCGACCTGGTGAGCTTCGTGACCAGCTCGCGGCGGGTGAAGATCCTGATGTGCCCGCCCGGCGTGTTGTGGTAGTCGTCGGACAGTCGCCAGCAGACCCGCTCGGGCAGCCAGGCGGGCACGGTCACAGCGACGGTACCGCCGGGCCGAAGGACCCTGGCGATCTCGTCCATCGCCTTCTGGTCGGCGGGAAGGTGCTCGAGCACCTCGGCCGCGATGACCGTGTCGAAGGCGCCGTCGGGGAACGGCAGTCGGGTGGCATCCCCGGCCACGGTCATGCCGGACGCTCCGGCCGGTATCTCGCCGGCCTGCGCCATCCCGGCGAAGATCGCGGCGACGCCGTCGAGCTCGGCCCGGTCGGTGTCCACCGCGACCACCCTGGCGCCGCGCCTGGCCGCCTCGAACGCGTGTCGGCCGCCACCGCAGCCGAGGTCGAGCAGCCGGTCGCCGGCGGTGATCGGCAGCCTGGTGAAGTCAACGGTCAGCATCGGACGCTCCAGCTTCGCCGATCGCCCGCCGGTACTCGGCCACCGTCGCGCGGGCCACCGCCGGCCACGCGAACCGCTCCTGCACCCTGGTGAGAGCGGCGGCCGACAGCCGTTCCCGTTCGCGCGGCGAGTCGAGCAGCCGCCCGATCGCGCCGGCCAGCTCCTCCGGGTCGCCCGGGCTGACCAGCACGGCGGCATCCCCGGTGACCTCGGGCAGCGCCCCGGTCCTGCTGGCCACCAGCGGCGTGCCCGACGCCATGTGCTCGACGGCCGGCAGCGAGAAGCCCTCGTACAGCGACGGGACCACCGCGACCTCGGCGCTCGCGGCGAGCTCGGCGAGCTCGGCGTCGCTGATCCCGGTCACGAACCGCACGCGGTCGCCGAGCGACAGCTCGCCGATCAGCTTCTCGGTCGGGCCGCCGGGCGCCGGCTTGCCCACCACGGTGAGGAGTGCGTCCCGTTCGGTAATGAGCTTGGCGAAGGCCCGCAGGAGCGTCGGGATCCCCTTCACGGGCGAGTCCGCGCTGGCCACGGCCATGATGCTGGCCGGGACCCGCGGCGCGGGCCTGGGGTGGAAGAGCCTGGTGTCCACGCCAAGCGGTATCACCCTGACCTGCTCGGGCGCCACCTTGAAGTCCCGCAGGATGTCCTCGCGCGAGGACTGCGAGCCGGTCATCACGGTGCCTACCCGGCGGGCCACCCGGGCCTGCATCCTGACGAAGGAGTACCAGCGCCACTTGGCCAGCTTGGAAAGCCCTCTGGCCTGGTCGAGCTCGATCCGCCGGTCCACGCTGATCGGGTGGTGGATGCTGGTGACCAGCGGCAGGCCGAGGCCGGCGATCCTGAGCATGCCGTAGGCGAGCACCTGGTTGTCGTGCACGATGTCGAAGTCGGCGCGCCGAGAGCGCAGGGCGCGCACAGCCCTGATGCTGAACGTCAGTGGCTCGGGGAACGCGGCCGTCCACATCATGCCGACCTCGAGCAGGTCGATCCAGCCGCGGTACTCGCGCAGGCCAGGCGTGCGGAACGGGTCGTCTTCGCGGTACAGGTCGAGGCTGGGCAGCGTGCGCAGCAGCGGGCCTGGTTCTAGCTCGGGGTAAGGCTGGCCGGAGAAGACCTCGACGTGGTGCCCGAGCGCGTCCAGCTCGCGGGACAGATGCCGCAGGTAGATACCCTGGCCGCCGCAGTGCGGCTTGCTACGGTAGGAAAGCAGCGCCACGCGGAGCGGCCGGTCATCCGACACTGTGGTCACGCAGGTCTGCCTCCTTGTCGCGGCGCCGGCCGGGCGTCCCGTTCGAGGCCGATCCGCTGCTCTCCTGGCAGCGAACATTATCACTGGCCCCGTCAGGGTCCTTACGCCCCAGACCGGACCATGGCGTCCGCTGCGATCTGGCCGGCAGCGGGCGTTCTGCCGGTGATGTCAGATGGCACGCGACGTGCAAATACCGTGGGCGGTGCGGATATGCTGCCGCGACGGAGGCCACGACGGCGCAGACAGTGGAGGCGATCCTGTCCCGACGAGCTCTGATCACCGGCATCACCGGCCAGGACGGGTCCTACCTGGCCGAGTACCTGACCGCGGAGGGGTACGAGGTGTGGGGCCTGGTCCGCGGCCAGCAGAATCCGCGGGTGCGCCAGCTCAGGCAGCTGCTCGGCGACGTCAGGCTGGTCAGGGGCGACCTGCTCGACCAGGGCAGCCTGATCTCCGCGGTCGAACGCGTCCAGCCCGACGAGGTGTACAACCTCGCTGCGATCTCGTACGTGCCGATGTCCTGGCAGCAGGCCGAGCTGACCGGCGAGGTGACCGGAGTCGGCGTGCTCCGCGTTCTCGAGGCAATCAGGGTGTGCAGCGGGATCTCGGCCTCGCGCAGCCCGGGTCGCGGGCAGATCAGGTTCTACCAGGCGTCATCGTCGGAGATGTTCGGGATGGTCAGGGAGTCGCCGCAGACCGAGCAGACCCCGTTCCACCCGCGCAGCCCGTACGGGGTGGCCAAGGCCTACGGTCACTTCCTGACCCAGAACTACCGCGAGTCCTACGGGATGTACGCGGTCTCGGGGATCTTGTTCAACCACGAGTCGCCGCGGCGCGGTCCTGAGTTCGTGACCAGGAAGATCTCGCTCGGCGTCGCGAAGATCAAGCTCGGCTACGAGCGCCAGATCAGGCTCGGCAACCTGTCAGCGCGCCGGGACTGGGGGTTCGCCGGCGACTACGTCAGGGCCATGCACCTGATGCTCGGCCAGGACGAGCCGGTGGACTATGTCATCGGCACCGGGGTCACGCACTCGATCGAGGAGCTGCTTGAGCAGGCGTTCAAGGCGGCGGGCCTGGACTGGCACGACCACGTGGTCACCGACGCGGCGTTCATCAGGCCCGCTGAGGTGGACAAGCTGTGCGCCGACGCGTCGGCGGCCAGGGAGCGGCTCGGCTGGGAGCCGAAGATCGACTTCGAGGAACTCGTCGGCATGATGGTGGAGGCCGACCTCGACCTGCTGTCGTCGGGCGGGCACGCAGAGGACTCGTTCGGCATCGATACCTGGTAGCCGGCGGCCGGGCGCCGGGTGCGCGCGCCGGGTCGCTAGTGAATGGCGGCGCCGACCCCGGTGCCGATCGCGTAGGTCAGGCCCGCCGCCACCGCGGCCAGCAGGAGCTGGCGCGTCGCGCCGCGCAGGAACGGCCGGTCGGTGATCTTGGCCACGAGTCCGCCGCCGCCGAAGGCCGCGACGGCCGCGAAAACCAGCGCGGCGGGCAGCGACCCGAATCCCAGCAGGTAGGGCAGCAGCGGGATCAGCGCGCCGACCGCGAACGTGACCAGGGACGCGCCCGCGGCGGTAAACGGCGAGGGCAGCTCGTGGTGGTCGACCCCGAGCTCCTCCCTCACGTGCATCCGCAGGGCCTCTTCCGGGCGGTCGGAGACCTGGGTGGCCAGCCGGTCGGCGAGGTCGGCGTCCACGCCGCGGTGCCGGAACGCGGCCGCGAGCTCGCGGCGTTCGGCCTCCGGGTTGTGCTCGAGCTCGTACCTTTCCTTGGTGACCTCGGCCTGGACGAGTTCGTTCTGCGACGAGACCGAGACGTACTCGCCGGTGGCCATCGACAGGGCGCCCGCCGCGAGGCCCGCCAGGCCGGTCAGCACGATCAGCTTGGGGTGCGTGCCGCCGGCGCCCACTCCGGAGACGCCAGCGCCGACGCCGGAGATCAGCGAGACGTTGGTGACCAGGCCGTCCATGGCGCCGAAGACCGCCGGGCGCAGCCAGCCCCCGGACACGTCCCTGTGCTGGTGACCGTGCGCCTCGGTTCGGCGCGGGCGCGCCTCGGACTCCCGCCGCTGCGAGGCCGCGTTCGTCCGCGGCTCGGGCTCCGGTTGGCCCGGCTGTGCGGCCTGGCCCGGCTGTGCGGCCTCGCCCGGCTGTGCGCCCTGGCCCGGCTGTGCGGCGTCGGCCACCGGCTCGTGGCCGGGCGCCTGGCGGTCCGGCGATCTTGCCGGATCTTCATCGGGCATATCGGATGTTCCAGGTCTCCCGGCGGGACAGGCTGCGTCGTCCTGTGAGCTGCGTCTACCTGCGAGCTTCCTGCAAGCAACGTATCAGCAGGGTCCGACATCGCCCGGAACGCTCCTTCGCGGATCGGCGGACGCTGCCGGTGAGTCATGCGGGGTAATGTTCGTGAAACGCGTGAGCGAGGTCGCCAGCTAACCCAGTAACCGTCATCGCGTGACCGCGGGGATTGTGCGGGCAGTAACGGTTCACCGGTTAGGCTAGCTCTTCTGCGGTATATGGCGCGGGGCAGCGACCCCGCAACGGAAAGGGCCGCGTAGTGATCACCTTCGAGAACGTGACGAAGCGCTACGCGGACGGAACCGTCGCCGTGGACGGTCTCAGCCTCGAGGTTCCGCAGGGCAAGACCGTCGTGCTGGTCGGCCCGAGCGGCTGCGGGAAGACCACCTCGCTGCGCATGATCAATCGCCTGGTCGAGCCCACGGACGGGCGCATACTGCTCGACGGCCAGGACGTCCTGGCCGGCAACCCGTCGGCGCTGCGCCGCGGAATCGGCTACGTGATCCAGCACACCGGCCTGTTCCCGCACCGGACCATCGAGGACAACATCGCGACCGTTCCGCTGCTTAACGGCTGGAAGAAGGCCAAGGCGCGCGGCCGGGCGCACGAGCTGATGGACCTGGTCGGCCTGGATCGCGGCATGGCCTCGCGCTATCCGCACCAGCTGTCCGGCGGGCAGCAGCAGCGCGTGGGCGTGGCGCGTGCGCTGGCGGCCGATCCGCCGGTGCTGCTCATGGACGAGCCGTTCAGCGCGGTCGACCCGATTGTCAGAGCCAGCCTGCAAGATGAACTGCTGAGGCTGCAGGCGGACCTGCGCAAAACCGTCGTGTTCGTCACGCACGACATCGAGGAGGCGATCAAGGTGGGTGACCTGGTCGCCGTGTTCCGCCCGGGCGGCAGGCTCGTGCAGCTGGACACGCCGGAGCGGCTGCTCGGTTACCCGGCGGATGAGTACGTGGAGGACTTCGTAGGCTTCGACCGCGGCATCAGGCGGCTGTCCTTCTTCGATGCCGTGGGCCTTGACTTGGATCTCACCGCAGTGCTGCCGCAGGAGACGATGGCCGCCGACGCGACCCAGGTCGCCAAGGGGATCGGTGAGCCGTGGGTGCTCGTCGTCGATTCGCAACGCTATCCCCTCGGCTGGCTCGCCCTCGCCGACCTTGAGGCCGCTCCTGAGCTGGCCACACTGGCCGATCTCGCGCTGATCGGGTTCGGTCACACGTTCCGGCCGGACACCGACTCGCTGCGCGCCGCGCTTGACGCGACCGTGCTGTCGCGCACCGGCAGGGCCGTCGGCGTGGACTCGGCAGGCCACGTGGTGGGGGTGACCACATACGAGCGGATGCGGTCAGCCATCCAGTCGGCCGAGGAAGCCGCGGCCGAGCGGCATTCCGGCTGGCAGGGCTAGATGGTCTGGTCCTGGATCCCGCAGAACATCGGCCAGATTGGTCAGCTCACCCTGCAGAACGCCTATCTCGGCATCGTCTCGGCCATGCTCGGCCTGGGCATTTCCGTACCGCTCGGGATCATCTGCGTGCGGTGGCGGCTGCTCTACCCGCCCGTCCTGTCGATTGCGAGCGCGATCTACGCGATTCCGTCGCTGGCCCTGTTCGTGGTCCTGATCGCGTTCACCGGGCTGTCTGACGCGACCGTGATCATCCCGCTCACGCTGTTCTCGCTGTGCGTACTGGTCCCCAACGTGGTCGACGGGCTGCGCTCGGTGCCCGAGCCGGTGCGCCAGGCGGCCACGGCCATGGGCTTCGGGCCGCTGCGCAGGCTCGCGCAGGTGGAGCTGCCGGTCGCGATCCCGGTCATCATCGCCGGGCTGCGGGTGGCGACCGTCTCGAGCATCAGCCTTGCCAGCCTCGGCCAGCTGATCGGGGTCAGCAGCCTGGGCTACTTCTTCATCGACGGGCTCCAGCGCGACTTCCCGACCGAGGTCTACGCCGGCATCGCCATGGTGATCGTGCTCGCGCTGGCCGCCGACCTGCTGCTGATCGTGATCCGCAGGATGCTCACTCCCTGGCAGCGACGCAGGGCAGAGCCGATGCCACCCGCCGTGCTCACGCCCGCCCCTGCGGACCGCGACCTGGCGGGGGTGTCATGACCTTCCTCAGCTTCGCGTGGACCTGGCTCACCTCGCGCCAGCAGTGGCACGGCGCCGACGGCATCCCGATCCGGCTCCTGCAGCACCTCGGCTACAGCGGGCTGGCGCTGCTGGTCGCCGGCCTCATCGCGCTGCCGCTCGGCGTGGCCATCGGCCACACCGGCAGGGGTGCCTTCGCGATCGTCAGCCTGGCCAACATCTGGCGGGCCATCCCCACGCTCGGCCTGCTGATCATGATGGTCGTGTACCTGGGGTTCTCCCCGCTGACCTGGCTCATCCCGCTGGTCGCGCTGGCCATTCCGCCGATCTTGGTCAATGCGTACGAGGGCGTGCTCGGAGTCGACCCTGACCTGATCGACGCGGCCAGCGGGATGGGGATGACCGGATGGCAGGTACTGCGGCGTGTCGAGATCCCGGTTGCCATGCCGCTGATCATGCTAGGACTGCGCACAGCCGCGATCTTCATAGTGGCGACGGCCACCATCGCCGCCGAGATCGGCACCGGCGGGCTCGGCCGGTACATCATCGACGGCCTGGCCAGCAATGAGTACGGCCAGGTGGCCGGAGGCGCGGCACTCGTTGTCCTGCTCGCGCTCCTGGTCCAGGTCGTCTTCGTGGGCCTGCGCCGGCTCGTCGTGCCCGCGGGTCTGCGCCGCGCCGCGCGCACGTGATACTTACACTTTTCCTATCGAAAAAGAAGGGAAGAATGATGCTTACCACTCCGTCGCTGAGACGGCTGGCAGCGGCAGGTCTTGCGCTGGCGGCCGGGCTCACGCTCGCCGCATGCAGCAGCAGCTCGACCTCGTCCAACCCCCTGGGAGGAGGCCCAGCCTCAAAGGGGTCGGTGGTGATCGGCTCGGCGAACTTCCCTGAGAACGAGCTGCTCGCCGAGATCTACGCGCTCGCGCTGCAGGCCAAGGGCGTCAAGGTCACCGACAAGTTCAACATCGGGGCACGCGAGGTCTACTACCCGGAGATCGCCAAGGGCGCGATCACGATCATCCCCGAGTACAACGGTGCGCTGCTCACCACGTCTGTCGACACCACGAGCACCGCCGCGAGCACCTCGCAAGTGGACGCCGCGCTCGACGCCAAGCTGCCGTCGACATTGGAAATACTCAACCCCTCGTCCGCGCAGGACAAGGACTCGGTGACGGTGACCCAGGCGTTCGCCAAGGCCCATCACCTGACCTCGATCGCGCAGCTCAAGCCGCTTGCCAAGACGATGAGCATCGGCGGCCCGCCGGAGTTCAAGACAAGGACCGACGGCCTGATCGGACTGGCGAAGAACTACGGGCTGCACTTCAAGGCGTTCGTGCCGCTTGACGAGTCCGGCCCGATTACGCTGGCCGCCCTCCAGGACGGCAAGGTGCAGGCCGCCGACGTGTTCACCACCACGCCCCAGATCATCACCGACCACCTGGTCGCGCTGGCCGACCCGAAGTTCAACTTCGCGGCGCAGAACGTCGTGCCGCTCGTTTACAAGAAGGGCGTCAACTCGCTGATCATCAACACGCTCAACGCGATCTCGGCGAAGCTGACCACCGCCGGCCTGCTGGCGATGGACAAGGCGGTCATCCTGGACCACGCCAGCTACTCCACGGTGGCGACCGGCTGGCTGAAGTCCGAGGGCCTGCCCTACTGAGCAACCGGGCTGGCAGGGTAGGTCGCTGCGGGTAATGCCGGGGGCGGGCCGTCCGGAAGGACGGCCCGCCCCCGGCATCGCGCGGGGCGCGGGCGCGAAGGGCGCGGTAGGTTCGATGGCATGATGGTGAACCCCCTCACCGGGCGCGCGACGCGGCGCAGCCGCCTTTTCGCCATCGCGCTGATCGCGGTCGGCGCCGTCGTGCTGTCGACCGCGACCGTTCTTGGCATCCGCTGGGCATCGGCGCCGCGGAACGCGGCGCCGATGAGCGCCCAGGGCCTCGGCTTCGTCAGGCTGGACCGGCCAGCCCCCTCCCTGGACCTGCGGCCACTGCGCGGGCGCACCGCGATCACGCTGGCCAGCCTTGCCGGCCGTCCGATCGTGATGAACTTCTGGGCCTCGACCTGCCACATCTGCACCAAGGAGACACCGGCGCTGGCCAGTGTCGCGCGCCAGCTGCACGGCAGGGTGAGCTTCGTCGGCATTGACTCGGCCGACTCTCGCGGCCCGGCGACGGCGTTCGTCAGCAGGTACCAGGTTCCCTACCCGATCGCGTTCGACCCGGAGGCTTCGGCCGCTGTCCGCTACGGCGTTCCTGCCCTGCCGGTCACGTTCTTCCTATCGCCGTCCGGCACCACGATCCTTGGCGAGAACATCGGCGCGCTCACCAGGACGTCGCTGCGCGCGATCCTGCGCAAGCTCTACGGTGTGAGCTGAGGCGGCCAGGTAGTCCCCTATCGGCGACGGCGGCTGGTGCACGCGCGCGGGGTGTGGCGCGCGAGCGGTGGTGATGACCGAAGCGAGCGGGGAAGATGAGGTGTGGCTGCGGCACCCCGCCGCGGCGGGTGCTCACTCGACGAGGAACGAGATGACGGCTGCGCGAATGTCAGGTCAGGAACCGGCCGGCCCGCGGCCGGTACGGGCACCACGCGGAACGGAGGTGTCCTGCAAGGGCTGGCCGCAGGAGGCCGCCCTCCGGATGCTGATGAACAACCTGGATCCCGAGGTGGCCGAACATCCCGACCAGCTGATCGTCTACGGCGGGTCGGGCCGGGCCGCGCGCAGCTGGGAGGCGTTCGACGCGATCGTCGGCTCGCTGCGCGACCTCGAGGGTGACGAGACGCTGCTCGTGCAGTCGGGCAAGCCGGTCGGCGTGTTCCGCACGCATGAGTGGGCGCCGCGGGTGATCATCGCCAACTCGAACCTGGTACCTCAGTGGGCCACCTGGGAGGAGTTCCGCCGGCTTGAGTCTCTCGGGCTGACCATGTTCGGCCAGATGACGGCCGGCTCGTGGATCTACATCGGCACCCAGGGCATCCTTCAGGGCACCTACGAGACGTTCGCCGCCGTGGCCGCGAAGCGGTTCGGCGGCACGCTTGCCGGGACGATCACGCTCACCGCCGGCCTCGGCGGGATGGGCGGGGCGCAGCCGCTGGCCATCACGATGAACGGCGGGGTGGCGATCTGCATCGACTGCGACCCGGCCAGCATCGTCCGCCGGATCGAGTTCGGCTACCTGGACGTCGCGGCCGATGACACGGACGACGCGCTGCGGCGGGCGGTCGCCGCCGCGCAGGCCGGCCAGCCGCTCTCGATCGGCCTGCTCGGCAACGCGGCCGATCTGGTGCCGGCGATGCTGGCGATGGGCGCGCCGGTCAACGTGGTGACCGACCAGACGTCGGCGCACGACCCGCTGACCTACCTGCCGCGCGGCGTGGCGTTCGAGGACATGGCCGCGCTGCGGGCCGAGGACCCGGCCGGCTTCACCCGGCGGGCCCGCGAGTCCATGGCGGTGCACGTGGCGGCGATGGTGGGCTTCATGGACGCCGGGGCCGAGGTCTTCGACTACGGCAACTCGATCCGCGGCGAGGCCGAGCTTGGCGGCTACGACCGAGCGTTCGCCTTCCCCGGGTTCGTGCCCGCGTACATCAGGCCGCTGTTCTGCGAAGGCAAGGGGCCGTTCCGCTGGGCGGCCCTGTCCGGCGACCCGGTGGACATCGCGGCCACCGACCGGGCGATACTCGACCTGTTCCCCGACAACGAGCAGCTGGCCAGGTGGATCGAGATGGCCGAGAGGAAGGTCCACTTCCAGGGCCTGCCCGCCAGGATCTGCTGGCTCGGCTACGGCGAGCGGGACAAGGCTGGCCTGCGCTTCAACGACATGGTGGCCCACGGCGAGGTGCGGGCCCCGATCGTGCTCGGCCGCGACCACCTGGACTGCGGGTCGGTTGCCTCGCCGTACCGCGAGACCGAGGGCATGGCCGACGGCTCGGACGCGATCGCCGACTGGCCGCTGCTGAACGCCCTGGTCAACACGGCCTCTGGCGCGTCCTGGGTGTCGATTCACCACGGCGGCGGCGTGGGCATCGGGCGCTCGATCCACGCCGGCCAGGTGTGCGTGGCCGACGGCAGCCCGACGGCGGCACGCAAGCTGGAACGGGTGCTCACCAACGACCCAGGCATGGGCGTGATCCGGCACGTGGATGCCGGCTACGACCGGGCAGCCGAGGTGGCCGCGGAGCGCGGCGTCCGCATCCCGATGCAGGAGCACGGCGGGTGAGACCGGCGCCATGGAACTTGCCGCTCTGGCAGTCCCTGCTGCCGGTCGGGCGCGAAGAGCAGACCGGCGGATACCGTCGCTTTTCGTACACCAAGGCGGACGCGGACTGCCGCGTATGGTTCCTCGCGGCCGCCGCCGAGCGAGGGCTGCGCGCCGAGACGGACCGCAACGGAAACATGTGGGCGTGGTGGGACCCACCCGGGGGGTCAGGTCCGGGCGGTCCGAGGTCTGGGCGGACCCGCGAGGGCGTTGGGCGGGCCGCTGACGATGCCGGGCAGGGCGGCGGGGGCGCTGGACTGGCCGCCGGGGATGCCGGGCGGGCCGGCGCGATCGTGACCGGCAGCCACCTGGACTCGGTGCCCGACGGCGGCGCCTTCGACGGCCCGCTCGGCGTTGTCTCCGCGTTCGCGGCCGTCGACGTGCTCGTCGGGCAGGGGCTTGCCCCGGTCCGGCCGCTGGGTGTGGCCGCGTTCGTCGAGGAGGAGGGCGCGAGGTTCGGCCTGGCGTGCCTGGGCAGCCGGCTGCTCACCGGCGTGGTCACGCCGCAGGACGCCGCGCGGCTGACCGACGCCGGCGGAGTGGGGCTGCCTGAGGCCATGGCGGCAGCCGGGCTCGACCCGGGGGCGATCGGAGCCGAGCACGACCTGGCCGGGCGGATCGGCGCGTTCGTCGAACTGCATGTCGAGCAGGGCAGCGCGCTGGCCGGGATGGGCGCGGCCGTAGGGGTGGCCGAGTCCATCTGGCCGCACGGGCGGTGGCGGATCGACTTCGCCGGCCGGGCCGATCACGCGGGCACCACGAGGCTGGCCGACCGGCGGGACCCGATGCTGCCGTACGCGGCGACCGTGCTCGCCGCCAGGAAGGCTGCCGCGGCCCTGGGCGCCCTCGCCACGTTCGGCAAGGTGGTGGCCGAGCCCGGCGGGTCCAACGCGATCTGCGCCTCGGTGCACGCGTGGCTGGACGCCCGTGCGCCGAGCCAGCAGGTACTCGACGACCTGGTCGGCTCGGTGCTGGACGCCGCGGGTGGGAGCGCCGCCGAGCACGGTGTGAGCGTCACCAGCCGGTGCGAGTCGTTCACGCCGGTCGTGGATTTTGACCGCGACCTTCGCGACCGGGTGGTGGCGGCGCTGGCCGCTGTCGGCATCGCCGCGCCGGTGCTGCCGACGGGTGCCGGGCACGACGCCGGCGTGCTCGCGGCCAGGCTGCCGACGGCGATGCTGTTCGTGCGGAACCCGACCGGCGTGTCCCACTCGCCGGCCGAGCACGCCGAGGCCGCGGACTGCGAGGCCGGCGTGGTGGCGCTTGCCGCCGTCCTCGCGGAACTGGCCTGCCGGTGACCGGGCCGCCAGCAGGGCAGCAGCCGGCAGGGTCGCCGCCGGCAGGGTCGCCGCCGGCAGGGTCGCCGGCGGTCCGGGCCTGGCACGCCGAGCTCGCCTGGCTGCCCGGGGTCGGGGTGCTGCCCGACGTGCTGATCGCCGCGGCCGGTGACCGGTTCACCTCGATCACGCCGCGGGTGGCGCGGTCCGAGGCGCCGGCCGGGGCGGTCAGGCTGGCCGGGCTGACCATGCCCGCGCTCGCGAACGCGCACTCGCACGCGTTCCACCGCGCGCTGCGCGGGATCACCCAGGCGGGGCGCGGGACGTTCTGGACGTGGCGGGACCGGATGTACCAGGTCGCGGCGCGCCTGGACCCCGACTCGTACCTGGCGCTCGCCCGGGCGCTCTACGCCGAGATGGCGCTCGCCGGGATCGGCTGCGTGGGCGAATTCCACTACCTGCACCACGGGCCCGACGGGGTCAGGTACGCCGACCAGAATGCGATGGGCCGCGCGCTGATCGAGGCCGCCGCGCAGGCCGGCCTGCGGATCACGCTGCTCGACGCCTGCTATCTCTCCGGCGGCCTGGACCGGGCCGGCTGGTCGCTGGAGCTGACCGGGCCGCAACTGCGGTTCGGCGACGGGACGGCGGAGGGCTGGGCGCAGCGGGTTGACCTGCTCGGGGCCGACGAGTACGGCGCGCTCGGCCCGGCGGCCAGGCTCGGCGCCGCGATCCACTCGGTCCGCGCGGTGCCGCCCGACCAGATGCATCAGGTCGTCGCCTGGTCGGGCCGCTGCGGCGCGCCGCTGCATGCGCACCTGTCCGAGCAGGTCGCCGAGAACGAGGCCTGCCTCGCCGCGTACCGCAGCACGCCGGCGGCCGTGCTGTACGACGCCGGGGTACTCGGCCCGCGCACCTCAGTCGTGCACGCGACGCACCTGACCGCCGCCGACATCCGGCTGCTCGGCGGCAGCGAGACGTTCGCCTGCCTGTGCCCGACGACGGAGGCTGACCTGGCCGACGGGATCGGCCCGTTCGCCGCGCTGGCCCAGGCCGGATGCCGGCTGACCGTCGGCAGTGACAGCCAGGCCGTGGTCGACCTGTTCGAGGAGACCAGGCGGATCGAGATGTACCAGCGGCTGGCCGGCCGGGAGCGGGGAAACTTCACCGCCGAGGCCCTCGGGACCGCCGTGACCTGGGACGGGCATGCCAGCCTCGGCTGGCCGGACGCCGGCGAGATCGCGCCGGGATCACTCGCCGACCTGGTGACCGTCGGGCTCGACTCGCCCCGGCTGGCCGGGCTGCCGGTCGGCGGCCCGGCGACGGTCGGCGGGCCGGCCGCGGACGGCGATCCTGATCTCGCGGTGCTCGGCGCCGTCATCTTCGCCGCCACCTCCGCCGATGTGCGCAACATGGTGATCGGCGGGCGCGACGTGGTGGCCGACGGCAGGCATCTGCTGGTCGATGACGTTCCTGCCGCGCTGGCGGCTGCCGTTCGTGACGTGCTCGGGTAGCGGCCGGCGGGCCTGACCGGCGCGGCGTCGCAGGTTCCGGGGAGTGCGGCGAGGCTCGCTGCCTAATCGGCTCGGCGGCGCTGTCAGGAGCCGTGCAGATGAGCTCGGTACAGATCGCCGAGTGCCTGCCAGTGCCTGGCGCTCGCGTCCGCGTCGTAGGTCGGGTTGTCGGGCACGGCGAATCCGTGGTGGGCGGGATAGAACTCGACGGTGTGGTCGACTCCGGCATCGGCGAGCGCGCGGTCGAGCAACGCAGCCTGCTCGGCGGTGAAGGAGTCGTCGTCGGTCGCGCCGGCCACGTAGACGGTGGCGCTGATGCGGTCGGCGGCCAGGTGCGGGCTTGACGGATCCCCTTCCACAGCCAGCCTGCCGCCGTGGAACGACGCCGCGGCGGCGATCGTCTGGCCGAGCCCGCCCGCGGCGATCAGCGACATGCGCCCGCCCAGGCAGTAGCCGGTGGTGCCGATCGCCGGTCCGCTCACCTCGGGCCGGTCGAGCAGGAAGCCGGCGTAGGCGCCGGAGTCGGCCACGATCCGCTCATTGCTGAGCGCGCCGATCAGCCCGAACAACCGTGTCCGCTGCTCCGGGTCGCCGAACACGGTGGCGATGTCGAACGGCGCCCATTCGCCGGCGCGGTAGTAGATGTCCGGGATCAGCGCGACATAGCCCATCCCCGCCAGGCGGTCGCCCATCTGCCTGAACGTCTCCCGCGCTCCGGCCGCGTCGGGAAAGAGCAGCACGCCCGGCCACGGCCCGTCCCCGTCTGGCAGGTGCAGCGTCGCGTTGCTGCGGCCATCGGGCGTGCTGACGTGTACGTCCAGCCGTCGCATCCTGGCAGCCTCCACCGGGCTCGTCTGTGCTGACCGTCTGTGCTGACCGTCTGAGCCGACCGTCTGAGCCGACCGATCGACCGTACCACCTCACCTCGCGCGGCCCGACAGGCCGAGGTCGTCCCTCGCCGGCCGGCGGGAGTCCGAGGCCGCCGGCCGTGGGGAATCCGGGCCTACGCCTGCGCCGTCGGGCGTCAGGACATCGCGCGGCGGTAGCTGCGGGTGCCCCACCACAGTGCGAGCGCGGCCAGGGCGGCCATGACCGCGAACCCCGCGCCGACGGTCGCGGTGACCACCTGGCCCGCGGCGAGGTCGCGGGCCGCCTGCACCGCGTAGTACATGGGGTTGACGTGCCCGAGCACGCGCAGCCAGACCGGCCCCACGGACAGCGGCAGCAGGATCCCGGCCAGCAAGGTCAGCGGAAGCTGGGTGCCGGTGACGACCGCGGCGAGGCTGCCGATCTGACGCAGCCCGATGCCGAGCGCCGACGAGGTGGCCGAGGCGCTGGCGGTGAGCATGGCGAGCAGCGCGAGCAGCAGCACCAGCCCGCCCCAGTGCGCGTCAAAGCCGAACGGGATCGCGACAAGCACCACCACCAGGGCGGGCACGGCGAACATCACGATGTCGCGCAGGACGGTCCCGAGCAGCAGGGCGAGCCGGCTCGCCGGGGTGACCCGCAGGCGCTCGGTCACTCCGGAGTCAATCTCCCAGATGACGACCCAGCCGGCTCCCATTCCGGCGCCGAACGCCATCAGCGTGAGGATGCCCGGCACGAAGACGTCGAGCACGGTGCCGTGCGGGAACCCCGCGCCGCCGGCCAGCGACTTCAGCAGCGGCTCGAACAGCGCTAGGTACAGCAACGGCGTGCTCAGCCCGGTGAAGATCCACACCGGCTGCCGCAGCGCCTCGAGCAGCTTGCGCCGGAAGAAGAGCCAGGTCTGCAGAGCGAATGTCATCGGTACTCCTCATTGATGATCGCGCCGGTCACGGCAGCGCCGCCGCCCGCGCGTCCGTGGCCGCCGGTGGCTCGGGCTGGTCTCGCGCGGATCCAGCGTCCGTGTCGCGCAGCGACCGGCCCGTCTCGCGGAGGAACACGTCGTCCAGCGAGGGCTGGGCCAGCGACGCCGCGATGACCTCAACCCCGTCGGCCTGCAGCGCGGCGAACACGGCAGCCATCGCGCCGGTCGCGTCGGCGACCGCGAGCCTGACGTCGGTGCCGTCGGCGGACGCGGCGGTCACGAACGGCTGGCCGGCCAGCCGCCTGGCGAGGGCGGGCAGGTCCGGGTCCGGCAGCCTCGGCGTGAGGGTGAGCACGTCAGCGGAGTACCGGCGCTTGAGCTCGGCCGGTGTGCCCTCGGCGATGATCGCGCCGTGGTCGATGATCGCGAGCCGGTCGCTGAGCAGATCGGCCTCCTCCAGGTAGTGCGTGGTGAGGAAGACCGTCGTCCCGGCGTCGCGCAGGCCGCGCAGCTGGTCCCAGAGGTTGGCGCGGTTCTGCGGGTCAAGTCCGGTGGTGGGCTCGTCGAGGAAGAGGACCCGCGGCTGGTTCATGATCCCGAGCGCGACCTCGAGCCTGCGGCGCTGGCCGCCCGAGTAGCTGCGGGCGATCCGGTCGGCGAACCCGCCGAGGTCAAGGACCGAGATCAGCTCCTCGGCGTGCTCCCGCACCCGGGCAGCGCTCATCGCGTAGAGCCGTCCCTGGAGCAGCAGGTTCTCCCGGCCGGTCGCGGACAAGTCGGCGCCGCCGAGCTGGCCGACATAGCCGATTCGCCGCCTGACCTCGGCCGACTGGGTGCGCACGCTGGCTCCCGCCACGAAGGCCTCGCCGCCGTCGGCATCGAGCAGGGTCGTCAGGATCCGCAGCGTGGTGGTCTTCCCCGCGCCGTTGGGGCCGAGGAAGCCGAATACCTGCCCGGCGGCAACGGTCAGGTCGATGCCGCGGACGGCGTCCACCGTGCCGCCGCGGGCACGGAACGCCTTGCGCAGCCCGACGGTACGCACCGCCTCGGCGGGGGTGTCTGTGCTGGTCACGGTCCTGCCTCCGGTTGAAACTCGGGTAGCACGTCCTCCGGCGCCGGCCACGGCAGCGACCCGTCCCGCAGCTCGGTGGTGACCGCCCGCAGCCACCCCACCTCGGCCCGCCGCATCGCCTGCGCGTACTCCTCCTCGATGCCGAAGAGTCGCGGGAAGTCAGGCAGGTGCGCCGTGATCGCGTGCCGGTACGCGTCGGACTTGGAGATCTCGGCCTCGAGCAGCGCGGCGCGCTGCTCGAGCGCCCCGATCGCGGTGTCCCGGCCGAGTGCATAGATGAACATGAGCGGCGCCGCGAACGCGAGGTATCCGGGGCTGGGCTCGGTGGTCAGCTCCTTCAGCCAGACCAGCAGCTCGTCCCGGCCCAGGTCGGTGATCGCATAGACCGTGCGCTCCGGCCTGCGGCCCTGCTTGGTCACCTCGATCGGCTCGATGAACCCGCGGTCGGTCAGCCGGGCGACGGTGTCGTAGACCGAGGACTCCTTGACCGGGAATGCGCGGTCGTGGCCGCGCTCGCGCATCAGCGTGCGCATCTCGTAGGGATGCATCGGCCGCTCGTTCAGCAGGTTGAGCACCGACAGAGCGACAGGAGTTCGGGGGAGCGGGCGCGGCCTGCGCCGCCTGGCGGCGCGTGGCACCCGCTCGGGCACGGAATCTTGAGTATTACTCATCTTCAATCACTCGGTACCGAGTATATCTCGAACGAGTTGTTGAGCAAGATGGGTGTCAAGCTCGCCAGGGAGGTGTGCGCGGAAAGGGTGGCTGGCCGACCGAACCCCGGCCGCCATGCGAAGGCGGCGGCCGTCGCCTGAGCCGGCCGTCGCCTGAGCCGGCCGCGGGCTGAGCCTGCCGCGGGCTGAGCCTGCGGCATGTCAGGATGCCTGGGTGGGGACGCAGAGCACGCTGATCACGAACATCGGCGAGCTGGTCACGAATGCGGGCGGGTCGCAGTTCGAGGCGCTGGGCGACGCGGCCGTCGTGATCGAGGACGGCCGCGTCGCCTGGACCGGCCGCGCGCGGGGCGCCCCCGCGGCGGACGAGGCCGTCGACGCGGCCGGACGGGCGGTGCTGCCCGGCTTTGTCGACTCGCACGCGCACCTGGTGTTCGCGGGCGAGCGGGGCGTCGAGTTCGCCGCCAGGATGGCCGGCCTGCCTTACCACGCGGGCGGGATCCGCGCCACGGTGGCGGCGACCAGGGCGGCCAGCGACGCCGAGCTCGGCCAGAACCTGCGCGCGCTCGCCGCCGAGATGCTCGCCCAGGGGACCACCACGTTCGAGTGCAAGTCGGGGTACGGGCTCACCGTCGCCGACGAGGCGCGCAGCGTCGCTCTCGCGGCGAAGATCACGCCCGAGGTCACCTATCTGGGCGCGCACGTGGTTCCCGCGGAGTTCGAGACCGACCCGGCCGGCTACGTCAGCCTGGTCTGCGGCCCGATGCTCGACGCGTGCGCGCCGCACGCGCGGTGGGTGGACGTGTTCTGCGAGCGAGGTGCGTTCGACGCGGACCAGGCGCGCGCCATCCTCGCGGCCGGCCGGGCCGCAGGTCTGCTCCCGAGGGTGCACGCGAACCAGCTCGGCCACGGCCCCGGCGTGCAGGTTGCCGTGGACGCGGGCGCAGCCTCCGCCGACCACTGCACGTACCTGTCCGACGCCGACGTGGACGCGCTGGCCGCCTCCCAGACAACGGCGACCCTGCTGCCGGGGGTGGAGTTCTCCACCAGACAGCCGTACCCGGAGGCGCGGCGGCTGATCGCCGCCGGGGTGCCCGTGGCGATCGCCACCGACTGCAACCCTGGGTCGTGCTTCAGCTCGAGCATGCCGTTCTGCATCGCGCTGGCGGTCAGGGAGATGCGGATGACCACGCAGGAAGCGGTCTGGGCCGCGACCGCGGGCGGTGCCCGTGCCCTGCGGCGGACCGACGTGGGTCATCTCGGCGTGGGCGCGCGCGCCGACCTGGTGCTGCTCGGCGCGCCGTCGCACGCCTACCTCGCCTACCGGCCAGGGGTACCGCTGATCGCCGCCGTCTGGCAGGGCGGCATACTCACCTGGCAGGGCGGTGGGTGGCGAGACGGCGCGCGGCGAAGTGGCGCCCGCGGGGGTAGCGCGCCGGATTGCAGCGCGCCGGACGGCAGCGCATCGTAGCGCGGCGCGAGGGAGGACGACCATGAACGACCGGCCGCCACGGCCCGGCCTCACGTTCCTGGGCGGCACAGGAACCGTGACCGGCAGCAAGTTCCTCGTCGACAGTGCGGGGAGCAGGGTGCTGATCGACTGCGGACTGTTCCAGGGGGCCAAGGACCTGCGTCAGCGCAACTGGGATCCGTTTCCTGTGGCCCCGGCCGTGATCGGCGCCGTGGTCCTGACCCACGCGCACCTCGACCACTGCGGCTACCTTCCTGCCCTGGTGCGCAACGGATTCGCCGGGCCGGTCTTCACCACTAGCTACACCGCCGATCTGGCCGAGATCGTGCTGCGAGACAGCGCCAGGCTGCTGGCCGAGGATGCCGAGCACGCAAACGCGCACGGCTGGTCCAGGCACCACCCGGCGCTGCCGCTGTACGAGGAGGCGGACGTCGACCGGGCGATGGCCCTGGTCCGGCCGGTCGAGCACGGCCAGCAAGTCGACCTGGCCGGCGGCGCCAGGCTCACGCTGCACCGGGCCGGCCACATTCTTGGCTCGTCGTGGGCCGAGCTCGCGGTGACCGGCCGCGGCGGGCCGTGCACGGTCGTATCGAGCGGGGATCTCGGCCGTCCGGCCCATCCGCTGCTGCGCGCGCCCGAGCCATTCGCCGGCGCCGACGTGCTGCTCGTTGAGTCCACCTACGGCAACCGCAGCCACGGCGACGAGAGCGCTAGGCAGGCGTTCGCCGACGCGATCACACGGACCCTGCACCGCGGCGGCTCGGTGCTGATCCCGGCGTTCGCCGTGGACCGCACCGAGGTGATCCTGCGCACCCTGCATCAACTGCACAAGGCCGGAGCCATACCGTCGGTGCCCGTGCTTGTGGACAGCCCGATGGCGCTCGCGGGCCTGCGCGTCTACCAGCAGGCGATCGGCTCGGCCGACACCGAGCTGCGCCCGGAGATCATCTCCGACGGCCCGGCCGCGCTCGACCCCGGCATGCTCGAGGAGCTGCGGACCAAAGAGGAGTCGATGTCTGCCAACAACCCGGCCAGGCCGTCGCTGATCGTGTCGGCCTCGGGGATGGCCACCGGCGGCCGGGTGCTGCACCACCTGCGGCACATGCTGCCCGACCAGCGCAACACCGTGCTCATCGTTGGATTCGCCGCGGCGGGAACGCGGGCGCGCGACCTGCTCAGCGGCGCGCACGCGCTGAAGATTCACGGCGAGTACGTGCCGGTGCGGGCCGAGGTGACCGAGGTGGATGCGTTCTCGGCGCACGCGGATGCGGACGATCTGCTGGCCTGGCTCGGCACGGGGACCGCGCCGCGTACGACCTACGTGATCCACGGTGAGGCGGCCGCCGCCGCGACGCTGCGCGACCGGATCGATTCCGAGCTGGGCTGGACGGCCGTCGTGCCGCAGGCCGGCGAGCGAGTCGTGATCAAAGGTCGGCGGCAAGGATAGAGCCGACGGCAAGGTAGAGCTGACGGCAAGGCTAGAGCCGACGGCAAGGCTAGAGCCGACGGCAAGGATAGACAGGCATAGAGTCGCGGCATGGAGATGCTGCCGCTGTTCCCGCTGGGAACGGTGCTCTGCCCTGGGCTCGTGCTGCCGCTGCATATCTTCGAGCCCAGGTACAAGCAGCTGGTCCGCGACATGCTCGACGGGCCCGAGCCCCGGCGGTTCGGCGTCATCGCCATCCGGGAGGGCAGGGAGACCGGGGTCTCCGGCGTATCGGCCCTGTTCGAGATCGGCTGCACGGCCACGGTGCGCGAGGTCTCGGAGGCCGAGGACGGCGAGTATGACATGATCGCGGTCGGCACGGACCGGTTCAGGCTGCACAGCATTGACGAGTCGCGGCCCTACCTGTCCGGCGAGGTGGAACTGCTGCCCGACGAGGCCGGCGACGCGGCCCTCGCTGCGCTGGCAGTCCGTACCGTGCAGGCCGCGTTCCGTAGCTACCTGAACGCGCTCGCCGACCGCGGCGGCGCCACGATCAGCGTTCCTGACCTGCCTGACGAGCCCGTGCTGCTCTCGCACCTGGTCGCCGCGTCCATGATCATCGACCTGCCGGTGCGGCAGGATCTGCTCGCCCAGCCCGACGCCGCGCACCGGCTGGCGGTCGAGCGCTCCCTGCTGACCAGGGAGACCGCCATGCTCAAGGAACTCGGCACCACCCCGGCTCCCGACCTGCGCTCGTCCCCATACAGCCCGAACTGACGCCGCCGGGCTCCCGGACCGCTTGCGGCTGCCGCCGGCCGGCGGGAGCCTGTCGGCGCACGAGCCGGGCGCGGTGCGATCCGCCGGGCCATGGTGTGCGCCTGGCAGAGTAGTCAAATTTGAGTAGTCGTGTTTTACTGGAGATGTGAACCCGACTCGCCTGTTCGTGCTCGGGGCGCTGGCGCGCCGCGGGCCGATGTACGGGCATCAGCTCCGCCGCCACGCGCGAGTGGACCGTGCGGACCTGTGGTCGGACGTGCGGCCCGGTTCCCTGTACAGCGCGTTGCACCGGCTGGAGGCCGAGGGACTGATCGACCCGCTGCGAACCGAGAAGTCGGGCAACCTGCCTGCCCGCACGGTCTACGCCATCACGCCGGAGGGCCGGCAGGAGCTGCGGGCGCTGCGGTCTGAGGCGCTCGGCGAGGTCAGGCTCCGGCCGGACCCGGTCGATCTCGCGCTTGCCGTGAGCGCGGACCTCGACGAGGACACCCTGCGCGGGTATGTCGAGGACCGGATCGGTGCGCTGAGTGCGCAGCGAACGCAGTTCGACCACCACAGGGACCGGGCCTGGCCTGACCAGACCGTCGCCGACGACCTGGTCACCGAGCACGCGCGGATGCGGATCGACGCCGAGCTCGGGTGGCACAAGATGGTGCTCGACCGGATCGACAAGCTGGCGGCTGACGGCACTGACCAGACGGACGGCCGCACCGACGGCCGCAGCGACGGCCACGCTGACGGCCACGCCGACGGCCGCATCGACGGCACCACCCGTACCGATGGCACCGGCAGTGTTCACAGCGGCGGCCGGGGTGGCGGCACCGGCAGTGTTCACAGCGGCGGCCGGGGTGGTGGCGGCACCGGTGGCACCAGCGCACGCTCGCGGACTCCGCTATGACGGTCCGTGAGCTGCGCCTGCTCGGAGATCCGGTCCTGCGGACGCCGTGCGAGCCGGCGACGCGCTTCGATGATGCGCTGGCCAGCCTCGTCCGCGACCTGCTCGACACCGTGCAGGAACCCGGCCGGGCCGGGCTCGCGGCGAACCAGATCGGCTCGGGTCTCGCGGTGTTCTCCTACAACCTGGACGGCGAGCTCGGTTACGTGATCAACCCCGTGCTGACCGAGCTGACCGGCGAGCAGAACGGCCTGGAAGCCTGCCTGTCCATCCCCGGGGTCAGCGCGCCGCGAGTGCGAGCCGCGCATGCGGTGGTCACCGGCGTCGACCTGGACCGGCGCCCCGTCACGGTGGCAGGCTCCGGTGAGCTCGCCCGCTGCCTGCAGCACGAGACCGATCACCTCGCCGGCGAGCTCTACATCGACAAGCTCACCGGTGCCGACCGGGCCGAGATCATGAGCGCGCTCCGCCAGCAGCACCTGCTAGGACCCGCGCGGCTGGGCTAGGCGTCGGCTGGGCTGGGTGTAGGCCGTGAGCTAGGCGTGGCATTAGGCTGCCGCGCTGGCCGTGAGCTAGGTGTCCGGTGGGCTAGGCGTGGCGGTGGCCTTGGCGTGGCGGTGGCCTTGGCGTGGCGGTGGCCTAGGCGTGGGCACCGAGGCCGTCTGCGCCCGGCAGGCCGGCCGCGGGCAGCCGCGCGGCTAGGAGGCGGACGGGTTGGGCGACGTCGGCCGCGCCGATGTCGGCCGCGCCGATGCCGGGTAGTTCTGGGTGATCGGCACCCGGCGCGGATACAGCGGTGACACGACGATCGATGTGTAGTCGCAGATCATCCGCGGGCCATTCGGCACCCGGTTCGCGCGGGCGCGCGGCACCGGTGCGGTGACCTTCCACCGCGGGGCTGCGCAGCCATGGAGCATCGGCGGCAGCGAGATAGTGACCGCCGAGACGGCGGTCGCGCCGGGCCGCAGGATCACCCAGGTCGGCTCGACCGCCTTGGGCCTCGTGCTGTTCGCGCCGGTCGGCACGCCGGCTGTCCGCCGTGCCCGCTGGTCGCCGTGCCCGTCGGCCGTCCGCCGTGCCCGCTGGTCGTCGTGCCCGCCGGCTGTCCGCGTGCCCGTCCGCCACTCTTCATCCGCCGCGGTCACTTTTCATCCGCCAGTGCCACTTTGCATCCGCTAGCGTCATGATCACGAGGCTTTTGAGTTGATTTGTGAGGCGCTAGAGGATGCAAAGTCAATCTGGGCCGGTCGACGGCGAGCCCTCGTGGGGAGATTTACCCGGTTATATCCGATTTGCTTTTGGGCGGTGGGAGGATGGGCGGTATTCGGGGTGGGCTGCGGGGTACGGGGTGGGCGGGGTGCGGGGTGGGCGGGGCGACGGAAACTGGGGTTAGTCGATCCAGTAGCGCCTGATCGGCGGGGCGCCCGGGATGCCGGGAACCTCTGAGTCGAATGCGCCGTCGCAGGACTCGATCACGGCGATCGAGCCCGCGTTGTCGTTGTTGCAGGTAACCAGTACCCGGCCGATGCCCAGCGAGCGCGCGATGATCAGGCTCTGGCGCAGGATCTCGGTCGCGTACCCGCGGCGCCGGTGCGCGGGCAGAACGCCGTACCCGATGTGCCCGCCCTCGCGCAGGAGGAACTCGTTCAACTGGTGCCTGATTGACACCCGGCCGACAAGCTGATCGCCCGCCTGGGCGACCAGGAACGTGCTCGGCACGTGCCGCTCGGGCAGGTTCAGCCCGGCTCGCCGGTCGCTCAGCAGGACCAGATATTCCGGCCAGTTCATCCCGGGATCCAGACCGAGCCCGAAGGCGAAGCCCTCCGCCCCCATCTGGGCATGACCGGCGCGGAACGCTGCCTCGTCGGTGGGGCGTGGCGGCCTGAGCCTCAGCATCGCAGCAGGCTAGCGGCGGCAGCAGCAGAGTCTCTACCCAATAAACCCGCGCGTCCTGCTCGGGCAGGTTGGCGGGTCTGGGGGCGGGTCGGGCTGGTCTGGGGGCGGGTCCGGCTGGGTCGACCGCGAGTCCGGCTGTGCCGTCGCTTCCGGCTGGACTGCGTGCGCGGTTGCTGGTTGGTGCCGGACCTGTGGGTACTTGCTACGCGCGGTCGTCGTCAGCCGGCTGCGCGCATGGGGCGGTGCGCTGCGTCAGGCGCGGGCCAGCGCGGGGTAGCGGCCGCGGAATCTGATCAGCGGATCTCCGGACTCGGCTAGCGAGTCGACCGTGAGCACTCGTGCGATGACCAGCAGGTGGTCACCTGCAGGCACCCTGCTGACGACCTCGCACTCGAACGCGGCGAGCCCGTCGTCGGGGATTAGCGCGCCGGACGCGGTCCCGCGGTGATGCGCGATGTCATCGAGGAGCAGCCTGGCACCCGGCCGGCCGGCGGCGGCGAAGCGGCCGGCCAGCACACGTTGGCCTACGGTCAGCACCGTGACGGCGAACTTGTCCACCCGGCCGAGCAGTTCGGCGGGATACGACCCATCGATCAGCGAGACGAGGACCAGCGGCGGCTCTATCGACACCGGGCAGAACGCGCTGACCGTCACCCCGACGTCGTCACGGTCATCGGCCACCGTCACCAGCGTCACGCCGCTGGCGACCGCTCCGAGCGCCGCGGTGAACCCGTGCCGGGAGCCAGCCGGGCTGACTGGATGAGTCATTCAAAGGTCCAGCCGCCAGGCAGCAGCAGCGGTCCGGCGGCCGGCAGGCCGAGCCTGGCCGCCAGCTGCCACACCGGGCCCCACGCCTCGGCGAACAGCTCGGCGCCGAGCCCGGCCGCGGCCGCAGCGAGTGCGTCTGCGGCCAGTCGGCCGGCCGCCCCGTACGCGGTACCGGGCGCGGTGGTTGCTGCCGCTCCGGCACCGGCGGCCGCACGCCGGTCCTCGCTGTTCGCGGCCGGCCTGATCCGGTCCAGTGGGCTCAGCCTGGGATATGGCACAAGCGGTGCCGCCTCGGGCAGGCCGGCCCGGCTGCGGGCAATCTTGGCGGCCTCGTATAGCCCGCCGAGCTCGTCCACGAGACCCGACTCGTGCGCGTCGGCTCCGGTCCAGACTCGGCCCCTGGCCAGCTCGTGCACCCGCTGCGCGGTCAGCCCGCGGCCCGCGGCCACCTTCCCGGTGAAGTCCGCGTAGATGTGGTCGAGCCAGCGGTCCACGATCTGCCACTCGTCGCTGGTGAACGAGTGCGAGGTGGAGAACATGCCGGCGTGCTTGCCGAGCACCACAGCGTCGGTCGTGACGCCCGCCTTGCCGAGCATCTCGCTGAGCACGGGCTTGCCGCTGATCACGCCGATCGATCCGGTGATCGTGCCCGGCTGGGCGACGATCGCGTCGGCGGCCATCGAGATGAAGTAGCCGCCCGAGGCCGCGACGTCGCTCATCGAGACCACGACGGGCTTGCCGGCGTTCCTGGCCCTGACCACCTCGCGCCAGATCGCGTCGGAGGCGACGTAGGAACCCCCTGGGCTGTTCACCCTCAGCACGATGGCCCGCACATGCGGGTCGGCGGTCGCGGTCCGCAGTGCGGCGGTGATCGCGTCGGACCCCATCGCCGTGCCCGTCAGCGGGCTGCGGCCGCTGCGCCCGAGCCTGATCGCGCCGGTGGCATTGATCAGCGCGATCACCGGCGGGCGTGCGGCGGTCAGCTGCCTGGCCCGGTTCATCAGCTCGCGGTAGCGCTGGTACCTGCCGAGGTACAGCAGGATCGGCTCCTGTTCGGCCCTGGCGCGCTTGCGTACCGCGGCGTAGACCTCGTCCCGGTAGCCGAGCGCGTCGACCAGGCCCGCCTGGAGCGCGGACTCGGCCAGGTACGGGCCGTCATTGATCAGCTCGGTCGCCTTGTCGGTGGAGACTCCGCCGCGCGCGGCGATCGCCGCCGCGAGTTGCGCGGTGACCGACTCGGCAAGACGCTGCGCGGCCTCGCGGGCAGGGCCCGAGTAGCCGCGCTCGGTCAGCTGCTCGGCGGCGCTTTTGTATTCGTGCCGCGCCCCGACCTCCATCCGCACGCCGAGCTTGTCGAGCGCGCCGCGCAGGAACAGCCGCTCGGACGCCAGGCCGGTCAGGCCCAGGTCGCCGGATGGCTGGAGGTAGATGGTCTCGAACGCCGTCGCGAGGTAGTAGGGCACGTTGCCCGGCGAGAACTCGCCGAACGTCTCGGCCCAGGCGATCGCGGTCTTGCCCGCGGCGCGCAGCCGGGAGATCGCCTCGCGGAGTTCCTGCACCACGCCGAGGCCGATCGGCCTGCCGCCGACCTTCGCGACCACTGCCTTGACCCGGTCGTCGCCGCTGGCCAGCCGCAGGCCTGCGACGATGTCCGCGACGGTCGGATGGTGCCTGCTCAGGACCGCCGACAGCGGCTCGCTCGGCCGCGCCTCGATGACGCCTTCGGTCAGGTCGAGCTCGAGTATCAGCGGGGCGGTCCGCCGCCTGGCGAGATCACCGAAGGGGCCGGTCAGCAAGGATTCCATGCACCCAGCCTAGGTCAGCTATCGTCGGCTCCGATGACGGTGCACGACGGGAACGGCTGGACCCGGTGCGGCCGCGGTCACCGGCACTGGGGCAGGCACGGGGCCGCCGGGCTGCTGCTCGCCGTCCCCGATGGCGCGGATGAGTGCGCGGTCCTGCTCGCGCAGCGCAGCTGGTGGGGCAGTCACGGCGGTGCCTGGGGCCCGCCAGGCGGCGCCAGGGACAGCCACGAGTCGGCGGTGCACGCCGCCGTGCGCGAGGCGGTCGAGGAGTGCGCGATCGATCCGGCCCTGGTCACGGTGCACGGCATCTCGGCCGACGACCACGGCGGCTGGGTCTACCGCACGGTGCTGGCCCATGCCGCCGCGCCGATCGCCGCCGCTCCGGTCAGTGAGGAGACCAGCGAGGTGGCCTGGGCGTCGGCCGCCGACGTGGAGCGGCTGCGGCTGCATCCAGGGTTCGCCGAGCAGTGGCCGGAGCTGCGGACGGCACTGATGCCGCTGACCGTCGTGGTGGATGCCGCGAACGTGATGGGATCGCGCCCGGACGGGTGGTGGCGCGACCGGGCCGGGGCGGCGCAGCGGCTGCTCGCGCAGATCGCCGGGATATCCGCGGCCGGAGTGCCGCGGCTGCCGGACTCCGTCCACGGGCTGGCGCTCGAGCGCTGGTTCCCGCGGTTCGTTGTCGTGCTGGAAGGCGCGGCAGCCGCCGCTGACGTGCCGCGGGCGGAACCAGGCGGAACGGACACGGCGCGGCTGGCGCAGATGAGGGCGGGCCGGGCGGGTGGGGTCCTGGGTCGGTCCGAGGTCAGCCCGCCGGAGGTGCGGGTGGTGCGGGCCAGCGGTTCGGGCGACGACGAGATCGTCAGGCAGGCGGCGCGGGCTGGGCGGGAGCTGGTCGCGGGTGACCGGCTGGTGGTCACCGCGGACCGCAAGCTCCGGGCCAGGTGCGAGGCCGTGGGCGCGGCGGTGACCGGCCCGCGCTGGCTACTCGACCTGCTGTAGTGCAGCGGGGCAAGCCCGCGGCGAGGAGCGGCGCCATCGCGGGGCGGGGGTGGGACCAGGGCCGGCGCGGTCAGTCGGCAGGTCCGAGCGGCGGTGCGGGCTGGCCAAGCTGGGCCGCCGCCTCGGCGTGCACGTGGTGCAGCAGCGCGTGTACCTCGGTGAGCATGCGCTGCCGCTCGGCGTCCATCTTCTGGCGCTTGCGGCTCTGGTTCACCAGGTGCAGCGTGCCGCCGGCGGCGATGCAGGCGCCGATGTCGCTGGTGACGTTCGTGTAGTTGCCGCCGATCAGCTCAGACTTGGCGCTCACGGCGATTCCGACCAGCGGCAGCACGATCAGGTAGACGCCGAGCGCCACCAGCACCACGATGTGCGGCTTGCTCGACAGGATTCTCGGCACCCACTTCAGGATCCGGTCGAATCTCGACTCGGGATGATCATCGGCCAGGTCGGTGAGGTCCATGCCCAGCTTGCGGGCGGAACGGTCGCCAGGATGGCCCGCCGGATGGCCGGAAGGATGGTCGGCGCCCTGGCCTGCGGCGGCGGCGGTCTGTGTGTACCTGGCCGGGTGCTCCGGGTGGTCCGGCTCTGGGTTGCCGTGCTGGGACATAGGGGGCCTCCTGACATGGGGCAGCCTGGACTGCGGGCGACGGTACCGCCCAAGACTCTCGGAAGGCCAGAGCTGATCGCGACCGGGGTGGCTAGGCGACCTGGACGGAGCGCTTGGCGAGCCCGAGCCAGTAGCCCTCGATCGTGGTCACCGGCGCCTGGCCGTCCGCCGCGCCGAGCGCGACGAACAGCGGCGCGAAGTGCTCCGTGGTCGGGTGTGCGTACCTGGCTCCCGGCGCCGTCCTGAACTTGGCAAGCGCGTCCACGTCGCCACGGTCCAGCGCCTCGGCGGCCCAGTGGTCGAACTCCGCCGACCAGCCGGGCGGGGGAGCGTCGTATCTCAGGTCACGCAGGAACGGAAGCCCGTGGGTGAGGAAGCCGCTTCCCATGATCAGCACGCCCTCGTCGCGCAGCGGTCGCAGCACGGCGCCGATCCGCAGCAGCCGACCTGGGTCGAGCGTGGGCATGGAGATCTGCAGCACCGGGATGTCGGCGCCCGGATACATCACGGTGAGCGGCACGTACGCGCCGTGGTCCAGGCCGCGATCCGGCGCGTGCGCGACCGGCTCGGTGCCGCGCAGCAGCGCGCTGATCCGCTCGGCCAGGCCGGGGGCGCCCGGAGCCGGGTAGGTGACCTGGTAGTAGCGCTCGGGGAAGCCCCAGAAGTCGTAGACCAGCGGCGCGGCGTCGTCCGTCGCGCCGATCGTCAGCGGCGCGGACTCCCAGTGCGCGGACACCACGAGGATGGCCGACGGCCGTGGCAGCGCCGCCGACCAGGCCGCAAGCTGGGTGGTCCACAGCGGGTCGTCCACCAGCGGCGGAGCGCCGTGCCCCAGGTACATGGCCGGCATCCGGCCCGCGGCCGGGCGGTCCGACGCCGGGTTGGCCGCGGCCAGGCCGGCCGACGCCAGGCCGGTGACCCGCGCTGCCGCGTCGGCCGGCACGCTCTGGTGTTCCGGCAGGTCGGACCTCAGCTCCTCGTCCATGCACCGGCCCCGCTCTGTCTCGACGACCCTGCCTACGACCGTAACTCAGCGTCCAGCCGCGGAGCCAGAGACGGTCGCCGGCCTGGAGGACGATGCCGGCGCGGCCGCCTGGAAGACCAGCCAGAGCGCGGCCAGCGGCGGAACCGTCAGCACCGCCGAGGCCGGCCTGCCGTGCCAGGGCTGGGCGGTGGACTCGACGGCGCCGTAGTTGCCGACGCCGCTGCCGCCGTAATGGGTCGCGTCGCTGTTGAGTACCTCGCGCCAGGTGCCGGTCATCGGCAGTCCGATCCGGTAGTCATAGTGCGGGTCGCCGGAGAAGTTGACCACGCAGGCCACCGCCGGGGCATCCGGGGCGAACCGCAGGAACGAGACCACGTTGCCGAACGCGTCGTTCGCGTCGATCCAGCTGAACCCGGCAGGCGAGAAGTCCTCCCGCCACAGCGCGGGCAGCGTGCGGTAGGCCGCGTTTAGGTCGCTCACCAGCCGCTGCACGCCCGCATGCGCCGGGGAGCCGAGCTCGGCCCAGTCCAGGCCGCGTTCGTGCGACCATTCGGCCCGTTGCGCGAACTCCGACCCCATGAACAGCAGGTGCTTGCCAGGGTGCGCCCACTGGTAGCCGAGCAGCGCCCGCACGGTGGCGAACTGCTTCCAGTCGTCGCCCGGCATCTTGGCGAGCAGGGAGCCCTTGCCGTGCACCACCTCGTCGTGCGACAGCGGCAGCACGAAGTTCTCGCTGTATGCGTACATCATCGAGAACGTCAGCTCGTTGTGGTGGTAGCGGCGGAACAGCGGGTCATGGGACAGGTACGACAGCGTGTCGTGCATCCAGCCCATGTTCCACTTCAGCCCGAAGCCGAGCCCGCCCAGGTGCACCGGGCGGGACACCCCCGGCCACGCCGTGGACTCCTCGGCGATCATGACGATGCCCGCCGAGCGCTTGTAGCAGGTGGCGTTCACCTCCTGCAGGAACGACACCGCGTCCAGGTTCTCCCGGCCGCCGAGCACGTTCGGCGTCCACTGGCCCGGCCCGCGCGAGTAGTCCAGGTACAGCATCGAGGCGACCGCGTCCACCCGCAGCCCGTCGATGTGAAATTCCTCGAGCCAGTACACCGCGTTCGCGACCAGGAAGTTCCGCACCTCCCTGCGGCCGAAGTCGAAGATCAGGGTGCCCCAGTCGGGATGCTCGCCGCGGCTCGGGTCGGCGTGCTCGTACAGCTGGGATCCGTCGAACCTGGCCAGCGCCCAGGTGTCCTTCGGGAAGTGGGCGGGCACCCAGTCGACAAGCACCCCGATCCCGGCCTGGTGCAACCGGTCCACCAGGTGCCTGAAGTCGTCCGGCGTGCCGAACCGTGCCGACGGCGCGTAGTACGAGGTCACCTGGTAGCCCCAGGAGCCACCGAACGGGTGCTCGGCGACCGGCATGAACTCGACGTGGGTGAACCCCCTCTCACCCACATAGTGAACAAGCTCGTCCGCGAGCTCGCCGTAGGACAGCCCGGGCCGCCACGAGCCGATGTGGACCTCGTAGATGCTCATCGGCTCGCGCAGCGGGTCCCTGGCCGCTCTCGCCGCCATCCAGTCCTGGTCGGCCCACCGATAGCCGGACTCGTATACCACCGAGGCCGTGGCAGGCGGGGTCTCGGCGCAGGTCGCCATCGGGTCGGCCTTGCGGTGCCAGCTGCCGTCCTGGCCGCAGAGCTCGAACTTGTACCTGGCGCCCGTGCCCACCCCGGGCAGGAACAGCTCCCACACGCCGGACGAGCCGAGCGAGCGCATCGGGTGCGCCCGGCCGTCCCAGTGGTTGAAGTCGCCGATCACCCGGACGCCGCGTGCGCTCGGGGCCCAGACCGCGAACGAGGTGCCGCCGAGCTCGGGCCGCACGCGCGCGCCGAGCACCCGCCAGAGCTCCTCGTGCCGGCCCTCGGCGATCAGGTGCAGGTCCATCTCGCCCAGGGTGGGCAGGTGCCGGTACGGGTCGTCGGCGACGAGCTCGGGCCCGTCCGGCTCGTAGCGCACCGCAATCGCGTACTCGCCGTCGAGGCCGTCCTGGTCCTCCTGGCCGTCCGTGACCGTCACCGAGAAGACGCCCTCGTGCACGTGGTCCATGCCAAGCCTGGCGCCGTCGGGCAGCACGACGGCGACCGAGGTGGCGAGCGGCCGCAGCGCCCTGATCACCGTGCCGCGCCCGGACGGGTGCACGCCGAGCACGGCGTGCGGGTCGTGGTGCTGGCCAGCCAGGATCCGGTCGATCTCGCCGTGGCTGACCGGATCGGCCGTGGCCGCTGCCCGGTCGGCCGCGTCCTGCTGGCCGGTCGTGTCCAGCCGGCTGGCCGGCTTGCCTGCCGTCGTCATCGGGCTGCCTCCGCGAGTGCGCCGAGCGGGATCGGGAGCCAGTCAGGCCGGTGCCTGACCTCGTAGACGGCCTCGTAAACCGCCTTGCTGCAGGTGAGCGCGCGCAGCAGCGGACCACTGCCCGCCGGGTCGGCGCCGGAAACCTCCGCGTACCCGGCACAGAACGCGCGCTGGCACCGGTCCACCCATTCGGCGGCTACGGCCTCAAGCCTGGCGTCCCCCGGGCGCTGCAGCAACTGGTGCCGTGCCGCGTAGTCGAACGAGCGGAGCATCCCGGCAACATCGCGCAGCGCGGGCGCGAACGCCCGTCGCCGCTCGATCGGCACCGATGGCTCGCCCTCGAAGTCGAGCACCACCCAGCCGCCGCCGGTGCGCAGCACCTGGGCGAGGTGGTAGTCGCCGTGGATCCGCTGCACCCGCACCGGCGGTCCGGGCTCGGCCAGCCTGGCGTACCAGGCCGCCACCCCGGCCTGGTACGCGGCGAGCTGCGGCACGAACGCCACGGCGTCGGCCAGCTCGGCGGTCATCGCGTCGGCCAGTTCGGCAAGCTCGGATCGAGTCAGCTCCCTGGTGCCGAACGCCGCGGCGAGCTCGGCGTGCAGCCGGGCGGTGGCCGCGCCGAGCTCGCGTGCCTGCGGCGCGAAGTCCGGCCGGTCGGCGTGCAGGCTGGCCAGGGCCAGCGACCAGCCGTCGGTCGCGCCGGGGAAGAACTGCGAGGCGATGCCGAGCACGGCGGGCAGCCCGCCGTGCTCGGCATCGCCCCCATCGCCTGCGGCCAGCTCGATCCAGCCGAGCGGCGGTGCGACCAGGGCCGACCCGGCCGCGGCGAGCGTGGCGGGGATCTCCAGGTCAGGGTGGTGGCCGGCGAACGGGCGGCGCAGTAGCTTGAGAATCGCCCGGTCGCCGAACACGACGCTGGTGTTGCTGGTCGCCGCGGGCAGCGTCCGGGCGGCCAGGCCCGGCTCGACCACGGCGTCAGGGACGGCGGCGAACCTGACCGGCCCGGCGGTCCGCCGCGCCGCGATGGCGTCGAGCAGCACGGCCGTGAGCTCGGGGTCGGCCGCGGCGTCGTAGCCGATCCTGCCGTCGGGCAGTGTTCCGATCGCGGCGGCGGCCAGCGGGTCGGGCAGGTGCGACCGGATGCCGAGCGGCACCTGATAGGCGACGCTCGCACCGCCGACGCTCACGTGGGCTATCAGATGCCGCAGCTCGGGCTCGCCCTCGGCGAGCAGCACGTCCGAGGTGATTCGCACGGCGGCTGCCTGGCCGGCGCTGCCGGCGAACCAGCGCTGCGCGGGGAGCCAGGCCGCCAGCAGCTCGGCCAGCGCGCCGTGCGTCGCGGCGGGGTGCCTCATCGCGCCAGTCAAACAGCTACCCCGGCCGCGTGCGCGGCCGGGGTAGCCCCGTCGGGTGCGTCCTGGCGGCGTCTCGCGCCGCCGTCAAAGGCGCGGGCAAGCCCCGCCGGGTGTGTGCGCGGCGGTCGTGCCGCCGTCAGGCCTTGGCGGCGCGCTGCAGGACCTCGCCGGTCGAGATGCCTGCCTTGTGCGCGGCTCGCCTGAGCTGGCGCGGGGTCAGCTCGTTGCGGCCGTTCGCCCGGTAGCGGGCGATGCGCTGGTCGAGCGTCAGCTTCTTGCCGGCCGCGGCCGTCTCCTTGGGCTTCCTAGCCATGTGTCGTTCCCCTCAGGTCTGCTGGGTGTCATCGTAGCGACATATGCGAGCCGGCTGGTTCTCCCGGAGGCTCGAGCACGAACCAGTAGAAGCCGTGCCCCGGCAGGGTGAGCAGGTAGGGTAGATCGCCCACCGGCGGGAACGCCACACCGCCCATGCACTCCACCGGCGTGTAGCCGTTGTACTTGCCCAGGTGGAGCTCCACCGGCTGGGGGAACCTGGACAGGTTGTTGACACACAGGATCGGGTAGCTGCCCGGCTGGGCGTCGTCGGGGTAGTGCCTGACGAACGCGAGCACGCTCGGGTTCGAGCCGGCCAGCTCGGAGTACACGCCGAGGCCGAAGACCTGGTGGCGCTTGCGTATCTCGATCATGCGGCGGGTCCAGTGCAGCAGCGATGCCTTGTCGCGGTGCTGTGCCTCCACGTTGAGCGCCTGGTAGCCGTAGATCGGGTCGTTATTCGGCTGCAGGTAGATCCCCTGGTGATCGCAGGTGGAGAAGCCGCCGTTGCGGTCCGGCGTCCACTGCATCGGGGTCCGCACGCTGTCGCGGTCGCCGAGCCAGATGTTGTCGCCCATGCCGATCTCGTCGCCGTAGTACAGCACTGGCGACCCCGGCAGGGACAGCAGCAGGGCGGTGAACAGCTCGAGCTGGTTGCGGTCGTTGTCGAGCAGCGGAGCGAGCCGCCGCCTGATCCCGATGTTGGCCTTCATCTTGGGATCCTTGGCGTACTCGGAGTACATGTAGTCGCGCTCGTCGTCGGTGACCATCTCGAGCGTCAGCTCGTCGTGGTTGCGCAGGAAGATGCCCCACTGGCAGCCAGAAGGGATCTGCGGGGTCTGGGCCAGGATCTCCGAGATCGGGTAGCGCTGCTCGCGCCGCACGGCCATGAAGATCCGCGGCATCAGCGGGAAGTGGAACGCCATGTGGCACTCGTCGCCGCCGACCTGCGGGTCGCCGAAGTACTCCACCACGTCGGTCGGCCACTGGTTGGCCTCGGCGAGCAGCACCCGGTCGGGGTAGAGCCGGTCAACCTCGGCCCTGACCCGCTTCAGGTACTCGTGGGTCTCCTTCAGGTTCTCGCAGTTGGTGCCCTCGCGCGCGTACAGGTAGGGCACCGCGTCCAGCCGGAAGCCGTCGATGCCGAGGTCCAGCCAGAACCGCAGCACCTCGAGCATCGCGTCCTGGACCCGCGGGTTCTCGTAGTTCAGGTCGGGCTGGTGGTGGAAGAACCTGTGCCAGTAGTACTGCCCCCGCACCGGGTCGAGCGTCCAGTTGGACTGCTCGGTGTCGACGAAGATGATCCTGGCTTCCGGGTACTTGTCGTCGGTGTCTGACCACATGTAGAAGTCGCCGTACGGCCCGTCGGGGTCGGAGCGCGAGGCCTGGAACCACGGGTGCTGGTCGCTGGTGTGGTTCATCACCAGGTCGGCGATCACCCGGATGCCACGCGCGTGCGCGGCCTCGACAAGCTCGACGAAGTCGCCGATGGTGCCGAACTCGGTGAGTATCTCCATGAAGTCCGAGATGTCGTAGCCGCCGTCCCGCAGCGGCGAGGAGTAGATCGGCAGCAGCCAGATGCAGTCGATGCCCAGCCACTCCAGGTAGTCGAGCCGGGAGATCAGGCCGCGGATGTCGCCGGTGCCGTCGCCGTTGGAGTCGCAGAAGCCGCGCACCAGCACCTCGTAGAAGACGGCGTGCCTGAACCACTGCGGGTCGCGTGGCTTGTCGAACGAGAACGAGTTCGGGACCGGCTCGTTGGGGACGGCTGAGCTTGCCCGGAAGGGGGTCAGGGGCGCTGCGGGGGCTCCGTGCGCCGCTGGCTCCGGTTGTGTCGCCACGGTGGTGTCTCCTGGTATCTCATGTGGCCGAACATGTTCTGGGGGTGCCGCCGGTGCGGCGTGCTAGCGGGCCCGCCACCGCGGGTCCCGGGGCCTGCCGGGCCGGGGCGAGGCGCATGGTGCCCCGCCCCCGCGTCGTGGGCGCAGTGCGCCATCGCCGGCATGGTCTAGGCCGGCCGGCCCACGTCGCCTGGCTGGTCGGCGGAGACCGTAAAGATATGCGCTGGCGCGACCTGCGGATCCAGCCGGACGTAGTTAGCCTCGCCCCAACGGTACGACGCACCGGACAGCTTGTCGGTTACCGTGAACCCCGCCCTGACATCGACGTCGAGCGCGGTTCCGTCCAGCCAGACCGTGGCCTCACGGGGCTGGCGCGGGTCGAGATTGACTACGACCAGGACCGTATCGCCACCAGGGGCGCCTGCCTGCGACGCACCCACAGTCTTAGAAAAGCACAGAATCTCCGGCCGGTCCGGAAAATGGAAACGCAGGTTGCGCAGTTGGGACAGTGCGGGATGTGATCGCCTGATCGCGTTCAGCTGCGAAATAAACGGCGCGATGGTCTGTTTCGTGCGGGCGGCGAGCGCCCAGTCCCGCGGCCGGTACTGGTACTTCTCCGAGTCCAGGTACTCCTCGCTGCCCGGCCGCAGCGGCGTGTTCTCGCACAGCTCGTAACCCGAGTAGACCCCCCACGACGGCGACAGCATCGCCGCGAGCACGGCCCGCACCCGGAACGCGGCAGGCCCGGCGTGCTGCAGGTACCCGCCGAGGATGTCGGGGGTGTTGACGAAGAAGTTCGGCCGCATGTACGCCGCCGCCGGCCCGGCCAGCTCGGTCAGGTACTCGGTCAGCTCCGGCGCCGAGTTGCGCCAGGTGAAGTAGGTGTACGACTGATGGAAGCCGATCGAGGCGAGCGTGCGCATCATGGCCGGCCTCGTGAACGCCTCGGCGAGGAAGATCACGTCCGGGCGCTCGGCGGCCACCTCGGCGAGCAGCCGGTCCCAGAACGGCAGTGGCTTGGTATGCGGGTTGTCCACGCGGAAGAGCGTCACCCCATGGCCGATCCAGTGCCACACCACGCGCAGCACCTCGGCGTAGATGCCGTCAGGGTCGTTGTCGAAGTTCAGCGGGTAGATGTCCTGGTACTTCTTCGGCGGGTTCTCCGCGTAGGCGATCGTGCCGTCCGCCCTGGTGGTGAACCACTCGGGGTGCTTGGTCACCCAGGGGTGGTCGGGGGAGGCCTGCAGCGCCAGGTCGAGCGCGACCTCAAGGCCAAGCTGCCTGGCGCGGGAGACGAAGTAGTCGAAGTCTGCCATGGTGCCGAGGTCCGGGTGGATAGCGTCGTGCCCGCCGGCCGGCGAGCCGATCGCCCACGGCGAGCCGGGGTCGTCAGGGGTCGCGACCAGCGCGTTGTTCCTGCCCTTGCGCGCGGTGGTGCCGATCGGGTGGATCGGCGGCAGGTAGACCACGTCGAAGCCCATCGCCGCGATGTCGCCGAGCCGCCTGGCCGCGGTGCGCAGCGTTCCCGACGCCGGCCTGCGGCGCCCGAGCGGGTCCACCTTCGCGCCCTCCGAGCGCGGGAAGAACTCGTACCACGAGCCGGCTAGCGCGCGGGGGCGGTGCACGATCAGCGGGTGCCACGGCGAGTGCTCGGTCAGCTCGCGCAGCGGCACCGTCGCGAGCGCCCTGGTGACCTCGTCGGTGAAGGCCGCCGCGAGCCGGTCCACGGCGGGCCCGTGGGTACCGCGCAGCCGCGCCGCCACCGCCTCGTACAGCGCGCGCTCCCGCGGCGCCCGGCGGGCGTTCCCCGCGGCCCGGTCGAACAGCAGCGCGCCCTCGGCCAGCATCAGCTCGACGTCCTGGCCGATCGGCACCTTGATCGCCGCATCGTGCCGCCAGTGCGCGATCGGATCCCCCCAGGCCTCCACCCTGAAGTGCCACAGGCCCTGGCAGCCGGCCACGATGTCGGCGCCGTAGCTGTCGGTGCCCTCGGCCAGCTCGCGCATGCCAACGATCGGCTGCAGCTTTCCTTCGGGGTCGCGGAGAACGGCACCCGCGCCGAGCATCTCGTGCCCCTCGCGGAACACGGTCGCGGAAATCCGCACGATCTCGCCGGTGACCGCCTTGGCGGGTCGCTGCCCGCAGTCGACGCACGGCTGGACGTCAAGGATGGGAATCCTGCCGATCACCACGGAAAGGTACCCAACTGGGCCACCGCACATGCACCGGGGCCCGGGTTAGCGCGCGGCGATCTGGCCGGCCGCGGGGCGGTGGTCGGAGTAGCCGCCCGCACGCATTAATGTCACTCAGCGTGAGAGCAATCCGCAGGTTCACCATCCACCCTGCCCTGCCAGCGCCGCTGGCGCCGCTGAGCACGCTGATGCAGAATCTGCGCTGGTCGTGGCACGCTCCGACGCGCGCGCTCTTCGCCGAGATCGACCCGGCGGCATGGGCTGAGTCGGGCCACGACCCGGCGGCGCTGCTCGCCAGGGTCTCGCCGCGGCGGCTGGCTGACCTCGCGGCCGACGAGGAGTTCCTCGGCCGCCTGGGCGCCGCCGTGGACGACCTGACCGAGTACCTTTCAGGGCCGCGCTGGTACGAGCTGTCCGGCCGGCTCGCGCAGGGCCCGGCCGCGATCGCCTACTTCTCGCCCGAGTACGGGATCACCGCGGCGCTGCCGCAGTACTCGGGCGGGCTCGGCATCCTGGCGGGCGATCACCTGAAGTCCGCCAGCGACCTCGGCGTCCCGCTGGTCGGCGTGGGGCTGTTCTACCGGCACGGCTACTTCACCCAGTCCCTGTCGGCCGAGGGCTGGCAGGCCGAGCGCTACCCGGCCACCGATCCGGCCGGGCTGCCGATCGCGCTGCTGCGCGACCAGGACGGGGGCCCGGCCAAGGTGACCGTCGGGCTGCCGGAGGGCGCCCAGCTCTCTGCCCACATCTGGGTGGTCAACGTCGGGCGGATACCGCTGCTGCTGCTCGACTCCTACATCGAGGACAACGACCCGCTGCTGCGCGAGGTCACCGACCGGCTCTACGGCGGCGGCAGCCACCACCGGCTGCGCCAGGAGCTTCTGCTCGGCATCGGCGGGGTCAGGGCGGTGCGCCGCTACTGCGCGATCACCGAGCATCCGCAGCCCGAGGTGTTCCACACCAACGAGGGGCACGCCGGGTTCCTCGGCATCGAGCGGATCAGGGAGTACCTGGAGGCGGGCGCCTCGCTGGCCCAGGCCGTCGAGCTGACCAGGGCGGGCACGGTCTTCACCACGCACACGCCCGTCCCGGCCGGGATCGACAGGTTCGACAAGGAGCTGATCGAGGCGCAGTTCGCCGCCTACGGCGGCGAACCGGCCGTTCCGGTCGACGAGGTGCTCGCGCTGGGCGCCGAGACCTACGAGGGCGGCGACCCGAGCAAGTTCAACATGGCCGTGATGGGGATGCGGCTGGCGCAGCGGGTCAACGGGGTCAGCAGGCTGCACGGCCAGGTGAGCAGGGAGATGTTCACCGGGCTCTGGCCAGGCTTCGACACCGCCGAGGTGCCGATCGGATCGATCACCAACGGCGTGCACGCGCCGACCTGGGTGGCGACGGAGATTCTCAGCCTGGCGCAGGACGGCCACGGCACCGGCGCGGCCGACTGGCTCGGCGACGACGAGCGCGCCTGGCATGAGGTCGCCGCCGACCCCGGCCTGATCTTTCAGATCCGCCAGCTGCTTCGCGCGCGCCTGGTCGCCCAGGCGCGCGCGTGCCTGCGGTCGTCGTGGCGACAGCGCGGCGCGTCGGACGCCGAGCTCGCCTGGATCGCCGGCGCGCTTGACGAGAACATCCTCACGATCGGGTTCGCCCGCCGGGTGCCGTCCTACAAGCGGCTGACGATGATGCTGCACGACCCGGTACGGCTGACCGCGCTGCTGCTCGACGCTGACCGGCCGGTGCAGTTCGTGATCGCCGGCAAGGCCCACCCGGCCGACGACGGCGGCAAGGCGCTGATACAGCAGATGGTCAGGTTCACCGACGACCCGGCGGTCAGGCACCGGATGGTGTTCCTGCCCGACTACGACATGGCGCTGGCCAGGACCATGGTGCAGGGCTGCGACGTGTGGCTGAACAATCCGCTGCGGCCGCTCGAGGCGTGCGGCACGTCGGGCATGAAGGCCGCGCTGAACGGCGCGCTCAACCTGTCTGTGCTCGACGGCTGGTGGGACGAGTGGTTCGACGGGGAGAACGGCTGGGCCATCCCGTCGGCCGACTCGGTGACCGATCCCGACCGCCGCGACGGGGTGGAGGCCGCCGCGCTCTACGACCTGCTCGAGCTGTCCGTGGCGCCGATGTTCTACGACCGGGGTGGCGACGGCCTGCCGCGCCGCTGGCTGGAGATGGTCACCCACACGCTGCGCACGCTCGGTCCCAAGGTGCAGGCCACCAGGATGGTCAGGCAGTACGTGACCGACCTCTACCTGCCGGCGTCGAGGGCATCGCGCGCCCTGGCCGGGCCGGCCGACCAGCCGATGGCCTGCGCGGCCGAGTTCACCGCGTGGAAGCAGCGTGTCACACAGGCGTGGCCGGATGTCAGGATCGAGCTCGTGGAGACCGACGACGGCGACCAGTACCCGGGCGCCAGGCTCACGGTGCGGGTCGGCGTCGCGCTCGGCCAGCTCGGCCCCCAGGACGTCTGCGTGGAGGTGCTCTACGGCCGCACCGGAGACGACGACGAGATCGCCGACCCGGCGCACGGCGTGCTCGCGCTCGAGTCGCCGCCCGGCCCCGACTCGGTCGCCTGGTACTGCGGCGAGGCCACGCTCGGCCCGCCCGGCCCGTTCGGCTACACGGTGCGGGTGCTGCCCGCGCACCCGCTGCTCTCCTCCGCGGCCGAGATGGGCCTCGTCAGCTGCCCGGTCGCGCCGGTCGGGATGATCAGCGGCGACCTGCGCTAGCCGCTGGCCCGGCTGAGACCCGCGACGCGTATCCGGGCGGTAACCGCTCGGTGGCGTGGCGCAATGTCCCACCGGAAGCGCCCTTTGCAACCTTTTGCGGGAATGGCTGCGCTCACCGCCGCCGAAATTTGTCGCCTTGCCGGTTAGAACGCCAGCAAAGCTGAGGGACATGTGACATCCTGTGATTCGACGACTTCAATGAGTAGTGCCATCACTGGTCACTGTCCGTCACGACGTCAACACCAAAGTAGCAACGAGAGGATCTGCTCCAGTGAGAACTCAGATCAAGCCGGACAATAGGCTCCTCACGCCTGCAGAGGTCGCGGCCATGCTCAGGGTCGACCCCAAGACCGTGACCCGCTGGGCCCGCGGCGGCAAGCTCTCCTCGATCAGGACGCCCGGCGGGCACCGCAGGTACAGCGAGTCCGAGGTGCGCGGGTTCCTGAACAGCTGGCAGGGCGTGAACCTGCCGCGTGCCGTGGGGGAGTAGCGCTGGGGTACCCGATCGCCCCTACGGCGCAGGGCCCGCCCGGCTGACAGCCGGGCGGGCCCTGCGCCGTATCGCGGGCCGGTCCTGCGTAAGATCGCCGTGCGCGGCCGCGCCGGCCGCTTGATGGCCGGAGGTGGCGGATGGGCGAGTTCGTGCGGGTGGAGACCAGCGAGTCGATCGCCACGATCCGGCTCGACCGGCCGCCGATGAACGCTCTCAACGCGCAGGTGCAGGCGGAGATCGCGGCGGCCGCCGCGCAGGCCGACACCGACCCCGAGGTCAGGACCGTGGTGATCTACGGCGGCGAGAAGGTGTTCGCCGCGGGCGCCGACATCAAGGAGATGGCCGACGCCAGCTACCCGACCATGGCGGCGGACAGCAGGCGGCTGCAGGCCTCGTTCACCGCGGTGGCCAGGATCGGCAAGCCGGTGGTCGCGGCGATCACCGGATACGCGCTCGGCGGCGGCCTCGAGCTCGCGCTGTGCGCGGACTTCCGGGTGGCCGGCGAGGGCGCGCGGGTCGGCCAGCCCGAGATCCTGCTCGGCCTGATCCCCGGCGCCGGCGGCACCCAGCGGCTGCCCAGGCTGGTCGGCCCGGCCAGGGCCAAGGACATCGTGTTCACCGGCAGGTTCCTGCCAGCGGCCGAGGCGCTGGCGATCGGGCTGGTGGACAAGGTGGTGCCAGACGCCGAGGTCTACCAGGCCGCGCGACCTCGTGGCCAGGTACGCACGCGGGCCAGCGGTCGCGCTGCGGGCCGCCAAGCAGGCCATCGATGAGGGCCTGGACGCCGACCTGGACACCGGCCTGGAGATCGAGCGGCTGCACTTCGCCGGGCTGTTCGCCACCCAGGACGCGGCCACGGGCATGCGCAGCTTCGTGGAGAATGGACCGGGGAAGGCCACGTTCGCGGGACGGTAGCCTGGCGCGCACCGCGGCGGGCGGCGGGCGGGAGTGAGGACGCAGCGATGACTGACGCGGGTGACAGCCCGTCGCTTGAGATGGTGACGGCGGCGCTACGCGCCGACAGCTCGGACATCGCGATCTATGCCCAGGTGCTCACCGAGTCGCTCGGCGACTCGCTGCCGCCCGGCACGGTCACCGTCGAGCGGGCCAGGAGCATGGCCGACCGGATGGCGAACCGGCCGGGAACGGTCACCAGGATCTCGGTCAAGCTCGGCGAGAGGACCATGACGCTCGGCGTCCAGCGCGGCGTGCCGGTGGCCGAGGTCTGCCACGAGGTGCGCGGGATCGTGCTGTCCCGCACCACGGTCCCGATCGCGCAGTGGGCGGCCGAGCTAGCCAAGGGGCTGGTCGAGCACGCCGAGCAGAACGCCGAGGCGGCGATCGCGCTGCGCCGACTGGTCGCCGGTAGCTAGGCGTCCGGGCGGCCACGCCGGCCGTGGGGCGGCAGCGGAGGTGCGGGCTTGTTAAGAAAGAATCTCGGGCTGGCGGCGGTCGCGGCATCAGCTTCGGCCGGACACTGCTGCCTGCGGCAAGCGAAACGTAAGCTATGAGGTCATGAGGGTGCAGGAGAGCGCCCCCGAGCGGCTTGGCCCGTACCGCCTGCTCAGGCGGCTCGGCGAGGGCGGCATGGGCGTCGTGTACCTGGCCATGGACGCGCGCGGCGCGCCCGTGGCCGTCAAGGCGCTGCACCCCATGATGGCGCGGGAGGAGAACGCCAGGCGGCGGCTGGCCCGCGAGGTCGAGACCATGCGGCTGGTCCGCAGCAGGTATGTCGCCGAGGTGGTCGACGCGGACCTGGGCGGCGACCCGCCCTACATCGTGACCAGGTACGTGCCGGGGCTGACGCTGGACGCCGTGGTCTCCGCGGGCGGGCCGCTGACCGGGCAGGCGCTGGCCAGGCTGGCACGCGGGCTGGCCGAGGCGCTGGCCGCCGTGCACGCCGCCGGCGTGGTGCACAGGGACCTCAAGCCCGGCAACGTGATGATCTGCGACGGCGAGCCCGTGGTCATCGACTTCGGCATCGCGCAGATGCCCGAGACCACCAGGCTCACGATGACGGGCATGTTCATGGGCACCCCCGGGTACCTGGCGCCCGAGGTGATCGAGGGCAGCGACAGCGGGCCGGCCTCTGACGTGCACTCGCTGGCGGCGACGCTGGCGTACGCGGCGACCGGACGGCCGCCGTTCGGCACCGGGTCGTTCGAGACCATTTTCTACCGGATCGTGCACGGCAGGCCGGACCTCGACACGCTGCCGACCCC